>PZPC01000001.1 GCA_003045895.1 Bacteroidota bacterium
GTAGTCATTTTTTTGACTTGTTATATTATGATTAATTAAGTTGACGCGAATGCGCTGAAGACGTGGCAGGCGCGAGAACCAACTCGAAGTCGGAAATCGGAGGTGGGAAGTGGGAAATAGGGCCGTGTAAAGGTGACTCGAAATCGGAAATCGGAGGTGGGAAATCGGAAGTGATGGCCGCAAATCAGAATATTCACCAATTACTTTCCCTTTTCAGCAAATCATTTGCACAAGCAAGCTTATCTGCAAAATATTATTAGGATAACAGCAGCTGGATTTTCTACCTTTGCCGGGCTGGAGAAAAGCGCCAGCCCAAGTTATCAGCTATGGAGCGATTAAGCATTTTCGATATTTTCAAAATAGGCGTAGGGCCTTCCAGCTCCCACACCTTAGGGCCCTGGGTGGCAGCCGCGCAGTTTGCCCGCCAACTGACGGGCCGGCCGACCGAACGGGTGGAAATTCACCTGTACCGCTCCCTCTCGCAGACCGGGCGGGGCCACGCCACCGACCTGGCCGTGATGCTGGGGCTCATGGGCTGGGATCCCAAGACCATTGCCACCGAAAAAATTGCTGATTACATAGCCGACGTTGCCCGTACCGGAACGATTCCTATTGGCAGGCAACGGGTGCCTTTTTTGCGGCAGCGAGATATTATCTTTCACCTCAACGTACCCGTGGAGCATCCCAATACGCTCACCTTTAAGGCCTTCCTGGCAGATGGCAAAGAAGTGGCGGAAACCTTTCTGTCGCTGGGTGGTGGGTTTATCAGCCGCCAGGGCGTGTACCCCGAGGCTGAGGAACAAATTTGCCTGCCTTTTCCCATCGATACCGGCGCCGAGTTGTTGGCCTACTGTGCCGCCAACGACTGCTCAATAGCCGAAATAGTGGCACAAAACGAGCTGGCTTTCCGGCCAGCCGAGGAAATTACCCGCGACATTCACGCCATTTTTAATACGATGGTAGCCTGCGTGCAAAAGGGTTGCTCGATTCCCGGAATCCTTCCTGGTGGGTTGCAGGTTCGCCGCCGGGCCAAGGCCATCCACGACCAGTTGCTGGGGGATTGCCTGCCGATGGAAATCGATAGCTGGTTGGAAGCGATCCGCCAGCAGCCCCATCATTTTACCAATATCAACAAGTGGGTCAGTTGCTTTGCGCTGGCCGTCAACGAGGAGAATGCCGCCATGGGCAGGGTAGTCACCTCGCCCACCAACGGGGCTGCCGGGGTAATTCCGGCCGTTATACTGTACTACCTCTGCTTTTGCGAAGGCGCCCACAAAACGGCGCTGCGCACGTTCTTTTATACGGCTGGCGAAATTGGCTGCCTCTTCAAAAAAGGAGCCACCATTTCGGCGGCCATGGGCGGGTGCCAGGCCGAGATCGGCGTGTCGGCGGCCATGGCGGCCGGCGGACTCGCCGCGGTTTTAGGGGGTAGCCCCAAGCAGGTACTCGTGGCGGCAGAAATAGCCATGGAACACCACCTGGGCCTCACCTGCGACCCGGCCGGTGGGCTGGTGCAGATTCCCTGCATCGAACGCAACGCCATGGGCGCCATGAAGGCCATCACCGCGGCCAACCTGGCCCTGGTTCGCGACCCCGACGAGGCCCTGGTCAACTTCGATATGATCGTCAATACGATGTGGGAGACGGCCAAGGACATGAACGGCAAATACAAGGAGACCTCCGAGGGCGGGCTGGCGATTCACCTGCCGGTGGTGCACCCGAACTGTTAGCGCTTGCTTACTCTTCCTCTTCGCGAATAATCAAGCGGCTAAACGAGCGCGCATATTCCAGAAAGTAGCGGTGGGCCGGTGTAAAGCGGAAGGCATCTTCGCCTTGTTTGATGATCAACTGGCGCCGCGCCATCTGGTTGTAGAATTTGCGCCGCGTCGGCTCGTCTTTTAAGCCGGGGGTAGCCTCAATGATCTCGAAGAACGACGACAAGGCCAGCTTTTGTTCGATCTCCTCCACGGAGAAGACGGCAAACTGGAGGCGCTCCATGAGGTTGTGGCCTTCGCGATCGATTTCGTAGCAGAGGATGCCGAGGAAAACACAAATATCCCGGGCCAGCGCGTCGTTGTTGCGACTGCTCTTGAGCAGGGCGTAGTCGGCCGTGAGTTCCAAATCCAGTTGGAAGGACAGCTTAAAAAATTCCTGGTAAAAAGCGCGGTTTTCCTTGAGGGTAGCGAAAGCCGCTTCCCCTTCAATGAGGAAGCGCCCCTCGCGCAAGAGGGCCTCCACAATCTGGAAATGTTCCTTGGGGTAGTTCATAGTAAATTAAGACTGTACGGGTTTTACCTCAATGACGGGCGCCAGGTAGGTGATGCCAGCGAGTTGCAGGCGAACCCGGGATTCGGAAAAAAGGAGGGTGTAGTTGGCGGTTTCGTCAAAAACCAGGCTGGCGAGCTGGATAAAATGCTGCGCGTCCAGCTGGCTTTCGTACTGTTGCAGGGTATCGATGCACCACTGGAAATAATTGGCTACGGGCAACGCGGCCTGGAGCCGGCGCGCGTAGGTGCGGCTGTCGAAAAACCGGGGCAGGCTGTTTTCGGTCGCTGCTCCGGCTACGGAGATGAGAATACCTTCCTGGCGGTTGGCAAACTGTTCGAGGAAGAAACGGACTTCCGATTCCGTCTGGTCCGAGAAAGTGGGGTAGCGACTGGGCTTGGTAAAATCGGGTACGGGGCGCAGCAGGGGGCTTTCCAGAAAAAACAACCAACCATTGAGGACTTCGCTTTCCCGCTGTAAGCGTTCCAGCAAGGGCAACAGCTCGCGGGTAATGATGCGCGACTGCCGCAACAGGTGCTCGTTGGCGCTGCGCAGCAGGTCGTCGAGTTGCTCGTAGCGCTCCTGGATGGCGGGCGAGTGGGTCGCGATCTTTTCGAGGATCATGCGTTCCCCCATGCGCCACAGCAGGCGGGTAATGGAATTTTCGTTTTGGTGATTCAGAATTTGGTTCAGGGGCTGGATGTAATGCTCGATGAGGTGGCGCGCCTGGTGCACCCGCTCGGGATAGCTCAGTTGGCGTTTGTTGCTCTTCAGGCGCTGGGTCTTGCGCAGCAGCTGGCTGGTATTGCCCGCTACGTTGTCCAGGAAGCTGAGGATTTCGTCGTAGAGGTGTTCCTGCCGTTCCAGCAGCAGGTCTTCCTGGCTGGCGGGCGTCGTTTGCAGTAAGCCGAAGAGGTCGCCCAGCGAAATCTGGTACCGCCGCAGTTGCGCGGGCAAGAGGGGTTTGAACTCGTTGAGCAAAAAGCCCAGGAACTGCCGCACGGCTTCGGTGAGCCGGTAATCGCCATTGCGTTCTGTGAGCAGCTTGTAGTCGAACAAGCGCTTCTTGATCACTTCGCCCTGGTAGGTGGTGAGCGCCTGGAAGGCATCCTGCGACACGATGCTGTCGCGCAGTTGCAGGCGGTACAACTCCCTGAGCAGGTTGAAGTTGTCTTGGACAAAGCGGAGGACCTTGTCGGGCTCTGCCTTATAAATCATGGTTCGCGAGTCTTTGGTGATAGAAGACCACTTGCTGCGCTGCGCTTTCATCCCATTGCAGATCACTGTTGCTGAGCATCCATGTAGTGTTTTTGCTGATCAATGATAAGCCGCCCTTCGGCATTCCGGTTGATGAAAACGTAGCGGTCAAAACCATCCACGATATTGGGCGCGGCAAAGATGGGATAGAAGTGGTGGTCCTGGCAGAAGCGCACCAGTTGGGGCCGGTTTTTGCCATCGATGGTGGCAATCTCATCGATGAACAGCACGATCTTGTTGTCGGCAGACAGTTCGGCCAGCCGGCTGATGACCTGCATGACGATGACGAGCCGCAACATGCGGTCGGTGCCATCGCTTTCGACCTGTTTGGCCAGGTCCACCGATTTCTCTTCCCCACCCACCTGCAGCCGCAGGCGGAGGCTGAATAAGTCGGCGAAATCAATTTCCTTGCCTTGTTCGAGGTAGCGTTTCAGGACTTCCAGGCCCTCGTCATTCTCGGGCAGCTGCTGGAACAAACCCGTGGTTTGCAGCTGGAGGTTGGAAATTTGGCGCAGTTCTTTTTGCAAGACCAGGTTGGGTGCCAGCTCCACGCGCAGCGACTCGATGTTGGAGATGTTGATCTCCCGGAGGCTGCGGTTAAAAGATTTTTCGATGAAGTGGTGAAATTCCTGGTATTTCTCCAGGAAATGGGCGGCCGGATTGGCAAACTGTACCGCAATGTTATTGAGGATGGTGCGGATACTGCTTTCCTTGTCGTCCATGGCGGTGAACTCGCCTTCCAGTTGGGCCATGAAGGCCTGTTCATCGGCCAGGTCGAGGAGGGCTTTGTTGCGCAGGAAGCTGAAGAGCTTGTCTTTTTCCAGCCGTTCTTCCCGCCAGGCGCGTTCTTCTTTTTCTAGGTCGGCGAAGAGGCGCAGGGCGGCGTCGGGCTGGCCGTCCGGGGCCGCTTCGGCTCCGGCTGGTTCGCTCAGGGGCAGGGCCATTTCCTCCAGTTTGCGGCGGGCATTGACCAGCTGTTGCTCTTCGCGTTTCCACCGTTCGATGTCTTCGCGCAGGACCTGCAATCCCGTTTGCTGGCGCTGGAGGGTTTCCTGCTGCTGGGCGATTTTGCGCAGCAGCCCCTGGTTGAGGAGCTCGGTTTTTTGCTGTTCGGCTTGCTCTTTCTTAATGTGCTTTGCCAATTCCGGCAGTTGATCCACTTGCTGCAGGTCGCTGGTGGTGGTTTGCAGGCGGGTTTTGGCTTTCGCCAATTGCTGTTCGTAGGTGGCCTTGTTGCGCGCCGTTTCCAGCAGTTCCTGTAGGCGGAGGAGTTCGGCCTGTCGTTCCTGGAGTTCCTGCTCGAGGGCTTCGGGGCGGGCCAGTTCTCCCACCGCGAAATCTTCGGGCAGCTGGAAACTGCCGTCGAAGAGGCGCACCAGGGCCGCGGTATCGCTGATGGGTTGGCGGAGGGCCTCCCTGGGCAGACGGGCTACCTTTTCGCTTAATACCGCGTTGAGCCGCAGGCGATCGGCTTCGTCTTTGGCCAGGTGGAAGACGAGCCAGTTGTCGATATTGCGCAACTCGGCGGTCTGGCGGTCGATGTCCTGTTGCAAGCGTTGGCAACGGGCTTCCAACTGGGCCGGCTGCTGCTGCCCGGGCGCTTCGTAGGATTTTAGACGGAATTGCAGGTTGTCCACTTCCTGCTCCAGGTTGGTGATGCTCTCGAGGAGGAGGTTGCGCGGCGGCAAAGCCAACAAGTGCTTTTGCTGTTGCTGCCAGTTGTGGAGGCGTTCGTGGGTTTGCCGGAGCAGCAGGTCGGCCTGTCCCTTTTCTTGTTGCAGTTGGCCGAGTTTTACGTTGCCGGCCTGGAAATTGTCTTCCAGCGTAAGCACCTCCGCTTCTTTTTTGTAGATCCGTTCCCGCAGCAAGGCCCGTTGTTGAATATCCAGGTACCGGAAGGTGGCGGCCAGAAAACCCAGGCGCTGCTCGCGGGCCTGCACGCTGTGGTGCAATTGCTGGAAGTGTTTGAACTCGCCCTCAATTTCGCGCAGCCGTTGCAGGCGGTCACTCTCGCGGCGCAGTTGCTCCACGTGCTGCATGTTGGATTGCTGGTAGCTCAGTTGCTCGCGGTCGCGATTATCGGCAATCAGCAGGATATCGCGCAGGGTATCCGTGGTGATCAGTTTGGAGTTGATGAGGTAGCGGTAGACTTTGCTGAAACTGTTGCTGGCGCCGATAATTTTGCTGTCCTTGGTCAGCCACACCACGGCGTCGTTGTTGCGGCCGGTGCGGTACACTTGTCCGAGCACATCCTGTTGCTGGTGAAACTCATTGATCTTGATGTCGCGCTGTACCAGCTGTTTTTTTACCTGCGTCCAGCTCAGGAGCTGCAGCTCAGCGCCTGCCTCCCGAAAGAACAGGTCGCGTTGGTAGCCGTGCTGGATGCGGGCGTAGCGCGAATCGCCATTGCCGTCGCGGTAGACGACGATGCAGTAACGACGCCCTTTTTTCTTGATTTCGAACACGATGAAACTCCGCTCCGGCTCCTTGAAGTAGTAGGCCATGGTGTTTTTATCCGCGGGCCGCCCACCGCTGAAGGACATCAATTTGCGGTTGACCAAAAAGAGGAAGTTGAGGGCGTAAATCAGGGAGCTTTTGCCCACGTTGTTGCCCCCCACCAATTGCATGGAGTGCCCTTCGGTGAAATCGAGTTCGGCCAAATCATACGTACAGGAATTAATAAGCACCAATCTACTGAGCATACGCGCGCGATTTTCTAGCGAGGCGCGAAGATACACAAGATTGGCAGGGTGCGAAAGGTGGAGGACAGGAGAATTGGCCAGATTTGGCAGGTACCCCGCGCAAGCTGCCTGGCGGGTGCGAACAAAGTGAGCAGTGCGCGAGCACGGAACGCAGTGAACCCCACAAGGGAGCGACCCCGACGGGAGGAGGGGATGCGCCCAGGGCTGTCGAATCGGGAAACAGCTAATATAATCAACAGCGTTTTTTTCTAAAGTTGGTTCTCGCGCCTGCCACGTCTTCAGCGTTGCCTGCCACGTCTTCAGCGTGGGCGACGCAGCGCAGCAACCTGCCACGTCTTTAGCGTTGGCGGCACGCGGCGAAAGAGCTTGCTTTTTAGGTTTGCTGATCATCGCGGCAGGCCTCTAGATAACCCATCCCCCGCCCACGCTAAAAAGCGTGGCAAGCTCTTCCCTTGAAAAGGAAGGGAGGCGTGCTGCGCGTATTCGCGAGGTTTTAACAGCCGTGAATAGTCGGCCATCGGCCATTCCAGCGCTTTTGAACAGTGCAATAGTCTCAGGCCAGTTGCAAGTTAAACTGCCCGCGTTAAATTTACGACTAGCCTCGGCAAAAATCGCGCGTCTGGACTCCCACGCCGAAGGGGCGTGGCAAGCTCTTCCTTGAAAGGGAAGAGCTTGCCACGCTTTTTAGCGTGGGCGGGGGATGGGTTTGCTAAAATGCGCCATTTCGGATAAATATCGCGACAACGCATTAAATATTTTCAGATTCGACGCCCTGGGGGATGCGCCCACGCCAACCCGTTTGGGGTTAATCCAATTCCTGCAGCGCCTCCTCCAGGCCTTCCCACAGCCAGTTGGGGTCTTCGAGCCCGATGTAGAGGCGTACCATGGTCCAGGGCAGGGGGCTGTCGGGGCGGCCGGGGATGCCGTAGAAGGCTACCGTGGGCAGGGCCAGCGACTCGTGGCCACCCCAGCTGACGGCCATGCTGAAGCGGGTGCTGTCGAGCAGGCGGTGGGTGAAGCGCTCCATCTCTTCCTTGGTTTTGGCGGCAAAATGCACGGAGAACAGGCCGCCGGCGCCCGACATTTGCTGGCGGGCCAGCGCTACCTGGGGGAAGGAGTCGAGCAGGGGGTGGAGCACCTGCTGCACTTTGGGGTGGGCCTCCAGGCGCTGCGCCAGGTCGAGGGCACTGGTATTGCTGCGGTGGAGGCGCAGTTCGAGGGTGCGCAAGCCGCGCAGCACGAGGGCGGCATCGCTGGGGCTGATGATGGGGCCCAGGGTCATGTACTCGTGGTGGAAGATGTGTTCGATTTTTTCGCGGCTGCCGCAGATCACCCCGACGACGACGTCGCTGTGGCCGTTGAGGTACTTGGTGCCCGAGTGGATGACCAGGTCGATACCCAGGCGTGCCGGTTGCTGAAAAATAGGGGATGCGTAGCTGTTGTCGATCATGGAGGTGAGGCCGTGGGCGCGGGCGATGGCGGCGCAGGCGGCGAGGTCCTGGCAGTCGAAAGTGAGGGTGTTGGGGCTTTCGAGGTAGAGGACCCGGGTGTTGGGCTGGATGGCGGCGGCGATGTCGGCGGTGGAGCGACCGTCGACGAAGGTGGTGGTGACGCCGAAGCGGGGCAGGTAGCTGGTGAGCAGGTTTTTGGTCCAGGAGTAGGGGGCGTTGACGCAGACGACGTGGTCGCCCTGCCGAACCTGGCTCATGATGGCGGCGGCAATGGCACCGCTGCCGCTGCTACAGACCAGGGCTTCTTCGGTGCCTTCGAGGGCGGCCACCTTTTGGCGCAGCATCTTTACCGTGGGGTTGTTGCCGCGGGTATAGAGATGGGAATCGAACTCACTGGCGAAAGCCTGGCGGAAGTCGGCCAGCCGCTGGTAGGCGAAATTGCTCGACTGGATGATTGGCGGCGACACGGCGCCGTAGTATTCTTCGCGGTTCTCGCCCAGGTGGTTGAGGATGTAGCTGAGGTGGTGCATGGTGGCCCGGTTGGTGAAGGGCCGAAGATAGAAAAATCAATCCGGCAAAAATACCTCCCCCCGCAAATAGGTCACCGCCTGCCCGTCGAGCCAGACGCGGTCGCCGTGGTACTCGCACGCGAGGATGCCGGTGCGGGCGCTGATCTGCCGGGCCGCGAGCTGGTTTTTGCCCAGGGTTTTGGCCCAGTAGGGCGTGAGCAGGGTGTGGGCAGACCCGGTGACGGGGTCTTCGGCGATGCCAAAGCGCGGGTAGAAACAGCGCGACACGAAGTCGACGGCGGTGCCGGGCGCGGAGACGATGAGGCCCCGGTAGGGCAGTTGCTGAATGAAGGCGAGGTCGGGAGCCAGGTCGGCCACCTGCTGCTGGTGGGCCACGATCACGAGGAGGTCGTCCTTGCCGGCGATGGTGGTTTGGATGGCGGTGCCAAGGGCTGCCGCCAGGCCGGGAGGGGGCGCAATTGTGGTGCCGGCGTCGGCCGGGAAATCCAGGCGGTAACCGGTAGCCAGCCGCTCCACGTGGAGGCTGCCGCTGAGGGTCTGGAAGGTGATGCGGGGGCGGGTGATGCCGATTTCCTGAAAGAGGGCGTGGGCCGTAGCCAGGGTAGCATGACCGCAGAGGCGCACCTCCTGGGCGGGGGTGAACCAGCGCAAGGGGAAGGCGCCGTCTTGTTCGGGGAGGAAGAAGGCCGTTTCGGAAAGGTTGTTTTCCAGGGCGATGGCTTGCAGCAGCTCGTCGGGCAGCCACTGGGCCAGCGGCATGACGGCCGCGGGGTTGCCCCGCAAGACCTGGTGGTGGAAAGCATCGATCTGGTAAAGGCGCAGGACGGTCATGAGTGGCTCAATTTTAAAAGCGTAAGGGATAATACGGGCTACAATTTCACCGCTAATCGATCACGTAGCAGCGGCATTCGCCAGCCGCCAGGGAGCCGAGTGGGAAGGTGCCTGCCAACAGGGGGACGGCTGCTTCCGACGCGGGGTCGGTCAAACTGGAAAAAAGCAAGCGGGCCTGCCGATCGGCCACGCTTCCGGGAACGGAGATGTGGAGGGGGTCAGCGGCCTGGCTGGGGTGCAGGTTGACGACGAAGAGGTACTGCGGCTTTTCGGCCTGGGTCCAGGCGACGGTGCAGTGCGTTGCGGCCGGATCGGGCGGCAGGAGCCACTGGGTGGTGGCGGCTGCCAGCGCTGGCGCCAGCTCGTCGGCCAGCAGGCGGATGCGCAGCAGGCGGTGGAAGAGCGGGCCATTTTGCCCCCACTGGTAGGGGCCGTGGGTGGCTTTGGGGCCTTCGTCGAGGTGGAAAACGTAGAGCTTGGTGTAGTGCTCATTGGGTGCGGGCACGGGGTGGGGGTCGCGCTGCTCGAAGCCGAGGGCCTGGTAGGAGGGTGTATCGGGGAGGAACAGGCCCAGGAACAGGCGGGCTTCGTTGCCGTGCAGGTAGAATTTGTCGAAGCGGGGGTCGTCTTTGTCACCGGTCATGATGGTGAAGTTGGGAACGACCCGGCCGTTGGCCTGGATGGCCAGGTAGCGCTGGAACTGCTCCATGAATTCCGCTTCGCCGACTACCATGCTCTGCAAGTCGCCCAGGGTGGTATCGGCCTGGCTGGCCGCCAGGTGGGCTACTTCGTCGCCGTAGGCCATCTCGTCGGGTTCGGCCAGGAAGCTTTCGGCGAAGTAGGCGAAATAGGGGACCGACTGCTGCACGTACACTTTGACGGCCGCCAGGGGATCGTAGAAGGCGTCGGGTGCGGCGGGCACGCCGGTGGGGCGCATCTGGACGTGGGACATGTCGCCGCGCATGAAATCGAACTGGTAGTGGGCCTGCATCTCGGCGTAGTGCTGGCAGAAGTAGTCCCACACGGCAGTGCGGGGCTGCTCGAAGTCGATGGCCCAGTTGCGGTTGTCGTCGAGCCGTTCGTAGAATTTGAAGCGGGTGAGCGGCCCGAAGACGCGCGACATTTTCTGGGGCTGGGTGATGCGGTAGTCGCGCCACTCGCGGCCCGCATAGTCGACGTTGACGGCGGCGGGGCTGGGGTCGACCTCGATGCCGCGGTAGGGCGGGCCCATGGTGGCGGGTACGGGTTCGTAGCCCAGGTTGTAGAGCCAGTCGATGAGGTTGGCGCGCCGGTCCTGGCGGTCCTGGTGGCGCTCGGGCTGCCCGAAGAGGACGAGCAAGCGCTCCCTTTCGGGGAAGGACGGCCCGAAAAAGTCGGCCGTTTCCGCGGGGTACTGGACGGCGGGCTGTGCCGAACCCTGGCGTACCAGCCACGACATGATGCTGCCCTGGACCTGCTCGTGCAGGTGGGCCTGGTGGTTGATGATGCGGGTGTCTTTTCTTTGCAGCCACTCAAAAAAATGGGGCTGGGCCAACACCATTTCCGAGTAGCGGTCGGTGTGCGGGATGACGTCCATGCCGACGGTTTTGCCGAGGGCGTGCAGCAAGTTGACGACGGCCCGGAGTTGCTTTTCTACCGTGTTCAGCTGGGGCACGAGGTGGGCCAGTTCGGCGCTGTAGAATTCGGGGTTGATGTTCCAGGAAGCCATGCCGTAGAGGCTGGACACCACGCCGGGTTCCCAGATGGGTAAGAGGTGGATGCCCGACTGGCTGGCTGGCAGGGTGAGGGCGTACTTGACCACGTTCCAGAACGACTGGATGGTGCGCACGTTGATGCCCACCATATTGACGCGCTTGATCCAGTCGGTAGAAGTGGCCGCGGCCAGGGGGCTGGGTACGTGGCCGGTAGGCGAGAGGGCGGCCTGCAGGGTGGGGATGCCCAGCCGCTTAGCCAGGGTTTCGAGCACGATACGGCCCGGCAGTTGCACGGCCTCTTCGGGGAGCAAGGCCACCACGAAATCCTGCTGCCCGGCCGCGTAAGCCGCCAGGTGTTGGGGGCCGTTTTGTAGCCAGTCGGCCCGGAATTGCTGGTAAGTGGTCGGTAGTGGCATAAAGCAGGCGTTTAAGGCTAAGCGAAGCTAAAACAGTTCGCTGGAAGCAGGTTGTTATCAATCCGTCAGCACCACCATGTATTTGTTTTTCTTGCCGTTCTCGATCATGAGAAAGCGGCCGTGGAGCAAATCGTCGGAACGGAGCATTGTTTCTTCGTCGCTGATCTTGGTTTTGTTCACACTGATGGCATTGCCTTTGATGGCGCGGCGGGCTTCGCTTTTGGAGGCGACGATGTCGGTGTGTTCGGCCAGGAGGTCGAGGATGTTGACGGGTTCGTGAAAGGCGGTGCGGTCGACGGCAAAACTCGGAATTTCACCCGCCACGGTTTGCAGGGCGCTGGCTTTGAGGCTGTGGAGGTCGTCGGCGCCGGCCTTGCTGTTGAACAGGAGGTTGGACACCTGCTGCACGGCCTCGAAGTCTTCCTGCGAGTGCACCCGCACGGTCAGCTCTTCGGCCAGGATGGCTTTCAGGGCGCGGGGATTGCTGGCGTGTTCGGCTTCCAGGGCTTCCACTTCCTCCTGCGATTTGAGGGTGAAGTAGCGGAGGAATTTGGGCAGGTCGCGGTCGTCGGCGTTGAGCCAGAACTGGTAGAACTGGTAGGGCGAGGTCAGCTCGGGATCCAGCCAGATGTTGCCGGCTTCGCTTTTGCCAAATTTGCTGCCGTCGGCCTTGGTGAGCAGGGGCGTGGTGCAGGCGTAAGCTTTGGCGTCGGTGAGGTTGCGGCGAATGAATTCGGTACCCGAGGTGATGTTGCCCCACTGGTCGGAACCGCCCATCTGCAGGCGGCAGCCGTAGGTTTCGTAGAGGCACTGGAAGTCGTAGGCCTGCAGCAGCTGGTAACTGAACTCGGTGAAGGAGAGGCCCGACTCCAGGCGGTTTTTGACGGAGTCTTTGGAGAGCATGTAGCTCACCGTCAGGGTTTTACCGACGGTACGCAGGAAGTCGAGGACGTTCATCTCCTTGTAGAAGTCGATGTTGTTGACCAGGATGGCGGCGTTGGGCCCCTCGAAGTCGAGGAGTTTGTAGATTTGCTTTTTCTGGTGTTCCAGGTTCCGGTCCAGTTCGGCGTAAGACTTCAGCACCCGTTCTTTGTCCTTGCCGGAAGGGTCGCCGATGCGGCCCGTAGCGCCGCCCATGAGCACGATGGGGCGGTGGCCGGCGTTTTGGAGGAGGCGCAGGAGCATGATCTGTACAAAGTTGCCAATGGTCATGGACGGGGCGGTGGGGTCGAAGCCAATATAGCCTACGGTGGGTCCGGCGGCTAAAAATTCTTCTAGTCCGGGAGTAGCGTCATGTAGCATACCCCGCCATTGCAATTCCTTGATAAAATCCATGTACAGTTTTATTTTTGCGGCGTAAAGATAGAAGCAAAAAGCTTTTTTAACAGATTTTGGTTCCGTTTCTTTATCTATCTTCGCGCCATTATGAATTTCTCCTACTTTATAGCCCGTAAGGTAGCGGCTGGCGGTGGCCAGTCGTTCTCGCGCATGATCATCCGCATTGCGGTGGTGGCCGTGGCGCTGAGCATGACGGTGATGGTGGTGGCTTCGGCCCTGATCGCTGGTTTTAAGGAGGAGATTGCCGAGAAAGTCTTCGGCTTCTGGGGGCATATTCACATCTCGGATACCAATGCGGTACGCTCCATCACGGAGGTGAAGCCCATTGACATTGACCAGCCTTTCTATCCCGATTTAAATGACCTGGGGCCAATCACTTACCGGGCTCAGGAAACCTGGTTTGGCCAGGTGAGGGAAAAAGAGCGCGTCACCGAGGGCGGCATTCGCCACATCCAGGCCTATGCGGTCTACTCGGGGATTATTCGCGCCAACGACGAGCTGGAAGGCATCATCCTGAAAGGCATTGGCCAGGATTTCGACTGGAATTTCTTACAAAAATACATCATCAAGGGTACCCGACTCACCTTGCCCGACACCACGATGGGCGACGGTATTCTGGTTTCGGAATACACCGCCAACCGGCTCCGGCTGGACGTGGGCGACCGTTTTTCGGTCTTTTTTGTGACCAGCACCTACGAGCAGCTGGAGCGCCGTTTTACGGTGGAGGGCATCTACCGCACGGGGCTGGAGGAATACGACCGCCAGTTTGCCCTCGTGGATATTCGCAAGATCCAGCAGGTGCTGGGCTGGAAGGAAAACCAGGTGAGTGGCTTCGAAGTTTTTGTCGACAATATCGACGATCTAGATGCCTTCACCAACTACATCTACTTCGAGGAAATCACCAACGACCTGTACGCCGAAAGCATCAAGGAGAAGATGCGCGCCATCTTCGAATGGCTCGACCTGCAAGACGTGAATGAGTGGGTCATTCTGGGGCTCATGCTGGTGGTGGCCATCATCAATATGGTCACGGCGCTGCTCATCCTGATTCTGGAACGCACCAATATGATTGGCACGCTCAAGTCGCTGGGCGCCGCCAACTGGTCGATCCGCTGGGTGTTCCTCTACTACGCGGGCTACATTATCCTGGTGGGTTTGTTCTGGGGCAACCTGATCGGACTGGGCCTGTGCTGGCTGCAAGCCACCTTTGGCTTCATCACCCTCGACGAGGCCAATTATTACCTCGCGGTGGCCCCCATCAAGATCAACTGGTGGTCGGTGCTGCTGCTCAATGGTGGCACGTTGGTGGTCACGTTGCTCTTTCTCATTGTACCTTCCTATTTGGTTTCGCGCATTGATCCGGTTAAGGCGATTCGGTTTAAGTGATGGGGGGGTGCTGCGCGCATTCGAACTTATTGCTAGCCTTGGCAGAAATTGGGCGTTTGAACTCTCTTCCTTCAGAACCCATCCCCCAGGGCTATCGAATCTGGAAATAGATAATATAATCAACGGCGTTTTCTTCTAAAGTTGGTTCTCGCAGCGACGCAGCGCAGCAACGGCTCGCGGCGAAAGAGCTTGCCACGCTTTTTAGCGTGGACGTGCTTTTATGCTTTACGCTGATCGTCGCGGCATACCTCTAGATAACCCATCCCCCAGCCCACGCCGAAGAGGCGTGGCAAGCTCTTCCCTTTTTAGAACCCATCCCCCGGCCCACGCCGAAGGGGCGTGGCAAGCTCTTCCCTTGAAAAGGAAGAGCTTGCCACGCTTTTTAGCGTGGGAGGCGTGCTGCGCGTGTTCGCAAGGTTTTGACGGTTGTGAACAGTCGTCTATCGGCCATTGTGAAAAGTCGACTAGCCGTGATTTATCGCCTTTTGGGCAGTAGCTTCAGACCATTTGCAAGTTAATTGCCCGTGTTGA
Organism: Bacteroidota bacterium; assembly: GCA_003045895.1. Lineage (GTDB taxonomy): Bacteria > Bacteroidota > Bacteroidia > Chitinophagales > Saprospiraceae > Lewinella. The sequence goes on from PZPC01000001.1 coordinate 14,402, forward strand.
ATTTACCGCCAGCTACGGCGAAAATCGCGCGTCTAGACTCCCTTCCTTCAGAACCCATCCCCCGGCCCTTCCCTTGAAAAGGAAGGGAGGCGTGCTGCGCGTGTTCGCAAGGTTTTGACGGTTGTGAACAGTCGTCTATCGGCCATTGTGAAAAGTCGACTAGCCGTGATTTATCGCCTTTTGGGCAGTAGCTTCAGACCATTTGCAAGTTAATTGCCCGCGTTGAATTTACCGCCAGCTACGGCAAAAATCGCGTGTCTGGACTCCCACGCCGAAGGGGCGTGGCAAGCTCTTCCTTGAAAGGGAAGAGCTTGCCACGCTTTTTAGCGTGGGCGGGGGATGGGTTCTCCAAAAGGCAGAGCTAGAGCTGGGTAAAAACACACGAACTACATCTAAATTCTTCCAACAAACCCAGCCCTGACCCCCCTCAAAGCGCAATCGGCGCCGCCAGCAACGCGTCGGGAATACCGAACGCCTCCACCAGAGCCAGGGCTTCGGGGCGGAGCTGGCTACAGAGCTGATCGATCTGGCGGCGAATGGCCTTGCTTTTGACGTTGGCCAGGTAGTCTTGTTCCAGGTACCAGGCGGCGTGCTGCTCGATGGTGTGCAGGGCGTAGAGGGCGCGCAATTGTTCCAGGATGGGGAACGTGCTCTTGTCGCGCTGTTGCTGGATGGCGGTGTGCATGGCCTCCAGGGTGACGCGCTCCACGAAGGCTTCCGCCAGGGCGAGCATGTGGGTTTGGCAGATGAGGCCAGCCTGGTAGGCGCTCTCCCCGTTTTTGATGTGTCCGCGCAAGCGCTGCGCCAGGGAGAAGAGCAGGCGCCGCTCCCGAAATTGGAAGGCACTCAGTTGAAATTCCGCGCTCCGCAGGTGGCTGGCTTCGGTGTTTCGGATGGTGAAGGGGTTTTGTTCCGTCACCACGGTGCTTATCCGCTCGCCGAGCATGCGCATAATAGCCATGTTGCCATCTTCGTGGAAGGCCTGCTGGTAATCCGTCAGCAAGCCTTTGGCTACCAGTTGCATCAGGACCGTATTGTCGCCTTCGAAGGTGGTAAATATTTCCGTGTCGGCTTTCAGGGCGGCAAACTGGTTCTCCGTCAGGTAGCCCTTGCCGCCGCACGCTTCGCGGCATTCCTGGATCGCGGCCGTGGTGAACCAGGTCGCGTAAGCTTTCATGCCGGCCGCGAGGGTCTCTATTTCGCGCATGGTGTCGTCGGTACGGGCAAAGTAGCGATCGGCCAGGTGGTCGAGCCCAAACTGTACGGCGTAGGCCTTGGCGACCAGCGGCAGCAGGCGGCGCTGGTGGCTGGGGTAGTCGAGAATGGGGGTTTCCGGGCTGGTGGCCGTGGGCGAAAACTGGCGCCGTTTGGCGCCGTAGCGGATGGCGATGTCCAAGGCTTTCTTGGTGGCGCTCAGGCCCGCCCGCGGCACACATACGCGGCCACCGACGAGGGTGCCCAGCATGGTGAAAAAGCGGCGCGACGGATTTTCGATCGGACTGCTGTAGGTGCCATTGGCCGCCACCTGCCCGAAGCGGTCCAGGAGGTTTTCGCGGGGTACACGCACGTGGTTGAACCAGATGCGGCCATTGTCGACGCCATTGAGGCCCAGCTTGTAGCCATTGTCCTGGACGCGGATGCCCGGCAGGAGTTCGCCGAAGGTGTCGCGCAGGGGCACCACCAGGGCGTGTACGCCGTGGTTTTCTTCCCCCACAATCAGCTGCGCAAACACACTGGCCACCCGGCTGTGGAGGGCGTTGCCGATGTATTCTTTGCCCGCTTCCTCGCGGGGGCTATGGACGATAAATTCCCCGGTATCCGGGTCGTAAGTGGCGGTAGTTTCCAGCGCCCGCACGTTGGAGCCGTGGCCGGTCTCCGTCATGGCGAAGCAGCCGGGCAGGTCGAGGGTGCCGGTGGCGGGCAGGTATTTTTCGTGGTGTTTGGCGGTACCCAGGTTGAAGACACTGCCACCCCAGAGGCCAAATTGTACGCCAAATTTGATACACAGGCTGAGGTCGTGGTAGCCGAGGGTTTCGAATACGGCGGCGTAGGCGCTCAGGTCGTCCTGGCCGCCGTAGGCGCTGGGGAAGGAGAGGCTGCCCATACCCTGCCGGGCCAGGAGCTGGCACCACTTCAGCACCTGCTCGCGGTGGTCTTCCTTGATGGGAATGTGGCGCAGCTGGAACTCGGGGTCCTGCAGGATGGTCAGGGTTTTGGCTTTCACGTTGGCCATCCTGCCGTCGAGCAAGGTTTGCATTTCGGTTACCCGAAAGCTGGCCCTGCGGGCTTCTTCCTCGAAAATGGCGGCTGGTGGCGGGTTGAAGAGGTTGCGGAAAGTGGCGACATTGAGTTGGCCGAGGTCGGTTTCCAGCGCCTGCAGGGAAGCCCGGTCCTGTGCGCTCATCCAGTGTTGGCGGGGCGTTTCGGATGCGGCCAGCGCCAGCCCTACGGCCAGCAAGGTCTGCTGGTCGGGTGGCAACTGGGCGGCTACCTCCTGGCAGCTGATCTCCCAGAACTTGAACAGGTCGCGGGTGGGCGGAATGGCCGGATTGCTCCACAACAGCAGCTGCTGCTTGTCGGGTTTGGTGAGAAAAGACAATTGGGCGACCCGTTCCCGCAGGGTGTGGACCTCCGAGGGCGTCAGCACCCGGTCGGACCACCCGGCGTAAAGAAAGGGGATCAGCACCCGGACACCGGGCGCGAACGCAATTTTGAGGGCAGGATTTTGACTCATGGTTAGGGACTTTTCTTGTTCAGCCAGATCGGTATAGCATGGCTACGGAGCCACGGCAGCTGAAACCGCAGGTGGCTTGGGAATTTAACGAAAATATAGGTAAAAACTTTCTTTTGGGTGGGGGAATTAATGGCTGCCTTTTCGGGAAGAGGTTTTTTTGTAGGAAAAGGGGGGGGGGACTCCGTGGGTAAGTGCGGTAAAAAAGCGTTATTTTTGGGTGAAGAAAAAGGGATGGTTCAGCGCGTAGTTACAAACCTATACCCAGCGGGGTGGATTTTGAGGACTTGTAAACCGATTTATTATGGAACACAACATCATCAAACACTTTCAAGCAGTAAAAGCCATCATTGGCCAAGGCAAGACACAGGCCGTGCAGGCGGTGAACATGCAGTTGATACAGGTCAATTGGCAGGTGGGTGCGTATCTGTCCACCAGCCTGACCACTGCTGCCTATGGTGACAAGAGAGAATTATATTTCGCCAGAAGGTGATTTTTATCCCATAAAGATTGTGGGGTCAGTGACCCCACAATTGCCACCACTACCCGCTTTCTTGGCGAGATTGAGTTGGACGCATCATATTGAAGTCTTAAAACAGGCTACTGGCATTCTGCCCGCGAAGCGCAGGCCATTTACGAACGCATAAAGCCCGCTCCATAACTCAAATAATAAGTAATCAACAAAAGCAAAGATGAAGGAGGAGAGGTCGCAACTGATGAAATCGTCGGTTACCGTACTGATATACATGAACCTGTCTACAAAAGCGAGTTAGCCGCTGAGCTTGACGCGGCCGTAGCGGAAGTTGATGCCGGAGATTTTATCACACTGGAGGAACTCGAAGCTGAAGTAGCAAAGTGGTGAATACGGAGTCCACTTCCACATTTAGACCACGCAGGTGTTGCACCTCTTGCAGGCTTTTGGAAAGCTGGGGTAAGCTAATTATATTTACCACTTACTGCAAATCTATCACGGTTTCCATTGCTTATAAATACGAAGAACTGATCATGGCCAACGAAAACCTAACTCCCACTACTGGGCTTCAGTAAGCCCGCGACCTCATTGCCTAAGACCGGCTTGATGAGGCCCTCTCCACCCTGCGTACATGGCTGGACAATAGTCCGAAATTGGATGAAATTCTGCACCAGTCGGGTCGTTTTGCCGCTATCCGAAAACAAATCCGTCACGGCACAGTCAGCCATGCCGAAGCCAACTTGACACGCAATCAAATCAGCTACGCCCTGCTGGAATTGTTGCGTGAAATCGAAACACAAGAACGCGAAAACCCGACCTTGAAGCAGGAACTGGAAGCCGCCATTTCTATTACACAGTCTAAGAATGTGGTTGCAGGCTCTACCATCACTGCCGGTGGCAATGTCCAAATTGGCGACAAGCACGTGACCCAAAACGCGGAGAAGATTTATAATATCGACAAAATTGACAACGCTAATTTCTCTTGATGATGACCAACGAAAACCAACCCATCCTCATCCAATCCGTTGCCGAGGGTATGCTTAACCTACAGGTGGACGGCGAGGTGCTGGAAATCCGCAATGAGCTGGCCGCCCTGCGCATACTGTTGGAGAGCCGCCAAACCCAAACGGTACAATATGCCGACAAAATTTACAACATTGCGCATATTGACGAGGCCAACTTTGGCAGTGTCACCAGCAAGATAGTGTTCAATGGTATCTTGGTGCGGCGCCTTATCAGGGCATTGGAGCAAAAGACAGGTGTGCAGGATTTCCTGCGCAACCTGCCCAGCGAGTCGGCAGACAAGTGGGAAGAGGTTCCAGCGTTCTTGCAGGACGCCCAAGTATTGGTGGGGCAGCATTTCGTGTGGGTGCTGGCCTGGGAATTGCGCCGCCTCTTCGCCATCGGAAAGGATAAACGCAAGCGACAGGAGGAAAAAGTGGACGAGTATATCGACCACTGCTTCAGCACGGCCAAGATGGCGCTCCAATTAACCAATTTTCTGCTCATAGCAGCGCTTTGGGATAAAAAAAAGCAGCAAGAAGGATTGAAGCTAAACCCTGCGCAGTTGGAGCCCTTCTTCGGCACACGCCCCCTGACCATGCTGGAACACCACCAGTTGCTGACCAACCTGGTGGATATGTTGGTCGACAATGGCCTCGAGCTCCCGTTTGAGGAGCCAGACTTGGAGGCAGACGGTGCTTTGAGTAAGGCCGTTGTTCGCTTGGAGGAGCTGTGCAGCCTCAACATAGCTTATGGCTTGGCACATTGCCACACTGCCGAAGCCTGTTTGGCCGACCTGCTCGTCGGGCTGCCATTTTTCAATACCCACCACCTGGTCACCATCAAGCGGGTGGAGTACGAGGCGCTCCGCAACAACTCGCCCCGCTACGTCAAGGACTTCACCATCCTGGAGAAAAAGGAGGCGCGGGAGTGGCAGCGTATGCTGAAGTTCGACCACGACGCGCCCGTGCAGTCCTACGCCCTGCTGTTTCGCAACCACCAGCGGGCCTTCAATCTCTTTCCTTTCTTGATGGACTACCACGCGCTCATCAATGAGCGTGTCTTCCAGATACAGCTGTACGAGTGCCGCGAGGGCTGGCGCGGCCTGCGCTACTACAACGTAGAACAGGAGTGCGAGCAGGCTATGTATTACTGCGACGCCAATGCCGAGGTGATGGAAGTGCAGACCGAAGACCAAAAGCAGGCACTGGAGCGCGACATCCGCTGCGATCTGGCCATCAAGCAGTTGGAGGACGCCATGAACACGCTCCTTGGTCCTGGCCATCGCTTCGTGAAGGAGGCCGCACGCCCAAGCGATCATTTTGGAAATATCTAAATCCTCAGACACCATGCGAAAGCGTTATCCATTTCCATTTTTGGACGCCTACGAACGGAAAGACCAGGATTTTTTCTTCGGTCGCGACGAGGAAATAGAGCAACTCTACCAACTCACGCAGCAGAGCAACATCGTGCTGCTCTACGGCCATTCCGGCACGGGCAAAACCAGCCTCATCCGCTGCGGCCTGGCCAACAAGTTCCGCAGCTACGACTGGCAAGACGTCTATGTACGCCGTGGCACCCACCTCATCCGCTCCCTTGACCGGGCACTCTGTGAGGAATCTGACGGAGCCTTCGACTACGAAGACGGCGGCGACACCATCGCCGACCTGCCCCAGAAATTGGAGGCGGTATATAGGGCCACCTTCAAGCCCCTCTACCTCATCTTCGACCAATTCGAAGAACTCTACGTGCTCGGCAGCCGCGACGAACAGGATGCCTTCGTTCGCATCATACAGGACATCCTGCGCAGAGAGCAGCCCGTAAAGGTCATCCTCAGCATCCGGGAAGAGTACCTCGGCCACCTCTACGAGTTCGAGCGGGCCGTGCCGGAGCTGCTGCGCAAAAAGCTGCGGGTGGAGCCGATGAACCTGGAGCGTGTAAAGACCGTCCTGCTCGGCGTGAGCAACCAGCCCGACAGCAATGTACAGCTCGAAGCAGGCCACGAAGCCCCCATCGCCGAGGGCATTTTTGAGAAAATACGCGGCCAGGACAAAACCCTCCACATTCCGCTGCCTTACCTGCAGGTGTTTTTGGATAAGTTCTACCTCGAAGTGACGGGCGACCAAAGCCGCCAAGCGGAGGCTATCTTTACCCGCCCCACCCTCGCCGCCATGGGCGACCTTGGCGACGTGCTGCGCAACTTCCTCGACGAGCAGGCCACTGCCATCAGCCGCGCGCAAGGCCTGCCAGAGGCGGAGGTATGGCGCGCGCTCTCGCCCTTCGTTACCCTCGAAGGCACCAAGGAGCCGCTCTCGGAAGCCCAACTCACTGCCCGCCTGAGCGACCTGCCCACCGGTGCGTCCGCCCGCCTGCTGCAAGCTCTGGTGCAGGGTCGTATTCTGCGCTTTTCGGAAGCCAGCCAACTCTACGAAGTGGCCCACGATGCCCTGGCCAAACAAATACACGCCAAGCGCAGCGACGAGGAGATCGCCATCCTGGAAGTGCAGCGCCTGGTGAAAAGCCAGACGGCCATGAAGGCCGAGGCGCGGGAGTATTTTACGGAGAAGCAGCTGTTGTTTATGGAGCCCTACCTCGAAAAGCTGGTGCTGGGAGAGGCGGAAAAAGACTGGATAGCGGAGAGCCGGGTGCGGGTGCACCACCAGAAAGAGGAGGCGCAAAGGCGGCAGGAGGCGGAGCTGGCGGCGACGCAGAAGCGGCTGCGGCTGGTGCGGGGCCTGCTGGCACTGGCGCTGGTGGCGGTGCTGGTGGCGGGGTATTTGAGGGTGCTAGCCAACGGCCAAAAAGCCGCTGCCGAAAGTGCCACGTTGGTAGCCAACGAACGCCTGCTGGAAGCACTGCAAGAAAAAGCCCAACGCCTCGAAGGCGAAAAAGCCCAATTGATCCGTGCCCAAGCCGTTTACCAAACCGCAGGGGACAGCATCCTGCAGCGCGAGACCCTACAGACCATGACCGAAAAGGACAGCCTCATACAACTGAATGCACAAAATATACGGGATGCCCAAGCCCGCCAAAAACAACAATAACCATGCGCATACTTACTTTATCCTTGCTGATTTTGTTTTTTGGCCTGCCCGGCATGACCCAGGATTGCCCACATTTCGACCGCCTTATGCGTATGGCAGACACCTACTGGCAAAACGGCGAGTTTGAAAAAGCACTGAACCAATTGGCCGCCGCACGGGAGTACTGCCCTGCTCTGAGTGGGAGGCTAGATGAAAAGTCGTTGGCCTTCACTACTGAAATCTCACGAAAGTACCGAGAGGCGGAGCAAGAAAAAAAGCGGGCGGATACAGCCCTTAATAACCTCCAACGCATCGCCGACCAAGCTGTTCCCATCGTGCTGGCTGATATTGACCAGGACATCTACCGACTGGAATACGATAGCACCTACGGAAAATGTAAAACTGCCGTAGGCCTCAACGCCCGCCGACGGGAAGTGGAAAAGCGAATATGGGAGATTGCCTACTTTTACACAGAAGCCGATACTGTGGCAGCGGCAGTGGCCTTGCTCAACCTGCTTCAGCCTACCGGATGGACCGCCAAAACGTCTGGCCTGCAGGATAAACTGCGCACCTACCTGGCCAAAACCCTGCCTGCCGACTACCTGAATACCTTGCAAGAACGCTATTACCCCAAAATGCTGCCAGTGGAGGGAGGAGGGGCGTTTTGGCAAGAGGAATTGGAGGATACGCTCCGAGTAGAAAAGTCTTTTTATATCGGTGAAACGGAAATCACCTACTGGCAATACCAGGTATTTGCGTGGGCAGCAAAACACCACATAGAACCACCCGCCTGGGAATTTTGCGGTGATAATCCGGCCGTTTATACCAACTGGTACGACGCGGCGTTTTACTGCAACTGGCTGAGCAAAAGGCACGGAAAGGATGCTGTTTATGTCCTCACCAACCCGAGCGAATATGATTGGGGTATTGCCTACGATGTGCAGATAGATACCACCGCCAATGGCTACCGCTTGCCCACCGAGGCCGAATGGGAGTTTGCGGCACGAGGCGGCAATTCTACCAATGGGTTGGAATACAGTGGGAATTCGGTTTTAGACAGTGTAGGCTGGTATGGCGAAAATTCCAATAACCGCACCCGAGCCGTTAAGCTGAAAAAACAAAATGAACTAGGTTTGTATGACATGAGCGGCAACGTATGGGAGTGGTGTGATGATTGGTATAGCGAGGGTGATCCGCCCCGGGTGTTCCGCGGCGGGTCGTGGTACTCCTACGCAGCGGACTGCCGTTCGGCCTTCCGCAACAACTACTCCCCCGACTCCCGCAACGACTTTGTTGGCTTCCGCCTCATTTTCGTCCCGCAGTGAGGCGGCCTGCCTGTCCGGTTTTACTCATGAGCATAGCGAGCTGTTGAAAAAAAGTAAAGGGGGGGAGGGACGAACCTCCCGTGCTTTTTTGAGGCAGTGAGCGAATAAATAGGAAACGGATACCGGCGTAAGCCGGTGATTTTTTTAGAAAAACGAGCAATCATGCGAATCAAACTATTCACCATACCCGTAGGCGACAGCGGCAGCGCGCTGGCTGAGATGAACACCTTTCTGCGCGGGAACAAGATATTGGAAGTGGAGAACCACTTGGTCCACAATGAGCATGGAGCGTACTGGTGCTTTTGTGTGCGCTACATCGAGCGAGCCTATCCGGAAGCTGACGGAAAGAAGGCCGCTAAGGTGGATTATCGCAGTGTGCTGGACGAGGCTACTTTCCAGAAGTTTAGCAAACTGCGGGAAATTCGCAAAAAGGTAGCGGCGGAGGAGGGTATCTCAGCCTTTATTATCTTCACGGACGACGAACTGGCAGAATTGGCTAAATTGGACGAGATCACGGAGCAGGCTATGCTTGGTATCAAGGGCATCGGCGAAAAGAAGACAGAGCGCTTCGCCAAATATTTTATCACTAAACCGGATTGCGTAATACGTTTACTAAACCTCCAAGGTTTAGTAAACGTTTAAGAACCATTTAAACAAAAATTTCATGGCTGCACGCATCAATTATTGGCAGCAGTTGGAAGAGAACCTTACCTACCATATTTATAATCATGCCGTGGGTAGGGAGAATCTTTTTGCTACCGAGGCCAATTATACCTACTTCCTGGAACGATGGAAGAAGCACATGCCTTACTTGGATGTGTACGCCTATTGTCTGATGCCCAATCATTTTCACTTTTTGGCCAAGGTCAAGCCTTTGGACGAATACTTGCTAGAACATATAAGAACCCAACAAACGCAAAAGGCGGAAGCCTTTTTGAAAAGCACTATTCCTTACCATAGCTATCTTGAAGACCAGTTCAAGCGCCTGTTTTCAGGCTATACGCTGGCATTCAACAAGCAAGAAGAAAACAGAAGAGGCACTTTGTTTCAGAAACGTTTCAAAAGGGTCGCTATTTCCTCCGACTATCGTTTGCTTTATATGCTCGCCTATATTCACCACAACCCCATTCATCATAGGTTTTATGACAATCACACGGACTGGCCTCATTCTTCCTACCAAGCTTTTTTTCAGATGGGAAAGCACTCCAACATTCGACGGCAGGAGGTGCTTTCTTGGTTCGCTGATGATATGGATAAGGCATTGACCTTGTTTACCCAATATCATCAGGATTTTAAAACTGATCGGGATATGGGAGGATATATGTTTGAAGATTAACCTACGTTCGTTTATACGTTTACTAAACCTCGAAGGTTTAGTAAACGTATAAACGTATAAAACGTATTTGCTCTATCCCAACCGCACCCGTTTGGCACAACGCAGCCGCAAGCGGTTTATCCAAAAATCCAAGGAGTACGAACGTTTGCTGCAAGCAGGCGAATGGTCGCAAAAAGACTATCAGCGGCATGTCGAGCCACTAACGGCCTTCACCTTGTATGCCGATGCGAAGGCGCTTCGTAAGCGTCAATTTCATTTGGCAGAATAGTGCGGTCCTGCCAAATGAATTTGGTAAGACAAAAAGGGCATACATCGAGGGAACGAACCGGGTGATCCGCGGCGGGTCGTGGAACAACAACGCAGCGAACTGCCGAACGTCGAACCGCAACAACACCCCCCCCGACAACCGCAACAACAATGTTGGCTTCCGCCTCCTTTTCGTCCCGCAGTGAGGCAGCTGGCCTGTCCGGCTTTACCCTGTGAAATAATACGATTGATTATGAATTTCTACTACGTATATGTTCTTTTAAGTGAACAGGATGGTTTTTTTAACCTGCCAGGTAACAGACTAGTTCGATAAAACGTTATATCTATGGAAATACAACTAAAACAAATGCTTATGAGTACGGTAGATAAACGCGCAGCGCTTCATCATTTAATTGATGAAGCTAATGAGGCATTTATAGAGGCCGCGTTCCTAATCTTCACTGCAGCGCAGACAGAAAAGCCTTATGGATATGAAGTTGACGGAACGCCTATTTATGCCAGCAAACTTGGCGCAGAACTCGACAAGGAGATCACAGCTGCTGAAAATGGTAATTATATAACAGCTCAGGAGCTTGATGAAATATCGAAAGGATAATTAAGGCTATTTTTAGCAACGTACGCTCAGCCTAGCACCAGAAATAAAAACCGTGCCACAGCCCCCCCAAACATTCACCGACCAACTGAACCGCGAGGTCATCCTGCCCCGTGTGCCGCCACAGCGGATTGTCTCGCTCGTCCCCTCGCAGACCGAACTGCTGGCCTACCTGGGGCTGGCCGGGCGGGTGGTGGGCATCACCAAATTCTGCGTCCACCCCACCGCCTGGCGCCGGGAGAAGACCCTCGTTGGCGGCACTAAGCAGCTGCACCTCGACCGCATTCGCGCCCTGCAGCCCGACCTCCTCATCGCCAACCAGGAAGAGAACGACCGGGCACAGGTGCTGGCGCTGGCGGCAGATTTTCCGGTGTGGGTGAGTAGGGTAGTGGACCTGCCCTCGGCCCTGGCCATGATCGAGTCGGTGGGCGACCTCACGGCTACCACGGCGCGTGCCCAGGCCCTGGTACAAAGTATCCGGGAGTCCTTTGCCGAATTGGCCGCTTTCCCCGTCCTGAGTGCCGCCTACCTGATCTGGCGGGATCCCTATATGGTCAGCGGCGGCGATACTTTCATTCAGGCCATGCTCACGGCTGCCGGCTTTGCGAACGTTTTTGCCGAACAGGATCGCTACCCCGCAGTCAGCGCCGCCGAACTGGCCGCCGCCAGGCCCGCCGTCATCCTGTTGTCCTCGGAGCCTTACCCCTTTCGGGAAAAACACCTGCGGGAACTGCAGGAAATTTGTCCGCAGGCCGTCATCCGCTTAGTGAATGGGGAATTGTTCTCCTGGTACGGCAGTCGACTCTTGCAGTCGGCAGCGTATTTTCGTAAATTGCGCCAGGAAATTCCGGGGTAAATTTCGCCTACATGCCCCCGCAGCACAAGTCTAACCAAACCATGAACTACCACTCGCGCTACCTGTTCTTCGTTTGCTTCCTGGGTTTCGGCGCTTTGGCGCTGTCTGGCCAGGCCCGGGAGGACCTGCGGATTCCCGGTGAACTGATCGTCCACTTTGCGGAAGAGGTCGCCGTGCCCGCGCAACTGGCCAGCTGGTCGCGCAGCCGGTCGGCCGCGGCGGTCACTTTGCGGGCCGTTCGTCCGCTGGGTATTCGGCACAACCTCTACCTGCTGCGTTTCGACGAAGCGCGCTACCCGGTGGCCGAGCTGCTCCAGTGGCTGCGTCGCCAGCCGGTGGTGCGGACGGCCCAGGCCAATTATACCGTCGAATTTCGCAATACCCCCAACGATACCGAGTACTTCCGGCAGTGGGACATGGACCTCATCGGCGCCCCCGAGGCCTGGGCACACACCACCGGCGGGCAAACCCCCAACGGCACGCCCATCGTGGTCGCCATCATGGACAGCGGCTTCGACCTCCAGCACGAAGACCTTCAGGACAACCTCTGGCACAACCCCGCCGAAATCCCCGGCGACGGTATCGACAACGACAACAACGGCTACGTCGACGACGACCTCGGCTGGAATTATTACAACGACAATCCCGCCATCGCGCCCGGCAACCACGGCCTCTCCACCAGCGCCATCGTCGGCGCGCGCGGCAACAACGGCCTCGGCGTCACCGGCGTCAACTGGCAGACGCAAATGATGCTCTTCACCTTTTCCTCGGTAGCCGACCTCGTGCGCGCCTACGAATACGTCATCGACCAGCGCGCCCGCTTCAACGAGAGCCTCGGCGCCACCGGCGCCTTCGTCGTAGCCACCAACAACAGCTTCGGCCAGGAGCGCGTGCGCTGTGCGCAGCAACCCGTCTGGGCCAGCATGTACGACCTGCTGGGCGAAGTGGGCATCCTCAGCAGTGCGGGGGTGGGCAACAGCCGCTACGATGCCGACGCCGCCGGCGACGTGCCGGGCACCTGCCCGTCCGACTACCTCGTCGTGTCCTGCAATACCGATGCCGACGATAACCTCTACACCAACTCGGCCTACGGCGCCGTCTCCGTCGACCTGGGCTCGCCGGGCGAGGGTTCCTTTACCGCCAAGCCGCAAAACACCTACGGCACCTTCGGGGGCAACAGCGCCGCCACGCCCCACGTCACGGGGGCCATTGCGCTGCTCTACAGCGCCCCCTGTGCCGACTTCCTGGCGCAGGCTCTGGCGCAGCCCGCCGCCACGGCCCGCTTCGTCAAGCAGCTCCTGCTGGACGGCACCGAAAAAGTACCTTCCCTTACTTTTCGCACCGTCACCGGCGGCCGCCTCCACGTAGGCGCCAGCATGACCAGCCTCCTGGCCACCTGCACCAATACCCTCGGCGACCTCCAGGTGCTCACCCTGCGGCCCAACCCGACCAGCGCCGCCCTGCGCGTCGATTTCCGGACACCGGGCAACGGCACTTATCTGGCCCAACTGTACAACGCCCTCGGGCAGCAGGTCCTCCAACAATCGGTGCCGGTGGATGAGCGCGGCGCCCGCAGCTTTGTACTCGAACTGGGACACTTGCCCGCCGGGGTCTATTTTCTACGTTTTGGGACTGGAAAGGAGTGGGTGACGGAGCGGGTGGTGGTGTATTAGTACTAAGCATCAGGAACCGGTTTCCTTTTTTGATAATTTTAAATTTAAAAATTTAAAAATGTTAAAAATTGTGATTTGTTTTTTTGAAAAATTAAAATATATTTATAGCTAAATTAATGCGATTCTTTTCACTAAAACCATTTAAAATGAAAAAAGTAACGCAGCTCTCTTATTTAATCGTGCTCTTGCTGGCGTTGGTTGTATGCCAGTGTGCCAAACCTGAAGAACAACCTGTAGAAACAGAAAAAGCAAAATTGTTGACTACCTTTCAGGCTGCCTACGAGGCTTATTTAACTGCACCTACACCACCAAGGACCATTGCCGATGCCACCGAACGTAAACGAATGAACGACCGGGTGCAGGAACAATATGATTTGTACTATCAAGTGGTCAATGCCGAAATTGCCAGAAGACAGGCCGCCAATATTAGCGATGAAGCTGGTTTTGTAGCTTTTACCGAACAGGCCAAATCTGAATATATCGACGAAGATGTACAGGCGTACTGGGCACAAAGAAAAACAGCGATCGCACCCATTACCCAGTTAAGCGATCAGTTGGATGAGGCCCAACAAAAATTGATTCCTTACTATCCCGAGTTGGCAGAAATGTCATCCGTGAAATCCTATGAGTGGTTGCAGGAACAAGGTGTTTTTGGATCCGTTCAAACGCACTAATTCGCTGGTTATGGCAGGCCTTATAGTATATGTGATTACCTCCGCCAAGATTTCCCAAACTCCACAATCCCATCAATTACCTACTTTTTCGCAATAAGTCGTATCTTTGCGCCCCATTTTAAACGAATGCTGTTTTGGTGTTTAGGGGTTCCCTGGTCATTGAAAATGCGCAAAAAGATAGGCCAGCATGTCTAAATTACCTGCCATACATCAGTTTCTCGACCTTTCAGATTACGGCCGCCCGGCGGCAAAGATTATTGCCAATCGCCTCAAGGAAACCGCTTTCACGCCCATTCACGTAACCATTGGTTTTATCATTGCCGGGCTGATCGCTATTGCCTGTATTCTGACGGGTCATTACTGGGCAGCGGGTTTTTTCCTGATCCTGAAATCGGTCCTTGATGCCGCCGATGGCGAACTGGCCCGCCTCAAGCGTACGCCTTCGTACACGGGCCGCTATTTCGATTCGGTAGCCGATATCCTCCTCAACCTATTGGTCTTCATCGCCATCTGGCACGTGACTGATACGCCGGCATTAGCCGCCCTACTGGCCTTTTTGGGGGTTCAGTTGCAGGGTACTTTGTACAATTATTACTACGTGATCCTGCGCAATCGGTTTGCCGGCGACACCACCAGCCGGGTCTTTGAGGTAGACACCCCGCAAGCCATGCAAGGGGAAAAACAGCGCCACGTCAATATCCTGTTCGGGATGTACAAGCTGCTCTACGGCGCTTTTGACCAGGCCATCTACCGCCTCGACCGCACGGCCGCCCAGGGCAAGTGGTTGCCCAAATGGCTGATGACGGCAGTGTCCACTTTTGGCCTCGGCTTCCAACTCCTGATTATCAGTGTCATGTTGGTACTGGGTTGGAAAGACTACATCGTCACGTTTTTTATCGCCTATTCCTTGATGATCCTGGTTTTTGTGGGGGTGCGCAAGGCGTTGTGAGTCGGTAGACCTGGTGTTCAGTAGCAGAAATCGCACAAAATTCCGTATTCTTACCGCATGAAAAAATCCGTCGCCATCATCGGTGGAGGGACGGCGGCCTTGTTCCTGGCGGCCTTCCTGGATCCGGCCTTATTTGCCGTAACGATCTACGAGAAAAACAAATCATTGGGTCGCAAATTTTTGGTGGCCGGCGACGGTGGCTTTAACCTCACCCACACGGAACCTCTCGACGCCTTGGTTACCCGCTACACCCCGCCCGATTTTTTGGCCGCAGCCATCCATTTTTTTGACAACCAGCAGTTCGGGAAGTGGCTGGCGGAGATCGGCATCCCCACCTTTGTCGGGAGCAGCAAGCGGGTATATCCCGTACGGGGCATCAAGCCCATTGGGGTGCTGAATGCAGTTCTGGCGGTCTTGGCGGCTAAAGGGGTGCAACTGCGCTACCAATACCCGTTTACGGGGTGGAACGCTGCCGGCGAGCCCATTTTCAAGGGCAACGAAGCGGTTAGCGCCGACTATTACGTCTTTGCCCTGGGGGGGGGCAGCTGGTCGGTCACGGGGTCCGACGGCCACTGGCTGGAAGCCTTCCGGCAGCAGGGTATTGCCACGCGGCCCTTCGCGCCGGCCAACTGCGCTTACCAGGTGCCCTGGCCCGCCGGCTTACTGGCCGAATGCGAGGGCCAACCGCTGAAGAATATCACCATCACCTGTGCCGGCCAGGTGCAAAAAGGCGAGGCTGTCCTTACCCAATTTGGGCTGGAAGGCAATGCCATCTACGGGTTGAGCCCGCAAATCCAGGCCCAGCTG
The DNA here is from genome assembly GCA_003045895.1 of Bacteroidota bacterium. GTDB lineage: Bacteria > Bacteroidota > Bacteroidia > Chitinophagales > Saprospiraceae > Lewinella. Next base: position 30,109 of record PZPC01000001.1, read on the forward strand.
GACGCCCGGCAGGCAGCCACCATTTACCTCGATTTAAAACCCACCCTCTCCCTGCCCACGATCTTGCAACGGTTGGCAGCCAGCAACAAGAAAACGACGGACACCCTGCGCACCGACCTCCGGCTCAGCCCTACCCAGCTGGCGTTGTTGAAACACACCTTGACGAAAACCGACTACCTGTCGGCCACCACCCTGGCGGCCAGGATCAAGCAACTCCCGCTGCAAGTTACCGGAGCAGCTCCCCTGGACGAGGCCATTTCTACCAGTGGGGGAGTAGCCCTGACAGCCGTTTCGGCAGCTTTTGCGTTAACCGAACTGCCCCATACCTACTGTATTGGCGAGATGCTGGACTGGAACGCACCTACCGGGGGCTACCTGATTCAGGCTTGTGCCAGCATGGCGGCCTTCCTGGCTGAGCATTTGAAGCGACAGGCCACCGAAGCTGAATTTCAGGATTAAAGAAATTATTGCTATGTTAGCGACGTTAATCATTAGAACAAGTCTATTAATAGAAGGTAAACCTTTCACCATCAACCTAACCAACCCATGCGAAACAATGCTATCTGGCTCAGCGCGGCCTTTTTTTTAGTGACCAGCCTGACGCTTATTGCCCAAACGACCACCGGAGTGGCCTCCTATTATGCTGCTGGTCTCCAGGGGCGCAAAACAGCTTCCGGGGAACCTTACGATCACCAGGGATTTACTTGTGCCAACCGCGACTATCCTTTTGGTACCGAACTTAAAGTTATCCGCGTGGACGACGGCCGCTCGGTAGTGGTGCGGGTGAACGATTGTGGCCCCCACCGGAAGGACCGCATTATTGACGTGTCGGGTGCGGCAGCCGAACAGATCGGACTGGTGCGCGACGGCATCACCCTGGTGCGACTGGAGTTGGTGAAAATGGGCACGGGTAAGATGCCTTGCGGCAAGACCCGGCGGCCGGCCGCGAGTAAAGGACCAACGTCCTACGGAAACGAAGGAACCCCCGCCACGCCGGCAACTGCGCCCCCACCACCCCCGATTGAGGGGCAGGGAACCTACCGGGCCGAGGTTTTGCGGCCCATCGAAGCGGGTTTCGGCGTACAGGTGGGGTCTTACCGGGTCTACGAAAATGCCGCTGAAGTAGCGGCCGACCTCCAGGCCAAAGGGTACAGCAAGGTGTTGATCCGCCTTCAGGGCAACGTCCATCAAGTGGTTTTAGGACCTTTCAATACCCACGATAGCGCCGAGGAATACCGCAAGAACCTGCTGGCAAAATACCAGATCCGCGGCTTTGTGACCGAAATTAAACCCTGAGGGGTCGGCATTATTTACCGACCCCTGAGAATAAATGCGCGGCGCCAAAGTTGGTGGTTAGCGCGGTTCTGGTGTATTTTGCCGCGGCCAACGGATGTCCCGTAGGCTACTTATCTCCAAGCACCACGAAATGATCTGGATTACACCACCTACCCTTGCCGCGATCAATGCCATGGGTAAAGCTACCCTGGTGGATCACCTGGGTATCGTTTTTACCGAAATTGGCCCCGACTTTCTGCGGGCCACCATGCCCGTCGACCACCGGACGGTACAGCCCATGCGCCTGCTGCACGGCGGTGCTTCGGTTGCGCTCGCCGAATCGATGGGGAGCGTGGCCTCCTCCTTTTGTCTCCCCGACCTGGCGACCCAGTCGGTGGTAGGCGTCGAAATCAATGCCAATCACCTGAGTTCTACGCCCGAGGGCAGCATGGTCACGGCCACCGTTAGCCCGATTAAGGTAGGGCGGACCCTGCATGTTTGGGAAATTAAAATCCACCGCCCCGACGACCGCCTTATTTGTGTCAGTAGGATAACAATTGCCGTGGTTGCACGCCGTTAAAGACGCTTGAACCTGCCGGAAAAGTTTAACTTTGCGCTTTCACCTTACCCTTTTCCTATTCTTAAATATGACCAAAAAGACGTTGAGTCTTTGAACCTACTCGTATGCGTAAAATATTTTTTATCGCGCTCCTTTTCCTGGTAAGCGCTTCCACTGGTTGGGGACAATTAAACATGTCACTGGCCTCCCATTTGCAATACAATGTGGACCTGAATGATATTTGGGGCTACGTGGCGCCCGACGGCACCGAATACGCCCTGGTGGGCGCCAACAACGGGGTGTCGATCGTCAGTCTGGCTGATCCGGCCAACGCCACCGAAGTGGCTTTTGTGCCCGGGCAGAATTCCATCTGGCGCGACCTGAAAACCTGGGGTGAATTTGCCTACGTGGTGACCGACCAAGGAGGCACTACCGAAGGTCTGACGGTCATTGACTTGTCCAATTTGCCAGCCTCCGTCGACTTTTTTCACTGGACGCCCAATTTGCCGGATCTTGGCACCTTGCAAAACTGCCACAACATCTTCATCGATGAATTCGGTTACGCCTACCTGGCGGGCTGCAACCTCAACAGCGGGGGCATGCTCTTTATTGACGTGTTCACCACCCCCGGTCAGCCTTCCTTTGCGGGTGCGGCTCCAAACCGGTACGCCCACGACGTCTACGTGCGCGACAACAAGATGTATTCCTCCGAACTCACCCGTGGGCGCATGGCTATCTACGACGTCAGCGACAAAGCCAATGTGGTACTGGAAGGCGTGCAAACGACGCCCTACGAATTTACCCACAACATTTGGCTGTCTGATAATAGCCAGGTAGCTTTTACTACCGATGAACAACCAAATGCGCCCGTTGCAGCCTACGATGTCAGTGATCCGGCAGACATCATTGAGCTGGATCAGTTTCGTCCGACAACGACCCTCAATGAGGGCGTAATTCCCCACAATGTGCACGTCTGGAACGATTGGCTCATCATCAGCTACTATACCGATGGTGGTATTGTTGTAGATGCCAGTCGCCCGGACAACCTCATCGAGGTGGGTAATTTTGATACCTTCTTTGGCGCTGGCGCCGGTTTCAACGGCGTGTGGGGGGCTTATCCGTTCCTGCCTTCCGGAGTTGTGTTGTTAACGGACATCGGTAACGGACTCTACGTGCTGGACGTCAATTATGTGCGCGGATGTTACCTGGAAGGTGACGTCAGTGATGCGGTTTCGGGCGCTGCGCTTAATGGGGTAGAAATTGCGATTGAAGCCGTAGAAGAGAACCTTAGCTTTTCTCGTATTGACGGGACTTATGGGACCGGGATTGCTACCGCGGGTACCTACCAGGTGCGTTTCAGTAAGCCCGGTTACAACAGCCTCACGACTACCGTTACCATTGCCAATGGCGAATTGACGATCCTGAATGTGCAATTGCAGCCGCTGGCCACCTTCTCCAAAACCGGCAGCGTGGTCGTGGCGGGCGTTGGCGCAGGTATTGGCGGATCAACGGTTGTGCTGGACAACGGTATTTCGGTATTTACCTTCCTGGCTGATGAAGCTGGCGTTTTTCAGATCAACAATGTCTACGAAGGAGCCTACGATGTATATGTCGGTGCCTGGGGTTACCAGGAGCGGTTGATCGAAAACCTGGCCATTAACAACAACGACGACGTGGTATTTGCCCTGACATCAGGTTACCAGGATGGATTTGCCCTGGATCTCGGCTGGACCACCAGCGCCAGCTCGGTTACCCGCACCGGCTTCTGGGAGCGGGGCGTGCCGTTGGCTACTTACCAGGGGACGGCCCTGGTGAATCCCGGTTTCGACGTGGAGGGTGATCTGGGTAATGCCTGCTACGTAACGGGTAATGCCGGTGGTGGCGCGGCCAATGACGATGTTGACGGCGGCAGTGTGACCCTCACTTCGCCACCCATGGCCCTGGCCAGCCTTTACGTAGACCCCGTGTTGGAATACAACCTCTGGTTTTGGAACGGCGGGGGCGATGGCAACCCCAACGACGAACTGGTGGTGACGGTCTCCAACGGAATCACCTCGGTGACGGTCGAAACGGTCAACCAAACGGGTAGCTTCTGGCGGCAGCGTTCGCAGCTTCAACTGGGTAGTCTTCTGGAGATTACCGACAATATGCAGGTATCCTTCACCACCAGCGATTTCGACCCCAATGGTCACCTCCTGGAGGCTGCCGTCGATGCTTTCGCTGTTACCGGGGAACAGGTAGTAGGTACGCGGACCGCTTCGTTGGAAGTGGAGTGGCAAAATACGCCCAATCCCTTCCGCGCCGGATTCCGTACCCAGTACCAGTTGCCGGTGTGGCAGAACAGCGGTCAGCTGCAGGTTTTCAACGTTCTGGGGCAGTTGGTGGAAAATTACCCCCTTACGAGTGCACAAGGTTTCTTTGACCTCGGTGCCAACTGGCCTGCCGGGGTATACTTGCTGCACCTGGAAGTACCTGGCCAGGGTACCGCTGTGGAGCGGGTAGTGAAACAGTAAAGCAGCGCCGTTTTTCAGCATTTATTTAGCTTGTCGCAAAATAGTGCCGGTTAAACGAGCCGAAATAAGCGTGGGGCAACTGTGATGATGCAGTTGCCCCACGCTTGTTTGGAGAAAGTGTCCCGTTTTAACAGCTGCCACCAACGGTTAGTACGACTAATCCTTAATCTGTCGTAATGAAGGGATTAAGTGATAAATTAGATGGATAAAAGAAGAAAAAAAATCGTGATATTCGTTTTGAAATAAAAATTTCTTGTTGTTTTTCTTGGAGTTTTAGTCAATTAAACATTATCTTTGTGTCGCTTACTTTAAGCAAAAGATTATTATTTTCACATCAGAGAGAGCGCGTTTTTAAAGGAGCCCTGCCTATCTTATTTCAGGGCTCACTTTTTTTTATTTGCTTTGTTTAACGATGTTTTCAATCTGCGCTTGTCTTCCCCTTAAATAAAGAAAGTCTTTCCTTCTATTTACATCTACGTGTAAATAATCCTACCTTAGCGTTATTGCTACAGGTTTAGTGTACGTTATAAATACCACCACATATGTTAACTTCAAACTCAACGCTTTCGTCCGAGGCATTAATGGAATTGGAGAATCAGTACGGTGCCCACAATTATCACCCATTACCGGTGGTACTTGCCCGTGGCCGTGGCGTCTATGTTTGGGATGTTGAAGGCAAGCGTTATTACGATTTCCTTTCTGCTTATTCGGCTGTTAATCAAGGTCATTGCCATCCGCGGATTATCGATGCACTAGTCGAACAGGCCCGGGAACTGACCCTGACCTCCCGCGCCTTCTACAACGACGGTCTCGGCCTTTACGAGGAATACCTGACCCGGTATTTCGGTTTTGAAAAGGTGCTTCCGATGAATACCGGCGCAGAAGCTGTAGAAACCGCCGTAAAAATTGTCCGTAAGTGGGGGTATGAGAAAAAGGGAATCCCTGCCGGCGAAGCCAAAATCATCGTTTGCGGCCAGAATTTCCACGGGCGCACCATCAGTATCATTTCTTTTTCCAGCGATCCCAACGCCAAAGGGCAGTTTGGTCCTTATACGCCGGGTTTTCAGTCGGTACCTTACAACGATCTGGCGGCCTTGCAGGCCGTGCTGGATCAGGAACCGGAAAAAATAGCGGGCTTCCTCGTAGAACCCATTCAGGGGGAAGCGGGCGTTTATGTGCCGGATGACAACTTTATCCCAGCGGCAGCGGCACTTTGCCGGGAGCGCAATATCCTTTTTGTAGCCGACGAAATTCAAACGGGTATCGGTCGTACAGGGGCTTTGTTGCGGATTTGTGGCGACTGTACCTGCGCGGGGCACTGCGAACAGCAAGCTACTTATACGCGTCCGGATGTCCTGATTCTGGGCAAGGCCATTTCTGGTGGTGTTTATCCGGTTTCGGCAGTCTTGGCAGATAACACAATTATGGAGGTCATCCGCCCCGGTCAACACGGCAGCACATTCGGGGGTAACCCCCTGGCTTGTGCCGTGGCGATGGCTGCCCTGGAGGTGGTTCGCGACGAAAAACTCACCCAGAATGCCCGCCAACTGGGCAACCGCTTCCGGGAGCGCATGCAGGAACTGGTGGATCGCTTTCCCCAGGTACTGAGCAAGGTACGGGGTAAGGGACTTCTCAATGCGGTAGTGATCAACGATACTCCCGACAGTAAAACGGCCTGGAACATGTGCGTGAGCCTGGCTGAGGCCGGCCTGCTGGCCAAGCCAACCCACGGCAACATCATCCGCTTTGCACCACCACTGGTGATAACGGAGGATCAACTCGAGGAATGCTGCGACATTATCGCGGGGGTGGTGGAGCAATTTGCGGCGAATTAACAATCCTGACCAGCAAATGCAACAACCACACCCATTATTGTCGTTATTAATATATATTGAAATAAACCAACCAACACACCAGCAATGCTAAAACGATTGTTGCCCTTACTGGCGGCAGTATTTTTCGCAGGTTGGGTTGCGGCACAAGAAACCACTGTCTACACGGAAGCAAACCGGGCCTTCAAGCGCGGCGAGACTTTCTTTGACGAAGGTTTGTTTGCTAAAGCTCAAAGCGAATTCCGCCAAACGATAAATCTCTTGCGTCCGATCAACGAAGCTGACTCGGAATTACTACACACCAAAGCGGAACTCGGCTATGCGCAGGCCGCCGTGCGGCTCAGCCAACCCGACGGCGAGAAGCTTATTCTGGATTTTATCCGCAACTACGCGCCTGATCCCATTGCCAACCTGGCCCTGATCGAGATAGCCAATTATTATTTCGATACCAAAGACTACGATAAGGCTATCGCCTACCTCGGCAAAGTGCCTAAGTACGGCCTGAGCAAAGAGGAGCGTTCCGAAGTATCGTTCCGGCTGGGCTACGCCCAGTTTGTCAAAAAAGACTTCGGGCAGGCGAAGGGGAATTTTCGCGATATCAAAGACCTCGAAACGGAATATTACTACCCGGCCAATTACTACCTGGGACTTTGCTATTTCTACGAAGGCAATTACGATGATGCCGTCCGGCAGTTTCGCCTGGTGGAGCGCTCCAACAAATACGACGACTATATTCCCTACTATACGGCGCAAATTTATTTTGCCCAACGCCGGTTTGAAGAGTTGATCGCTTATGCGGAACCCCGCCTGTCGGATCCAAATCTGAAAAACCAGAAAGAAATCTACCAGTTGGTAGGACAAGCCTATTTCGAACAAGGCAACTTCCCCAAGGCACTGAGCTACCTGGAATACTACGCCGACCGTTCGAGCAGTCTGCGCGCCGAGGAGTTTTACCAGTTGGCCTACGCCCAGTACAAAACCGGCGACTACCCCAAGGCGATCCGCAATTTTCAGGAGGTGAGTGGTGAAGACAATGAAATGGGCCAGGCGGCTAATTACTACCTTGGTGAATGTTACCTGCGCAACGGTGACCGGTCTTCGGCCCGGGCTTCTTTCGGCAACGCCAAGCGGATGACCTACGATCGGTCACTGGCCGAAGAAGCCAACTTCAACTACGGCAAGTTGTCCTACGAAATGAAGGATCCGCAGGAAGCCATCACGGCCTTTCAGCAGATTACCGCTACCAGTCCGTACTACCTGGAAGCCCAAACGCTGATGGGGGAAATTTTCTTGTCGTACCGCAACTACGAACAAGCCCTCTCCATCCTGGACGCCATGCCAAACAAACCGCCCCAGTTGCAGGCCAGCCACCAGAAGGTGATGGTGCTGCGGGGTATTCAATTGCTACAGGAGAAAAAAACAGCGGAGGCCAAGGCTCTCTTCACCCGGTCACTTCAGTATCCTATCGACTCGCGTAGCCAGGCCATAGCCCTCTACTGGCTGGCAGATATTGCTCACCAAAATGCCGAGTACAACGAAAGTATCCGCCTGAACAGCCAGTTCCTGACCCTGGCAAAAACCCTTACGGGCTTGCCGGACGAGTCTTCCCTGTTTGCCGGCAACTATTTGCAGGGTTACAACTACCTCAAGCAGGGCAACTTTCCCAGTGCCCTGGATTACTTCCTGGCCACGGTGGAAGGGATCAAACGCAACCGCAGCTTTATTGCCAATCCGGAAGTACGGGACGATATGCTCGGCGACGCAGTTCTGCGAACGGGTGATGCCTACTTCAAACGCAACCAGTACAACCAGGCCATCCAGTACTATGACGAAGCCGTGAACAACAAGTACAGTGGCTACATCTATGCCTTGTACCAGAAAGCGCTACTCGAAGGCCTCCGCAATCGCAACGCAGAGAAAATACTGGCACTGGAACAAATCGCCACCGATTACCCCAACTCGGAGTACGCCGATGACGCACTCTTCCAACTGGCTATCGCCTACCAGGAAATTGGCCAGCCCGGTCGGGCGATCGAACCATTGCGCCGCCTGGTGAGCCAGTACAAGAACAGTTCGGATTTGGTGGTGCAGTCGTACCTGCGCCTGGGCCTGATCAACTACAACCTGGGCAACCAGGAGGCTGCCATTAACTATTACCGACAAGTGTTCTCCAATAACCCCAGCGCCGAAGAAGCCAACGTTGGCCTTTCCGCGCTCGACGAGATTTATGTCTCGGATATGGGACGCCCAGACCTGCTGGAAGCTTTCCTGCGCACCATTCCCAACTACAACTTTAACGATTTCTCGCGCGATAGCCTCTTTTTTCGCTCGGCGGAAACCCAGTACGAAAATGGCAACTACCAACGCGCCATTGAGGGTTACCAGAACTACCTCAACCAGTTTCCCAGTGGTATCAATGTGCTGACCGCCCATTACCACAAAGGCGAAAGTCATGCCGTACTCCAGCAGTATGACCAGGCGCTGGTGCACTACGAATGGGTGATTGCCAAAGGAGCCAGTCGCTTCTATTTAAAAGCGTTGGAAAAAGCGGCCCTCATCGCTTACAACGCGGCGCAGGATTTTAACAAGTCTTTCGACCTGTATACCCGACTGGAGCAGGCTGCTGATACCGATGATCTGCGCTTTGAAGCACAATTGGGAGGCATGCGATCCGCTTACCGAATCGGCAATTCCCAGGCCGTTTACGCCCTGGCCAATAAGGTGGCCACCAACAACAAAGCCACCGATTTGCAGCGGGCAACGGCGAACTTTTACATCGGTAAAATTGCCTACGATCGCAATGACCTGACGGCGGCCCTGACGTCGCTGAACGAAACGATTCGCCTGAGCGACAACGAGCAAACCGCCGAAGCACGTTACCTGCGGGCCATGATCTACTACAAGCGGCGGGACCTGGCCAAAGCCAAGGAACTGACCCTGGCGGCTAACCGCGAGAGCTCCGGCTATCCGTACTGGGTGGCTAAAAGCGTCATTTTGCTGTCCGATATCTTCGTGGAACAAGGAGACCTGTACAACGGACGGGCAGCATTGGAAGCCTTACTCGAAAACTATAAGGAAGACGCCACCGTGATTGCCGAGGCCCGCACGAAACTCGCCCGGGTCAACAGCATGATCAACCAGGGGAGTCGCCTGGATAATTCCGATCCTTCCCGCCTGGAGCTGGACGGCGGCGGACAGTAGGAACCGGAAACCTGGTTTCGCAGTGGTTTTTCAAATTATTGAACCCTTAGAAAAATAGCTTTGCATGAAATATATAGCTAGTATCTGCCTGTTGCTGTTGGCGCTGGGTTTGGCCGCGCAGCCTGACTTGCCTTCCGGGCAGGTAGATATCGTCAAGAGCTTCGAAGCCCGGTTGGCCGAAGCCAACCGCATTGACGTGCGCCCCCAATTGCCGCCCCTGGATACCACCACGCGGCGTCTGACCTACAATGTGATCGGTAAGGATGTGGCCGTAGAATACCTGCCTCCCCGCATTCGCCCCCTGGCTTTTCGTACCGAGCAGCCACCTACTATCTATGATGGCTACGCCCGTTTCGGCGTGGGGTTGCCGAGTGCCTTCTACGGCGAACTGTCGTATGATATCACCAAGAACAAGGAATTTGACTTCGGCATAGACCTGCTGCGACATACCCTCAACAACAACAAGAAGGTGGAGAACCAGCGGGTGAGTGACAACAGCCTCGGCCTGGATGGTACCTACTACTTCGACCAGGGGTATGCCGTACGTGGCAAAGTCGGTTTTCAGTCGAACGGAGTCAATTATTTCGGTTACAATGACCTGAACGAAGAGCTGGATACGAATCTTTATTCCTTTAAGCTGGAAGAAGTACGCCAGCGCTTCAATATCTTCGACTTCGGGCTCGAGCTCTTCAACGGGGAACGAACCCAGGGCGACTTCAACTACCGGGCCGCTGCGGACATCTACCTGATGAGCGACAACTACGCCGCCCGCGAGAATGGACTTTTGCTGACCTTTGACGCTACCAAGTGGTTTGACGAAAAACACCCCTTGCGTGTTACCCTCCGCACCGACTTTTCCTCGTTTCGGGATACCGTGAAGCAGAGTCTGAATAACATTTACCTGGAGCCCAGCTATACGTACCACGGTGATGCTTTCCAGGTGAAGATCGGTGGTAACCTGGTTGCCAACGACGACAACTTCTCGCTCTTTCCAAACCTGGAGGCCAGCGCCAACGTGGTAGCAGGGGTATTAACGGCCTTTGTGGGCGCGAATGGTTCGTTGGAAAAGAACAACTTCCGCAACCTGGTGGCCTACAATCCCTTCATTCTGACCCGCCTGACAGTACAGAATTCCAAATGGACGGAATACTACGGTGGGGTAAAAGGGACCATCTGGGGCATTACTTACCAGGGGCAGGTAGGGTACAAACAGGTAGACAACCTGGCCCTGTTCCAGCTGGGTAATCCGCTGGACAGTATCGCCCGGTTTGACGTGCTCTACGATACCGCTAGTATTGTCACCATCAAAGGCAACATAATCGTGCCCTTGTTCGAGGGCCTGGAACTGCTGGGTGGGGTAAGCCAGAACATCTACACCCTGGATCGCGAGGAGAAACCCTGGCATTTGCCTGCTTTTTCACTCAACGCCGGTGCCCATTACTTTACACCCGACCGGAAGGTGGATCTGCGCGCCGAGTTGTACTTCGAAAACGGGGTACCTTACCGCAATACCCTCGGTGAGGCCGATAACCTCAATGCGTTGTTCGACGTTAGCCTGGCGGGCGAGTACCACTTTACGGAAAAGTTTGGCGCCTGGGTGCAAATCAACAACCTGGCCGGCAACCAACGGCAACGTTGGTTCCGCTACCCAACGGTGGGGCTAAACTTCCTGGTGGGGGTCAGTGCGCGGTTTTAAGCGCCTGTTGCGCTTGTTTCCGGAGGAAGAACGGCCGTGAAATTTTATCACACCAGCGGACAGGCAAAAACGCACAATTGCGTTTTTGCCTGTTTTTTTAGACGTAACCAGAACCTGTCTTTTGAATTCACATAAAATAAAATACCACTATGCAACAAGATACCTTCTCTCTGCGACCTACCGACGAATTTATCGAGTTGGTCAAGTTGTTGAAAATTAAGCAACTGGCCCAAAGCGGCGGACACGCCAGCATTCTCGTTGAAGATGGGGAGGTAAAGGTAAATGGCGAAACAGAGTACCGCAAGCGCAAGAAATTGCGGGTGGGCGATGTGGTTGAATTGGAGGGAATTGCCATCACCATATTAGCGCCTGAATAGCTGCTGCGCTACGGCAAGTAAGTACAAAATTAAATTTTATATTTATTTTTAAAGTCAGTTTAAGATTTGCTAGTGATAAATAATTTCAGTATATTACACGGCTAAATTGGCTTGTAGCCAACCAGTTTGAAAAGTCGGTAAACCATCTAAATCTACTTAGTCATGAAAAATTTTCAGCAAAAATCACTGGACAATAATGCCAAAGACCTGCAATTGAAAGCACCAATGGCCACGGAATACATGGTTCCGGCCGCGAAGTTATTCACCTTTAGGGCGGATACTCCCGTAATGGAAGCCATTAATACTTTACTCGAAAACCGGATTACGGGTGCGCCGGTGCTGAATGATAAAGGAGAAGTAATCGGCTTGTTAGACGACAAAGATTGTTTGAATATACTGGTAGGAAGTGCTTACTACAACCACCCCATGGAAAGAGATACCGTTGCTACCTACATGTCCAACGTGATGAAAAGCATCACGCTCGAATGCGACATCATCAAGGTGGCTAACATTTTCATGACGACCCCCTACAAGCGCTTGCTCATTATGGATGAAAAAGGCAAACTGATCGGCCAGATCAGCCGGCGGGATATTTTGCGGGCAATCAGGGACATGGAGACCAATACCTGGTAGCGGGCAGCAGGTAGGGATGCGTTTTCATAGGGCTGTTGCAAATGAGGATTCAGGTAGGCCTGTTTACATAACCCTTACCAGTAGGTGTTGGTACATATATTTAAAATAAAATTCTACGATAAGGCAAAATAATAATTTATTCTTTGTCATTTTTGAATATGTACAGTATATTACCAGTACATTTTCAAAAAATGCGATAGCCCGTGAAGCCCACCAATATCCAGGATCCGGAATATTTCCACAAAGTCGTCGACTGTCAGTTGGCCTGCCCGGCACATACTCCGGTGCCCGAATACATTCGGCTGATAGCTGCCGAGCGTTACACCGAGGCCTACATGGTCAACTGGGAGTCCAACGTGTTTCCCGGTATCCTGGGGCGCACCTGCGACCGGCCCTGTGAACCGGCTTGCCGCCGTGGCCGCCTGGAAGGGGAGGAAGAACCGGTGGCCATCTGCCGCCTCAAGCGGGTGGCGGCCGACAACAAAGGCGCCGTCAAACACCTGATGCCGCAAGGGCCTTTTGCGGCCAATGGCAAGAAGATCGCCCTGATCGGGGGTGGCCCGGCTTCCCTGACCGTTGCCCGCGACCTGGCGCCCCTGGGCTACGAACTTCACCTCTACGACGAATGGAATAAAGGTGGAGGCATGATGCGAACCCAAATTCCGGCCTTCCGCCTACCCGAAACCGTGTTGGATGAAGAAGTAAATTACATCCTCGACCTGGGTATCCACACCCACTTCAATACCTACGTGTCCAGCATGCGGGATATGCTCGCCAAGGACTACGACGCCATTTTTGTGGGCACCGGTGCCCCGAAAGGCCGCGACCTGCAACTGCCCGGCCGGGAAGCCGCCGACGCCAACATCCATATTGGCATCGAATGGTTGGCGGGGGTTGCTTTTGAGCACATCACGGCCGTTGGCAAAAAAGTCATCGTGCTGGGTGGTGGCAATACGGCCATGGATTGCTGCCGCACCTCGCGCCGCCTGGGCGGCACTTCCGTGCAGGTCGTCGTGCGCAGCCCCTTCGAAGATATGAAAGCGTCACCCTGGGAAATCCAGGATGCCAAACGCGAAGATATTCCCATCCTCAACAATATGCCGCCCAAGGAATTTGTGGTCGAGAACGGCCGCCTCAAGGGGGTGGTTTTCGGCAAAGTTCGGGCGGAATACGACGAAAATGGCAAGCGTAGCCTTCTGCCCACGGGCGAACCCGATGTCTTTATCGAAGCCGATGACGTGATCATCGCCATCGGCCAGGACAACTCCTTCCCCTGGATCGAGCGCGACCTGGGCCTGGCGCTGGGCAAGTGGGACTTGCCGGTGGTGGATAAAAAAACCTTCCAGTCGACCCTGCCCCAGGTTTTCTTCGGTGGCGACGCTGCCTTCGGGCCCGAGAACGTCATCACCGCGGTAGCGCACGGCCACCAGGCTGCCATCTCCATCGACCTCTTCTGCCAGGGTGATGATATCCTCAACGACCGCCCCGGCCCGACCACCAACCTGATCAGCCAGAAAATGGGCATCCACGAATGGATCTACGACAGCGGCGTCACCAACGACGACCGCTACGCCGTGCCCCACGAAGGCAAGGAAAAAGCCCTCTCGAACCGCAAGGTAGAAGTGGAACTGGGCTTCGATACCCAACTCGGTTTCAAGGAAGCCCAGCGCTGCCTCAACTGCGATGTGCAAACCGTATTCAACACCAGTCGCTGCATCGAATGCGACGCCTGCGTGGATATTTGTCCCACCTCCTGTATCACCTTCACCACCAACGGCGAAGAGGAGGACCTTCGCCAGCGGCTCAATGCCCCGGCTACCAACCTGTCGCAAGACCTGTACGTGTCCGACGTATTGCCTACCATGCGGGTGATGATCAAGGACGAAGACGTCTGTCTGCACTGTGGGTTGTGTGCCGAACGCTGCCCCACCGCCGCCTGGGACATGCAGAAATTTTTGTACCAAGTTACTAAAGCCGGACATACATGCAGCAACTTAGTGGAGTAAACGACCTGGTGGTTCGTTTCGCCAACGTGAATGGTACGGGCTCGGCCAGTGCCAATTTCCTTTTTGCCAAAGCGATTGTGCGGATGGGCATTCCCGTCACGCCGAAGAATATTTTTCCTTCCAACATCCAGGGCTTACCTACCTGGTACGAAGTGCGGGTAAGCGAAAAGGGCTACCTGGGCCGCCGCGACGGAATCGATGTCCTGGTTTGCGTCAACCCGCAGAGTATGGCCCGCGACGTGGCCAGTGTCCGCCCCGGGGGGTATTTCCTCTACGACAATACCAAAAAACTTCCCGACGAACTTATCCGCGAGGATATCCACTACCTCGGCATCCCCATGATGGAGCTGGCGATGCATACCTACCGCGATCCCCGGCAGCGGCAGTTGTTCAAGAACATCATCTACGTCGGCGCCCTTTCCCTGCTGTTGGACATGGAGTTCAGCGTGCTGGAGGAGATGATCGCCGACCAGTTTAAAAAGAAGGAAAAGCTAATTCCGCTCAATATCCAGGCGCTGGAACTGGGCCGGACCTACGTGCGGGAGCACTATGCCTACCCCCTGCCCATCCGCCTGGAACGGCGCGACCTGGTGGGCGATCGGATCGTCATCGACGGCAATACGGCCTGCGGCCTGGGGGCGCTCTACGCTGGCGCTACGGTAGCTGCCTGGTACCCGATCACCCCGTCTACCTCGGTGGCCCAGGCTTTTGAGCATTACGCTCAAAAACTGCGCATCGACCCGGAAACGGGCAAAAAGAAGTACGCCGTTATCCAGGCCGAAGACGAGCTGGCTGCCATCGGCATGGTCATTGGTGCGGCCTGGAACGGGGCCCGGGCCTTCACGGCCACCAGCGGCCCCGGGGTATCGCTGATGAACGAATTTATCGGATTGGCTTACTTTGCCGAAATTCCAGTTGTGCTCATCAACGTGCAGCGCGCCGGTCCCTCCACGGGGATGCCCACGCGTACCCAACAGGCCGATATCCTGTCGACGGCCTACGCCTCCCACGGTGACACCAAACACGTACTACTGCTGCCCAGCACGCCGCAGGAGTGCTTCTCGATGACGGCCGATGCGTTTGACCTGGCAGATCGCCTGCAAACGCCCATTATGGTGATGACTGATTTGGATTTGGGAATGAATGACCACCTTTCGGACCCACTGGTGTGGGATGATGAGCGGCGCTATGACCGTGGAAAGGTGTTGTCGGCAGAAGACCTGGACCGGGTGGAAAAATTTGGCCGCTACCTCGATGTCGATGGCGATGGTATTCCCTACCGCACGATACCGGGAACGCATCCGACCAAGGGTTCTTTCTTCACCCGCGGAACTTCCCGGGATGAGTATGCCCGTTATACCGAAGACGGTGCCGCCTACGTCCGCAACGTCGACCGCCTGAGCAAAAAGTGGGACACGGCCAAGGGGCTCGTTCCGCCAGCCATCTTTTACCAGGACGGGAAACAGAATGAGACCGGGATGCTCTTCTTTGGCACCACGACTTACGCCGCACTGGAAGCCATGGACCAGTTGGCCGAGGAAGGCCTACAGATAGATGCTATGCGCCTGCGTGCCTTCCCCTTTGGTCCGGAAGTGGCCGATTTTTTGGCTTCCCATCAGCAGGTTTTTGTGGTCGAGCAGAACCGCGACGCGCAGCTGCGCAGCCTGCTGATCAACGAGTTGGAAATTGATCCACGCAAGTTGATCCCAGTACTGAACTATGACGGCATGCCCATTACCGCTGCCCGTATCCGCGGCCATTTGGTCGAAGAATTAACTCATGTGGCGGTATCAAACCGCTAAAAACGAATAGACTATGTCTTACCTCCGCCCCAGCTTCCGGCACCCGCTGCTCCCTAAGAATGAGCTCGGGTTCACCCGGGCCGATTACGAAGGCGCTATCTCGACCCTCTGTGCGGGTTGTGGCCACGATTCCATCAGTGGGGCCATTGTTCAGGCTTGTTTCGAAATGGCGCTGGAACCCCACCGGGTAGCGAAGTTGTCGGGGATTGGCTGTTCGTCCAAAACCCCGACGTATTACCTCAGCCATTCCCACGGGTTCAACACCGTGCACGGGCGCATGCCGAGTGTGGCGACGGGGGCCTACCTGGCCAACCGGGAGTTGATCTACCTGGGGGTCTCCGGCGACGGCGATACGGCCTCCATTGGCATGGGGCAGTTTGTACACGCCATTCGGCGCAACCTCAATATTGTCTACATCGTGATGAACAACGGCTGTTACGGCCTCACCAAAGGCCAGCATTCGGCTACCGCCGATGCCGGCTCCAAGACCAAGGACGGCGGCCTCAACCCCTTCGAGGCCATCGACCTGGTGGGCCTGGCGCTGGAATTGGGCGCTACCTTCGTGGGACGCAGTTTTTCCGGTGACAAGACCCAGCTCGTGCCGCTGATTCAGGCGGCGATGACGCACCCGGGGTTTGCTTTTATTGATGTGTTGTCGCCCTGCGTGACGTTCAACAACAAACCCGACTCTACCAAATCATACGACTACGTGCGGGCGCACATCGAAGCAACGGCGACCATTGATTTTGTGCCGGAAAAAAAGGAGATTCTGGTGGATTACGCCGAAGGCGATGCCAGAGAGGTGAAGCTGCACGATGGCTCGATGATCCACTTGCGCAAATTGGCGCCCAACTGGGATCCCCGGTCGCGCACTTCGGCCATGAACCGCCTGCACGACGCCAAGTCGCGTGGGGAGATTCTCACCGGCCTGTTGTACATCGACCAGGACAGCCAGGACCTGCACGAGCTGGAGCAAACCGTAGCCCGCCCGCTGAACAGCCTTCAGGAAGCTGACCTGTGCCCGGGCTCCGGCGTGTTGGCGGGGATTAATGCGAAGTTTCGGTAGGGGCGGGGGCTGGTTTTTTTTTTGAATAACATAACCAGGAATGAAACAGGTATAATAAATCGTTGAATAGTAAAATTCGCCCCGCTTTTTGAGCTGTTTTGTGTTCCTGATTTCTGGGATCCGGGAGCAGCTTTTTGCTGCTTGAAAAAGCCGTTAAAAGCTATTTTAATAACCGAATTTTAGCAAATAAGTTGTAAATTTATTACGCCTTATAACCAGCTGGTTAAGCACCCGGTTAAAGACAGACGATAGTTCAAAAAGTGACCCACCTAAAACGAAACAACAGCATGTTGAAAATAAAAATAACGGATATAGACAAAAACGCCCTTGCACTAAAAGAAATAAAATACATATTCGAAACCCTCTGCCTAACCATTGGCACACCGTGGCATTTTGTGCCTGCCCACTTTACGGGGCCGGTTGATGTTTATTACGGGTTAAACGAAACTGTTTCTGCCCGTTTGTATATTAAGGCAAATCCTGAATCGGTTCTGAAAAGCAAAAAAGCACCACGGGTATTTCAAGAGAGTGGCATTACCTTTATGGATTTTTCCGACCAACCGGTTGCGGCCAGTTATACCACCACTTCGGATAATCAGGTCGTCCTGAAGAATGACATTGTTTACAGTTTGTTTTACCTGATTGCAGGGAAAAGCGAAGCGGATATTCCCCGGAATAAATTGGATCAACACGATGTTTTTCAATCTGTTTTGTACAAAAATAATTTACTACACACCCCCGTTTTTAACCAGTATGCGGAACTGATAGCGGAGTTGTTTGCTGACGTGTATGAATTTGCGCCCAGGTGGAAGGATGGTAAAAAAGCGGCCTTAGCCCTGTCGCATGACACCGATTATCCAGAGATGATCAAGTCCATCGAAATACTCCGGTATATTTTAACCAATCGGAACAAGCTTAAATTCAGCACGATACCTGATATCCTTAGCGGGAAAAACCACTTCTGGCAATTCGACAATTTTATCGAACTCGAACAAGCCTATGGTGCGAAATCTGCCTTTTATTTTTGTCCACTGAAGGGCTCCTTGTTCAGGTACTTTTTTATCGCGCCAGACCCCTTTTATGATACGAGCACCACAAAATTCAAAGCGGTTTTCAAAAAACTGAACGACATTGGATTTGAGACGGGGCTGCATTCCAGCTATTTTGCCTATCAGTCATTGGCAAGTTTTAAAAAAGAAAAAGAAAAATTACAAGAAGAAGCGGGGTTTGAAATTGTGGGAAACCGCCATCACTACTGGCACCTTAACCAGGACGACCCGTCAGAAACAGCCTTTATTCACCAGGAATCCGGTTTGTTTTACGACTCTTCGCTCTCCTTTGAAAAGCACTCCGGGTTTCGTTACAGCATCTGCACTCCTTTTAATTTATGGCACAAGACCCAGGAAAAAGCCTTGTCTATCCTGCAATTGCCGCCTACCTTGATGGATGATCACCTGTTTGGTCACGCCAGGAACCATTCATTTGCTACTTTTAAGGAGCACATTGATTCACTGGTTCAGAGCGTAGCGGACTACCGTGGCGTATTTGTTGCTGATTTTCATGCCCGGGTATTAAACACCACCTTTTTTCCGCAGTGGGGCGAAGCCTACCAATATCTACTGGAAGCTATCGCTGCCCGGGAGGACTTTTACATTGATACGCCCATTAATATCTGCAAATATTGGCAAGAAAGAATGACGCACCTAAAAAACCAGGCGAAAGATGAAGTTAGTGGTGTTTACCAACGATGAAAGCTATTACGGCAAAAAAATGATTCAGGAGCTGGAAGCTGCCCATATTCCGCTGGAGGCGGTGGTGGTGATTAAACAACCACTGGACTATCATTTGAAATTATTCAATTACGTCAAACGGCGGGTTGGATGGGTAGAAGCGCTTGTTTTTGCCGTGAAAACAGTCCTGGAGGGGGTGTTTAAGCAGCCCCCAGAGACCCTAAACTACGAGCAGTTCGCCACTACCATCGTTTATACCAAAGGCACCAATAGCCCCGAAACAGAACGTATGGTCAAAGCGCTGGCACCTGATGTAATTATCCTGGCCCAGACGGGTATTGTCCGGCGCAATATTTTAGCCATTCCCAAACTGGGAACCATCAATGGTCATCCAGCCGTCCTGCCGTATTACCGGGGGATTGATTGCCATAAATGGGCGATTTTGGCCGGTGACTTTGACAAGATCGGCGCTACCGTGCATTGGGTAGACAAAGGGGTAGATACGGGCAATATCATCGGGGTGAAAACTTACGCCCTGCAAAAAGACGAAGGGCCTGATGATATAGCGTGGAAGTTGTATTTGTTGTGTATCGACGGTATTAGGGATGCCTTGTTGAGTTTGTTACAAGGGCAGCCGATAAAAGGAAAAAAACAGGAAAAGGAGGACGGTAAACAGTATTATAAAATGGGGTTGAAATTGGAACGGGAGGTGAAATTAAAGCTGTCCCGCTATTGGGCTTGAAATGAACCAATTGGGAAGGACGAGCGGTGGGAATAGGAAAACGATACTGGACAACAGGGAAAAGGGCAAAAAAACAGCCCCTCATAACGAAGCTGTGGGGGCTTTTGCCTGCTTGAAAAAATACAAGGCTAAAACCAGGAAGATTAATGATGCATTGCATTCGTAAACTTCGTTGTAAGAGAGAACGTCGGCATGTTGGGGATGGGCTATTTTTATTAATTTAATGATGTATAAATTAATTAAAAAAAGTAGCCCAATTTCCAGTGGCGGAACCGGTAACCGAAGTTTTTGAGTGAGACGCGCCACGAAAGGAAAGAACGAATAGGCCATGGGGAATAGAATTCCGAAAGAAAACCAGCATACATTGAAAAAGTAATTGGCCGTATGTAATTTAGATAAACCGGTTTTTGCGCTCCCATCAAAATTTACCGTGTTAAAGAACTCTATGTTATGCAAAGTGAATTCGCCCTGCACATTGATCGTAGAAATCGATTCAGGCGTACGGAAGCCAAAAATTCTTTGCCCCCAGGCTAACTCCTCGCCAAGACCTAGAAACATCCCAATGGATAAAAGTAAAAAAAACAAATTTTTGTTAGTCAGGTAACTTCGTAGAAAAAAGATAAAAGCACCTAAAAAGCCGAAAGCCGTGAGACATTCAAAGAAGCCATCTTCTTGTAGGTATCCCAGTCTGTGGATTGTCTCCAAATCAAAGATGAAATAGGTGGAATAGGTTAAGATTATAAATAAAAAAATGGGTAGGGTGTAAACTTTAAATTCTTTTAATTTAAAGTTGAATAGTTTTTTCATTGGTGTAGGTTTTTTTTTGGTGTATGTTTTTTTCTCTTTTACTCCGCATCCGGGCGCACCCGTAAATAAGCATCCTGAAGGTATTCCGGATCGGATGAATCGCGTTGTATCATTTTCAGTGGCCCCATGAACAACTCCATGTCCGGTACCCCTGCTGCGAGGCTATTGGCAACTGCGGTGGAATCTCGATGCAGGTGGTGATAAATACCCCATTTGTTTCTTCCACCCCATTCGTACCCCTCGTAAACAGTAGCGCCCGAGAAATCGTAATACAAAGTCCCATTGAGCCAGACTTGCAATTTTCCACTGTCTTCCAAACCAAAAACGACGTGGATGACGACGTCCAGCTGGTCACCAGCCATAGGCTTTACCGGATAAACAATTCGGTCTTCTTCCACATCATTGATCACCTGAATCTCGCCACCAACAGCAGGGGTAGGGCGGTGGTAGGCCGCTATTTCAAGGCTGAACAAAGGAGGATGTCCTGGAACTCTTGGGTGGTTTTGGAAAATGACAATAGGCGCAGTAGGGTCTATTCTGTAATTGTCGCCAAAAGTATAGCGCCAGCCCAGCCATTGTTCGGTGCCCAGCGGATGTTGGACATCCCACGGTTCGGTCTGGATTTCGGCTCTCATGTTGAACCGGTTGTCGGCTTCTGGAGGAGGGGTTGGCCGGATCGGATCGAGGTAAAACCTCAACTTGTTGCCAGCATTGGTCACCGCGTGCGGATCGGTTTCGGAATCTATTCTAAAGGAGTCACTGGCAAAAACTGCGCCAACTGGCCACGTATTAATCGGTACATCATAATTTGACCAATCCCAGATTTGACAGCGGCAGTCCACTATTTCTGGCTCGTCGGGTAGCGGAATTCTACAGGCCGGTGATAGGCTGAGCAGGAAGAGACAAAAGGACAAAAAGAACCAGGGGTGGAGTAGCGATTTCATGATTTTTTTTATGTAAAACGGATCACACCTGGAAAAAATTCTTTTTTTTCAGGTTGGTGAAATATAAAATATAATTCAATGATTATTATTTGAATTTATGGTAGTAACCTTCATCGGCAAATTCAATCAGATCGAGGTCGCCCCGGCTGTCGCCATAAGCCAGTAGCTTGTAATCTGCTCTTCGGGGAAAAACTTCCAGTATTCGATTCACTTTTTCCCGACCGTAGCAGTTTTTTGTTAAAAATTTTCCAGTCAATTTACCCTGCTGGTCTATTTCAACCTGAGTGGCCAGTACCCGGTCAATTCCCTGGCCAGCGGCCCATGGCGTAATCCAGTTCTCCACGGAAGCACTCACGATAACCAAAACACACCCTTCTTGCTGGTGGGTATGGATGGCCGTCAGCGCTCTGGGGCGAACTATTTTTGCTATTCTTTCGGAAAAGGCGGCTCCCCACTGGTTAAATTGGTCAATAGAAGTGCCTTTGTAGAAGTAAGAAAAAATGTGCTGTTTGACTTTCCAGTTTGGATAAAGCCGAAGCTTGTAGGCGATCAGTAGCGGACTGTAAAGAAAGAATCCGACTAAAAATGGCCAGGTTCCTTTGCTGAATTTGATAAAGGTCAGCAAAGTGTCTTTGGTGGTAATTGTACCATCGAAATCAAAAGCAGTGATGGTCATTTGGGCTAGAAGTAAATTAAAATAACGAAACTGGTGATCCAGCAAAGTATGCATACCTGAATAAAATGGTCCTTCATCAATATTTTAGTAGGACTACCGCTCTGGGCATTCACGATCACAATCTGTAAATACCTTAAAATACCTGCCAGAACAAATATAACGGTTACAAAAACATAAGGACCCAGGCGAGCAATTACTTCCTCCGAAACAGTGTACATAATATAACAAACCAACGTGATGGTAGCCAGGATACTTAAGGTCTGATTCATGTAGTCTAAGTTGTAGCCGTCTACATTTTTTCGCGACTTAACCCCCGTATTCCGATAGATAATTACGTCATCCCTGCGCTTCGCAAACGCCATGAAAAGAGCCAGCAGAAAGGTCATCAGTACGAGCCAGTGGGAGACGACTATTTGGGTTGCCACCCCCCCTATAATGACCCGCAAGACAAAACCAATGGCAATAATAAACACATCAACGATGGCGAGGAATTTTAGTTTTAAGGTGTAGGCAATGTTCATGGTGTAATAAAACAACATTATACCCAGTACGGCCCATCGTTGTTCGCCTCCAAATAAGATGATTAAAGTTAAGCCTAAAAACAGGCAAACCAAGAGCAAGAAATAGCCGTTGAATTTGCTGATTGCTCCGCTTGCCAAAGGGCGGTTGCGTTTTACGGGGTGTTGTCGGTCGACCTCAAGGTCACAAATGTCATTGAGGCAATAGATAGAACTGGCCACCAGCGAAAAAGCGAAGAAGGCCACAATACAAGCTTTCCAACCCAACCAGTTGCCCAGCTGCCCCGAAAAGAACAAGGGTAAAAAAATGAAGGTGTTTTTTAGCCATTGGTGTAGCCTCAGTTGTTTTAGGATATCCAGGATCATGGGAAGATGGATTTGCTTATTTCCAAACCGGCGACCGCTCTTTTAAGATGCCATCGATGCCGTAGGCGGCGAAAAGAACCAACACAAAAACAAAAGGATAATGGTACCTGGGGGAAACGGAGAAAATATTGGTCAGTAAGGTGCCTGTAATTAAGATCATCAGGAGGATGCCTTTTTCGGAAAGCAAAGATTTTCGGTGGACGATGAGGGCGTAAAAAAAGAGGAGCAACACCAAATAGTAGCCGATACTTTTTAACACCCGAATGGTCATCTGGCCCACAAAAGCAGCTTGCGTAACTTTCCCATCCACGACGTAGGAACTAACAAAAGAACCACCGCCCAGCAAGGGGCGGTCTGCCCAGGAATCTTCGACGTAAAGCCCGCCAAATTTCAGCAAATAGAGCTTTGCAAATTTTACCGGATGTTCTTTAATCCACGCGACGGCCCGGGCTTTCCAAATCGAATCTTTTTGGGCAAAAGTAAAGGAACCCGCATCGGGGATATAGGCAATACTGGTGCTGTCTGTTAAAACCGATACCGCTACACCGCCGTATGCTTTGTCATTGGCGGTCATGATTAGATTAGCCCCCGAAGTACTGGATTGGAAGACAAAGTAACCGGTTTTCTGTTCCGTTGCCTTTCCTATTACAAACACGGTCAGGAACAGCGGCAACAGGAGTGCCAGGAAATTGACGGGTTTGAATTTTTTGATAACCATAAAGGCCAACGTGGTCAACACGAATATGATTACCAGTGGGCGAATCCAATTCGCGAGGGCAAATAATACCCCCGCGACGATCAATAAATAAATGCGGGGCGAAAGACAAAAGCAGAAGGCCGTTAAAGAGAGCCACAGAAAAGGAATCTCGGTTCCGGCCGGTGCAACAATCATGAGATTCGAATACAATAAACACCACAGGATGACGGCCCAAATAGCGGTTGACCGATTAAAAAACCGTTCTCCCAGGTAAAAAATCTCACCGACGATGAGCAGGTTCATCAGCAAATTTAAAATCATATTCAGGTTCAATGTCCCCCACGCCTTCAGCTGGAGAATGAGGAAATTGATAAAACCTGGCGCCCAGATATAAGATGAATAGATGTCCTGTTGCATGGGGTACCATTCGTTGTGCGCAAAACAACGCCTGGCAATATCAATATACGCTCCCTGGTCACTTCCTTGCGGTTCGCCCCAGAAATAAATGACAACAACGATTTGCGCCAAAATCCACAACACCAGTACCGATAACATGATACGGAAGGGGACTCTTTCCTGGTCCATTTCTTGCTTCTTCGTTTCTAGCATCCCTTGGTATTTTAAGTATTGATGACTTGCTGGTATAAAGTATCGTACCTCGTTGCGAATACTTCGCTGGAATATTCCTGATAAACCCAATCTTTGGCCTGCTTCATCTTAGTGGCCATCTCTTCCGGATGGTTTTCTGCCCATTGGAATTTTTCGGCCAGGTCGTCTACGTCCTTGTTGCGGAAGAACAAAACCTCCCGGTCCGAGAACACCTGGGTATTTTGTGGAATATCACTACAGATCAACGGCGTGATGCCGGTACTGCCAACTTCCAGAAGCATCAGCGATAAGCCTTCCAGCTCAGAGGGGAAAATAAAATACCTGGCTCTTTCTACCAGGGCCATCAGGGTGGGTCTGTCTCCGACGAAACCAATGAATTTCACATTTAATCCCTTCGCCAATGATTTAATAAGCTGCAGGTAAGGCGCACCGTGCGACTCTTGTCCGGCAATGACAATCGGGCCTTGGTAATTTATTTTTTTCATGGCTTGCAGAAAGGTGTGGCAGCCTTTGGTCGACATAATCCGGCGTGCTGCAAAAAACAAAAAATCGCCTTCCACCCCGTGCGCGCGGAGTAAGGTTTCGGCGGCCTGGTCATTCCGTCTTGGGTCAAGATCCACCCCGTTGGGGAGGTAGAGTACCTCGCGTTGATAGGTCTGGAAATAATAGTCAGCCAGGGGTTTGGACACCGACGTCAGCGTGGCCGAGGAACGTATGAAAACAGACTCCATAAAGCGGAAATAGGCCCTGCCCACGGCACTCCATTTGTCTCGTAAATAAGGTGCTTCGTGCGAAGTTGCAATGACTTTGCCCTTCCAGCTCAACAGCGGGATGAAAAAAGCGCTATCGGTTTTGTGTACGTGGATCAGGTCGTATTTTTTGGAAAACAGCAAATGGATACTGCACAATGCATAGTACATAAAGACCCCCACCGAACCCATTGGGAATTGGGGCATGCTAATCACCTTCACATTGCTCATGTAGTTGGCCGCTTCGGGGTCGGGGTAGCAATAGATGGTGATGTCGTATTTTTCTTTCAATTCGTGGATGATGCTTTCGGCCACTCTACTGGTGCCTCCTTTGGAGGGATAGTATTTGATGCCGAAAATAGCAATGGTTTTTCGGCGCACCGGCGGCGCACTTTGGCGGTCGTTAAGGGCTATGTTTTTAGTCATGGCGTTAGGTAAAGTTGGTGGTTTTGACTTTGGGATGGCAGGGGGAATCAGCGCTCTTACGGCTGGGCGGTTGTTCTGTTGGTGGAATACAAAGCCTGGAAATGGATCCGCTGACTGATTTCATTGGCAGGGGTGAGCCGGTTTTTTAGCTGGTACCAGCTTTTGCCCAGCAGCAATTTGAGTTTAACCAGGTTGGGCCCACCTCTTTCCAGTGCATTGCGGGGAACGGCCAAATGGTGATCAGCCTGGGAATAGCGCTTTTTCTCCATACTGAAGCTCAGTGATACGTCACAATCCGCCAGGATTTTTTGCTCCCGGGGGCCAAAGTCCAATAGTGGAATACCATTTGGGAAGGCGAAATACGCCGTTTTTTTACCCAGCAGCCTGGCCAGCCCATCAATAGAAGCTTTCACTTCGTCATACGCTCTTTCATCCGTCTCATTTTTCAGGATAGGATGGTTCATGGTATGTGCGCCAATCTTGATGAGGCCCGAACGGTCGACCTCAATCAATTGGTCGGTATTCATGTTTTGGGGGGGCAACCGTTTCCTGTTGTATTTGGTAAAATACTGGTCAATTACCGCGTGGATGTCATCGACCGGAAGGGATTTTAGGATCGCATAAATGGAAAATCGAGCTAAACTGGCTTCCTCCAGTTGTAGAAAAAGCGCCAACTCTTGCTTGAAGTGGTTTTCTTCGATGCCCGCTATCTCCTGAAACCAGAAGTTTTTTTCTTCTATTATGATCAACGGGGAAACGTAAATACTGGCGGGTATTCCGAGTTCTTTTAAAACCGGGAAGCTGTTTTCATAAAAGGTTTTATGGCCATCATCAAAAGTGATGTGGCACGTGTTTTTCAGTGTTTTTCCGGAATGGTAAAAATTGCTAACCTCGTCAATCGAAACAAAGTCGTACCTGGATGCTATTGCTTGCAGCGTACGGCGAAGCCAATCACGGGAATGAATATCGTGAAAAGTGATAGCAATATTATTAGCAGATAGGTTACCCAAGAAATATTGATTTTGTTTGGCTTGGCTTAAAGCACAAAAAATGTCGAAGAACTTTTTATTCGCCGACCCCTAAGAGCGTGTTTGGTCCGGCATGCTTAAAAAACCTGTTCCTTTCTTTTGGGAGCAGCAGGTAGGTTGAAGTTTTTTAAATACTGAGGCGTGATGACCATCTTGTCAAAATCGCGGGCCCGGGCCAGGCTGCGCTCCATGTATTGGTTTCGCAGGTCGTCGTCGTCCAACAACCTGATCACGGCCTCAGCCAGCAGCGGTATGGCTCCTACGGGAAACAGGACCCCATTTTTTGCGTATTCAATACGGTCGGTCAGTTGCAACTCAATGTTCGAGTTGGGGCTTAAAATTTCCCGCGGGCCAGAAATGCAATCCGAAGATATTACCGGCGTACTGCACGCCAGGGATTCGATTATGATGTTGGGCAGGCCTTCGCTTTCGCTAGCCATGATGAAAAGATCGGCCTGGGCCATATAGGCAAAGGGGTTGCTTTGAAAGCCTAAAAAATGAACATCGGCGCTTAGGCCGAGCTCTGCCGCAACTTGTTGAAGGTATTCCAGGTCTTCGCCGTCACCCACAACAATCAACTCGACCTCGGGCCGCTCTTTTCGGATAATAGCCAATGCTTTAATAATATCATCCACCCGTTTGCCGGCGAATAACCGGCCAGCGGAGATGAGGTACTTTTTTTCCGGCGCAAAAGAAAACGCGGCCACCTGGTGCTGGGACAAGGAGATGATTTTTTCAATGTCATGGGGGTTATAGATGATTCGGTGTTTGTGCTGGTAGGCTTTGAGGTTGAGGTAGCTTTCCAACTCCTGCTTCATTATTTTAGAAATAGAAATGATCTCGTGGGCCTGTTGATAGAACCATTTGTAGATTTTTTTTTTGATTTGCCGGAAAGGAAAAGGTTCGGAGAACGCCAGTTGTTTGTGGTGGATTATTTGTGCCTGGTGATTAGATCCGAATAGCAAAGCGGTTGTGTTAATAAAATTAGCGCGAATCAGGTGGCTTTGCACGACCTGGATGTTGTATTGCCGGATGAGTTTGCGCAACCGGTAGGCGCAAATGAAGACATAAAATGCTTTGGCCAACGGATTTTTTAGCTTGTCGTAATGGGTCAGGTAAATTACGCGATGATCCGGTGCGGGAGGATATCCTTTTTCTCTTTCCACAATGATTAACAAACTTTCGATTCCCTGGTCCTGGAATTCCGTCAGTAGGGTTAATCCTACTTTTTCCGCCCCTCCCCGGGCAAGGGAATTGATTAAAATAGCTATCATAATTTTTGAATAGAATGGGTTAAGGCATGGTTCAATCACGAAAATTGGCAGAGAGCCATAAAACTAAAGAGGTCAACTGTTAGCTTATTTGCGGGTGTTTTGGGGTTATGCCCAGTAGGCGTTGGTACAATTGAAAATAGGAAGACGTCATTTGCTCCAGGTTGAAGAAATGTTGAATGCGCAAGCGGCCTGCTGCGCCCATTCGTGCCGCCAATGCTGGATGATCGAATAGGTAGATCAATTTGTCGGCCCAGGCAGTGGTCGTAGCTTCTCTAATCAGATACCCCGTTTCTCCTTCGGTCACAATTTCCGGCGTTCCGCCACCCCACGTAGCAACGACGGGCTTCCCGAGGGCCATGTATTCCATAATAGCGTTGGAGATCCCCTCGCCATGTGCAGACTGATTCGTCATCAGCACACCAATGTCAAAGGTGTTAATGATGGATTCTACTTCATTTTGGTTGCCCGTGAAAATGATCCGGTTTTGATAGGCGGCTGGAATCCGTGCCCGGCAAGCCGCCAAGTTTTTACCATCGCCAACCGCCACAAAGCTCACGTCATCCCGAACCTGCAAAACAGCCTTTGCCACCTCGACAAACAAGGTGTAGTCCTTGCGATCCTCCACGGCACCCACCATCCCTACCACTAACGGGGTTTCGATCCCAAACTGTGTTCTTACTTCCGTTGCCGGTTTCAGCCGGGCGATCCTTTTAAAGTCGAAGCCATTGTGGAAACAATGACTTTTAAAACGGGGTGCACCATAAGCCTGCAACCCGGCACGGGAATTGCCTAAAACGGCGTCGGAGAAAGGAAAGGTTAGCCTGCCCCGCAACCAGTGTGTATCTCGCCAGCCCTGGTTTTGGGGCGCATCAGCCACCATGGCATTGAGCAATTTGATGCCCAGCATCTTGGCTGCCGGGATGGCATAGACCGACGTCATCGAACCCCAACTGTGGATGATATCCGGCTGGAATTTGCGACAGAGCTGGTACAAGCGAAAAAACACGCGCGGGTCTTTAGCGGGCTTGCGTTCCAGGATGTGCAAGGGGATGCCCAGGTCATAGACCTCCTGATAGGCTATTTTGTCAGAAAAGATCACCAATTCGCACGTTACCTCCGGATACTGCGCCAACCCCTTGAGCAGCTCCAGGAGCCGTCTTTCCCGTCCTCCTTTCACCAGGTTGTCGTTGAGCATCATGATTTTCATCGGGTGCTACCTTCAAACTGTTCCAGCCAGGCATCCAGCACCAGCAAGGACCAGATCTTGAAATTCATGTCGCGCATCCCCTTGTCGTGGTCCTGGAGCACTTTGCGCACATAACCCATGTTGACATATTCGGTCAGCCGGTTGTTGTTGCTGTGGAGGCGGTCATTGACGTATTCCCACAGCGAATCCTTGAACCACATTTTTAGCGGTACGCCGAACCCTTGTTTGGGATGGGCCAAAATAGACGCCGGCAGGTAGGGTTCCATTGTCTTTTTGAGGATGTATTTTTTCTGCTGGCCCCGGAGTTTGTAGGCCGAAGGGATGCGGAAACTCAATTCAGCAACCTTGTGATCCAGGATTGGCACCCGTACCTCGAGCGAATTGAGCATGCTGGCCCGGTCTACTTTTGTCAGTACGTCGTCTACCATATAGGTTCGCATATCCAGTTCAAGCATCCTGAACAGGTAGTCATCCGAAGAACTGGCGGCAATCAGTCCTTGCTTGTAGGCTTCTGCCGGGGTCACACAGATGGTGTCCCACAATTCCGGGCGATACAATTTCTGCCGCTCCGGCAGCGTCCACTGCTGGGTCGTGAAAGCGCCTACTTCTTCCCGTTTTTTGGACAAGTGATAGCTCAGGCCTTTTCCCCAAAGACTGTTGGGCAGGGCCTGATGTACGCTGCCCCAAAAGTGTTTGTTGAACGTATGCGGCAGCCGGTGGTACTTGTAAATATGCTGTAATTTCGGATAGGTATCGTAGCCGGCAAAAAGTTCGTCGCCGCCGTCACCCGACAGGGCCACGGTAACATACTCCCGCGCAAATTTGGAGACGTAGTAAGTTGGAATGGCCGACGGATCGGCGTAGGGCTCATCATAAGCCCAGACCAATTTGGGGAGCAGGCTGATCGATTCCGGCTCGATAATCTGCTCGTGGTGTTCGGTTTGGTAGTGCTCGGCTACCGCCCGGGCGTAGGGCAATTCATTGAATGCCTGCTCCCGGAAACCAATCGAAAAGGTCTTGACGGGCGCATTGGAATGTTTGCACATCAGGGCGACGACCGAACTGGAGTCGATGCCGCCGCTGAGAAAAGCACCGAGCGGAACATCACTGACCAGGCGCATTTTTACCGCCTCCGACAGCACACTTTCCAGCTCCTCACACCATTCCCGCTCCGTCTTGCTGTAGTCGGGCTCGTAGTGGATGTCCCAGTACTTGCGGAATGTAATTTTAGGCTGCTTACCCTCGAACGCTATTTCCAAGGTATGTGCAGGCCGTAGTTTTTTGATTTCCCGGAAGATCGTCCGATCGTCCGTAATGTACTTGTAGGCGAAGTAGCTGTCTAGCGCCTGGGAGTCGATCTCTTTGGTGATACCTCCGGCGGCCAGGACTGCCTTGATCTCGGAACCGAAAACAAACCTATCCTGACTCAGGTGGTAAAAAAGGGGCTTGATGCCAAAGCGATCCCGGGCGATAAAAAGCTTTTTCTTCCGGTCATCCCAAATGGCAAAGGCAAACATCCCCCGCAAATGTTCGACGCAGCGGTTGCCGTATTCTTCGTAGGCGTGCACAATCACTTCGGTATCCGTTTGGGTTCGGAACTGATGCCCCCGTTCGCGGAGCTGTTGCCGGAGTGCCTGGTAGTTGTACACTTCCCCGTTGAAAACGATCCAGATCTTGCCGTCTTCGTTGCACAAGGGTTGGTGTCCGGTGCTGAGGTCGATAATGCTCAGCCGACGAAATCCCAATCCCACATTACCCGCGATATAGTACCCGCTATCGTCCGGTCCGCGGTGCACAATGGACTCTGCCATGCCGTGAAGCTCCTGTTCCTGTACCCGGTAAGTGGGGTCAAAGTGAAGTTTTCCGCTAATTCCACACATACCTTGCTGCTTTTTTTTTGGGGGTGAGATTTTCCATAAATGTGCGCAGGGGCTGGCCGTACTGGGAATAGTCAAATGCCTTTTTTCCCATTGTTTTTCCGGCTTCTCCTACCTGGCGGGCCAGCTGCGGATGTTGGATAATCCACTGCATTTTTTCCACGTATTCTTCCACCCGATAATCTTCGGTGACCAACGCATTTTTCTGGTCGGTAAAGTAGTAGGGCACTTCTCCCACCCGGGTAGTGATCAACGGATTGCCGGAGGCCAGGTACTCCCCAATTTTATGGGGGAAGCGGGCCACGTCCTGGACGGTATGCCGCAGTGGGATCAGCAGGCCAATTGCATCGATGTACAACTGTACGAGGTCATCATAGGGCAAATTGGAGAAGGTCTTCACCCGCGCGCTTTTCTTCAGCTGTTGAACCTGGTTGGCCACTGCTGCTTTACCTTCAGCCGGGCCGCCAATTACCAGGTACAACAGCACCTCTTCGGTATCGGGCACCTGCTCAAAAGCGTCCAGGATGAAGAGAATGACCTCCAGGTAATTGGCCGAGCCACAATAGAGAAAAAACTTTTCCCGCTGGGGGGAGCGCGGTTTTTCAAAACGGGAAAACTCGGTGAGAACCGGAATTTTCAGGTAAGGCTTTCCGGGGGCTTTTTGCCGGAGGAAATCCGTCAGGTAATGGCTGATCGGCAACACGCCGTCGGCCATTTTTAAGCCGACATGCTCCAGAAAAAAATCACTGATTCGCATAGTGGTAGTTTGCCGGCTGGTCGTACTGGAATTGTGCTCGACCAGGAGGTACGTTATTTTGAAACCGTACATCCGGGACAGCAACCAATAGAAAAGCAAGGGCAGGAAATCCATGCTGTGTACGATCACCCCACTCATTCGTTCTTCCCGGCCAAACTGGCGGAGGAGTTGGGCTTCCTTCCACCAGCCCTTCAGCTTGAGCAGGTTGCGTTGTAGCATGCCTTGTGGCCGGTAGACACTACCCGTAGCAAAGTAATAATCAATGCCTTCATAATTCCCAACGGGGGCAATGTGAGGCCCGTGTTCGGGATCGTATACGCCCTTGCGGCTGATGACGGTTACCGCGGCTCCGGCCGCCAGCAGGCTCCGGCCCAGCAAACGTATTTTTTCAATTTCGGCCATCCCGTAGGGGAAACCAGAAGCGCCTACCTGAACTACGTGGGCAGCTGCTCGCGTAGGGTTTTGCAACTTATTGTTCACCATGGTATTTTGATGCTTTGACAAATTCAGTGTTTTTGAGTCCAGGGAAGCATAAAACCAACGCTCCCTTTGGTCTCTTTGACTTTTCTTTGACCACGGTATAGGTCAAAGAAGGTGTATGTTTACTTGGTCTCCAGGACGGTTTTTTCTACTTGCTCGGCTATCCAGCGAAAGGTTTTTGCCATTCCTTCCCGGAGCGGTAAAGTAGGTTTCCAGTGAATCTTCTCCTGGATCAGGCGGTTGTCCGAATTCCGGCCCCGCACCCCGGTTGGGCCGGGAATGTTTTTGATGCTGATCTGCTTGCCGGAAATCTCAATGACCATTTTAGCCAGGTCGTTGATCGCGATCATCTCATCGGAACCAATGTTGACCGGCCCACTAAAATCCGATTCCATCAGCCGGCGTACCCCTTCGAGGCACTCGTCGATGTAGAGGAAAGAGCGGGTCTGTTTGCCATCGCCCCAGATCTCGATGTGATCGCCATCCTCGGCCTCGGCTACTTTGCGACAAACTGCTGCCGGCGCTTTTTCCCGGCCGCCGGTCCAGGTGCCTTCCGGGCCGAAAATGTTGTGAAAACGAGCCACCCGGACTTCCAGGCCATAATTTCGCTGGTAGGTGAAGTAGAGTCTTTCGCTGAATAATTTCTCCCAACCATATTCACTATCCGGCTGAGCGGGGTAGGCCGAATCTTCGGAGCATACCGGGTTGTCGGGGTCCAATTGGTTGAATTCGGGATAGATGCAGGCCGAAGAGGAATAGAAGATTTTCTTGACGTTGGCCATTCTGGCGGCGTGCAGGATGTTTAAGTTGACGAGTGCCGAATTGTGCATAATATCGGCATCATTTTCGCCGGTGAAGATAAATCCAGCTCCGCCCATATCCGCTGCCAGTTGGTAGATTTCATCAAAAGGTCGGTTGACTACCCGGCCACAGACCACCGGGTCGCGCAGGTCGCCCAGGATGAATTCATCCGCGGCAAAGTCCGAAAATTCGGGGTGTTTCAAGTCTACGGCCCTTACCCAGTAGCCTTCATTTTTTAGCCGCAAACAGAGATGAGACCCAATAAAGCCTCCCCCGCCACATACCAGTGCATGTTTCATTTTTTTTGAATTTTAGGTTGGTTAATGAATGATTTAAAACGATTTTTCTTGCTGTACGCCTTGGATCGGCCTGATCACCCGGCAAGGGTTCCCGCCGGCGATTACATTAGCAGGGATATCATGGGTGACGAGGCTATTGGCTCCAATGACCGTGTTTTCCCCAATAGTAACCCCTTTGAGGACGACGGTATTCAGCCCGATCCAGGCGTTCCGCCCAATCCGGACCGGCCGTGCCTCCTCTCCCCCGATGGTGTGCCTTTGCGCGGCGGCCAGCGGGTGCCAGTCCCAGTCGGTGATCAGCACGTTGGCACCGCAAAGCACGCCGTCTTCAATGATGACTTGCCTGGCAGCTCCGATCACCGTACCGCTCATGCCTACCCCGTTGCCGATCACCACTTCCGCTTCCGGGCGAAGAGTAGAGATCATACACCTGCGGTTGACGCCTACCAGATTGGAAGTTGCATCCGAGCGAAAGGAACAGTCCGAGCCGATCGAGATATTCGATAGGGGCGTGCGGTGCACATAGGGGCGCCCAAAAAACGTGGCATTGTGGCCAAGGGCGATGCCTTTTAACCGAAGCAAAAAACAGGTGGTCTGGGTAGAATAGCGGCACAGCAGCCACAGGCGACTGCGCCGGATCGTATTGAAGACCCGGCCCGGCAGGTCAGATCTCAGTTTTTGATTAAACGTCCCAGGTATTTTGACCGTACCGTACATCAAAAAAGTGCTTTTCGGATGGCTATTGGCAGCCCCTTATTTTTGGATGAAATAGTTGTTGATAAATAAGCCGTCGATCCCGGAATCAAACAGGCAGCGGATAGCCTCTTTGGGATGATTGATGATTGGCTCGCCGAGGATATTAAAAGAAGTGTTGAGGATAACGTATTCTCCTGTCAATTTCCCGAATTCGTGGATCAGCTCCCAATACCTGGGGTTGGTTTCCTTGCGCACCAGTTGAGGGCGAGCCGTGCCGTCTACGTGCACCACCGCAGGGATTTTGTCTTTTTTTTCCGCTTTGACATCAAAAGAGGTGATCATAAAAAACTCTTCCCGGGCTCCATCGAGGTATTCATGCATTTTTTCGTGTAGCATGGAAGGGCAAAAGGGGCGGAATCCTTCCCGGAATTTTACCCAGGCGTTAATGATGTCTTTGTTTTCCGGCTTGAGCGGACTCATGAGGATGGAGCGATTTCCCAAAGCGCGGGGGCCGGCTTCCATCCTGCCCTGAAACCAGGCAATGATTTTATCCTCAGCAAGTAACTGAGCCGCTAATTGGGAGGGATTCTCTACGTATTCATATTTCAGCTTGCGTACTTTGAGTATCTTTTCAACTTCTTCGTTGGTAAACTGACTGCCCTTATAGAGGTCTTGTAGCTGGTAGCCTTTGAAGGGATGATGCCGGTAATAAACATTTAGGGCAGCTCCTACCGCCAGACCAGAATCACCCGGGTTGGGATAGATGTATTGTTTTTCGATCAGTTGGCCGCGGTTGTTCCAAATCCGTTGATTCAATTTTACGTTCAAAAAAACGCCTCCAGCACAGGCAATGCTTTTAACCCCCGTCTGCTGGCACCAACCAAACACCAGGTTCATGATGCAATCTTCCAGTTTGCGCTGTGCTTCCGCGGCAATATTTTCCCGGCCGTATTGTTTGATCAACGCTTCGACTTCTTTGGCTTCGGCCAGGTGAAATTGGGTGGATCCGCTTTCATTCCAGTAAGCTGTTTCGCCAATCTCCGCAGGCTTTACCAGCTTTTCGCCTTCAAAGACGGGGAAATACTTGTCGAGCACCCCCTGGCAAGACGTGGTATCGCCATAAGGGGCAAGCCCCATGGTTTTGCCTTCGCCATCGCCATGTATCCAGTGCAGGCCTTCGGTGACAATGCTGTAGGCCAGGCCAATACCGGCTTCCCGCCCGTATCGCACGAGTGGGCGAATGGTGTTGCCTTCTCCCATCCAGACCGAGGTGGTTACCTCATCCCCCATGCCGTCAATGGAGAAGATCAGGCATTGATCGTAGACTTCCTGCGTGAAATAAGCCGAGGCTGCATGTACCAGGTGATGCTCCTGGTTGATAAATTTGGAAGTATCATGCAGTTTAAAGTCCGGATAGTAGATGGGGGGTAAGATCTCTTCGATGCTCAGGGATCGTTTCAGCGTCGCTGTTATTTTATCTTTGATTAAACGGGCTTTATCGGCTCTGCTCAGGCTGTTGTTGCGCAAGCCCAGCAGCGAGATCAGGTTCTTGGGGGTGTCTTTCCAACTAAAACCGATGTAATCGAGGTCGTTGATGCTATTGAGTTGGCCCTGCTTCAGACAATAGGCAATCGATTGTACCGGCACATTGTTGGAATGTTTGATCCTAACCAGTCTTTCTTCCTGGATGTCAGCGACAATTTCACCATCCACAATCAGTGCGGCACTAGAGTCGTGTCCGACATGAATTCCTAATATTTTCATGGGTAAAGGGTTTAAAATTGAAAGCAGGTTTTCAATTAGGGGATTAAATTGTTGGTTGAATAGGTTTTCTTAGCTTCGAGCAAATGCTGGTAGATGCGGATGAGATCCTGGTAGATCACATCCGGATTATTGCGTACCAGCCCTCTTTTGCGGGCCTGACGGCCCAGGGCTGCGGCTCTTTCCGGGTCCCGAATGAGTTCGAGAATGGCTCCGGCCAGCGCCCAGGGGTCACCGTCCTGAACTAAAAGCCCTTCCTGGTTGTCTTTGAGCAGGCTGCCTGTTCCACCGGAATTGGTCGAAACAACCGGGATTCCCAGCAGCATCGCTTCCTGCACACTATTGGGGGCATTATCGATATGAGAAGGATGTACGAAAATGTCCACCGCTAACAACTTCC
The DNA here is from genome assembly GCA_003045895.1 of Bacteroidota bacterium. Classification (GTDB taxonomy): domain Bacteria; phylum Bacteroidota; class Bacteroidia; order Chitinophagales; family Saprospiraceae; genus Lewinella. The sequence continues at coordinate 65,913 of PZPC01000001.1, forward strand.
GGGTCAAGCCATCCGGTGTCAGGTTGCCCAGCAAGTTGACCTGGTAATCCTCGAACCGTAGGCCGAGCTGCTTGCGAACGATTCGCGCCAATTGGCTCTGCGGCGCAATGCCTGCAACTCCCCACTCAAAATTGGGCCCCAGGATGCCTTTGAGTAAAACGGCGGATTCTAAGATCGTTTCGAGGCCTTTGTAGAGGTTTTCCCGGATGGTGGACAACAAGATAAACTTGCCCCGCCCGGTATGCGACTCCCATTCCATTTGGTGAAAGGCGGGTCGGATCATATCATCGCAATGGTGATAAGTGGCTTGTGGCGCCAATACTTTGGTCAGCCGGCGGTCCCAGTCGGTTCGGCCAATAAAATGCCTGGCAGTTAGAAAGATTTCGCGCTCGCGCCGGGCAATTTTAAGGGCCTGGAGGTATTCCTGCCAGTAGCTATTGCCTTTTAGTAGGTCGATTAGGCGGCTGTAGCGAATGCTATCCCATTTGGAAATGCCACTGAAATATTTCCGCGTGTAAACGGTCAAATTTCCCTGGATCCACACAACTACCGGCAAAGTGGTCGCAGTGGCCACCCGGCCAAAGCCCTGCTCCGTACCAAAAATATGGATCATATCCGGTTTAAAGTCCCGAATGACTTCCATAAAATCCGCCAGTTCACGGGGGGGCTCAATCCGGGCGGTGTGCCGCCACCAGAGCCTGCTCCATTTGCCTTGCGGATACTCGGGTAAGAGATAATACCGGGTGTCGGAATGATCCGACGGGAAAGATTGTACGGCTGGCACTTTCCACCTGAAAGCCAGTGCTAATTGAATAGTAGGATCTGCAGCAAATTTTTCCTCGAGGGAATCAACCCAGCCTCCGCCAACGCCAACCTGGCCGGTCAGCTTTTCGGTGGCCAGTGACGGGGTATTGGTAAACCAAAGTATACGCATAGTAGAAGAATTGTTAAATAGGGTAGTAGGTTACAGGTTCGATCAACGGTTCCAAATGCCCGTCGCCTTGCCCGTAATGATTTTTTTGTATTGGACGGCAGAAACAAGGTGACCGAAAAACAGACAGGTTATCGTGGCCAGGATAACGCCCGCACTACCCAGTCCGTAGGTTTTAGCAAATAAGATGGATAACGGAATATTCAACGCGGCAGAAACGACTGCCAGCAGCAGTTGCAGCCGCACTTTGCTGACCCCATTGAGAAAGGTCACGTAGATGCCGCCCCAGGATACTTCGATGACATAAACCATCATCAAGATCGAAAGCAAGACCGGAACCTCCACGCTTGGTACCCACAACTGGTAAAAGGGGCGGGAGATGAGCATTAACACCAGGCTTCCGACAAGCAGGAGCCGCCAAATCTTGATCAGCTTGCGGTTGGTTGTTTGAATCCACGGGGTGTCTTTTTTTACGTATGCTTCGGTGTAAGCTGACCAAAACGGCAGGCAAATAATGGAAAAGACCTGCGTGGCAATGCCAAAATACTTGTAGGCAATGTTGTAAGGCGTCACCGCTGCCGGTCCCAGGATTTGGGTAATGATCATGTTGTCGGTGGAAAACATCACGGTGGCTGAAATCTGAATAATGAAAAACTGTATTCCCAGCGAGGCCAATTCTTTAAAATGTCCGGGTCGTACGTATTTAAGCCCGGGCCGGTAGGCTTGGTAGTTTTTGGAAAAGGAAAATATATTGGCAAACAACAAAACCAGTACGGGGCTTAGCCCTACCGCAATTCCCAGATAGACGAGTGATCCTGTTGTGGTTCGGATCAGTACGACAATGAGCAGCAACGACAACAGGTTGGCGACCAGGTTGTAAAATCCGCTCAGGGAAGGTTGCTGGTCTGCGGTGAAGATCATGTAAACCAGTTTGAGCACAAAAGTGGTGCTGAAGAAACTCACGACAATGATCGCCAGCAGGCTGAGGTCCTGGGTAAGGGAGGGCGAAGCATTTAGAATACGCGACCAATTCAACAGGGGATTGATCGCCAAAAACAAAGCCAGCATAGCCAGGGAAATCATCGTGATGATCGCGTAGGCGGAACTGACGTAGATACGCCCCAGGTCCTTGTTTCCATTGGCCATTGCTTCCGCCAGGCGATTTCGCAAGCCGTTGCCCAGGCCAAAATCAAAAAAAGTAAACCAACCGACTACCGAAGAGAGCGTGAGCCAAATGCCATATTGCTCTTCATTGACGTAACCAATCGTAAGCGGAACCAGCAGTAAGCCGATTGCCATGTTGCAGCCCTTGATCAGGAGCGAGGCTAGAATTTGCTTTTTGGTTCTTACCGACCGCTGGTTGCCCCGGTTGATTAACTCCAGCAGCATTTTCCTGACGCTTATAACAAGTTGATACAATTTATCTTTAATTTTAAGCAACTGGTTGTGGAAACATAGGCACTTCAACGATCGGCTGTTCCGTGGCGGTGTCAGCGGAATTGGTTGTCAAAATTTCCTGGGTAGCAGCCGGGTAAAAATGATTGGAAAAAATCAGTGCCAGCAAGAGACCGTGATAAAAGGGGCTCCACTGGACTATCGTAAAGTTGGCAATGGCAAAAGCCAAGAGGGCAAAAAAACTACCCCAATATTGGGACTGCCGCGCCTTTTTCCACAATTGCATCAGGAAAGAAAACAGAAAGGCCAGGTACATGATTCCACCGACCAACCCATAGTAATAGAACAGCTTAAGATAGCCGACGTGAATTTGAGAGCTACGTCCCATCAGGAGCCGCTCCATTGCTGGTGTATCTATACCTCCGGTGCCAAATATTGGCTGCTTGGGAAACACTTTGAAAAATACTTCAAAGGCAAAAAGTCGGGTACTTGCACTATGGTCAAACAATCTATTCTTAACAAATTGCTGCACATTTACACCTAATAAATTGGCGGTAGTAGCTAAGCCCACGATCAGAACGGTGGCCATCAGGGCATACTTCAGGGCATTCAAGAGCTTATTTCGCTGGGTAAATGTATTTTGGGCAGCAACAATCAGAAAGCCCAACATAATCCAGCGGGCACTCGATAAGAAACTGAGGAGCCCGGCAGCAATCAGCCAGATGCCTTTCTTCAACCCGCTGGTATGGGGTAGGCCCCAAAGGATACTGAAGATGGCAATCGCATCTATCCCAATGGAAGAGGTGGTGATCCAGGAATAAATGGAAAGCCGGTAACCTGCCAAAAAACGGGATACCGCATCAGTTGATTCTTTTGGGTGCTCCGCGTAATATTGTGACAAGCGATCAAAGGACAACCCCGCTTTGAAATCCTCCATATTTAGAAAAAAGGAAGGGTTGCTAATTTGTAAAATCGAGGTTATGGCTGCTATTACCAGCGTCACACCAAGTATATTTACCGAAATATGGATCCATTTTGCTGGAAAATGAGTGTTTTCGATCCACAAAAAAGCCACGAAGGAAAGAATAAAAGGGTTGGAATAAAAGTATTTGACCACCTCAATGGGGGTCACATTGTCCGACACTAAAATATTCGACACCAGGGTATAAGCAGCGAAGCAACCCAGCAAAACCAGGTAATAAGGAATGCGGAGGTTTTTCCCGCTGGTATAAATACGGTAGAACGAGTGTGCCAGCAACAGCATTCCCAAAAATCCGAATACATAATCCGGCACGGTACCGGTTCCGTACCGGACCACGTAGCTGTAAAAGGGATACAGGCTGAGCGTTAAAAGATAGATGACAGCAGGGGCATTTTTCACGACGCAGGGATTAATGTGCTTTGGTAAGGGCTGGGTGTGCTACCTGTGCGGGTCTGGAGACCGGTGCCGAGCGAATCTGATTGACCAATTCAATCGAAGGCCGGACGTCGTTGAGGCCATAGCCGTTCCCTTCCAGGATGACTTCGTACATCCGGGTATGCAGATCGGTAAACCCTTCGGAAAATTCCATTTCTTCCCCGTCGACGGTGATGGAGCGGTAAGTGGGTTTACCTGCTGCTACGGCCTGGTGGGGCAGGTCGTTTTTGTCAATGGCCAGGTACCAGTTGACGTAGGCGTTTTCCAATTCCAGGAAGCCACTCATCTTGTTCGGTTCCTTCAGATAAACCTTGTTTTGGATTACCGGCCCGAAGATCCAGATCAGCATGTCAAAAAAGTGAATGCCAATATTGGCAGAAATGCCGCCAGACTTACTTTCATCTCCCTTCCAGGAATAATTGTACCACCGGCCGCGGGAAGTGATATAGGTAAGATTAACTTCCTGCTTGTCCCTTTTGGGTTGGGCCATAATCTTCTCCCGGAAGGCAATAATCAGCGGGTGTACCCGCAGTTGTAGAATGCCGTACACCCGGCCCTCGCTTTCCAACTCCAATTGCTGGAGCGCATCCAACTGCCAGGGATTGGTGACCAGGGGTTTCTCACAGATGGCGTGCACCCCCAGGCGCAGTGCCAGGCGCATGTGCGCGTCGTGCAGGTAGTTGGGCGAGCAAATGGTGAGGTAGTCAATAGCGGTTCGCGCGGGGTCGCGTTTGATCCGTTCGAGGTGCCGGTCAAAGCGTTCGAATTCGGTAAAAAAGGCAATGTCGTGGGAATAGCGATCGAGAATGCCCACCGAATCGTTGGGGTCCAGGGCGGCGATGACACTGTTGCCCGTAGCTTGAATGGATTCCAGGTGGCGAGGAGCTATATAACCAGCTACCCCCGTAATTCCGAAGTATTTCATACGCTCAAGGTGTTTTGGAAGTTTAGAATAGTATGCAGCACTTGTTTGGCCGTTTGGCCATTACCAAAATGTTGGCGGACCGATTCCGAAAAGTCGACCCGGCCATCTCCTAACTGGTGCTCCCAATGGAGGAAGGCCTGTTCGATTTTTTTGGGGTCAGCGCCGGTGATCACATTTCCTTTGGCCGCTACCGTTTCCACCCACTCGGTTTCCTCCCGGAGGGTAACGCAGGGGCAATTCAGGAAAAAGGCTTCTTTTTGGAGCCCGCCGGAATCGGTGAAAGCAAGGCGGGCACCCTGGGTCAGTTGGAGCATGTCGAGGTAGCCAACGGGCGGAATGATGCGGAGTTGCGGATGCGGAGCCCAATCGGGTAAGGACATTTTAATCCGGTTGGTCGTACGTGGATGTATCGGGAAAACGACGGGATACTGATGAGCGGCGATTTTGTTCAACTCGTTCAAAATGGCCAGCAGTTTTTGCGGATCATCGGTGTTTTCGGCCCGGTGCACCGTGGCCAGGTAATAAGCGTGTGGTGTCAGTTGCAACTGCCGGAGCAAGGTCGATTTGCTGGCCGCCAGGCGGATATTCCTCCGGACGGTATCGTACATAATGTCGCCGGTCAGGGTGGTTTTATCCGCCAGACCTTCCCGGCGAAGATTTTCAACAGCCGTGGCGGTCGGCGCCAATAAAATATCCGAAAGGTGATCGGCGGCAATGCGGTTGATCTCCTCGGGCATCCTGCGGTTGAAACTCCGCAGCCCGGCTTCTACGTGGGCGATCGGAATCTGGAGTTTGGCGGCCGCCAGGGCACCGGCCAGGGTGGAGTTGGTGTCGCCAAAAATGACCAGCAAGTCGGGCTTTTCCTGCAGCAAGACCTGCTCGATCCCGGCCAGCATTTTTCCGGTCTGCAGCCCGTGGCTGCCGGAACCCACACCGAGGTTGATCTCCGCCGGGGGGATTTCCAGTTCCTCAAAAAAAATGTCGGACATATCCGCATCATAGTGCTGGCCGGTGTGTACGGTAAGGTGTTCCAGCCTGGGCGACCCCGTCCGGTTGTGGTCAGCCACCGCCTGGAGAAAAGGCGCGAGTTTGATGAATTGGGGCCTGGCGCCCACTATGCTCATTAGTTTCATCATTAGGTTGGTCTTATTCGGCGGTTTTTTGGATGCATGGTCTTCAACCTTCCCCCTCGGGGACTGATCCACGTTGGTTGATCGTTTCGGGTGGACCGCCAAGCTTTATCTGCACCTGACAATTCCAGACGTAGGCGTTGAATAAGAACAGGATAGGGGAGATGACCAAGAGGTTGCGGGCGCTGCCGTTCAACAAGGTCAGCTCGCCGATGTACAACAGCCCCAACAAAAAGATCGGCCATAATTCCAGCGGCATGGTTTTGTAATTGTACAGTGCGATCAATACGCCCAGCACCGTAAAGACGAAAAGGAAAGAACCGGGCAAAATGTAGAAAAAAGTCTGAAATTTCTGCGTCGTATAAGTATGGGGGAAGTTGAAAAAGAGCCGTAGAAAACTGCTGACGGTATTTCGAGCAAAGTTTGCGGGATTACTTTTCAGGTGCTCGATGGCCTTTTGCATCATGCGTTCATTCCTTTCCGATAGGGGCAAGTCTTGAATTTCCTGGATGAAGGCCAGGTGCCTGGCTTGTAGCTGGTCGATGGCCCAGCCATCCAGGTTGTCGACCTGGTCTTTGCCCTGCACCACATCGAAGGAGATCCAGTCGCCATTTTCGTCCGGATAAGGCGTGGATCGCCAATACAAGATCTCTGCTCCGTTATCTCCTGTAAGCATGAATTTGCCGGTAGCGATTTTATTGTAAATCACAAAAGGCGCATACACCAGGCAAGCCAGCAGGAAAATGGCCGAATACCGGCTAAATTCTTTTCGACGGGTGAAGAGGTAGCCGATCCCCAGAACAACCAAAGTGGCTAAAAGCAGGTGGATAAATACATATTTGGTCAACGTCAGGAAACCCAACAAAAGCCCGGCGTAGATCAGTTGCCGGGAATGCCGTTTTTTTGTTCTCACGTATACGATAGCATGGTAAAGTGCCCCACTCAGCAGCAGCAGCCCCAACGCTTCGGAGTACAGCTGTGGCAACCATTTGAAGATGGTGGGGTAGAGCCCGAAAAGATAGGCACCTAGTACAGCTGGCCGGGTTGGAAGGTAAAGGGTTAGCGCTTTAAACAGGTACCAGACGGCTCCGAAAAGCAGGAAGCTATTAAGCGACCGCATCAACCAGTAAGGCAAACCAAGGGCAACCATGGGCGCCAGCAACAAAGGATATCCGGGGCCATTAGCGATCTCCAGATCACCAGGATTGGCGTAGTAGCCATGGGTAATATTGGTGGCATAACGAAGATGCCGGATCTCGTCTCCTGTTATTTCGTGATGGGTGAAAAGTATTGCTATCAGCAAGTAAAGCACCAGGAGCGGCAAGAAATATTTCAAATTGCGGGGCAACTCATTTACCGGCGCGGAAGAGGGCTTTTCTTTCATTTTACTACCGCGTTGTTGCTGTTTTTGAAAATGGAAGAGCCCAGGTGAAACAACTCGTCAAAATAACGTTTGCTTTGCAGGGACAAGAAGCCCAGACTGAGAAACTGCAAGGCCAGAATCAAGGTGACTCCACCGACAAAAAAGGAGTAGGGGCGGTCCTGGAAAACGGTGGCTACGGAGAGCGAAAAGGCTTGTTCGACATCCCGGGCGCCAACGGCAATGTCGGGATATATCGCGAACGTATTGACAAATATCCAGCCGATAACATAGATGGAAATGAGCGACAAAATCCCGCCGATGGTCATAAAGAAGGCATAGGGCCGGAAAATAAAACCCGTCATTAAGCCGGAAAAAATGCCGGACAGGATCTTAATACTGGAAGTTCGACTGACCACTTTACTTTGTTCGCTCCAATCCAAATGGGCTGGAATTTCCTGGATTCTGCTCCGTAAAATACACGCTTTATTGATGATCTCAGGATTGATGGTGTAGGTGTTGGACTTGAGGTTCAGGTTCTGCAAAAATTCTCGTTTGTAGGCGCGCACCATACCGGTATAGGTGTGAAGGTCGGCTGGCGAAGTCCATCTTAACAACTTATTCATGGCCCGGCTCAGCAACTCTCGCTTAAAGGGGATTTTGGTGGTTTTTCCCCCTTTCATGTAGGGGGAAGCGACGACAATGTCAGCGTCGGTTTCCACTGCTTCCACCAGCAATCGCTCGATATGGTACGGGGCGTAGGTCAGGTCAATATCCAGTACGATAACGTAATCACCCCGACAGTGTCGGAAGCCGGTTTGCAATGCGCCTCCGAGGTTGCGATTGATCTTGTGGTGAATCACCCGCATATTGTCTTTGGTGCGCGCAAGCTCATCGGCTAGTTTTCCGGTATTATCGCGGCTTCCATCGTTTACTACTACCAACTCCCAGTCGTATTCGTCTTCCAGTTGTTGCATGTAGTCATAAATGGTTTGGACACTTTTCTCGATGATGTCCGCCTCGTTATAGGCTGGCGTAAGGATGGAAACCAGCAGCTTTTCCCGGGCGGGAATAGTGTTGTTCAGTGGTTTGGTGTGTATCATAAGCTCGGCGTTTTAGATCTTCTAGGGAGTGGTCAGACGGTCCAGTGTTTTTGCCAGGGCTTGAAAAGTGGCGGCATCAACCTTGCGCTTATTGGCTACCGTTAACGGCGGTAATTGTGCTTCCAGCTTGGCCCGGTCCAGTGGTTGCCCCAAGATTTCTTCGGCTACCTTAGCGACCCAGTAGGCTGGCCGGGAGCAGAAATCTTCGTAGGGCAAAATAATAAACCGGTCTGCGCCGATCCGTTCCTGTTGACGCTTGTTGAGTGCCTGATGAAAAAGTGCCTGCTGGCAGATATCCTCCATCGGATCATCTTTTTTAGAGACCGGACCCTGAATGCCATAGGGGAGATGCTCGTCTCCGTTGATGAACTTTCGGGCCAGGAAGAGGGATTGTGCCAAATACAACGGATCCCGATCCAGACAGATAAAATAAGCATGGGGAAGCACCGGCGCTACCAGGTGCGCGTAGGTGTTTAAATTGTTGTTCTTGGCCACCAATGGCTTGCCAGAATAAGCTTCAATGGCGCTGAAAAAACGAGCCAGCTCAACTTGGGTTGCTGGCGCAAAAGCAGTGGGTATTTTTTTGCGGTCAAGACCTACCCACCGGTCCCAAATGTACAGGGCATCGTTGGGGTAAGACAAGCGGGTGGTGCGGCCATAAAAGCTTTCCAGCGGTAATTCCTGCTGGTTGTCAGGTAGCATCCGGCCAAAGAGCTTGTTGGCGGTAATGGGAGAACGGGGGAACAAGCTGGTCAGGTTGTTGAAATAGAATACCGGCAGGTGTTTGATGAGCGTTTGGGCCACCACCGTCGTGCCACTTCTGGGAGCACCACACACAAAGAGCTGCGGAAGTTGGCTTTGGCCAATATGATCGTAGTACTTGCGTTCCGCTATTTGTAACACACTGTCAAACGGAATCATGATTAAACCCATTATCGAGTACACGATTGCCATTCGGCCAGCAGGTTTGCCTTCCAGCAAGAGCCGACGGGCCAACCCCGGGAGATCGTGAAAATTAGCGGGTATAAACCGGTCTACCCAATGCCGGAAAGTAGAATAGGAAGGCTCTTTTTGATCGGCATGGGTATCAAAAGCGGGATGATCTGATTGCATATTCTGATGAGATTTGCTGGTTACGGGTTGGGGCTAACCCACCCCGATTAGCTCAGCGCAATGAGAAATATTCCGGTACAGATGACCCCAATCCCGAGCAGGCGGTAATTGGAGAGCTGCTCGTGGAAAAGGATGGTGGAAAACACCGGAATTAAAATATAATTAAGGCTGAGAAAAGGGAAAACAAAACTCAATTCCAGGTGCGAAAGCGCCAACAACCAGCATCCGGCTGCCACCACGTTGAGGGAAAGGCCGCTGAAAATATGTTTCTGAAAAACCATTCGCCATAAGCGCAAGAGCAACCCGGCAGAAGAATCGGGCCGTAGTTCCAGGTAGAGGACGCCTTTTTTAAACAAAATTTGCGATACCAGAATCAGCGAGATGCTGGCCACCGCATAGACCAGTGGATTCATTTTTTATGCAGATCAACCGACATGATAAATGCCCCCAGACAGATCACCAACATACCTGTTAAGCGAAGGGGTGAAATTTGCTCATCAAACAACCACCAGGCACCGACAAAAATAAGGATGTACTGGAGGGTGCCAATGGGGTAGGCCAGGCTCAGATCCAGTTTGCTCAGGCACAGAATCCAGAGGATCATGCCCGAGCCGTACAGCGAGAGTCCACCAATTACCTCCACATCGAGGGCCATAGTAGCTACATAGTTTAGCCAGCCAGCTCCAGCGTCGAAGGCGCCAAGTCTTAACATCGCATTCTTCAGCACCAACTGGGCGGCAACACTTACCAGGATATCAACGCCCAGGTAAAGCAAACCGAGCGTGATGTCGGCCCGGGACCGGACCCGGTACGAGCGCTTAGGGTTTGTCTTGGAAATCATTGATTAGAAAGATACCGCAATATTGGGGAGCCGCTTGTCGGCATAGACATGTTCGGCGTGCATACCCATACTCCCCAATTGAAAATGTTTCCCCAACTTGTCCATCACGTCGATGAAAATTTCAACCTTGCGGGTGCTGCTCGTCCGCATACCCGGAAAGAATTTTAGCGCAGGTACCTGGTCCCCACCGATTAGGTCAAGCGGATGCAACAAATAACTGGGTTGGGTGCCGTGTAATTTGCACAGTTGGATGGCCAGGTTTAAATAGGCGTTCATAAGACCCATCGAAATTTCACTCAGGTACATCAGGTAGCTGAAGTGAAAAGGGGTCTTGATCCCTGGAATGGTGGTCACAGGGATTTCTAATAAAGTTTCTTCGTTGCTCAGCTTCCAAAAGTAAGGATCAATGGGCCGTAATCCATCTTTGAAACTACCGAACAATGCTTTGCGTTCCTCTCTTTCTTCTTTCGTCAACTTGGCCGTCCAGAAATAATACCACCGGGCAAGCGGGCCGAGATAGGTGGGCAGCGTGGAGGCATCATAGCGATAGCCTCGCTCTTGGAGCACCTCCAGCACCAGCGGACCCCAACTGTAGCCAGGGCTCCGGAAACCGGTGGGGTGCTGCCCCGTCACCCGTTCGATGTGGGCTTCCGCCAGACTGATCTCTGCTACTAGTTCTTCCCTGGTATATGCATACAGCCAGGAGTTATGGTGAAAGGAATGGTTGCCAATTTCGTGGCCTCTGTCTACAATGGCTTGCAGGTATTCCTTGTTTTTATCCAAAGCCGCATCCTGGCCGACGACAAAAAAAGTAATATTAAGTTGGAGATCGTCCAGTACTTTCAGGACGTGCGGAATAAAAGTGTCCAGGTAGGAAGGGAAAGTCTTCCAGCTCTTGTCTCCGTGAACTTTGAGGTAAGACCATTGATTGTCAAGGTCCAGGGATACACTCCCTATTGGCTTATTCATGTATTTGGGTTAGTGTGATGGCTTGGTTAGATTGGCTTACGATGCCGGGTAGTTCCCGGTCGGCCAGTTGTAGGGTCTCGTTCACATTGAGCGTACCGTTGGCGATGTGCGCGGAGTTCAGGATATGCACTCCGGGGATATTGGTGGATACCGGCGGGAGTTTTTCAGAATAATGAATAGTAGATGGTGCAAAGACATTTGGGGCACGCGCTACTTGAAAGCTGATCAGATCATCGTCGCTCAGCTGGTCATACATGTTTAACAAGCTTTGCCAAAAATGGTCCTTGATCTGCTCGTCACTCCATTTGAAAATGGGGTCGGTTCTTTTAACGTATTTAGGCAGATAGACCAGCGAATGACCCTTTAAAAAACGGGGGTCAACGATATTGGACATTTCGATTACGCCGGTAAAGGGGCTGTCATCCGTAATGTTGGTCACGTAATAAGGAGAAATCGGCTTTTTCAGCAGTACGGAGGGACAAATTACCCCCAGGTAATCGATTTGTTGGTGCTGCGCTATTTCTTCCGGGCTCAGGCCTTCGCAAAGGTGGGCTGCCAGATGCGAAGGCACCGTAAGAATGACTTCATCGAAAGCTAAAGCCTTGCCCTGCGCTTCTTTTACCCAAACGGCCCCTCCCTCATCGGCGGACACGCTGGATGCCTGAAAATCAGTGCGGATTTGTACGCCCTGGTTGAGCAGGTGTTGGGTGAAGGCGTCCAGTATCCGGGCATATCCGCCTTTCACGTAGCCAAACATTTCCTTCTTCAGGCCGGTTTGCCGGGCGGCGTACATCCGTTGGATCGTAGCCCAGATAAAGGCCGCAGAAGTTTGTTGGTAGCTCTCGCCCAGTTTGGCCCGCAGCAGGGGGAGCCAGATTTTGTTGAAGGTGTTTTTTCCCGACAGCTTTTTAAGCCAGTCTGCCACGTAGATGCCTTCCAGGCGCTTCCAGTTCTTCACCCTGGAGGCGTAAAAGATCGTTAAGCCCAACCGGAATTTGTCGATCAGCGACAGCGGCGGGAATTTCAAAAATTCAATGGAATTGGACATGGAGAAGAGCTGGCCGTCGGTATAAAATCCGGTTTTGGTTTCTACCCACAGGGTCTCCTGGTCCAGGCCGATCTCTTGCAGCAGGTTCCGGAGCCTGGTGTCGGAAAGCAGGATGACGTGGTAGTACTTGTCCCAGGTTATATCCCCCAGTTTCCAGGCCGAAGTCAGGCCGCCCAGCGTTTTTCCAGCTTCCAGGATCGTCACCTGGTGCCCCTGCTGAGCCAGGCTGTTGGCCAGCTTCATGCCCAAGATGCCGCCACCGATAATGCCCCAGTGTTTTGTTGCTTTTTTCATTGTTGTTGCCTGTTCGTTATCGTTGTGAGTCCAGGAGTGAAACCATAAATAAAAAAACGCCGTTAAGCCAACGAGTACTGTTGTTTGGCACACACGGCCAACCTGGAGCTAAATCCGTGGTAGGTTGGGAGTGCTTCTACCGGGCCCGGATCAACGATCACACAGCCGGTATTACAACTGGCGGCCAGCCGTTGCACTTCTTTAAATTGTACTTTATTGAAAGCTTCGTGGGCGTAGTGGTCATTCAGGAAATCAACCAGCGCGTTGACTTCATTGGCCAAGCCTCTTTCCATATGGATAAAACCGTCGAACACGAAATCGACAAATTCATCAGTGGGCACCTGGCGACCCCGGCCAATTCCGGCGTAACTGTACCCCAGGGCTTCGATCGTGGCCCGCTTGTACAAATTGCAGGCATCAACCAGGCCGGCTAAATGATGGGCCTGTTTGAGGATTTCCGTTAGCCCTTCCAGGTAGGTTTTATGGGCGGTGGCGAAGAAAAGGTAGTCGGCCCCCGCTACTGCTGTGGCGAGGTCATTGGTAAAGTATGGGGCTACTTCAAATTGCAGGAGGTGCTGATCGTCGGGTTTTACAAAAGGATCGTGCAGCATCACTTCGCAGCCCTTGGCAAGCAACGCTTTGGCCAGTACAATGGATGGCGAGTTGCGGGTGTCCTCGGAATTGAAACGGTACGCCACACCCATTACGGCTATTTTTTTACCACTGATCGCTCCGAATTGGCGTTCGGCCAGGCGAATCGTTTCGGCCGGTGATTCGTCGTTGATTTCCCTTGATTTTAAGATCAGGCTTTGGGAAATATCGGCGCCACTTTCAACCCTGCGCCACCACAACAGAATGCCATCCTTGGGCAGGCAATGCCCGCCCACCCCAACCATCGGAATCAGGATGCCCCCACTGGGTACCGCGTTGGGGTCGTGGGAAGCATCATCGCTTTGGGCCAGCTTTTTATTCACCTGGTCCCGCACGGCGTAAAAATCAATATCCTGCTCATCACAGTAGCGTACGATTTCGCTGGAATACGCAATGCGCACGTCCCGGTAGGCGTTTTCCAGGGTCTTGACAACTTCCGCCGTCATGCTGTTCGTCTCGTGCAGGGTGCCGGCGGTAACAATATGCTGGTAAACGGCTTTGATCATGCGCGGCGTTTCCGGATGCAAGCCAGCGACCAGTTTGTCGGATTCGGTAACGCGTTCTACTAATCTTCCCGGCATCACCCGGTTGGGGCTGTTGCCCAGCAAAATATCCTCTCCCTCGATCAGACCATAACTTTCGAAGTGGTCTTTCATGAGGGTTGCCATGGAGGAAGGAGCCAACGTCGATTCAAAAACGATGACGGGCACCTTGTGGGCGGGTTTGTGCAGCAGCGCCTGCGCCAGGGTGGTCAGGCCGCCAAACATAGGCCCGTAATCCGGTTCAAAGCTGTTGGGCTTCTTGTCGGTTTGGATGCAAACCAGGATGAGGTCCGCGTCGGCCAGTTCCTGGTAGTCGTGCGATGCGTACAACAGGCCATTGGCTACGGCATCGTGGACAATGGTGTCCAAGCCGGGTTCGATACCACCGATGACGGATTTCCCCGAATTGATAGCAGCTACCTTCCAACCGGAGTTTGCCGAATTGCGCTGAACCACCACCACTTTAGCGGGCTCGTCCGTACCGATTTTGATCCGTGCGTTAGCCAGTAGCGCAGCCATTGGCATACCTACAATACCGGGGCCAATCACCGCGATCTTTTCTACTTTCCAGTTGAATGTTTTGTTGTTGTTCAGCCTGATTTCCATATTGTTAATTAAAAGGTTCAGAAATTGGTGCTTAATTATCGATAAACTGCCGGAACCACAGTTCTACACACAACGCTCCCCAAAGCGTGCGGCCAAAGGCCCGCTCATTGTCAATGAGGTTTTCCAGTTTTTTGGGGTCAAAAATTCCGCGCTCCCGACAGGTCTTTGACAAAAGGACATCCCGGAAAAACACACCGGCACCGTTCTTTGCCCACAGGTGCAGAGGAACCGGGAATCCCATCTTGTCTTTTCGTTCCATAATGACTGGTGGGAGGATGTTTTTGGCCGCTTTCTTCAGGATATATTTCATTTCTCCGCCCTTAAATTTCATCGCGGCTGGCATGGTCGAGATCAGGTCTACAATGCGCCGATCCAGTAGTGGTACCCGCGATTCCAACGACACGGCCATACTGACCCGATCTTCTACCTGCAGCAAGCCGGGCAAGCTGCCGAAAAGGTCGAAGTGGGTCATTTTGTTGAAATAAGAGCGGGTGTCCGGATGATTGAACAATTTACCAAAGCGGGCAAAAATAGCTTGCCGGTCAAACTGCTGCTGAAAATCCTGGGTGTACACCTCCAGGGCACTTTCGCTGCGGTCAATGAGATGAAAATAGCGCAGGTCCATTTTACCAAAAGCATCCTTTTTCCAAAATTCCCGCATCATGGGAATGTACTGGCGCAGGTAGGGGAGGTTGGGCAGAATAGATTGCAAGGATACCAGGTGTTCGCCCTCGTCGTTGGTTTCGTGGATGGCCCCCTTGAGCGCCTGCTCCAGATAGGCTACGACGTAGCGGGTATAGCCGCCGAAGATCTCGTCGCCGCCCTGGCCTCCGAGGATGACTTTGACGTTTTCCGCAGCCAGTTTGGATACCATGTACTGGGGGAAAAGCCCCGGACCCACCACGGGTTCATCCAGATGATAAATCAGCTTGGGCAGGGTATCAATAAAATCCGTTTCGGTGGGGTAGATTTTAAACATCTCGGCCTGACACACCTTGGCAACCACCTCGGCGTAGGGCGTTTCGTCGTAGGCCTGCCCTTCCCGGAAGGCACCGGTAAAAGTCTTTAACCCTTGCGGAATGTGGCGGGATGCCAGGATGGATACGATACTCGAATCCATGCCGCCGCTCAGGTAGGTACCCAAAGGTACATCACTGCGGAGTTGGATTTTTACGGCGTCTTCCAGCAGGCGTTGGATTTCGTACACGAAGTACTCGAGCGAATGGTGGTTATCTACTTTGAAATTCGGTTCCCAGTATTTTTGTAGCCGGGAAGTGTTGTCCTGGAGGTCAATAACCAGAAAATGACCAGGCAGTAATTTCCGGACGCCTTTAAAGAGGGTGTCTTCCTGGAGAATAAACTGAAAAGTCAGGTATTCATTCAAGGATTCCTGAGCAAGTTCAGCTTTTACTTGGGGGTGAGCCACAATGGCCTTGATTTCTGATGCGAAGATCATTTTCTCCCCGTCCTCAAAGATGTACAAGGGCTTGATACCGAAATGATCCCGGGCCGCCAGAACGCGCTGCTGGTTGCGGTCGTAGAGCAGGAAGGCGAACATACCGTTGAGCTGCGAGATCGCTTGCTCTCCGTATTCACGGTACATTTTGAGGATAACCTCCGTGTCAGAATGGGTCTTAAAAACGTGGCCTTTCTGAACCAGTTCCTGGCGCAATTCCAGGTAGTTGTAGATTTCGCCGTTAAAAATAAGGGTGTACGCTCCGTCGGTCATCGGCTGCTGGCCAGTTGCGAGGTCAATAATAGACAACCGCTTGTGGAAGAACCCGATTTTATGATCCAGGTACATGCCCTCATCATCCGGCCCGCGATGATGAAGGGTGTCTCCCATCATCTTCAGTAAATCCGGCTGAACCGGTACCTGGTTTTTATTGATAATTCCGACGATTCCGCACATGGGTTTTAGCCTGTTTTAAGTGAGCGCAGGTAATACTTTAAAACAACCAATTTTTGATCGCCTTTAATCCCAACCCGCTGCGGGCTGTTTCTCTTCCGCCGTATTCGTACCGGTCGTATCCATATTTGAATGATTTACCCACCGCTCCGTTGAAGAGCAGGTAGACATGCTCCAGGGTCTTGCTGTTTGTAAGCTTATTCAGGTTTTTCAGAAAAGAAAGCTTGGACAACTTCCTTCTTACCACAAATAAATTGATAGCTATCAGCGGGCTAATCAATAAATAATCTGACACCAAACCAATGGCTGGGGAGTCAATGATGATATAATCATACTGCGGTTTTAGTTCCTCAATCAGTTCGGCATAACGCGCGCTGGACAACATAATTTGGGGGTTATCTTCCTCTTTGCTGGTCATCACCAGGTGCAGATAGGGAATGTCCGGATGGGTGTGGATGATGGATGCTGCCGCAATTTCCTCATCCAATAGGAATTCGGCAAAATCCTTCTTCCCTTCATTGGCAATGGCTTCCAAATGGCTGGGTTTGCGAAAATCCGAATCGATCAGGAGTATTCTTTTACCTGCTTTCGCGAAATGAATACCCAGGTTGATGGCACAAAAAGACTTGCCTTCTCCGGGAATAGTGGAAGTGATGCCGATCACATTTTTGGTCTTATCGGGAATCAGGAACTGGATGCTGGCCGTCAGGTCCCGAAAAGATTCTTCTACTTTCCATTCCTTTATTTCCGCAACGGACAGGCTGGATTTGGATTCATCCGTAGCAATACTGGCCAGCACGGGCACTTTGCTAAAGGTTTCTAATTCGTGGATATTGTTGATGGTCTCATCCAGCGAATCATACAGGATAATCCAACCCAACGGGAAGATCATCCCCAGGATAAAGGCCAGCGCCAGGATCAGTTTTTCTTGTGGAGCAATGGGCCCATCGCCCATCATCCGTGCGGGGTCCAGTACCTTGGTGTCGGGGATTTCCTCCGCTTTGGCAATCCCCGTTTTGGCCAATTCCTGGCTCAGGTAGTTGAACAGGTTTTCGTAGAGGGTGCTTTTGCGTTGGTAGTTGAGCAATTGTTTCTCATTATTGGGCAACTGGCTGATAATCCCTTCCTGGTTGGCCATTTGCAGCTCAATGTTTTGCAGCGTAAACTGGGAAGCCTGCACGAGATTCCTTAAATTCTCCCGGAGCGAATTGGTGCTGTTTTTTATTTGCTGGTTCAATAACTCAACATCTAAGCTGCGTTGGCCTTTGGTGAATTTTAGGCGGGCTCTTTCTGCGTACAATCGTTTTATTTCCAGGAGGTTGTCGTTCAGCAAGGGGTCGTTTATACCCACCACCGAAGGCGCGAGAATTTGGTCAATGGCAGAACTGTCCTGCAGGGTCTGGAGCTGAGACTGGTAATAGCGGATACTAACCTCGAGCTGTGCTTTTCGGGAGGTCAGATCCTGCACCTGGTTGAGTGCATTGGCGCCGGTTTGGGTCAGATCAATGGCCCGGCTATTGCGGCGGAAATTTTCCAGGCTCCTTTCTGCTATCGCCAGGGAGTCGGCAATGCTGAACAGCTGTTGGCGAATGAAGTCCTCCTTGTTCTGGGCAATTTCGTCTCTTTCCAGGAGCTGACCTCTAATGTAATTTTGCACCAGTTTGTCGAGGAAATCAGTTTCTTTAGCAACGATTGTTCCTTTTAAACTTAATTCCAGGATGCTCGCCTGGATGTCGATTTGACTCACTTCCAAATTGCTGAGGTAGCTGTCGGTCACATTTTTAAACGAGTATACCTTGAACAATAGCCGCTTATCGCTAAATTCATCCAGGACGACCGGATAAGAAGGCTTGCGGAGGATGAAAGAGAAATAGCTGTGGCTCAGGGGTTTTCCAAAAGTGCCTGTTTTGGTGTAGTCCAGTGCTTTTTCGATGGTTCTCGACGTGCCGTTAACCGGATTGGATAGCTCAAATTTATTGGCCTTAACACGCAGCCGATAGGTCGAATCGGATAAAATAGCTATATAAATAGGGGTGTCAAAGATTTGGGGATGGCTATAATCGAGTATCACCTCAAAAGGGAAATAACCATAGTATTCCTGCTCTTTATAGTTGGTTTCAGCAAAGTAACCGACGTCAAAATTCAGCGCTTTTACCGTCTGCTCAATAAGTCCAAACGATTTTATAACCCCAATTTCGTTAAAGATATTTTTATCCGGCTCCAGCATGCCGACCCCGCCGTCCATGTATTTGCTCTCGCCCAATTGCCGGCTGGTGCCGGAGGGATCAATCAGTAAAGAGGTGCTTATTTCGTAAACCGGCGTACTCAACTTGATGTAAGCCATGGCAAAGCCCAGGCAAGTAATAATGCTAATCAAAAACAAATACTTATGCTGGAGTACCTGCTCCAGTAAGCGTTTTAAATTTACTTCCATTCCTTTGGTAATTCCGGGGAAATCAATCTCGCTCATAATGGTATATTTTAAGGAATGCCTGGTTCATAGGGGGAGGGCATTTTACCTTCTAACAATAATACTGACAATGACGGCAGCTAAGGATACTCCTGATATTACGACACCTACTGAGCGCGAACTGACATCGAAGGATTTCGCTTTCAAAGGCTGTACGTAGATCACATCATTCGGTTGCACATAATAAAATGGCGTGGCCAGAAAATCGGATCGGTTCAGGTTCAGGTACACACTCTTTACACCCGTATCGGTTTGCCGGATTACCTTCACCTTTCGGCGGTCGCTGAAGGGCGTGAAATCACCCGCCAGGCTGATGGCCTCCAGGAGGGTGTTTTTTTCGTTGTAGAGGTACTGGACGCCGGGGCGCTGGACTTCACCCATCAGGGTAACCCGCCGGTTACCCAGCTTGACGTTCGTGGCCGCCAGGCGCAAGTAGGGCTTTAATTCTTCGTCCAGTAAGGTTTGTATCTCCGTGGTCGTCAGCCCTACCACGGGTATTTCTTCCAGGATGGGGAGTTTGATGAAGCCCGAATCACTCACACTGTAGCTGTTGAAATAAACGGTCGATGGATCGTACTGCAGGCGGTTAAACCCGTTTTGGTTACCCTGGTTCTGGTTGATAAAGTCGCCGGTACTTCCTTCGAAAGAATTGACTTGGATCACCAACTGGTCATTGGTGCGAACTTTATAAGGCTGAAATGCGGGAGTCGGAACCACTTGGGCCATGCTGTCTGGCATGCTGTCTTTGGGCGAGAAATAGAAATCTTCACCATTCAGGGAAATCAAGTCCCGATGGGACACACAGGACGATCCCAAAAGGATCATGGCCGCCGCGGAAAGTAAAATCATTTTTTTATAAGAGGACATTGGGTTTTAATTTTTGTTTGGGTATTTAATGGTTGAATTATGATTGTTGAAACGGCTTCGCCGATGATAAGTCGCAAAGACTTAATCTCAAAAAAAGAACCACCTGTTTTGATTCTCTGAAAATTTTGAGGATTAAGTCAATCAAAAACCAAAACCACACCTCTTTTCAAGGGGAGATAATTTCTGGTTTAGCTTGAATTAAAAAATCGTCAGAGCAAACTATTTCATTCACGACCGGATCGTTCCGGGTTGGTATGGTGATTTTGAATTAAAAAGCATTTTTTCGTGTTTTTTTACCAAATAGGGTTAGCCAAATAATTTTCAAATCCAAGCCAAAGCTCCAGTGTTCAATATACCACAGGTCGTGTTTTACCCGTTCCCGCTTCTGTTCATTGGTCTTAGTGGGGCCTCGCCAGCCATTTACCTGCGCCCAACCGGTAATTCCTGGTAGCACATAATGCCGAACCATGTACTCATTGACAATTCGCCGGAAATCATGCTGTAGAAAAACCCGGTGTGGCCGCGGGCCCACCACGCTCATGTCGCCCAGCAGGACGTTGATAAACTGGGGTAATTCGTCGATATCGTATTTCCGCATGAATCTCCCTATCGGGGTAATCCGTGGATCGTTTTCTACGGTGGATTGCCGACCATTTACCGGGTCGTCGCAAACGGACATCGTTCGGAATTTGTAGCATTTGAACGAGGCGCCTTTTTTCCCCTTTCTGATTGGGGTGTAGAAGATTGCACCACCGTCTTCCAGATAGATGAAGAGGCCAATGATCAAAAAAACAGGTGCTAGCATAACCAGCACGGCTAGTGAAAAAGCAAGGTCAAATATCCGCTTGATTACATAGTTCTTGAAGTCGTCCAACGGACTTCTCCGGAGTTGATAAGCGGGATACTCTTCGTAGGCTTTGGGCTGCCACTTAGTCGCCAGGAAATCGGGTTTGTCCGGAACCAAAGTGACCCGAACCCCATGGTAATCAGCGGTTTCAATGGCGTGGATGACCTCGGTTTTATTCAGCGAATTGAAGGCGATAAATATTTCATCCACCGGATTGGCCTCCAGCACCAGGGAGAGGTCGTCTACCTGGCCATTCACACCATAGGGGGAAGGCTGCCGTCGGTGGCCATTGTTGTCCAGCATGCCAATTACCTGGTAGCCCTGATCCCTAACCGTTTCCGCGAAATCGGGCATTTGTCCCCCGGATTTGTCACTGCCCACAATTAAGACTTTGGCAGCGTCAGCGGTGGTTGTTTGCTGCGGCGAAAACCGGACCCAAAGTTTGAATAAAAGGACATTGAAGAGGTTGAATAGAATGATGTGGACGAAAAAAGTCGCCTGAATGAAGAAATTAACCTGGAATAGAAAGCACACCAGCGAAACAAAGGCCAGCAGCATGATGGAATGGGGGATAATGAGCGCCAGCCGCTTGCGAAAACTATTGTCCAGGTAGCTTTCTGAATTGCCATAGTTGTAAAGAATCACTGCCCAACAGATGTTGAACAGGATAACCAGATAGAGGTAGTTTTTCAGAAAAACTTCGTCTCCGGGATGATCAATGGCATAACGAAAGTCAATGAAAAACACGACTAATAAGCTTAGATTAAGCGCGAAGAACTCCAATAGGACCAGACGAAGAATTCTCTTCCAGTTCTTGTTTTTCATAGTGTTTTAAGTGCTTAACTATTGTCCTGAATCCAAGCCTTTAAGCTCCTTTTAGAAAGCTAATTAAGCTTGATTTTAAAAATGAAAGTTAAGTCGAATGTCAATAAGACATTCGATTGTTAACTACCCGTAAGTTTCAATAAAAGGGGGATACCAATCACATAGTACCTGCCCGTTTTTCATGGATATGAACTGGCGGTGAAATTGAGAAACGGTTGTGATATGAATGGAAGGGGGGGGGTTAAGGCAATACACGAAAAAAAGTTACCAAAGTAAATACTAAGGCACTAGTAGGTATACTTAACAAGGGGTGGGGGGGATGTTTTAGAATACAATTATACGAAAAAAAAAATTAAGTTCACTCAATTTTTGGGTAAAACGACAGATATTTTTTTATAACATAATTACTGTTTTTATTTAATGCCTTTTAAGTTTAGTCTGCAACAACTCCTGCTTTTAACTAAAATGTGGGAAGGTTTATTATTTTTTTATGATAATTTTTGAGGCCAGGCTTACTGGAATGGACATCTCCAATTAAGTTGAGTCACCTCCCGCCCGGAGCAAAGCGCACCGGCAAAATCGGGACCCAGCTCCAGCTGCCGAAGGTGCCATTGTTGCCCCTCTGCCACAACGTATGCCTGGGCGGGGTCAAGGTGGATTTGTTGGAGATAATTCAGGTTAACCCCCAGCGCCTTGATAATGCTTTCTTTGCGGGTCCAGTATCCGTAAAAGGTTTGGAGGGGCGCTGGCGCCGTGCAGATCGCCAACCACTCGGAGGCGGTAAACCAGGGTTTGAAATGGGCTAACTCAACGGGCTTGATTTTTTCGAGGTCAATGCCTACCTGGGCGTCGGGAGAGAGGGCGCAAAGGACGCGGTCGTCGGTGTGCGAGATACTGAAAAAAGTGTGCGCCAGCCAGGGTTTACCACTCGGCTGGTACTGGATATCGGTTAATTGTTCACCCCGGCCAAGTGCCTGCAGCCCGCTTTGTAGCAAAAGCCGCCCCAATACGAAATGGAGGGCATCCCGTTCAAATTGGTACCGCCGCGCCCGCTCGTGTAGGGCTGCCGGTAGCTCGGTCAGCAGGTCAGCCAGTTTTTTCCGGCGGGTAATCAACGGTACATCGGCCTGGTAAATGCTTACGTGCATAGACGGTTTTATGGGAAATCGACAAAATTCCTGGCCAAAGTAGCCAAGTTTACCGGAAAATAAAGAATAATCTCCCCAGATCGTAGGACACCTAAATAAATTTACTTTTCTTTGCGGTACTTTCGGAACAAAAATATTACCACCGGTGTTGTAGCATCATGAAAACCTGAACAACAGTATGGTTACCAGCGAATTGATCATTGAAACAGCAACAAAGTTATTTATCACACACGGGGTAAAAAGCATTACCATTGATCGGATCGTGAAGGAATTACATACTTCAAAAAGGACCATCTACAGCCATTTCGAAGATAAGATCACCCTTTTGCGCGCCTGTCTGGATGTGTACCACACCAAGATCAGGGTCGAAAACGAAGAAATCATCCAGTCGGCCGACAATGTGATCGAGGCCATGGGGTTGCTTCACCAAAGGATTGTTCAACGGTCGCACCAGGTCAACCCCAATTTTTTTAGTGATATCATCCACTACTACCCCGGTTTGTTGAACGAATCTTATGAGCAAAACGGCAATTTTGCCCACCAGCAGCTGATCGACCTGGCGCAGTGGGGGCTGGAAGCCGGGATTTTTGTGGAAGACATGGATGTGGAAGTGGTGGGTAAAACCGTTATGGTGATGCTCAAATTGCTGAAAGATAACAACCTGTTTCCGGTCACCGAGTTCAGCAAGGAAAGATTGACTTTTGGTATCCTCGTGCCCTATTTACGGGGGCTTTGTACGCCGGAAGGTATTGAGTTGCTCCAGGTCCAGGAAGAACTTTTCCGGGTCTCTATTTAAAAACAATTGTAGCCAGCATAGCTAATGAATCTTAACTCCTCCTTACAGAAAACCCCCATTGCCGTCATTGGTATGTCCGCCATCTTTGCTGATGCCCGTAACCTCGAAGAATTCTGGACCAACATCATCCAGTCGAAAGACAGCATCAAGGAGGTTCCCGCCAATCGCTGGCTCATTGAAGATTACTACGACGAAGACATGTTCGCGCCGGACAAGACCTACTGCAAACGCGGCGGTTTTTTGCCGGAGATTGACTTCAATCCCCTGGAGTTTGGCTTACCCCCCAATATCCTGGAGGTGACCGATGCTTCCCAGCTGCTCGGCCTGGTTGCTGCCCGCGATGCCCTCGCGGATGCCGGCTACGGCCAGGATGCGGCTAAATTTACCAAAGCGCTGAAAGAAAAAACCGGTGTTTTGTTGGGCGTTGGTGGGGGCCAGAAATTGATCACCCCGCTGATTGCCCGCCTCCAGTATCCCATCTGGGAGCGCGCCCTGCGCGCCAGTGGGATCTCGGAAACGGACATTCCCCGGATCGTTGATAAAATGAAGAAGGCTTACGTTAGCTGGAATGAAAATGCGTTCCCCGGCTTGCTGGGCAATGTGATTTCCGGCCGTATCACCAATCGCTTCGACCTTGGCGGCATCAATTCGGTGGTGGACGCCGCCTGCGCCGCCTCGCTGAGTGCCATCAAAATGTCGTTGAGTGAACTGGTGGAAGGCCGCTGTGACATGATGCTGACGGGTGGTGTAGATACGGACAACTCACCCTTTATGTTCATGTCCTTCAGCAAGACGCCCGCCTTCTCGAAGTCGGGCAACATCAGCCCCTTCAGCGATGCCGCGGACGGGATGTTGATCGGCGAAGGATTGGGCATGCTGGTCTTAAAGCGATTGGCTGATGCCGAACGCGATGGCGACCAGATCTACGCGGTAGTTAAGGGCGTAGGTACCTCCAGCGATGGTCGGTTCAAATCGGTTTACGCACCGCGCCCGGCCGGGCAGGCCCTGGCCATGAGCCGCGCTTACGAAGATGCCGGTTACGCTCCCGCCACGGTGGGTTTGCTGGAAGGCCACGGTACGGGTACCGGCGCGGGCGACCCCACGGAATTTACGTCTATGCAGATGGTCTTCGGTGCCGACAATCCCCGCAAGCAAAGTATCGCCCTGGGATCGGTGAAATCGCAGATCGGACACACCAAAGCAGCAGCTGGTGCAGCGGGTATCATCAAGATGGTATTGGCCCTGCACCACAAAGTACTGCCCGCGACGATCAACGTCGAAAAACCCAACCATAAATTTGACATCGAAGAATCGGCGATGTACATCAATACCGAAACCCGTCCCTGGTTACGCAACGGCCATCCCCGCCGGGCTGGCGTCAGTGCTTTTGGTTTTGGTGGAATCAATGTACACCTGACCATGGAGGAGTACCTGGGCCCGCAAGCACAGGCCTACCGCCTGCACGAGCCCTACAAGACGGTGCTGTTGCAAGCCGCCAGCGTGGCCGAACTGCAACAAGCCTGCCGGGTAGCACAGGCGCAAATGCAAGGTGCGGAACCCGACGATGCTTTTGTGGCATTGGCACAGGCGGCTAAAAACATAACTTTAAATCCCGCTCAGCCCCGCCTCGGTTTCGTAGCCGAAAATTGGGAAGAAGCGGTTGCGTTGTTACAAATCGCAGTCGATAACCTGGCCACCAACGCCAATGCCTGGAACCATCCTAAAGGTATTTACTTCCGGTCCAGCGGCGTGAATCTGGCCGAACAAAAGGTAGTCGCCCTTTTTTCCGGACAGGGTTCCCAGTACGTGGGCATGGGCAAGGAATTGGCCAATGCTTTTCCGGAAGTGGCGCAAACCTTTGCCCAGACCGATACCTTGTTCCAGGCCAGTGGCGAAGCGCCCCTGTCGGAGCAGGTATTCCCGATTCCCGTGTTTTCCAAGGAAGAAAAATTAGCGCAACAGCGCACCCTCACCCAGACCCAGCTGGCGCAGCCCGCCATTGGTACCCTCAGCATGGGGCAGTACCGCGTGCTGCAAAGGGCTGGTTTCAAGGCTCAACTGACTGCGGGTCACAGCTTCGGCGAACTCACGGCCCTCTGGGCAGCGGGCGCCTATGACGACGCCACCTTCCTGGCCCTGGCCAAGGCCCGGGGAGCCGCCATGACCACGGCTAATCCGGGTGCCGATACGGGGAGTATGCTCGCCGTTAAAGCCCCCGAAGCACAGGTCGCACAAGCTATTGCCAACCTGCCCGGCGTGGTGATCGCCAACGTCAATTCCAACGACCAGGTCGTACTCGGTGGCAGCACCCCGGCGATCAAAGCGGCCGAGGAACAGTTGGGTGCCCAGGGATTTGCCGTCGTGCCCTTGTCGGTAGCAGCCGCGTTCCACACCAGCTTTGTAGGCCATGCCCAGCAGCCCTTCTCCAGCGTGGTTCAGCAGCAGCAGTTTAATAGCCCGCAGCTTCCCGTGTACGCCAACACCACCGGCGAGGTCTACCCCGTTGCGGTACCCGCGCTGAAAACATTGCTGGCCAACCAGCTCTTACAACCCGTTTTGTTTAAAAAACAAATCGAAAACATTTACCGGGACGGTGGTCGCATCTTCGTAGAATTTGGCCCCAAAGGCATCCTTACCCACCTGGTGGAAAATATCCTGAAAGACCAGGAACACGTGGCCGTTGCCCTGAACCCGAACGCCAGAAAAGATAGCGACCTGCAATTCCGGCAGGGTGTGGTGCAGTTGCAGGTGCTGGGGCTACCCCTGGCCAACCTGGATCCTTACAAGAAAATGATGGTTCCGCTGCCGCCGAAGTCCAAGCTGACGGTTAAACTCAGTGGCAACAACTTCGTGTCCGCAACCACCCAACAAGCCTATGAAGAGGTGATGACCGATGGCTTTCAAGTGGCCGGAGGATCACCCCGGGTGGTGGAGAAAATCGTAACGGTAGAAAAGATCGTGGAGGTCCCCGTTACCAATGGTGTGCAGGTTCACACCACAAATGAAGAAGAAATGATGAACAAAGAAGCCCTCCAGTTGCTACAGGCAACCATTGAATCGTTCCAAACCAACCAGACGAAGTCTTTGGAGATTTTCGAACGTTTCCTGCAGGAGCAAAACCAGCAGTCGCAACAGTTGCTGCAAATTTTAGCCCAGCAAATGCCGGGCGCTGCGCCGGTGCCGGCCGCTAAGCCTAACCCGCTGGTGAGCAATGGGGCGCCCAGCGTGCCGGAAATGCCTCTTTATACCAATGGAAATAACGGCCGTAACGGAAAAGCAACTGCGGCAGCCACGCTGACGGTTCCTGCTCCGGCAACGGCAGCTCCTGCTGCTGGTAGTGGCCTGGATCTTAATAAGCTGACTGCTATGCTGCTGACCGTGGTCAGCGAAAAGACGGGCTACCCGGCCGAGATGCTGGACCTGTCCATGGACATGGAAGCCGACCTCGGCATCGACTCCATCAAGCGGGTAGAAATTTTTGGCGCCCTGACGCAGCAGTACCCCGCCATTTCGGGCATCAACCCGAACGAACTGACGGAACTGCGCACGCTGGCGGAAATCGTCAGCTACGTAGGTGGCAAAGGGGGCGCTACGGCGGCCAAAGCTACTGCGCCAGCCGCAGTTCAGCCAACACCTGCACCAGCGGTAGCGGCAACGCCGGCACCAGTGGCAGCAGCACCAGCACCCACGACAACGGGTCTGGACCTGACCGAACTCACCGCCAAATTGCTGGCCGTAGTGAGCGAAAAGACGGGCTATCCGGCCGAGATGCTGGACCTGTCGATGGACATGGAAGCCGACCTCGGCATCGACTCCATCAAGCGGGTAGAAATTTTTGGCGCCCTGACGCAGCAGTACCCCGCCATTTCGGGCATCAACCCGAACGAACTGACGGAACTGCGCACGCTGGCGGAAATCGTCAGCTACGTAGGTGGCAAAGGGGGCGCTACGGCGGCCAAAGCTACTGCGCCAGCCGCAGTTCAGCCAACACCTGCACCAGCGGTAGCGGCAACGCCGGCACCAGTGGCAGCAGCACCAGCACCCACGACAACGGGTCTGGACCTGACCGAACTCACCGCCAAATTGCTGGCCGTAGTGAGCGAAAAGACGGGCTATCCGGCCGAGATGCTGGACCTGTCGATGGACATGGAAGCCGACCTCGGCATCGACTCCATCAAGCGGGTAGAAATTTTTGGCGCCCTGACGCAGCAGTACCCCGCCATTTCGGGCATCAACCCGAACGAACTGACGGAACTGCGCACGCTGGCGGAAATCGTCAGCTACGTAGGTGGCAAAGGGGGCGCTACGGCGGCCAAAGCTACGGCACCAGCCGCAGCTCAGCCAACACCTGCACCAGCGGCCGTATCAACACCAGCACCCACGACTACGGGTCTGGATCTGACCGAACTCACCGCCAAGTTGCTGGCTGTAGTGAGCGAAAAGACGGGCTACCCGGCCGAGATGCTGGACCTGTCGATGGACATGGAAGCCGACCTCGGCATCGACTCCATCAAGCGGGTAGAAATTTTTGGCGCCCTGACGCAGCAGTACCCCGCCATTTCGGGCATCAACCCGAACGAACTGACGGAACTGCGCACGCTGGCGGAAATCGTCAGCTACGTAGGTGGCAAAGGGGGCGCTACGGCGGCCAAAGCTACGGCACCAGCCGCAGCTCAGCCAACACCTGCACCAGCGGCCGTATCAACACCAGCACCCACGACTACGGGTCTGGATCTGACCGAACTCACCGCCAAGTTGCTGGCTGTAGTGAGCGAAAAGACGGGCTACCCGGCCGAGATGCTGGACCTGTCGATGGACATGGAAGCCGACCTCGGCATCGACTCCATCAAGCGGGTGGAAATTTTTGGCGCCCTGACGCAGCAGTACCCCGCCATGTCGGGCATCAACCCGAACGAACTGACGGAACTGCGCACGCTGGCCGAGATTGTCAACTACGTAGACCAGCACAGTAAAAAAAAAATGCTAGCGCAATAGCCGTACCGGTTCCCGTGGCTGCTTCGCCCAATGAGGTGACCACGGGAACGTTTTACGGGGTGAACCGCTTCGCCGTAGAATTGGCTTACCTGCCGCAACCCGATTTCCTGGAATTTAGCCTGCCCACTACCCATTGTGTGCTGGTGACCAATGACGGCACGGAACTGACCACCACGGTGGTTGCAGCGTTGCGCGCTGCCGACCAGCGGGTAGTGGTACTCAACCTGCCGAACGTGGCTAATCCGCTGGCGGAACAGGCCGTGAACCTCGCCGCTTCTACCGACGAAGCTATCGGCACCGCGGTGCAGGCCATCCAGACGCAGTACGGCAAGATTGGTACCTTCATCCACTTGCATCCGCACTTCGAATTCCAATCCGGGAATTTTACCCAACACTTTTCCGCTGACAAAGCCATTGTTAAGACCGTCTTCTTCCTGGCCAAGCATTTGCAAAAAGACCTCAATGAACTGGGGGCTACCCAACGTGCCAGCTTCCTGACCGTCACCCGGCTGGATGGCCAACTGGGGCAAGGCCAGCGCGGCAATACCTCCATTATCGGCGGCGGACTCCCGGGCCTGGTCAAATGCCTCAACCTGGAATGGTCGCCGGTTTTCTGCCGGGCCGTTGATCTCCAACCGGAATTGCCCATTGACCAAATTACGCGGCACATCGTAGCAGAATTGCACGATCCCAACGTAACGGTCGTGGAAGTTGCCGTGTCGGCTGACGGGCGCAAGACACCGGTAGCAAAAGCTACGCCAGTACCGGAAAAGCAAAAGATCACCACTACCGTCACCAGCAATTCCGTCTTTTTGGTCAGCGGCGGCGCCCGCGGCGTTACGGCTACCTGCGTGATTGAGATGGCCAAAACCTTCCGCTGTAAGTTCATCTTACTGGGGCGTTCGTCCTTCGATTACGTGGTGCCCGCTTTTGCGCAAGCCGAAAATGACGAAGGCATCCTGAAGCGCCTGATCATGAACGACCTGAAGGAACGGGGCGAGCAACCCAGCCTGGCCAAGGTCAAAAGTACCTTTGGGGATATTGTAGCCAAAAAAGAAATTGACGATACCGTGGCCCAGATCGAAGGATTTGGCGGACAGGTGGTTTACGTACAGGGCGATGTGACCCAATTGGCCGCCTGCCGGCAGGAGCTTGACCGGGCTACGGCCCAGTTGGGCAAAATTACCGGCATCATGCACGGTGCGGGCCGATTGGCTGATAAATACATCCAGGATAAAACCGAGAAAGATTTCGAAAATGTCTTGTCGGTAAAACTCGATGGCCTGCTGAGCTTGTTGGGAGCCGTCAAATTAGGCGATCTCGACCACCTGATTCTGTTCTCTTCCGTAGCCGGTTTTTACGGCAACGTAGGCCAAACGGACTATGCCATTGCCAACGAGATCCTCAGCAAGGCCGCTCACTTGTTCCGCACCAACCACCCCCGTACCCAGGTCTCAGCCATCAACTGGGGCGCCTGGGACAGCGGCATGGTGAGCGGGGAACTGAAAGCCCAGTTTGAGGCCGCCGGGATTAGCCTGGTCAATAGCGCTGGTGGTGCAGCCATGCTGGTCAACGAGTTGAGTACTGCTTACGCCAACCAACCGCAAGTGATCATCGGCGGTACTTTGCCCGCTGCCATCAGCCACCTCGGCGACCTGCGCAACTACCGCATTCGCCGCCATTTGACGCTCGACAATAACCCGTTTCTGCGGGACCACGTCATTCAGGGAAATCCGGTATTGCCCGTCGTTAGCGGGGCCAGTTGGATGGCACAGACCGCGGCCAGCCTGTATCCCGATTATACGATCTTCAAAATTGAGGACATCAAACTGTTCAAAGGCATCATCTTCGACGGCAGCGAGAAAGAAGCCTACGTACTCGAATTAAAGGAACTGGACAAGGGGGCGGAACAGGTCGTTTTTGAGGCCACGATTTTCAGTGAGGGGGGCAAATTACCCACCAACCACTACCGTGCCCGCGTCACGCTGGTACACAAGCAGCAACTGCCGCTGGCACCCCACTTTACGCACCAGATCAGCGGTACTTACGCCCCCACCGCGGGTGCCACCCTCTACCAGGATGGCTCGCTGTTTCACGGGGCTTCCTTCCAGGGCATCGGGCAGGTGCTCGACTGTACGCCCACGCAGATGGTCTTGTCGTGTCAGGCACCGGCGGTTTCGCTGGCCACGCAGGGACAGTTTCCCGTAGCAGCCATCAACGCTTATTTTGCCGATATTCAGTACCAGGGTATGTTGGTGTGGGTACAAAAAAACCGCGACGGCGCCAACAGCTTGCCCCTGCAAACCGATAGTGCGGTATTTTACCAGCCCATTCCGATCGGGAAAAAGCTATTGGTACACATTGGTATCGTGGAAGCCACGGAAACCCAGATGGTCGCCAATTGCACCGTTTATGACGAGGCCGGCACCGTGTACGTTGTAACCCGCGGCGCGGCCGTGACCATTTCACGGCAGTTGGTGTGGTAAGAACAGGGAGCAAGAATCTCGCAATTTGAAAAGGGAATATGACAAAAATAGCCATCATAGGAACATCGGCCCTCTTTCCGGGCTCCGCCACCCCAGAGGCGTTCTGGGAGAACCTGCTGCAGGAAAAGGACCTGACCGGTTACGCCCGCGAAGAAAATTTTGGGGTTGATCCGCAGCTTTTTTTCCAGCCGGAAAAAGGGGTCGTGGACAAGTGTTACTCCCTGCGCGGGGGGTACATCCGGGATTTTAATTTTGATCCCACCGGCTTTGCCCTGCCCGCCGATTTTTTGGCCAACCAGGACAAGCTGTACCAGTGGTCGCTGTATACTGCCCGCGAAGCTTTGCGCGACGGGGGCTACCTGACCGACGAAAATAGCCGGGCCAACTGCGGCCTGGTATTGGGTAATTTGTCTTTCCCGACGACATCTTCTCACAAGCTGATCTCGGAGTTGTATACGGATACTTTGGAAACGGCCCTGCAAGGCTTATTGGAGGACCCCAACTTTAGCCTCACCACGTACCGGGGCGATGCGCCTCCCAACGAAGTGCTGGCTTATACGCCCTCCGCAATGGTGACCGAGGCCCTCGGCCTGCAGGTCAACAACCACTACGCCCTCGACGCGGCCTGTGCCACGTCGCTCTACGCGATCAAGCTGGCTTGTGACGAACTGGTCACGGGCAAAGCAGACCTGATGCTGGCCGGCGCCGTCAGCGCCTCCGACCAGTTGTTTATCCACATGGGCTTCTCTATTTTTCACGCCTATGCGGCCAACGATAAGAAATTTGTGCCTTTCGATAAAAATTCTGCGGGTCTGGTTTCGTCAGAAGGAGCGGGGATGGTGTTGCTCAAGCGGTTGGCCGACGCCGAGCGCGACGGCGACCGAATTCTGGGCGTAATTGGTGGCATTGGCTTGTCCAACGACGGGCGGGGAAAGTTCCTCCTCAGCCCCAACCCCAAGGGCCAGCAACTGGCCTTTGAGCGGGCCTACGCGGCAGCGGATATCTCCGCCGCCGACACTTCTTACCTGGAATGCCACGCAACGGGTACCCCGCTGGGCGATGTGACGGAACTGAATTCTATTGCCGATTTTTTCGCCCCCCACCATACTACCCCTCTGCTGGGTTCCGTCAAGTCGAATATGGGCCACTTGCTGACGGCGGCCGGGATGACGGGCCTGCTAAAAGTATTAATGGCCATGCAGCGCGGCGTGGTACCGCCCAGCATCAACCTGGCCGATCCGCTACAGCCGGACAACCACTGGCCCAAAGGGGCCAATATGATCACCCAGGCTACGCCCTGGGTGGGTGATCACCTGCAGGCAGGCATCAATTCTTTTGGCTTTGGCGGCACGAATGCCCACATGGTGGTGCAGCAATACCAGCAGCACCAGGCGGAGCAGGCTACCGCCACGCCACTCGTGCCGCGGCAACCGCTGGCCATCGTAGGGATGGATGCCCATTTTGGCGACTGCCAGGGGCTGGCCGATTTTTACGCGACCATCTACCACGGGCGGCAACATTTTAAACCCCTGCCTCCCCAGCGGTGGAAAGGTATGGAAGCCAACAGCGATTTGCTGACGCGCTATGGTTTTGCCGACGGGCAAGCCCCGCACGGCGCCTACATTGATGCCTTTGAAATTGATTTACTCCGCTATAAAATTCAGCCTAAAGAAGCCGAACGGCTGCATCCCCAGCAGGCGCTCCTGCTCCAGGTCGCCGACAACGCCATCAAGGACGCTGGCCTGGCGGAACAACAAAACGTAGCCGTGCTGGTGGCCATGGAAACGGAGTTGGCCATTCACCAGTGCCTAGCGCGCTGGGACGTGAGTTGGCAGGTCAAAGAAGCCCTGGAACAGCGCCAGTTGGTGTTGGACGAAGCCCAGGAAGCGGAGTTGATCCAGCTCTGCCAGCGGGCCGTTTACCACCGCGAGGGCACTCCCGCACCAAGCGAATTTACCAGTTTCATTGGCAACCTCATGGCGAGTAGGGTAGCGGCCCTGTGGGATTTTTCCGGCCCGGCCTTTACGGTGTCTTGTGGCGAGAACTCCTTGTTCAAAGCCCTGGAAATTGCACAAAATATGCTATCTCAGGGCGAGGTGGATGCCGTCGTCGTGGGCGCCGTCGACTTTTCCGGGGGCATCGAAAACGTACTTCTGCGCAACTTGCAGGACCCCGTTAATACGGCCGCTAACCCGAGTATGTCTTTCAATACCAACGAACACGGCTGGTTAGTGGGCGAAGGCGCTGGCGCCATCGTCCTGAAGCGGGTCAGCGACAGCCAGGCGGACCGGGTCTATTCGGTTATCGATGACATCGGACCGGCGCAACCCCTCGCTACCGGGGGCTACCTGGAGCTGGCTGCTACCGGTATTGCTACACAAGACCAGGCAGAGTTACAATTGTTGCTGCACCACCAGGCGCCGGCAGCGGTAGCCCTGGGTTCGGTAAAAGCAAATATTGGCCATACCTACGCGGCGGCGGGCATGGCCAGCCTAATTAAAACGGTGTTGTGTGTACACCACCGCTTTATTCCCGGCATCCCCAATTGGAAGGCGCCCCAGGCGGCGGCTGATTTTGCGCCGACGGCCTACTATTTTCCGGCCCAGGCACGTCCCTGGCTGCTCGGGGAGGGGCAGTCTCGGCGCTACGCTGCGGTAAATGGGATGGATGGATTGCAGATTCGGTTGTCGGCGGTCAGCGAAACGCCAGCCGTGGCTTCCGACTTCCTCCAGCATCAGGCTCCGCAGCTGTTGGTCTTGTCGGGCCACGACGAGGCAGCATTGCGCGGGCAATTGACCGCTCTGGCCAGTGCGCTGGCGGCAGGGGAGGAGCTGACCCAATTGGCGGCCCAGTGCTACCAGACCTTTAAATCTCACCAAGGCAACCGGCGGTTGGTTCTCCTCGCGGCACAGCCCGCTGACCTGGCACGCGAAATTCAGTTTTTCCAAAGCCAACTGACCGCCGCCTGGCAAAACAACCAGGTGCTAAAAACGCCCCGCGGGAGTTACTTTACCCCCAGTCCGCTGGGTGAAAAAGGCCAGGTGGCCTTCGTCTACCCCGGATCGGCTACGGCCTACACCGGACTCGGACAGGATCTCTTTCAATATTTTCCGCAACTGCTGAGCCAATTCGAACAGCGAGTCGGGCACATCGACGCCTTCGTCGGGTCTGATTACCTGTTCCCCAAAATGCAAAGCACGGCGGATCCGGTTCCCGATATTTACCAGGACGCGATTGCCATGATGTCGGCGGGGGTTTTTTATTCGGCGGTCTACACGGAACTGCTGCGTACCGCTTTTAAACTGGAACCCGCAATGACCTTTGGCTACAGCATGGGCGAATGCAGCAGCATGTGGTACGCGCTGAACGTGTGGCACCCGGATGGAGCCGGAAAATTCCGCGAGTCGCCGATCTTCAAGAACCGCTTTGCCGGCGACCTGGAGCTGCTGGCCGAGCATTGGCAGATCGATACCGAAGAAGCCAAAGCACGCTGGATCAGCCTGGTTCTGCTGGCCCCTAAAGCCCAGGTGGAAGCGCTGTTGGTGGGTAAGGAGAAGGTCTACCTGACCTTTATCAATACCGATAATGAGGTGATCATTTCCGGCGACAAGGCCACCTGCCTGGCTATTGCTGAACAGTTGGCCTGCCCCGTGGTTGCCATTCCGTTCCAGAATATCATCCACCAGGATTTTTGTATCAAAGAAGAAGCGGGCTTGTTGGACATGCACCACTTTCCCTTGTCGGCGGAACCCGCCATCGATTTTTACTCCAGCATTACCCAGGCGAAGATGGGCTTCAACAGCCAGGAAATTGCGGAAAACTCCGTGGCCGTTTGTGCCCAACAGGTAGATTTTCCTACCACCGTAAAAACCGTCTACGATGCTGGTGCCCGCATCTTTGTGGAGCTGGGCGCCAATGCAACCTGCACCAACTGGATTGCGACCAACCTGAAAGGCCAGGAACACCTGGCGGTGGCGATCAACCACAAGGGCAAAACGGATATTCAAGCGATTCTGTCCCTGTTGGCCCAGCTGGTGAGCCATGGTGTCGAGTTGGACTTGTCTATCCTTTACCCAACGGCGGTGGCGGCTACCGCGGAACGCCAGTTTTTAAAAGCCATCATTCCGGGCGGCAGCCCCGTTTTCGACCTTTTTGCGGAAGAAACGGTGCGCGCTCGTTTTGCCAACCTAAAAAGATCCTCCGTTCCCGTACCCGTACGGGAGCCTGCGCTCGCCCTGGCGGGAGCACTTTCGGATTCATTTCCGATTGCATCAACTCATCGGACAGCCCGACCTGCGCAAGTCGAAGCTGCTCCCTTAACCAAGCTACGCGCCCACAAAATTATGCCCGTTATGAAATCAGAAACTTTAGCGCCCGCCACTACGGCCGTGGTTGCGGACAATAAAATGGGGGAGAACGGCCTGCGTTTGCAGGACTTTACTTCCGGTGAACAGTTCGAAGGCAAAGAAATTGTCTTCTCCCAGGCTGATCTCGAAGAGTTCGCCACCGGAAAGATCGGCAAGGTCTTTGGCCCGGAATACGATATCATCGACACCTACCGGCGCCGGGTCATGCTGCCCATGTACCCGTACCTGCTGGTGAGCCGGGTGACCGCCATGAACGCCAAACTGGGGGTTTACGAACCCTCGACCATGACCACAGAATACGATATTCCCTACGGCGCCTGGTACACCACCGACCAGCAAATTCCGGCCGCCGTCTGCGTAGAATCGGGCCAGTGCGACCTCCTGCTCATCTCTTACCTGGGCATTGACCTCAAAAGCAAGGGCGATCTCGTCTATCGCCTGCTCGACTGTACCCTGACTTTTGTCGACGACTTTCCTTACGAGGGGCAGACTTTGCGCTACGACATTTCCATTAATTCCTTCGTGAGCAACGGACCCAACCTGCTCTTCTTCTTCAGCTACCTGTGCTATGTGCAAGACCGCCTGGTGTTGAAGATGGACGGTGGCTGTGCGGGCTTTTTTGCCGACGACCAGCTGGTGGATGGCGCCGGCGTGGTGTACGCCAAAAGTGAAATTGAAGCCCGCCTGAATGCGGAGCGCAAATATTTTACCCCCCTGCTGACCACCAGGAAGACGGCCTTTTCCAAGGCCGACCTCCAACACCTGATTGACGGCAACATTGAAAAATGTTTCGACGATATTTCCTATTTCGCCAACGGTCGCAACCCCTCCCTGCGCATTCCGCCGGAAAAAATCCTGATGCTGGACCGCATCACCTCGGTAGACATCACCGGGGGCGCCTACGGACTGGGCACCATCGTGGCCGAAAAAGATTTGCATCCCGACGACTGGTATTTCCCCTGCCACTTCCGCGATGATGAAGTACTGGCGGGCTCCCTGCAAGCTGAAGGAGGTGGCAACCTCCTGCGCTTCTTTATGCTCATGCTCGGGTTGCAACGCCTGACCAAAGATGCCCGCTTTCAGCCGGTCTTCGACCAGCCCCAGCGGGTGCGCTGCCGCAAGCAGGTGACGCCCACCAAGGATACCAAGCTCATCTACAAGCTGGAGATCAAAGAAATCGGGCTGTTTCCCCATCCGTACGTTATCGGTGACCTGGAAATTATTTCCGACGGCATCATTACGGTACACTTCGAAAACCTGGGTTTGCAACTGCGCGAAAAGTCGAACCCCAAGTACCTGGACCCCAACGATGGGGTGTACATCAGCCCCCGTTCGGCAGGCGCCTTGATGAACGAAAAAGACATCACCACCTTTGCCCTGGGCAACATGACCGACTGCTTCGGTCCGGAATACGCGGTGTACAACAACCGCAAAACGTCGCGCCAGCCCAATTCGGACCTGCAGCTGATCTCGCGCATCCTGAAAGTGGACGGTACCCGCGGCGACTTCTCCCGGCCCTCCACCATCTTCGCCGAGTACGACGTGCCGGTGGATGCCTGGTACTACGAGCAGAATTCGGCGATTACCATGCCCTATTCCATGCTCATGGAGATTGCTCTCCAACCTTGTGGCTTGTTGGGCGCCTACCTGGGGAGCACCTTGCAGTTTCCCGACATGGAGCTCTTTCTCCGCAACCTGGACGGCGACGGGGAGACCTTCGACCTGCCTACGGGCACCGACTTCCGGGGCAAGACCATCGCCAACAAGTCGGTATTAACCTCTTCCATTGCCCACGGCGGCACCATCCTGCAGCGCTACACCTTTGAGCTGTCTATCGACGGGGCTGTCTTCTACCGGGGCAATTCCTCCTTTGGGTTCTTTACCGCCGAGGCCCTCGCTTCGCAGGCGGGTCTGGACAAAGGTGCGGAGGTGCCAGCCTGGTACGTGACGCAGCAGCTGGCGCCCAAAGACTACTTCCAGGTGAAACTGGACTCCCTTTACGGGAAAATGAAACTGTTGAAAGCACCCGCCGATAAGCCCCACTACCGGCTGGCTGAGGATCAGTTGAACCTGTTGGACAACCTGATCATCGCCAAAGGCCAGGGGCAGTATGGCCAGGGCTACGTGCACGCTACCAAATTCGTAAAAACCTACGACTGGTTCTTCACCTGCCACTTCTACCAGGATCCGGTGATGCCGGGTTCGTTGGGCGTAGAGTCCATCTTGCAGGCTATGCAGGTATTTGCGCTGCAGCAGGATTTGGGCAAAGCCTTCAAGTCACCAAAATTCGTCCACTTACCCAACCACAAAACGGTTTGGAAATACCGCGGACAGATCTTATTGCCCGTGCAGGAGATGCACCTGGAGGCCCACATCAAGTCGGTAGAAATGCGGGGCAACCAACTGGTCCTGATCGCGGATGCTTATTTGTGGAACAACAAGATGCGCATTTACCAGATCACGGATCTGGCATTGGGGATGGAAGAGAGCTGAAGCAAAAGGGGCGTACCCAAATAATACCCATTTAAAAAGAGAGGCTACCAGGCCGCAAAATAGTATACCATGGCTTTACAGTATAGCGGGACACCGCAGCAACTTTTTTGGCAGGGATCGCCCCGCGACATCGTCTTCGACGCGGCCGGCATCCAGGAAAAGCTGGCGCAGACCGACCAGCCCTGCTACGTCATGCGCGACTTCAGTGGGCGCATCGGGGTGAGCAACGGCGGCGCGCTGGTGGCGGAAGGCCGCGGCCTGCAGGTGCTGGCCCTGGCCCACCCCATGACGGCCAGCCAGCTGGGCGACCCCGGTTTTCGGGAAGATTACGGGGTAAAATATGCCTACAAGACCGGCGCAATGGCCAACGGCATTGCTTCGGCCGACCTGGTCATTGCCATTGGCAAAGCCAATTTGCTGGCTTCCTTCGGGGCGGCGGGCCTGGTGCCGGGGCGCATTGCCGAAGCCCTAAAAAAGATCAAAGCTGAGCTGCCACACCAGACTTACGCCGTCAACCTGATCCACTCGCCGGTGGAGGCTGCGTTGGAAGCGGGGGCCGTGCAGTTGTTTCTGGACCAGGGTATCCGGGTGGTGGAAGCATCGGCCTTTCTGGCGCTCACCGAGCACATCGTCTACTACCGCGTGGCGGGTCTGAGCCGGGGTGCCGACGGGCAGGTCCTGATCGGCAACAAGGTGATCGCCAAAATTTCCCGCAGGGAAGTAGCGGCCCCCTTCATGCAGGCGCCCCCGCCTGCGCTGGTAGCTGCTTTGCTGGAGCAGGGCAAGATCACGGCTTTGCAGGCCGAACTCGCCCAGCACGTGCCCATGGCCGACGACATTACCGTGGAGGCCGACTCCGGTGGGCATACCGACAACCGGCCCCTGGTAGCGCTCTTACCCATTATTATCCAGTTGCGCGACGAACTGCAGGCCAGGCATGGCTTTGCGCAGAAAATCCGCATTGGGGCCGCCGGCGGTATCGGCACGCCCGCGGCTGCTCTGGCGGCGTTCATGATGGGGGCGGCTTACGTGGTCACCGGTTCGGTGAACCAGGCTTGTGTGGAGGCGGGCACTTCGGAACACGTCAGGAAGCTCCTGCAAACCGTCGATTCGACCGACGTCATGGGGGCGCCAGCTTCGGACATGTTCGAGATGGGCGTCGAATTGCAGGTACTGAAGCGGGGCAGCCTCTTCGGGCCGCGCGCCAAGAAATTGTACGAATATTACCAGCGCTACCGCTCCATCGACGAGATTCCTGAGGAGGAGCGTACCAAGCTGGAAAAGCAGCTCTTCCGCAGGCCACTGGAAGAGATCTGGCAGGAGTGCATCCAGTTCTTTGCCGAGCGAGACCCCGAGCAGATCGCCCGCGCGCAGGACAATCCCCACCGCAAAATGGCGCTGATCTTCCGCTGGTACCTGGGCTTGTCGTCCAACTGGGCCAACGCGGGCACACCCACCCGGGAGCTGGATTACCAGATCTGGTGCGGGCCAGCC
The DNA here is from genome assembly GCA_003045895.1 of Bacteroidota bacterium. Classification (GTDB taxonomy): domain Bacteria; phylum Bacteroidota; class Bacteroidia; order Chitinophagales; family Saprospiraceae; genus Lewinella. The sequence goes on from PZPC01000001.1 coordinate 104,935, forward strand.
ATGGGTGCCTTCAACGACTGGGTCAGGGGTTCCTACCTCGAAGACTACCAGAACCGCCGCGTGGCCGACGTCGCCGAGCAGCTCATGCAGGGCGCCGCCTATTTGTACCGGATCCAGAGCCTGAAGCTGCAAGGGGTGCAGTTTTCGGTGGCGCTGGCGCAGGCGCAGGTGAAGGAGGTGGAATTGGTGGGTTAAGGGGCGCTGGTTCAGCGTCATTTATGGCGCCGCATTTTGCTTGGTTAGATGGAAGTGTTTTGGCCATGCTAAAGCTTGGCAAGCTCACACTGAAGCATGGCGAACCAGTGTGCAGGCCTCTAGCGGGTGGGCATGGCCCCAAAATATGCAGCACGGCACAAAAATGCCAGAAAAATACCTATTTTTAGCTGATAACCCAATCCTTACCATGGCAGAACTCAGTAACAAATCCACCAAAGCGCCCGGGAGTTTAGATCGATTAGCGATCGAACAAGAACTTAAAGACATTCAGACCCGGCTTTTCAGGGTTCAAAACCTGCTGTATGCGAATAACAACCGCTCCCTACTGATTATCTTGCAAGGCTTGGATGCGGCGGGAAAAGACAGCACCATCAAGCACGTTTTCTCGTGCGTGAATCCGATGGGGTGCAACGTCAAGTCGTTTAAAAAGCCCACCGAAGAAGAACAGCGACACGGGTTTCTGCACCGCATCTACCAAAATTTGCCAGCCAAAGGCATGATCCAGATTTTTAACCGTTCGCACTACGAAGATATTCTGGTGCCTACGGTGCACGGCACGTTGGATCGGAAAAGCCTGGCGCACCGCTACGCCTACATCAATTCCTTTGAAGACCACCTGGAAAAGAATAGGACCATCATTTTAAAGTATTTTCTGCATGTTTCGGAAGAAGCTCAACTGGCGAAAATAGAAAAGCGGCTTTCTGACCCGGAAAAGCGATGGAAGTACGACGAAGCCGATGAAAAGGAAAAGGCCAACAGGAAAGCCTACCTCAAGGTGTATGAGCATATTTTCAAAAAGTGCAGCCCCCAGATTCCCTGGCAGATTATTCCGGCCGATCAAAAGTGGTACCGGAATTATCTGATTGCCAAAACGGTCGTCGAAAAATTGGAGGGATTGAAAATGACTTATCCGAAGTGAATTTCTAAATAAGAAACAAGTCTATTCTACAGCGCATGCTGCTTTTGGCAGCGGTAGCCCGACGCAGGAGGGCTAAGAGCGGACAGCCCGGTGCCCCCCGCCAACAGCGGGGGGCACGGCCCCAAAAAAGAATCCCGAACTTTGGACGGGGCCAAAATTCGGGAATCCTTAAAATTTTATCAGGCCAGTAAGGCCAGAAAGGTAGCTACCTATCATTAGGCGGCCAATTCCTCCTTGATTTTATTGAGTGCCGAACCCGCCCGTACCCAGTCGATCTGGGCCAGGTTGTAGGTGTGGGCTACGGCGAAGCGTTCCTGGGTGCCGTCGGCGTGGTCGAGCACGATGGTCAGGTTTTTGCCGGGTGCCATGGTCTCAAATCCTTCGATGCTCACGTGGTCGTCCTGGCGCACCTTGTCGTAGTCGGCAGGGTTGACGAAAGTCAGGGCGAGCATGCCTTGCTTCTTGAGGTTGGTCTCGTGGATGCGGGCAAATGACTTCACCACTACGGCATTCACACCGATGAAGCGGGGCTCCATGGCAGCGTGCTCGCGGGAAGAACCTTCCCCGAGATTTTCTTCGCCGAAGATAATGGAGCCGATGCCGTGGTCGCGGTAGTAAAGGCCAGTGGTGGGTACGGGGCCGTATTCGCCCGTTTCCGCGTTGAGCACTTTGTTGGCCTCGTCATTGAAGGCGTTGATGGCGCCGATGTAGCAGTTCTGAGAAATGTTCTCGAGGTGACCGCGGTAGGTCAGCCACGGACCAGCCATCGAGATGTGGTCGGTGGTACACTTGCCCTTGGCCTTGATGAGCACGCGCATATTTTGCACCTGCTTATTGGTGATCGGCTGGAACGGTTCGAGCAGTTGGAGGCGATCAGATTTGGGATCTACTTTGACCACTACAGCGCTGCCATCTTCGAAAGGGGCAACAAAACCAGCGTCTTCGACAGCAAAACCTTTGGGCGGCAATTCTACGCCAACCGGTGGATCGAGCTTTACGGCTACGCCATCTTCGTTGATGAGGGTATCGGTGAGCGGGTTGAAGGTCATCTCACCGGAAATGGCCATAGCTGTGACCAGTTCGGGCGACGCCACAAAGGCGCGGGTCGCTGCGTTGCCGTCGTTGCGTTTGGCAAAGTTGCGATTGAACGAGGTGATGATGGAGTTGGCCCGGTTGGGATCGTCGGTATGGCGCGCCCACTGGCCGATACAGGGGCCACAGGCATTGGCCAGCACGACGCCACCAATTTCTTCAAAAGCATCGAGGATGCCATCGCGCGCCACGGTATAGCGGATGAGCTCGGAGCCGGGGGTGATGGTGAATTCGGATTTTACCTTCAGGTTCTTGGCCTTGGCCTGGCGGGCGAGGCTGGCGGCGCGGTCGAGGTCTTCGTAGCTCGAGTTGGTGCAGGAGCCAATGAGGCCAACCTCCAGTTTGGGGGGGAAGCCGTGTTCCTTGACGGCCGCAGCAAACTGCGAAATGGGCCACGCGCGGTCGGGCGTGTAGGGGCCATTGATGTGTGGTTCGAGGGTGTTGAGGTCGATTTCAATCACCTGGTCGAAGTATTTTTCGGGGTTGGCGTAGCATTCCGGGTCACCGGTGAGGTGTTCCGCTACTTTGTCGGCCAGTTCGGCAATTTCCGTCCGCTCGGTGGCGCGCAGGTAGCGAGCCATGGCTTCGTCGTAGCCGAAGGTAGAGGTCGTGGCGCCAATTTCGGCGCCCATATTGCCAATGGTTCCCTTGCCGGTACAAGACAAAGAACGGGCACCATCGCCAAAATATTCCACAATTGCACCGGTACCCCCTTTTACGGTAAGGATTCCTGCAACTTTGAGGATTACATCTTTGGATGAGGTCCAGCCGCTGAGTTTGCCCGTCAGCTTCACGCCGATGACTTTGGGCATCTTGAGTTCCCAGGGCATGCCGGCCATCACGTCTACGGCATCGGCACCGCCTACGCCAATAGCGATCATACCCAGGCCAGCGCCGTTGGGTGTATGCGAATCGGTACCGATCATCATACCGCCAGGGAAAGCATAGTTTTCCAATACGATCTGGTGAATGATACCCGCACCGGGCTTCCAGAATCCGATGCCATATTTGTTGGAGACATTGGTCAGGAAATCGTATACTTCTTTGTTGACGTCGTTGGCTACGGCCAGGTCGGCAGCAGCACCTACCTCGGCTTGGATCAGGTGGTCACAGTGAACGGTAGAAGGCACCGCTACCTTGTCGCGGCCAGCCACCATAAACTGCAGGAGTGCCATCTGGGCGGTAGCGTCTTGCATCGCCACCCGGTCGGGGGCAAAAAAGACGTAATCTTTGCCGCGGTTGTAACTTTGCAACGGTGACTCGGGGTGCAGGTGCGCGTAGAGGATTTTTTCGGTTAGGGTAAGCGGGTGTCCTAACAGTTTGCGGGCAGCGGACACTTTGGCAGGCAGCGACGCGTAATAAGCCGCTATCATATCCAGATCAAAAGCCATGGTAGGTAGTTTTTATTAGAAAAAAAGCTGTGTTCGTTATGAATAACAATCTAAATGGCACTTAGTAGTTGGTCAAGTGCCTTAAGATGACAAAAGTACATTTTTCCTGGCATCTAAAACAGCGGGTCAGCGAAAGATTTATTTTACCCGCTGGCCGTGTTTCATGATCAGGTCCACGTCCTGGAGCAGACTGATGTAGCGCAAGACATCTCCTTTGACGGCGATGATGTCGGCGAATTTCCCTTCGGCGATGGTGCCGTAGTTGTCCTCGACGCCCATGAGTTTGGCGGGCCAGTAGGTGGCGCTCTTGATGGCGTACAGCGGGTCGATGCCAAAATCGTTGACCCAAACGTCGAGTTCGTGCCAGGTACTCTGGCAGTGGAATTTGGTGGGAATGCCGCTATCGGTGCCGATGAGTAAAACCACCCCGGCGTCGAGCAGTTGCTTCACCTTGCGTTCCAGGGTCGGGCGGCGGGAGGGCGTCAGCTGAAAATAGGGGAGGCGGCCCGGGTAGCGGAGCGACTGCTGGATATCGGCGATGATGGAATCCGGTAGGTCGAGGTGCCAGCAATCGTTGTCCAGTTCTTCGGGGTTGTCGCGTTTGTATTCGTAGTTGTAGAGCCCTTCCACGGTGGGGGTCCAGAACAGTGGGCCGAGGTTCATTTGGGCGGTGCGTTCCTTGATCAGGGTCATGACGTCCTCGGGGTATTCGGGGGCAGATGACAAGCCGGTATGCTCGAAGCAGTCGACCCCGGCCGCCAGGCCTTGGCGAATTTCTTCGGGGCGGTGGCTGTGGCCCACCACGGTAAGCCCATGGGCGTGGGCTTCCTGCACCACGGCTTTAACCTCTTCGGGGGTCATCTGATCCTGGTCGATGAGTTTGATGCAATCTACGCCGGCTTCGGCGAGGCGCCGCACTTTGGCTTTGGCTTCTGCTACGCCGTTGATGCCCCAGCGAAAGGCTTCGGTGCCGGGGTAGGGGGCATGCTGGATGAAGGGGCCGCTCATGTACATGGTAGGGCCGGGGATTTCACCTTTGTTGATGCGGTCGCGCACGTTGAGGCTTTCTTCCAAGGGGCCGCCCAGGTCGCGGGCACTGGTGACGCCAGCCAGCAAGAGTTGGTGTGCCGAGGCCGGCATGATTACGTCGCCGAAGCGAGCGATGTAGGCGGTGTCCCAGTGGGTATAATCGGCATGTCCGTTGATCATGAGGTGTACGTGCATGTCCCACAGGCCAGGCATCACGCTCATCCCTTCGGTAGAGATCACTTCGGCGCCGGCAGGAACTGCCAGGTTGCCCTGGTGCCCCACGGCAGTGATGCGATCGTTTTCGATGAGAATGACGCTGTTGTAGATGGGGTGGCCGCCGTAGCCGTCGATGAGGGTGCCGCCGACGAGGGCTTTGACCTGCGCTTGTCCGGAGACGCCCGAGAAGAGGAGGACGAAAAAGAGGAACATGGTTTTGTGGAAAGTCATACTAGTCTGATTGATGATGAATGAATGAAAAGTGAGCCAGAAAATTCGCTGCTGTTGCTCGCAGAGTGGGTCGAACAAGTTTGCTGGATGGCACTAAGGGGTCGGCGAAGAATAACTTCCTCCTTTTAATACTGATCTTTCGGCGCTGAACTTCGTTGCTTATCACTTGCGTAGCTTAGGCTATGTGCGTTCTTCGCACCTCGTTCAATACCAAAACCGCTAGTCTGAAATGGGTAAATCGTTGAAAACTCCGAGGAGCTTGCGACGATCACCGAAGGTAATCACTTCGCAAAATTTCCCAACAAGCTTTAAGCAAAGATAGCTTTACTGGTTTTTTTATTTTGATAGAACAGGTTTTTTATTTTTTGTTTATTTTTTTTGAAAATAAAATTATTAGTACTATATTTGGGATGTAATTTGAGTAGACTAGCTTTGACCCTCTTCTCGGTTACTCATCGGTACTACCCCTTACGGCGTAATCCTTCGCCGGGTCAAAAAGGGCATTCATAGGTTTTTGTCTTTTGCATGGTTGTTCACCCTGGGTGAGCAAAGGTGGTGGTTTGCCCCGTACAGTCGTTTGGCTAAAGTTGGGGCCGGCGTTCAGGCCCTGAGGGTGGGCCCCTCCCAAGGGGCTCTTGCGCCCAGTCGAGAAATCTGACCCCCTTTTTTCACGGTTAACCTTTTCCTGAAAGTTGTCCAAAATATTATAGTTTTACCTTAAACTTACTTTTTATATTTAGGCCATCAAACGACCAACAGCCAATATCGCCTATGCTTCTTCAATTCTCCATCCACTACCAGACCAGCTGGGGCCAGCAAGTTTTTGTTCAAACCAATAACCCACGGCACCCGCTCGTGGAACTGGCACCCGCCGGAGCAGGCTGGTGGAAAGGCAACCTGGATCTGGCTAAGCTGCCTGCTGATTTCAGGTATAATTACCTGGTCAAGGACCAACAGGGCAATGTGGTAGAAGAGCTGGCCTACCCACGTAGTTTAAAGGGATTGAAAGGGCACTCGGTCATTCTGGACGACACCTGGCGCAGTCGCCAGGATCCGGAAGCAGCCTTATTGGCCTCCGCTTTTGAAGAGGTTGTTTTTAAACAGACGCGAGCCGTAAAAAGTACGACCTTGAAACCCGCCAGGGGAAAGGTGATGGTGCAGTTGCAATTGCTGCAGGTGCGGGTTCCGTCTCATTTGGAGCTGGTGGTGCTGGGCAATACCGAAGCCCTGGGCAAGTGGGTGCCGGCCAAGGCTTTGCGCCTGAGCAATACGGCTTATCCGCTCTGGCAAGGTAAACTGCAGGCCCGCCCCGGTGACGAACTGGCCTACAAATATGCCCTGCGTGACCCCAAAAAGAAAACCATTGTCAGTTGGGAGGTAGGCCCCGACCGCGTGTTCGAGGTGCCTTTGGGAAGCGATGTGGTGGTGAAAACGGATGCCAATTTTGACAATGCCGCGCCCAGCTGGAAAGGAGCAGGGGTAGCGATGCCTGTATTCTCTTTGCGTACGGCGACCAGCTATGGTTGTGGCGAATTCACCGATATTAAAAAGCTGGTAGATTGGGCGAAACTGGTGGGTATGTCCATGGTGCAAATTTTGCCGGTCAATGATACCATCGCGACTTATTCCTGGATCGACTCTTACCCCTACGCAGCCATCTCGGTATTTGCCCTCCATCCGCTGTACCTCAACCTGGATGGGCTGGAAAAAACCATCAACAAGGCGGCGCTGGACAAAAAGCGGGCTACCCTGAACGCCCTGCCTGAGGTCGACTACGAAGCAGTGCTCACCGATAAGCTTGCCTACGCCCGCCAGGTGTACCAGGAGGTGAAGGCTACCTTTGAGACGGGTTCAGCCTACCAAAAGTTTTTCGCAGAAAATGAGCATTGGTTGCGGCCCTACGCGGCCTTCTCCTACCTCCGCGACGAAAACAAAACGGCCAATTTTAACGAATGGACGACCCAGCAGGTGTACGACGAGGCGGCTATTCGGGCGCTTACAGCTCCTAAAAGCAAGGCTTATGGCGCGATTGCCTTTTACTATTACTTGCAGTTTCACCTGGACCAGCAATTGGTCGCGGCCAGTGAATATGCCCGCAGCCAGGGGGTGGTGCTCAAGGGCGATATTCCCATCGGCATCTACCGCTACAGCGCCGATGCCTGGGTAGCGCCTGACCTTTACAACATGGACGGGCAGGCTGGTGCGCCACCCGATGACTTTGCGACCGAGGGGCAAAACTGGGGGTTCCCGACCTACGATTGGGCCGAAATGGCCAAAAATGACTACCTCTGGTGGCGACAGCGCTTTACCCAGCTGAGCCGGTATTTCGATGCTTTCCGGATCGACCATATCCTGGGCTTTTTTCGCATTTGGGAAACGCCCATCGATCAGGTGGAGGGCATTATGGGGCGCTTTAATCCCGCCTTGCCGATTACGATCAATGAGTTTTACCAGAACGGTATTTATTTTGACTTCGACCGCTTCTGCCGGCCTTATATCACGCCGGAGATTGTCCGGGAAATTTTTGGTGCGGAGGCGCCCGAGGTTATCGCTACTTTCCTGCAGCCTTTTCACGACCGCCTTCAGTTGTTGCCTGCCTACGCGACGCAGCGGCAGATTCAGGCCCTGCTGACGCCCAAACAGCAACACCTGCAGAAGGGGCTCTTTACGCTGGTGAGCAATGTGTTGTTCTTCTCCGAGGAGGGTTCCCAGGGCGGGCGGTTTCATCCCCGGATTGACCTGCAAAAAACCTGGTCATTCCGCTTCCTCGATGGGTATACGCAGGGGCAGCTGACCCATCTTTACAACGACTATTTTTACCGTCGCCAGGAGGATTTCTGGCGCGAAAAGGGCATGACCAAGCTGCCCGCCATGAAAGCGGCCACGAATATGCTCATCTGTGGCGAAGACCTGGGCATGGTGCCCGCTTGCGTGCCGGAGGTGATGAAAGACCTGGGCATTCTATCCCTGGAAATTCAGCGGATGCCCAAGAACCCCAAAACAGAATTTTTGCAGGCCAGGGATATTCCCTACTGGTCGGTTTGCAGCCCCAGTACCCACGATATGTCGCCCCTGCGGTTGTGGTGGGAAGAGGAAACGCCGGAACGCCGGGAGCGCTTCTGTCACCGCGAGCTCGGCTGGTGGGGCGAGGCGCCGCAAACCTGCATCCCGGAACTGGCCGAAGCCATCATTCGGCAGCACCTGCGCTGGCCAGCCATGTGGATCGTATTTCCCTGGCAAGATATGCTGGCCATGGATGGCGATCTACGTCATCCTGATCCTGCAACTGAACGCATCAACATCCCCGCTATCATTCCCCATTATTGGCGCTACCGCATGCACCTGACCATGGAGGAGCTGCTGGCAGCCGATAGCTATAACCACAAATTGCGGGAAATGCTGGCCGAAACCGGACGTGTTCAGTAAGTGTCTTTTGAAATTATGTAACAGATTGTCTATTTAATAATCAGCTGATTATATTCCTGTTTGATTCCCTGAATCCGGAGGAGGTAGGTGCCGGCGGGTAAGTCAGAAAAGGGAATATCAGTTTCCTGACCAGCCGGGAGTTCGTCCTGGCGCAACGGGCGTGCCAGCAGATCAAATAAGGTGTAGCGAATTACCCGATCGTTTTGGTTGTGCAGTTTGAGGTTATCCACCACTGGATTAGGACCAACTTTGATTGGGTAGCTGTTCAGGGGAGTAGTCGTATTGAGTAGAATGGGGCAGTTTTCGGTGGAGTTTTGGAGGAAATCCAATAGATTCACTTCCATCATATTTGTCGTTCCACCACCCAGCTTACCCTGGTTGACCACCAAATGGTAGACGCCGCATCCAAATAGGTCGAAAGTAGGATAATCGGGAATACCCGTGTAGCCTTCGGGCCACGGATAAGTGTCGAAAGCCAAACTAATAACCACCGAGTCGCCAGGGAGGAGATCAAAGATACTGGCGTTGCAGTTGAGCCCATCCTGGTTGATCATACTCAGGGTGTCGGGTAGTCCTTCCGACTGCATCGGGTCAATCACCTCCAGCGTGGTGAAATAGGCGGCCTCGTAGCCATCGTAATAACCGATTTGATGGTCAATTACCCGCCCCAGAAAGACCCTGCCAAAAACGGCATTGGTGCAAAAAGAAGGAAATTCGGCACAGGAACAAGCTGCGAGGGGCTGGTTCACGCCCAGGCTAAAGGCCAGGAATAGGACAAAGGAATAGCGAATTTGGGTAAGCATAGGCAAAATTTCAGCGGATTGTAACGCTAAATTTAGGAATTAATCAGGAAGGTATGCCACTTTTAGGAAGGGTACAAGTAGGAATTTGAAGGGGTAGTGCGCATCCATACGTTCGATCAGGTCGCCGCCCGGGCCGCCATCCCAAACTTCGTAGGAGAGGGTGATGATGTGGTGATCGGTTACGTGCATGAGGGTATTTTAGCTTAGGTGTTAAATGGAATCGGGGGGAGAAAGTTCAGTTGCCACCCGAACCATACCACCCGAACCATGCTGCGCTATTTCCCAATCGGTGGTGGTCCTTCCGGCAGGATAGCCTGGTATACGGCATCCCCTTTCCGCTCCTTAAACTCCGCTTGAATTTCCTTCACCAATTCGGGGCTTTCAAACAAGTCTACCATCGTCATGGCCAGGGCTTTGGCCGCGTGCAGCATTCCCTTGTGCCCGATGCTCATCCCTCCGCAGGCCACCACGGCCCACGAGTGCCAGGGCGTATCTTTAGGAGCTGTGGTTACACTGAGCCTGATTTCCGGTACCAACCAGCTCACGTCGCCCACGTCGGTAGAGCCGCCTGATGGTTCCTTGGCGGTTTCTTTGAACGGTTGCAGACTCCCATCAATACCTAGCTGTGGTTTATCGGTGGCTTTCTGGATACCGTAGCCAAAGGCAGTTTCTTCAGCGGTATAGGTTATGGCCCCCAACTGCTCCAGGTTAGCGTGCATGGCCACTCCACCCGTGCGGTTGGGAAGGACCTCGTACAGCCCTGATACCAGGGTGATCTCGTAGTCGACATTGGCCATGATGGCTGCTCCCCGGGCAATCTCCTGCACCTGATCCCATACCGGCTGCATGCCGGCACGGTTGCTGTCGCGCACCCGCACCCAGAAGCGGGCGTAGTCGGGTACCACGTTGACCACGTCACCGGCTTGTTGCATATGGGTATGGATACGAACGGTGGGGCGAATGTGTTCGCGGTAGGCATTGATGCCAGCCGACATCAATTCCATGGCGTCGGCAGCACTGCGTCCGTTCCAGGGATCAGCCGCCGCGTGGGCCGCCTGACCGCGGAATTCGACGATAAAATCGACCAACGCCATGGAGCTCTGCACATCGGCTTCAATACGGGCACTGGGGTGCCAATCGAGACAAACGTCCAGGTCCGCAAACAACCCGGCGCGGGCCAGGTAGAGTTTGCCAAAGTACTTTTCCTCGGCCGGTGTGCCGTAAAAGCGCACGGTACCCTGGAGTTTGCCGCTGGCGATGAGTTCCTTCACCGCTACCGCTGCTCCCATACTACCTGTTCCGAAAAGGTTGTGGCCGCAGCCGTGGCCCGGCGCGCCGGGCGCTGCCGGATCTTTATCAGGAGAAACCTTTTGCGATAAGCCAGGCAGCGCATCGAATTCACCAAGAATACCGATGATTGGCTTGCCTGAACCGTACTCAGCGATAAAGGCAGTAGGCATTTCGGCTACTCCCCGGCTTACCCTGAAACCTTGTTGTTCGGCGTAGGCTGCGAGGATTTCGGCAGAGCCATGCTCTTCGAAAGCGGTTTCGGCAAGGGCCCAGATTTGGTCACTCATCTTGATGAGATTCGTTTCCTGATCGGCAATAGAGGCCAGAACAGCCGCTTTGTTGACATTGCTTTGCGCAAAACAAAATGCGAGGGATTGAACTATTAATACGGTTAGTAGCGTTTTTCTCATAGTTTGAAAGAGGTGTGGATTGAAAAAAAGTACAGCAATTGTGGGATGTCTTATTCCTCGTCAATGGCGGCACTATTTTCTGGATCCATTTTGAGTTGTATTAAATAAATTCCAAACCACCAAAATAGCGTTATTTGTGCAGTATTCAGAAAAAATGAACCGTCGATCAACGTGGCTGGCTATGGTTTTAGGTTTAATCTTATTTATGCCAATAGTCGGTTGTACCCAAACAAGCGGCATCGAAAGTACTTCTTACCGACTGATGCTCCATACGCTCCTTTCCCACGATGTGCCAGAAATAACGGTAGCAGCAGCTAGCCAGGCGGAGGATAAAGCGGTTTTCCTGGACGCCCGTGAGCCGGCCGAGTTCAACGTCAGCCATATAGCCGGCGCCATTCCCGTAGGTTATGATCAATTTGACCTCAGTGCATTGGCAGGCATCCCCAAGGACCAACAAATCATTGTCTATTGTTCGGTAGGTTACCGCAGCGAGAAGGTGAGTGAACAGTTGCTGGCCGCCGGGTACCAACGGGTCGCTAATCTCTACGGGGGCATTTTTGAGTGGAAAAACCAGGGCCATCCCGTCGTCAACCCGGCGGGTGAACCTACTGATGAAATCCATGCCTACAACCGAACCTGGGGGATGTGGTTGAAAAAAGGTGCCACCAAAGTATATTAGACTTGTTCTGCTGAACCAGTCGCATCAGTTTTAGCTTGAATCGTTTTTCTCCGCGTATATTTTTCGTCAACTTTGCCATTTCAATCCTTCCGTTATGAGAATAGGCTTATCCTACTTATTGCCAGTAGCCTGTGCACTTTTACTTTCAGCGCAGGTGTCGGCCCAGATGGGCGTCGTAGTGGGCATTACCGGCAACCACCTGGTAAAAGTTAATATGGAAAACGGGGAGCTGATGCCACTGGCAGAAATCCCCAATTTGCCACCTGCTGCGGAGTTGCGCAATTTGGTCTACATCCCCCGTGATACGGCTTTCTACACCACCCTGCATACCGCCACGGGTTGTGAACTCGTTCGCCTGCGCACCACGGGAGAGTGGAAAAAACTAGGCCCGCTGACGGTGGGCGGACAAGCTGCTTTTTTCAGCAAAGGCCTGACCTACGATGAAGCTACCGACCGCCTGATCGCCGGGGCCAGCCTGGACGGCGGCCCGATCCAGGGCGATGACCGCGCCGAAGCCTTGTTGGTGGTCAACCGGCAAGACGCCACCTGCCGGTTATTGGCCACCATTCGGGCCAATCCTGCCCCTAATGATTTTGATGAGATTGCCGTATTCAACGGCCAGTTGTTCTGCCTTGATGCTACTCCAGATCGGGACAACACCTACGTTTTTCCTTTTGCCTTACGCGACCTGACGGGGGAATTGTTTGCCGGCACCAAACAGAATATTGGCTATTACACCATGGATGATGTCGTACTGCTTAGCCACCTGCTGTACTTTACCGACACCAAAACCCAGCACCTGTACTATTTCGACCTGATGGCCCGCAAATTGCAGACCGTCGCGCCGATCACCGGACCGGCCGTATTGGGCACCATCAAACTGACGGGCCTGGCTTATCTTCCGCTTTCCCAAGCGTAGTTTCCAGATCGCGCAGCTTGGCCTGGCAGTATTGGATGAGCGCCCGGGCGCGTTCGCTCCGCTCGCTGAGGCGTTCTATGCTTACCTGCTCGTCTTGCAGTTCGTTCATGATGTCCTGCAGTTCGGTGATGGCTGCTTCGTAGGATAAATCTTTCATAGGGGGTGTAGTTACTTAGTCAATCTTCAATCTTTTTTGACCGTCTTTGAAATGAATGACGATCTCCTCGTTGCTTTTCAGGGCTTCCTCGCTACGGATAATTTGTCCCGCGCTGGTAACCACGCTAAAACCGCGGCGCCAGGCGGTGTCCAGACTCAGTGACTGTTGCAGTTTCTCCAGTTGCAGCAATTGGTCCTGCGCGTGCTTGAGCCGCTGGCTGACCAGGTGTGGCAATTGGGTTTCGTAGGTGTCCAATTGCCAAATCTGCCGACGCACCAAATGCCGCTGCAACAGCACCAGTTGCTGTTCGAACTGAGTGAGCTGGGATCGGGCTTGCTGCAGCGCTCGTTGTTGCAGTTGATCCAGGTTTTGCGCCTGCAACGCCACGCGTTGTTCGAATTGCTGCAAGCGGTCGATCAGAAAATTAGCTACGGCGGTGGGCGTCTTCAGCGCGGTATGTGCCAGCAAGTCCAGCAGGGATTGGTCGGTTTCGTGGCCAATACCCGTGAGGATGGGCAAGCCTGCGGCAGCCGCAGCCACGCACAGTTCGCGCTCGTCGAAATCGGCCAGATCGGTGCGCGATCCACCGCCGCGAATGATGACAATGGCGTCGAAATCGGCTTTTCGCCGCTCAATGGTACGCAACTGACGGCGGACTTCCGGGCTCGTCTGGCTGCCCTGTACGGCGGCGGGAAACAGCTGGCTGTGAAACTGGTACCCGTAGGGGTTGTGGTTGAGTTGAGCCAGAAAATCCTGCAGCCCGGCCGCGGCGGGTGAACTGATGATCGCCAGCCGTTGCGGGGCCAGCGGAAGGGCCAGGGCTTTGTTGGTCTGCAGGAGCCCCGCCTGTTCCAAATACGCGAGGGTTTGCTGCCGGAGTTGGGCCAACTGCCCCAGGGTGAAGTGGGGATCCAGGTCGGTAATGACAAACTTAAGGCCGAAGCGTTCGTGAAAGTCGGCCCGGACCTGCAATTTTACCGACCGCCCCACTTGCAGGAAGGCAGGTAAAACCAGCCGGTTGCGCCGTTGCCAGGCGCGTGCCGTGTTGTCCCACATGACGGCCTGCCCGCGGGCTACCAACGCTTCTTTTTCAGGATCTTTCTCCACCAGCGTCAGGTAATAATGCCCGCGCCGTTCGTCTACTTCGGCCAATTCCGCCCGGACCCACACCGCGTCGGGTAGGTTCAGCGCCACAAAACGCCGGATGTACTCATTGAGCTCGAAGAGGGAATAGTCGGACATAGGCGCTAAGATAAGCAGGTTTTGACAATAGGCGAGGGGTAGATTTGGCCGCCGGTCACGCCGGCGCGGAGATTTTTTCGAAAATATGCTAACTTAACGTGCTATTTGCGCCTGACAGGCCACCTCCCCGAGGGTGAACGCTACAAATTGATGGGATAGGCCGACCTACAGGGCACCTCTCCGGGAGGCTTGAAATGACCCCGCGCTATACCGTCAATCAGGAGGTTGTTCAGGCTGGTTTTTGAATTATTAACAACTGCAATGTTAAGCTAAGCTGTGAGGAAAAGTTATGGAAACACCTGGTGGGGGCAGCAGTGGCTGAATGCACTCTCCGATATTGATTATTCCAATCGTCTTCCCCGTGGGCGAACCTACGCCAACAAGGGGCTGGCCAGGGATATTGTCATTCACCAGAACAACATTTCGGCCAAAGTACAAGGCTCCCGACCTACCCCTTACCGGGTGAAATTTACCATTCCGCCGTTTTCGGCCAAAGCGCAGGCCAGCATCGTCGCGCTGTTGACTGCCAACCCTTTGCTCCTGTCGAAATTATTGAACAGGGTATTGCCGGAAGAGCTGAAGCACCTTTGTGATGCGCAAAATATCACCTTGTTCCCCGCCTCCTGGGACGACCTGGAGGGGAGCTGCTCTTGTCCCGATTGGGCGGTTCCGTGCAAGCACATGGCTGCGGTGCTGTACCTGGTGGCCAATGAAATTGACAAAAACCCCTTTCAGGTCTTTCAGTTGCGCAACTTTGATTTGTTCCAGACACTGGCAGCTATGGGCTACACGGGCCAGGCGCAGGCAGACATTCCGATTCTATTCACCACGGCTCTGGCACAAAGCTTTACCAGCAACCAAACCGCCCCGGAGTGGCAGGAGGAAGTGTACCAGCGGATAGATTTTTCCAATTTGCCCGACCTGAAGGAAGATTTGCTGACCATCCTGACCGAACAACCCGTGTTTTATCCCAATGGAGATTTTAAAGCGATCTTGAAAATGGCTTATACCGCCGTGGCTAAAAGCTTGCGTAAGCAGGAAATAGGCGAAGCTTCGGAGCAGGATACTGTACTACTTGATCGCCTGGAAGAAGTGGACATATTGCTCGATGAAGCCCGCGATTTTTTGGTGGCTACGCTGCGCGACAGCGATGGGGAAACGGTATTGACCTTTTCGGAGCAAACTGCTTTTACCACCTGGTTGAGTGGGGTTGCCTTCCGGGATTTGTCCCGGTTTTCGGTGGCACTTAGAAGCTTATGTCTGGTGTATCAATTTGCCTTTAAGCTGGCGCAACAGTCGGCTTACCTGCCCCAGTTGTTGCGGGTAGGGGCCAACCATTATAAAATTCGTTGGTTGCCGGCCTTGCTCAACCCGGTGGTCAAAAGCACTTTTACCGAGATAGCATCCATCGCGGCCAACGACCAGTTGTTCTATAAAAACGGGAAGGAAATTGACGAACCCATTGCTGCGGATAAGTTACCCGCCCTCCTTGCTTTGTTTTTAAACGATTTGGTGGCGCGTAACCACAATTTACAACATCGCTTTGCCGAGCACGAGATAGGTCACCTGTTTTTTAACGGGGCTGTTTTGGCTTTCTCCAGCTACGAAACAAAGGAAAATCCGGCGGCTATCCAGTTGTGGCTCAACACCTTTTTTATAGCAGAAAAGAACTGGATTCCGGTGGTGAAAATTGACGAAGCGGAAGGCGATTTTTTGGTCAATGTGCTGGTGCAAAAGAAAACCGGGCAGGTAAGTGCCCCCATTCCCCTGCGCAAGGTGCTGGCGCAAAAGCAATACCTGGATATGCGGATGGACGTACTGCGTGACCTGGCCATGGTGTCGGGGTATTTTCCGCAGCTCAACAAGTTGGTGGCCAACCAGGGCAAAGAACCCTTGCGCTTTGATGCGGAAGCTTTCGTGGAAGTGTTGTTTAAGGTGCTACCCACCATCCGCCTGTTTGGTATCCAGGTGCTGCTGCCCAAAGCCTTGCGGAAGCTGCTCCGTCCGCAGGTATCGATGCGCATAGCTGCTGCGGAAGATGCTGGTGTGGTCGCAAAAGGCAAGGCCCTGGCGTTGAACAATATGCTGTCTTTTCAGTGGCGCATTGCCCTGGGTAGCCAGCAGGTGACCCTGGAGGAATTCCAAAAGATGGTTAGCCAGTTTTCGGGTATCGTCAAGCTCAATGACGAATATGTTTTCTTTGATGAAGCGGAAATTAAGTCGCTCATCGATAAATTGGCGCACCCACCCACCCTGGATAGCCAACAGCTGTTGCAAGTAGCCCTCACCGAAGATTACGAAGGCGCCCCGGTTGAATTGGACAAAAAGACGCAGCAATTGATGCAGCACCTTCTGGAGGGCGCCGACGTGAGTGTGCCCAAAGGGTTGAAAGCCAGCCTGCGCCCCTACCAGCTGCGGGGCTATGAATGGTTGTATAAAAACACCCGCATCGGATTCGGTAGCCTCCTGGCCGATGACATGGGGCTGGGCAAAACGCTCCAGGTGATCGCTACCTTGCTGCGGCTAAAGGAAGATGGCGAACTGGACCGGAAAAAAGCGCTGGTCATTGTGCCGACTACTTTGCTGACGAATTGGGAGAAGGAGATCTACAAGTTTGCCCCCAACCTACGCCTCCATCTCTACTACGGCAGCAACCGGGATTTGCAGCCCTTACAACAAGCCGATGTATTGCTAACGACCTACGGGGTGGTGCGTGCCGAAACGGCTGTTCTGCAAAAGCAACCCTGGCTGGTCATGGTGATCGACGAGGCGCAACAAATAAAAAATCCAGCCACCGCCCAGACCAAGGCCATCAAGAAAATAAATGCCCCCGTAAAGATTGCCATGAGTGGTACCCCCGTAGAAAACCGCCTCAGTGAGTATTGGAGCATTTTTGATTTTTCCAATAAAGGGTACCTGGGGAGTTTGAAACAGTTTAAGGAAGGTTTTGCCAAACCGATAGAAGTAGACCGCAACCAGGAAAAACTCGAGAGATTCCGTAAGGTCACCGAGCCTTTCATTTTGCGGCGCTTGAAATCCGACCGAAGCATTATCAGTGACTTGCCCGATAAGATTGAGAAAGACCAATTCTGCCAACTCACCCCGAGCCAGGTGGCCATCTACCAGAATGTGGTGGATACGACCATGAAGACCATTGAAAAAATGGAAGGTATGCAACGCAAAGGGACGGTGCTCAAGTTGATCACCGCGCTGAAGCAAGTCTGTAATCACCCCCGCCAATTTCTCAAAAAAGGAGCTGCCGACCCCGCCGCATCCGGTAAGACCACGCTCTTGTTCGAGCTCTTGCACGACATCCAGCAGCAAGGGGAGAAGACGTTGATTTTTACCCAATACCAGGAAATGGGCAAGCTGCTGGTAGACATGCTGGAGGCCGAATTTGGGCTCAGTATTCCTTTTCTTCACGGGGGCGTTTCCCGCAAAGGCCGGGATGCCATGGTCGACAGTTTTCAAAACAACAGAGCTACGCGGGTAATGATTCTCTCGCTAAAAGCCGGCGGGACGGGCCTCAACCTCACCGCTGCCAGCAATGTTATCCATTATGACCTCTGGTGGAACCCCGCCGTCGAAGCACAGGCCACTGACCGTGCTTACCGCATCGGTCAGCAGCATAAGGTGATGGTGCATCGTTTTATTACGGAGCATACATTTGAAGAGAAAATCAATAAACTGCTGCAAGAAAAAAAGGAATTGGCCAATTTGACGGTTTCCACCGGAGAAAAGTGGCTGGGGGA
Organism: Bacteroidota bacterium; assembly: GCA_003045895.1. Lineage (GTDB taxonomy): Bacteria > Bacteroidota > Bacteroidia > Chitinophagales > Saprospiraceae > Lewinella. The sequence goes on from PZPC01000001.1 coordinate 122,707, forward strand.
ATATTCCAACGAGGAGTTGAAGGAGTTGGTGAAGTTGGCGTGAGTGCTTGCTTGTACCTCGTTTCGCCGTCACTTGCATAATAAAGACTACTTTTACCACCCGCAAAACATACCATGGCACAAACATTCGCGCAGACCAGTAGTTTTCGCAGTCGGGCTTTGGCTTTGCTGTTACGGGTGGCCTTTTTTTGGTACCTCGTGGCGTTGGTCAAAACGATTTACGATTACTACCTGCTCAAGAATAACAGTGGCGAAATTTTTGATTTTTCCAACTGGTTGATGGGCAGCTGGCTGGCTGTTACGCTGGGGCTGCTGCTGTTGGGCCCTTTTATCATCTACTTGCTGTATCGCATTCTGCGGGCTGCGCCTTACTGGAAGGTGCTGGTGTACTTGTTGAGTGGCTACACGTTCATTGCCCTGCTCACCAACTTTGCCGTCATGCCAATGATCTACGCCCTGGACAATGAGGCACCCCTTTACGGTAGCGCAAGCCTGGCCTACGCCGTGAACTATATTCAAACCCCCAATTTTCTGGCCATTTACTTTTTTTGGTTGCTCATGCTGGTGGTTACGGTCATCATTATTCTGGTGAACGAAAAGTACGGGCCGGGGATGTTCGGGAAAATTCTCATGGGGCAATATTATCACCCCAAGCTGGAAACCCGCATTTTTATGTTTCTGGACATGAAATCGTCTACTACTATTGCGGAGACGATGGGGGAGGAGCTCTACTTCAACCTCCTCAAAGACTGCTTTGCCGACATGACGATGCCTATCCTGGACAACGCCGGGGAGATTTACCAGTACGTAGGCGATGAGATCATCGTCTGCTGGTCCATGGAAAAAGGCCTGGCGCAAGGCCGCTGTATCCAGACTTTTTTCGATGTGCGCAAGCAACTCCTCGCCCGGAAAGATTATTACGAAAGCACCTACGGTATATTGCCTTCCTTTAAAGCTGGCTTTCATTTTGGGCAAGTGGTGGCGGGCGAAATTGGCATCATCAAACGCGACATCACCTATTCGGGCGATGTGCTGAATACCACTTCCCGCATCCAGTCGAAATGCAATGAATTAGGGGTTGATCACCTGATTTCCGGCCCACTGTGGTCCAAAATAAAAGTGCATTTTCCTGCCGGGGGAGAACAGGTTTCTGACCAGATCGAGTTGCGCGGGCGACAGGAGCGGATGGACCTGTACCGCGTGTTGTGACAACTCCGGTTACGGTTTGCGATGCAGGAACCGGGCATACCACCGCCACTGAATGCCGCCGCGCAAGACCATAAAACCCACCAGGCTGAACCACAGGCCATGGTTGCCCCAGGCTTGTCCAATTCCGTAATACAAAAGTAGGTAGCCCCCAAAAGCCAGCAACATGGTATTGCGCATGGCGGCGGATGCGGTAAGACCGATGTAGACGCCATCCCAGATATAGCAGGGGGTGCTGAGTAGTGGAAAGATCACCATCCATACCAGGTAGGGTAGGGCCGCGTGAATAACCTCCTGCTGATCGGTGAAGACACGCAACAACCCCGTGCCGCTCAGTCCGTATACCAGTGCATAAAGACCAGCCAGTACCATCCCCCAAACGAAGCTGGTTCGGATGGCGCGTTGCGCGCTGTTGTGGTCGTTGGCACCGTGGTACTTGCCGACCAGGCTTTCTGCCGCGAAGGCAAAACCATCCACTCCGTAGGACATCCAATTGACGTACTGCAACAAGATGACATTGGCTGCCAGGACCAGGTCACCCATCCCCGCCGATTGCCGGTAGAAGAAAGCAAAAGACAGGGTCAGACAAAGCGTGCGGAGGAATATATCGCGGTTGATCCGCAAAAAGCGTTGCAAGGCCTGCCACTGTAAGAGGGTGCGCGCCTGCCAATGCTGCCGAACCCAACTGTAGCGATACCACAGCAGTAGCCCGCCCCCAACCAGGCCCGTATACTGCGCGATGACCGTACCCCAGGCCACCCCCTGGATACCCCAACCCCACTGGTAAACCAGGAAATAGCTGAGCAGCATATTGACTATGTTGATGAGTATGGTCAGGACCAGTGGGAAAATGGCATTTTGCACGCCAAAAAACCAGCCCATCAGCGCGTACAGGCCGAGGGCTGCCGGTGCTGCCCAAATGCGGATGGTAAAATACTCGGACACCAGGGGTTGCTGGTCGTTGGTGACCAGAAGGAGGCTTTGCGCCATGTTCAGCAATGGGATTTGGAGTAGAAACAAAAGGCTGGCTAAGCCCAGCGCCACAATCAGGGCCTGCCCCAGTACCGTGCTCATTTCCTGGCGGTTCTCGCGGCCGAAAGCCTGCGCCGTCATGCCCGTAGAACCCATGCGCAGAAAGCCAAAATTCCAGTAAATAAAGTTGAAGACCATACTGCCCAGACCGACCGCTCCGAGGTGGTCGGCACTGAGCCGCCCCATGAGTGCGGTATCAAAAGAGCTGAGTAACGGCACCGATATGTTGCTCAGGATATTGGGAATAGCCAGGCGCAGAATTTCTTTGTTCATGTCTTTAACTAACGTTTATACAACGTCTCATAAATGCCAACCCATTCCGAAACACTCATTTTACCCACCAACTCACCAATAAGTCCAAATGGAATGTCCTCCATTTTCTTAAAGCGGATGCAGCTTTTTCCCATATCCAGTTTACGTGCGGAATGCCTGGGGTATTCGGCTACAAACCATTCCAGGAGTGGCGGACTGGCATATAGCCCCATGTGGTAAAGGGCAATAAAATTCTTTTGCGAAGCGATGTTCAGAAAGGGTAGGGGCAACTGGGGGGCGCAATGATAACCCGCTGGAAAGATATTGTGCGGAACGACGTACCCGATCATGTTGTAGCTCATCGTTTCCTGAAAGCCAGTGGGAAAGATGGTCGAGAATAACCTGGCGGAGGTGCTGCATGGGAGCCTGGCGGTCTTCCGGCAGTTGCTCAATATGGTTTTCGGGTGAGGTGGCTTCTATTTTCATTGGGTGGTAGTTTTATGGTTTAAGGTATGATTTTTTTGAAGTCAGGAGAAGTTTGGAAAGCGCTAGGCTCCATTCGCGCTATACTTTTATTAACACCCCATAAACAAGAAAGAGGTAAAAAGAGGGAAATTGGCTCAGGAGGTTTGCGTATTCAAGTGCTTCTGTTCGAATGTTGCAATTTCTCGCCGGGGCTCAAGAGCCCCTTGGGAGGGGCCCACCCTCTAGGCCTGAACGCCGGCCCCAACTTTGGCCCAATGGCCGCGCGGGGCAAACCACCACCATTGCTCACCCAGGGTGAACAACCATGCAAAAGACAAAACCTACGAATGCCCTTTTTGACCAGGCGAAGAATTACGCCATAAGGGGTAGTACCGATGAGTAACCGAGAAGAGGGTCAAAGCAATTCTGCTCATGTTACGGATCAAATATACTACTAATTATTTTTTTTGCAAAAAAAATAAACAAAAAAATAAATTACAACGTATGCAATTGAAAAATTTACATTTGCTAGAGAATCAAAAAAATGTATCATGGCCCAACAACACATCGCCCAATTTGCCCTGATCGTAGCAGACTACGATGAAGCGATCGATTTCTATACCCAAAAATTGAACTTTCGCCTGTTGGAGGATACCGTCCGTAGCCCCACCAAGCGCTGGGTAAGGATAGCTCCTCCCGGCAACAACGAATGTGCCATCCTGTTGGCCAAAGCGGTGGGCGAGGAACAGCTGAGTCGCGTGGGCAATCAAACGGGTGGCCGCGTTTTTCTCTTCCTTTACACCGACGATTTTTGGCGCGATTACCGCCACATGGCAGCCCACGGCATTGAATTCATTGAGCAACCCCGCGAGGAAGAATACGGCACCGTAATCGTATTCAAGGACTTGTACGGCAACCTCTGGGATTTTATTCAACCTGCCTGATGGGTTGGCACTTAAGTATTTGGACAATAATAAATTTACATTTTTTGACTCAAATGATTAGCTCGAAACCGCTCATTATCAATCGCTTATTCCTTCGCTAATAATTTGAGAATGTAAATTTATTATTGTCCCGGCACTTACACCTTTTCACATTTACACCCTTCCACTTCTAAAATCCACCTGCACGGTATCCTCCACCTTCATGCCCAGTAAGCTGGCAGCTTTGTCCATATTGATCGCAATTTCCAGCAGGTCAGCAGAATTGAACCGGCAGAGCATTTCACCAACGGCCACATCGTAGTGGTTGACGGAGAGCTCAACGATCGGCGAATGTCGTTTGAAAAATAATTCAAAAGGCCGGCCACCGCCGATGCGTTCAAACAGTTCCCGTTGGATATTCAGCACCACATTCTCAAATTTGTCGATGTAGACCACCGAGCCGCGAATGTGGTTCGGCCCGGTTACCGGTTGAAAGGTGATGCGTTGCGTCCAGTCGGCTACGGCTTTGCCCAAGCCACCGGCCGGGAAATCTTGTGCCAGGTGGCCAACGGCATTGGCAAAAATAGTTGCCAGGGGGAAACGGCTAAAGGAAAGATCGCCCGTATCGATGGCAAAAATGGCACCGGGCCGTTCGGGAAAGATCAGGGAAAACAGGCCATTGTCAGGACCTATAAAATGGTGGCCTTCGTGGGTGAACACCAGGAAAGGGCGGTCGGGCTGGCCAAAATCATTGATACTCAACAGGTGGATACTACCAACCGGAAATGCCCGCCAGGCGTGCTGAAACAAGAATGCCCCCTGCACAATGTCGTAGTTGGCCACATCGTGGCTGATATCTACGATCCGGGCATTTGGCGTCTGTTGCAAAATGCTCCCTTTGATTAGCGCCAGGTGGTAGTCGCGCCAACCAAAATCAGAGGTGATGGTAACAATAGGAGGTGTCCGTTCCAATTCTTTGTAGCTCTTTTTTCGTTTGCGTTCCGCATCGCCAGGGTTGACTACACAGAATTAGGGTAAAGATAGGAAATTTGTGTTTTTATGGTAGCTGACTTTTTGGGTTAGCGGGGTCGGCGCATAAATTTCGCCTGGGAGGACTATAAATGACTGAAGCCGCAAAAAAGGCCAACAAATCAAGAAAAACCCACTCGCTTGTATCCATAAAGAACAAAACCACGTTAAGGACTAGGTACCCTTTACCACCAGTTCCTTACCTTTGGCTACCTGGACCCAACAAACGACAAAAAAGAACAAACTTTATAATGGATAAAATCAAGATTCTTTGGGCAGACGACGAGATTGATCTGCTGAAACCACAACTTTTGTTCCTCGAAAAAAAGGGATATGAGGTCACTACCGTGACCAACGGACATGATGCCCTGGAAGAAATACAGGACAACAACGATTTTGACGTCGTCTTTCTGGACGAGAGTATGCCTGGTATCACCGGACTCGAAACCCTCGCCAAGCTTAAGGACATTCGTCCGAATATCCCGGTGGTGATGATTACCAAGAACGAAGCCGAAACGGTAATGGAGGAAGCCATCGGATCCCAGATCAGTGACTACCTCATCAAACCGGTAAATCCCAATCAGATTCTTCTTACCCTCAAGCGCCTGATCGACAACAAACGCCTGGTCCGGGAAAAAACAAGCTCTGATTACCAGCAAGAATTTCGCCAGATTCTCATGGAAATCAACAGCGGGCTTAACTACCAGGAATGGGTGGATGTCTACAAACGAATCATCAATTGGGAGATCAAAATAGACGAAAGCCAGTCGACGGCGATGGCCGATATTTTGTCGATGCAAAAGAATGAGGCGAACAATGCCTTCTCCAAATACATCCAGAATAATTACCTCGATTGGATGAAAAACGGGAATGGGCCCGTTATGAGCGACCGCCTGCTACGGGAAAAGGTATTCCCCTACCTCGACGAAAAGGTGCCTACCATCATGCTCCTGCTCGACAACCTGCGTTACGACCAGTGGAAAGTCATTGAAACGGTTCTCAATCAGGAATTTAGGATAGAAGATGAGGATTATTTCTACAGCATTTTACCGACCACTACCCAGTACAGCCGCAATGCTATTTTTGCGGGTATGTTACCTTCCGAAATTGAGCGCCACTACAAGCAGTGGTGGAAAAATGACATGGATGAAGGCGGAAAAAACAACCACGAAGAAGACCTCTTCCGGGCGCAGGTCAAGCGCATTATCCGTAAGGATGTGAAAGTCGATTATATGAAAATCACCAATGTTGCCAAAGCCAAACAGATGGAGGACAACATTCTTGATTACCTGCACAACGACCTTACCGTCATCGTCTACAACTTCATCGACATGCTTTCCCATGCGCGTACCGAGATGGAAGTACTCAAGGAACTGGCCGGTGATGAAAAAGCTTACCGTTCCCTTACCCTGTCCTGGTTCCAGAATTCACCGCTTTGGTCGGCCCTGCAACGCGTGACGGATAAGAGTGATGTGAACCTCATCGTGACGACCGACCACGGTACCATCCGGGTAAATACGCCTTCCAGGGTAGTGGGCGATCGGGAAACAACGACCAACCTGCGTTATAAAGTTGGTAAGAACCTCAACTACGAAAAGCGCGATGTACTCGAAATCCGCGACCCCCTGGAAGCTGGTTTGCCACGGCCGAACGTCAGTTCAACTTTTATCTTCGCCAAGGAAGACAAATTCTTCCTGTACCCCAACAACTACAATCACTACAACAACTATTACCGCAACACATTTCAGCACGGGGGTATTAGCCTCGAAGAAATGATCTGCCCGATCATCCGCTTGCGACGGCGGTAGTTTTAGTAGGTTTGGTTTATAAAAAGAGAAAGCCCGGACAGATTTGCTGTCCGGGCTTTCTCTTTTGAGGAATAACCAGACTCGTTTACGCTACCGCACCAGGGTCACATCGCCCCGGTAGGTGAGGATCACATCATCCAGAAATTCTACTTCAATCAGGTAGACGTAGACGCCTGGCGGCAGGGTTTGCCCATTTTTTGTCCCGTCCCAGAGCTTGATGCCATTCAAACAGTTGGGATCCAGTTTGGTCCCTTCGTAAAGCAGCCCTCCCCAACGGTCAAAGAGCCTTGCCGACCTCACCTGGCGTACGCCGCGGCAGGTGAACACTTCAAAGTTGTCGTTGCGGCCGTCGTTGTTGGGGCTGAAGATGTCGGGAATGTAGACGTTGCGGTTGGCGTCCAGCTCCACAAACACATTCTGAGTAGCCGTACAGCCATTCTCGTTGACCACCGTCAGGGTGTAATCCAAACTGTTTTCCGGAAAAATAAAAGGATTGCGGATGGTATCGGAGCTCAAAAAGTCGCCCGGGGTCCACTGGTAGCTGTAGTTCCCACCAGGTGAGACCATCGGCTGCAATTGAACGGTGCTGTCACCCAATTCAATAACGATGGGCGAAGCAATCGTAATCGTTATTTGACCAGGAGAAGCAATGCTGATCGCTGTTTCAGCGGCACAACCATTGATATCTTCGACCGTAATAATATGATTGCCCGCAAAAACGGTAGCCGGTTGCAATACCGGAAAGCTTAGGCCATTGTTGTCGACCATGAAGGTGTATTCTTCGAAAGCATTATTCGCACCACCAAAGACGGTATCGATGCTCACAAAGGTAGGATCACCAAAACACAACGGCGGATCAATGGGGTCCAGGAAAAACTGGATGAGCTCGGGCTCCAGGATCGTGAAGCTCAGTTCATCCATACAGTTCTTGAAATCCGTTACGGTCACGGAATAGGTGCTGGCCGCCAGATTGGCATTCAAATTGCCCATGGCACCATCGCTCCAGGTATACTGGTACGGATTGGCGGGCGTGACGTTGCCGCCCGTCGTGTTGACGGCAATGATGCCATCGGTGTCACCAGCACAGGTCACAAAGTCGGTGGTCGTGGCGGGATTGACGCTGATGACAATGGGTGCTGGTTGCCCTACGACCACCGTTTGGGTGAACGTACAACTGTTGTCATCCGTAATGATGGCGGTATAGTTGCCGGCGCTCAGGCCACTGATGGCACTGGTCGTTTCGTTGGTTTCTACCCAGAAATAATTGTAAGGGCCGGTACCGCCCATGGGAACCACTCCGACGGAACCATCTGCCAATCCGTTACAGGAAACGGGCGTAATGGTGGGCAGTACGGTGATGGGGTCGGGAGCAGCAATGGTAAAAGACACATTGACGCCACAATTGTTGGCATCAATGACGTTGAGGTTCTGTACGCCTTCACACAGCTGAATGGAGGTCGCTGTGGTCGCACTGGTTGTCATTTCTCCGGTATCCCAGGTGAAAATAAAACTACCTGGTGACCCGTCGCTGTAGGAAGCCGTCGCTGTCGCCTGGCCATCGCAGGTCGCGTCGTCCGGACAACTGGTATCCTGAATATTACTAAAGGTCACCACTATACTTGGCGGGTCAACAATGGTAATGTTGAAGACTTCAGAGGTACACTGGTTGGCATCAATAACCACTACGGTATAATCACCGGCTGGCCGCGCCGGCAAGGGGTTTTGGGTGGTTGGCGTGCCCGGCATGGTCGACCAGAGGTACATGTAAGGTCCGGTACCACCGGCAGAAAAAATTGCAATTTGACCGGTTGATTCACCGGGGCAGTTGGGCTGGCGTACGCGCACCGAATCCAGGCGAATTGGCTCAGGAGCAGTTACGTAGGCCGTGTCAATAGTAACACAAGCATTGGGAGCAGTAATGGTAACAATGTACTCCCCGGGGGGAAGACCATTGATAGCTGCGCCAGACTGGCCCGTGCTCCACTGGAAATTGGTTACCGGGCCCGCCGGAGAAGTGGCCATTACCAATAGTGAGCCGTCGGTATCGTCGGCACAGGTCACCGAATCATCGGGGAGGCTGGTCACGGCAGGTGGTGTCGGCGCCGATACCGACTGCATCACTTGCTGCGAACAGTTATTGGCGTCGGTCACCACAATGGTGTACATGCCTGCCGAAAGGTTGGTGGCCAGGGAGTCGGTCAGCAGGGCATCGTGGTCCCAGCTGTAGGTATAGGGGCCAACTCCGCCACTAACACCGAGGGTAACGCTACCATCGTTGCCAACGGTACAGGTTTCATTGGTGAAATTCAGTACCGTTGCCACCAACGGGGTGGGTTGCGCTACCGCAAAAGTATCGATCACCCGACAGCCAGCAGCGCTGGCATCGGTCATGGTCACGATGTAGGAACCAGCGGCCAGGTTGAGGATTTGACTGGTGGTACCCGTATTGTTGGCTGCGGGCGCATTGGCGCTCCAGACAAAAGCATAGGGCGTAGCTGCCGCGGCACCACTGGTGGTACCCGTAATGAAAACTTCACCGGTGGTTTGCCCGTTGCAATCGACATCCGTAACCACGCCATTGATGGCCAGGGTCTTGATGGCGTTGACCACAAAGCATTTTTCGGTGCTACACAGGTTGTCGTCCGTAACGGTCACGCAGTACTGACCCGGGTTGATATTGCTAAGGGTGGTTGTTGAAGCCTGAATGACCAGCCCGGTGTTCCAGGTGAAGGTGTAATTGCCACTGGCCGTAGTTCCTCCCGAGGCGGTGATGGTAATCTGGCCATCCTGTCCGCCCGTACAACTCGCATCGGTGATGAAGGTATTGGAGTCGAGTACCCGTAGCGCAGGTGGCGTACCCAGCGGAATCAGGGCGTTTTCCTGGCAGCCTGCCGGATCGGTAACGGTAATGCCGTAGGAACCGGCCGGAATATTATCAATAAAATTGACATTTCCGGGGTTGGGTACACTCAGCGGCGTACTCCAGACAAAAGTATAGCCTGGTCCGGGATTATTGAGGGGGGTGCCATCGGAAGTAGGGATGAAGCGCAACGAACCGTCGCGCACTCCAAAACAGGAAGGAATAGTATCGCGAATCGTAATGCCGAGCACGGGCCCCGACAGGACTTCGATGGTATCTATCACGACTTGTGCGGGTACCGTATTATCGGTAATGGTGACCTGGTACCTGCCCGCAGCTAACCCACTGACAATTCCCGACCCACCGTTGGCACCAATAACAACCGGTGCACTGTTGGGGCCACTCAGCGGAACGGTATTCCACACGAATCGGTAGGGCGCCAATCCTTCATCTACGGTTACTGTAAAGCTGCCGTCGTCAAAGGAAGGGCAAGTCAGGCTATCCTGTTGTAACAAGACGAAAAAGGGATCGTCGGATACCCGCACTTTACCGGGGCGGGTAACCAGCTGGAAGATATTCTGGTCGGGGTCGCCTATTTCAATGGGAACGGGGTTATTGGTAATGTCCAGGTTGGAACAATCGCCCAACTGACCGATCACATCAAAGCAGATTTCGAAGAAGGTATCGCCATCGGGTAAGTCAATTCCGGCAAAGGTAAAATCGGTCCAGGTGAATCCCATCACACCAGGCGCAATGCCATTGGGGCTAGGGAAGTTTCGCCAACTGAAATTGCCGGTTCCCAGGTCGGGGAGCATGGGGTTGAACCCCTGGACACTCGTGATGGTGAGGATCGTGGGATCCCAGTTGATGGAAAACTGCACGGAGGTAATGTTCACAAAATTTTCCACCGTAACAGGAATACATTCGTTGGAGCCGGGCAAGACATTGGTGAGCGGCAGGAAAATCGTCACTTCGTCACAGGAAGAAGTAATGGTAGCGGTAGCGCTACCGCTACAGCTTTTTCCATCGGTCACTTCAATGACGTAGGTGCCTGGCGCTGGTACGGAAAAGTTGACCACATCATTGTGGTTGGCCGGCCCGCTGCTGACGGTACCAAGCACCGTAGGATCAGCTTGGTTGTAGATGCTGATCTGCGTATAATTGGAGTTGTCCAGTTCTGACAGGCCGCCCGTCACCCGAAAAGTACCCTGACACCCCGTCACATTGACGGCGCTGACGGTAATGGCATTCAGGTAGGCTACCGCAAAAGCCTGGTCGGCCCGCAGGTTGATACAATCACCGACGGGGTTGCCTTCGTAGGTGGCAAATTCCCCCAGGGCCAGGGAGTCAAAGGTGATCGGGGCAAAATAGTAAATGGCTGGCATGCCCGCGTTAAAAGTATTGATGAGGTTGCCATCATTGAAAAAAGGCACATCACCACTCCGCACGCCACCCGTATACACGTAAAAACCGTAGACGGCATTGCCATCATCAAAAATGCAGAAATCATTCTTAATGGAGGCAGTATCCGGTCCGGTGGCGGTGGGGGGGCAATTAAAAAAGGCGTATCCTACTCCGGGAGTCGTATTGGGGTTGGGGTCGCCGCTGAGATCTTGGTCGCTGGCATGGTCGATAAACAAGGTATCGCCCAAACACAAATAAATGGTGTCGGGAGTGATGTCATTGGACTGGCCGATAAAAGGCCCAAAGCTGGCAATGGTGCCTGCGTCGTTGGTACACATCCTGGCGCCTGACGAAGGTCCTGTTCTACTGAACATCACCTGGGAGGGCGTTTGCGCCTGCAGCAGCAGGGCAAAGAAAAAGCAAATTGAAAAGCTAGTGAGGATCCTATTCATGGTTCCGTTTTGATATTAGTACGGCTTGGTAGAAAATTACGGTGGAGTCTTGCAGCCCGTGATTAACAGGAAACCTGCAAATGCCGGGCAAATGACAAGTTCCAAACGTTAAGGGCGCGCGCAAAATTACAATCTATTGGAGCAATATTTGTGTTAAAGTTTAGAAGTAGCGCCTGGCAGCCTATTTCCCGGGCAGTATAATGACCTCGCCGGTTCGGTTATTGCGATTCAGGTATTGCAAAAATTGTTGTGCTTGCCCGGTGGTTTCAAAGCTGCCAACCAGGCATTGGAACTGTTCGTCACCCAGGGGATACAGTTCTGCTTTTTGCTCGTATTTCCGTTCCAGTTCCACAATCATGCGAATGCCTGCGGTATAAGTGTAGGTGTCGCCGTGCAACAGAATGCCATAAAACTTACTGGAACGCGGCGAAAACCGGCGCTCTACGGCCGCTATGGGTTGTCCTGACAAAACGAGCAGTGGTTCTTCGTATTGGTGCTGATTGAGGGTCAGTAAAGCCGGTGCCGCGTCGGTAACCAGGGCCGGGCGCGTAAAGTTTACTTCGGCCTGCGGACTATTCAGTGCAGGCTGGGCCAGAGCATCCGGCGGCAGGACGGGCGTCAAATGGTTGGCCGGTTTGTCCAGGCGTTTTAGCCAGCGGAGGAGGGATCCTGCTTCCTGGCTGGCGCTGCGCTGGTCAATGAGTTGTCCGTTGGCCGCAAAGATTAAGATGCTGGGCAGGATGTTCACGTCAAATTGCTGTTGGAGTACCCGGCTACCGGGTTTATTCAGGTCTACTTTTACGGCTAAGTAATGGTCGCTGACAAAAGCGCTGAGTTCGGGGTCGGCAAAAGTGTTCTCTTCCATCCAGCGGCAGGGCAGGCACCAATCGGCGGTGAAGTAAAGGATGAAGAGTTTGTCTTGTTGACGGGCTTGTGAACGCGTTTGTTCGAGGGAGATTTCCTGGAAAGGAAACGTGGAAAAAGCAGTGAGGTGGGCAATAGCTGCAACCAGCAGGCTAGCCGCTAACGCTAGCCGGAGAATTTTTGTGTTCATGGATAAGAATTTCGTATAGGAAAGGTAGGTTTTTTTTACCAGTTGACCTCCGTGCGCCAGGTGGCATTGAGCATACGGTCATTTTTTGCTGCTAACCGGTGGAAAACGCAGATTTAACGGAGGGTGGTTTTAGAAAATAATTCGCCTGGTTTGGAACGCCGGTTTATTCCTGGCACAAAGATCAGCAAAATTACCCTTATCTTTGTCTTTCCAGTTGTACGTGACCCTGTCGCTGCCTCCTCGGAGGGAGAGGAAAGTCCGGACAATACAGAGCACCGCACCACCTAACGGGTGGGGGCCAGCGGAGGAATCGGCCGGCTACAGAGCGTGTCACAGAAAGTATACCGCCACGCCCAGGCGTGGTAAGGGTGAAACCGTGTGGTAAGAGCACACGCCGTCGGGCAGTAATGTCAGGGGGAGATAAACCTTGCGGATTGAAATGCCATGTACACCAGTCTGCACTGTCTTCGGACAGGGCTGCAAGTTGCTCGCTTGTATGGCTGGGGGGTAGGCAGATGGATCGCTACTGTGAGGTAGCGGCTAGATAAATGATGGGGCCTGCGCCAGTCGTAGGGACAGAATCCGGCTTATGATCGTGCAACTGGAATTTTTATTCGCTTTGCCAGTGTACACTACCTGGTAGCGAATCGAGGTAAAATGCCTTGTTTAACAAAAATGGTGTCTGTCCGGCTACTTGCCAAACAGACACCATTTTTTTTCTGGCGCATATCCAGTTGCTTACTAGCCCTGCGGATCGAAAGCGCCAAAGTCGAAGAGCAAGCTGAAACGGAGCGTATTGTCCAGTGGGTTGCGCTGGTTGGTGGTCGGAACCAGGTAGCTGAAATTCATACCGAAAATATTGTACTTCAGTCCCAAACCGAGGGTGAGGTACTTGCGGCCACCCTTCTGGTTGTGTTCGCTGAAATAACCCGCCCGAACCGCAAACTGCTGGTCATACCAGTATTCCAACCCAAAGGAGTACATCAACTCCCGCAGTTCTTCCTTAAAACCTTCCGGGGCATCGTTGAAGCTGCTGAAAATAGCGCTCACCGGCGATTGTGCCCGCCGGGCTTCATTGTCGCAGTCTACGCCCTGGCAAGGAGTGGGGACCATGAATTTGTTGATATCCGTCGCAATGGTCAGCGAGTTGAACTCGTCAAAATCCATCTTCCAGGCCGCACCCAAACCAAAATTGGCGGGTAAAAAGTCGCGGTTGATAGAGCGGGTATACGTAATCTTTGAACCGATATTGGTCAGGGCCAGACCGATGGTCAGCTGGCTATCGTCCAGGGAGCTGGATTTCAATTCTTTCTGGTAGGTAAACGAAACGTCGGCAGCACCGGCGATACCGGCCTGGATCACATCGCCACCATCCAATTGCTGGCCGGCAGCCAGGTTGGAGTAAATGAATTTACCCGTTAAACCAGCCGTGAAATTGTCAGATAATTTCCGGGAATAAGCCAGGGCTACTTCAAATTCATTGGGCCGGCCCGTCAGCAACGGTTCCCCGTTGACGTCGGTAAACTGGATGCTGCCCAGCGAAAAATACCGCAAACCAAAACCTACGGCTTGCAGATCATTGATCTTCTTAAAGCCGGTGAGGTAAGCCAGGTATACATCGTTGAGCCCCAGCGACCGCAACCAGGGGGTATAGGTGGCTGACAGGGCAATATCTTCCTCGGCCAGCACCAGTTTGGAGGCATTGAAGTGCATCGCGTTGGCATCGGGAGAAAGGGCAATGCCTACATCCCCCATGGCACCAGAGCGCGCATCGGCAACAATGCGCAGGAAGGGAACAGCCGTAACTACGGTGTTGGTACAGGGCGTTCCGTCCAGATTGAGGTAGCAACCACAGCCTTCGTCGTAGAAGCACTGCGCCTGGAGGTTGGTATTACCGCCAAAGGTAACAAATAGCGTAGCTAAGAAAATGAAGCGTAGTATGTTCTTCATGAGTTTTAATCCTTTTTTCGAATAAAATTGGCTGCAAATATAGGTAATGCTTGCGAGCCGATTACTGTTTTGTGTAGCTTATACAAAAGCCTTGCCAATTTTGGCTACTGCTTTTGCGATCGTCTCCATCAAAACCCTTATTTACAGGGCTTTATTTTGCTGTTAAAGAAATATTATCCCCGCGTGCCGAAAATTACACTTTCCGACCTCGTTACTTCAAAATAACCAACTTCTCAAATGAACTTTCCCCGGAAAGCTCCGCACCATTGCTGGTACGCACCCGCACCTGGTACAGGTATACCCCGCGCGCCAACTGATCGCCATAGTTGTCTTTGCCGTCCCATTCGATACAATCGTCCAGGCGCAGCGCACCGTCGGCATTCGGAATAAAGGCTTCCAGGGTTTTCACCAGGCGGCCAGCAATGGTAAATACCTGCACCAGCACGTCGAGGTCTTCACCGGCCACGTTGCTGTCGAATTGGAAGCACGTCCGGTCGGTGAAAGGGTTGGGGTAATTCAGGACGTTTTGTAGCGCGATTTTACCGTCGCCGGCCACAATGAACTCCGTCTGGCCTTCACCCAGGTTGTTGGCTACATCCCAGGCCCGCACGCGCATGGTGTAGGTGCCGGGCTCCAGATCTTTCAGCGGAAAACGCACTTCACCCTTGGTGTAATCATCATTTTGGGCTTCGTAGAAGTCGTTGAGCAGGTAGTTGTTCTGGGTGTTTTCGTTGAGAAAACCTTCCAGGTCGTGGCCAATGCTATTGCCGGTTACATTGATGCCAAAGTTGTCGGCCAGTTTGACCACCAGGGTAGGGCTCGGAGATACGATGGTGCCACTCACAAAATCTTCGGAATTCATGAATACTTCCACCAGTGGTGGCGTATCATCCTCCAGTCCTTCGGGGTTGGAACCTCCAATGATCACGCGTTCTTCACTACCCCCGGCGTCAATCTTCCGTCCGGGATCGGCAGCGTAGTAGCTGATCTTGCCGGGGCCGTAGGCGTAGTTAATATCTTTAGGCACGACGAAAGAAAAGGTGAATTCCCCGTTGTCCACCGTCGCTTTTCCCCGGAAGAGGACATTTTTCTGTACCATATAAGTCCGTTCCGGGCTGCCGGTATCATTTCTCAGGGTTTGGGCACCCACGCGTTTGTCGTATACGGTAGGATATACCGTACCATTGAAGTTGGTGAGGAGATCACCGTTGAGGTCGGTAATTTGTCCGGTTACAATCACCGTTTCCAATGCGCTAAGGGTGTCGGCCTGTCCGCTGGCCAGGGTATTTCCGTTGATCGAGGTCGTCGCTACCTGGTAACGTGGGAAGGCCAATGCCTGCGCCGGATCACCCATGAGCATGAACTTGCGTTCGTTGCTAAAATTTCCCGGGCTACTGAGGCTGTTTTTTGCGGTGCGAATGACGTCGCCCAACCTGGGCCAACTGCCATCCGGGTTCTGCTTGAGGATCTCCGTCAACGAACGATTGGTCAGTTCGGAGTTGCGATTGGCAAAAACCGGCCGGGTGGTGGTGAGCAGGGCCAGCGCGCCACCTTGGGGGGCCAGGATGAGTTCTTCTCCGGCCGAGACAAAGGCGCCATTGTCATAATCACCGAAGGTACACGTTGCCGTCAGGAAAAGACTCAGCCGATCCAGGTTCCGCCAGTTTTGTATGCGCGGAATATCCAGTACCCGCTCCTGTGCCCAACCACGTGGCCCGCCGTGGCCCAGGTAGGTGGTCAGGATAGAGCCCCGGAAGATAGCGCGATCCAACTCCTCCTGCACCACGGGGAATCGGTCGCCGGCCGGCGTCGATTCCTGGGGGAACAGATCAAAGAGCAGTTTAGTGACGTTGAACTGGGGTTTTAGTTGGCGAACCAGTTCTGCGGCCATGTCTGCGTCGTCGGAGTGGGTGGCACCATCTTCGTCATCCCCGAGGAAGGTCATGCGGATACGCCAGTCCTGGAAATAATCGGGGTTCGTGTCGTACTGGATGATCTTATTTGCTACGGTTTGCGCTTCCTGTGCCGTTTTTACGGGCAAGCGGCCCACGCCAATACTCAGGTCGCTGGCCAGGGGGTCGTCGCCGGGATTATTGACATAAATAGCAAAGTAGTCATCAGCGGGGAAACCGTACAATTCGTGGTTTTCATCCCGTTCGTAAACCGGCACAAAATTGGTGCCGAAACCATAGATATCGCGGGTATCGAAAGATCCGTCACCGATCAGCAGGAGGTAGCGCAGGGCACCATCCCGCTCGAAAATGGTTTTGGCAAAATCGCGGATTGCCGTTGGACTGACCCGCCCGCTCGAAAACTCATTGTATACTTGCTCGGTCGAGACCAGGCCTACCTGCAGTTGGCTAAAATTGCGGCGGTGTTCGGCCAGTTGCTCGGCCGCGGCCGCAAAATCGGGGTGGTAGATGATGAGCATTTGCTGGCTGGCCAGGGCGTGCAGGTTCTGCGGCGTAAGCTTACCAACTGCTATTGGCTTGGCCAGGTCTGCAGTTGGGCGGAAGGCCACAAATTCCCGCACGGTGTTGCCAACGACGACTCCAAACCGCTGGCTGCTGCCACTGAGGGTGGTCTGCTGCCTGACTGCCTGGAGCGGGTTGGTGATGTCCCATATCTCCATGTCACTACCGGCATTGTCTACCACAAAAGTGGCGCTTGGCTGGCCGTAGGTACGGGCATCCCGAAACCGCAGTTCATTGCCGGTAAAGCGCAAGGCCAGTCGCGCGCGTGCCTCGATGAAGTCCAGCCAGCCCGAACTTTGTTCCGAACCACCGGGATTGGGGTAGCGGAGTTTTACCGTACAATTTTCCTGCGTCACATTTACTTGCCCGGTCAGGCGGCTCGTAGGTGCCAGGTTGTTGTAAATTTCGCCATCAGAGCCAATAGGGACACTGATGGCCTGGTCAGAAGTGAGCGTTTGCCCCTCGATGTCGAGAAAAAAGCGGGAGCGAACCGTAGCCCGCAGGGCCATTTCGGCGAAAAACGTGACGGGTTCATTGGTTTGCAATCCGGTGAATTGGAACAGGTTGGGAAAATCCTTTTCCCGGGCAAACTTAAAGAAGTCACTGTACCAGTGCTGGCCCGTTCCGGTACCGGTATTTTCGATCTCGTGGAGGGCGTTGAACTTGTCGTCGCCGTAGCGGAACAGCCCGTCGTAGGTGGTCGTGGTCACGGCCGTGTTGGCCACACTGGCGCGCTCGCTAACCCGCAAACCATTGCCCGGACCAATTTTGACAAAGTAGTAATTCTGGTTGTCGTAAATGTTGGTTTCTTCGTAGAAACGATCACTGTTCACCTCGTAGCGCCATTTGTTGGGGCCTTCGGCATAAAAGACCAGGTAATCGCTACTATTAAAGGTGCCATCTTCCTCTCCGACAACGCGGATGGCATTTTCTACCAGATCGGCGGGCCGGTCCTGATTGACATCGTAAGGTACCAGCCCACCCCCGTTGCCATATATCCGGATCGTACGTGGGTCGATATTGTCGAGGTTGCTGATGCCCAGTTCATCTTTCAAGAAACCATAACTCAGGCGATGCATACCCGTTTGGGCGACCGCAATTTTGTACACTTCTCCATCGCTGAGCACGGAATTGAATGGTGGTCCGCCACGTGGTGTTCCCTGGGGTACCAGGGTGGCGCTGAGCACGAATCCGGTAACCTGTTGGTAGGTACTGCCAGATCGCGTAATGGGCACACAGGAAACTTTGGCAAAATAGCCACCGGGCTCCCGCACAATATTGGTGTAAAAACGGACGTCTTCGCCCAGTTTTTCGTCTTCCGGGGCATATTTTTTATCCAAGGGCGCTAAACCCAGGCTGCTTACGGTCAGGTTGATCTGGCCTGGCCCCGCTACGGGGAACCGGTAGACCCAGAAAGGGTGGGAGGGGGCGTCATCACCAAAATGAGCGCCTTCGAATTGCCATTGCTCGTATTCCTGTTCCCCGATGCGAAAACGTTGGGGAACTTTTTCCCAGTTAAATTGCTGTCGAATCAGGGTTTGTGCGGACAAGGCTGAAGCCGATAACAGCATCCCTGCCAGAACAATAAAGAGGAATATTTTTTTCATAACCTGGGTATCTGGGTTTAGTCACCTCCGAACCGGGTGCCGAAACAGGCCGTTTGCGGATGTTGTTGGTTAAACCAGTTATCACTTAAAATTAAACAAAATTACAAATACTGAACGTAAACAGCCACGACCTATTTTTCGTTAACGGATTTCCCCGTCTATTTGTCGTAATCAAGTCTTAAGTCCAATAAGAACCGGTCTGCTCCGTCATTTTTCAGCTTATCCGTAAACCCCAAGTCAAATAGTGTTAATTTTTTTGTGGATGCCAGTGGGGTTTAATAACTTGTCGTTCCAATAAAATCTAAATCGCGCAGGAGATGTGGAGAAAGTTATACCTCACCGTTACCGTTATAATTGCGGTACTTTTTTTTGCGCAAGCACAAGACCCTGTATTTAGCCAGTTTTACGCTGCCCCTTTGCAACTCAATCCGGCTTTTGCGGGCACGACGCTGGCCCCCCGGTTGACCTTCAATCACCGCAACCAGTACCCCAATTGGCCCAATGCCTACATCACCTATGCGGCGTCCTTTGAGCAGGAAATTGCAGCGCTAAACAGCGGTTTTGGTATCCAGGTGATGACGGATGCTGCTGGCGACGGCATTTTCAAAACCCACCAGGTGGCAGGTATTTACAGCTATAAGGTTCAACTCGGGGGCAAGACCAATGTCCGGATCGGCCTGGAAGCCGGCATGTACCAGGTACGGGTAGATTGGGACCGCCTCATTTTTGAAGACCAGTTGGATCCCCTCACGGGGCCGGTAGATCCGGCCGGTAATCCTTTTTTGTCGGAAGAAAACCGGCCCGCAGCGCTAAACAGTACGTTATTCGATGCCTCGGCAGGTGTTTTGTTTTACAATGACAAGGTCTACGGCGGTATTTCACTCAAGCACCTGAACCGGCCCAACGAAAGTTTTCTCCAGCTCAACGAAAATTTGTTCTCAGGACGCCCGCTGCGGGTAACAATCCACGGCGGCGCAGAATTTGATCTCGGACGGCACAATAAGCGGGGCGCTGCTGCGTTTATTTCTCCAAATGTCATGTTGGTTAAGCAAGGTGATACCGGACAGATCAATGCCGGTGCCTATATTGGTGCGGGTGCCCTTTTCGGAGGCGTTTGGTTTCGCCATAATTTCACCCTGGCCGACGCCGGTGTATTTATGGTAGGTGTACGCGAAGGCGTATTCCGGTTGGGTTACAGCTACGATATGACGGTGTCCGCTTTGGCGGCTGTACCGGGCGGAACGGGTAATACCCACGAAATTTCGCTGATCATTAATTTGGAAGACAGTAATGCGCTGGCTCGTAAGATGAAGGCCGCTCGTTGGAACAATTGCTTTAAAATGTTTCAATAAAGGGCAGTAATTTTCGGTCTGGTGGACAAGGAATATGTTAAAGTTCGCATTTTTATGCCCAGGTATAGGAGAGTAAGCCATTGTGAAAGAGTTTTCTCCTATATTTGCTGGTCGATTCGCTAAATCAAACTCGGTAAAGGGAATGAAAAATCTGTTAAAAATCTGCTCATTTACAATGGGCCTCATTTTGGTGTTAAGCTCTTGTGGTAAGAAAGAAACCTCAGACATCACCGGATGGAATTACAATGACCCCAAGTGGGGAGGTTTTGAGAAAGACCTCGATTACGAAGGCCAACCTACCGGCCCAAATCTCGTATTGGTGCCAGGTGGTACCTTCGTGATGGGCCTTACGGAAGCCGATGTTACCTACGACTGGGACAACACGCCCCGGCGGGTGACGGTTTCTTCGTTCTACATCGATGAAACTGAAATCTCCAACAACAACTACCGCGAGTACCTTTATTGGGTCAATCGGGTTTTTGGCGAAAGCTATCCCGAGGTCTACTTGAACGGTCTTCCTGATACGCTGGTTTGGCGGGAGGAATTGTCGTTTAACGAGCCATTGGTGGAAACTTATTTCCGCCACCCCTCCTATGACGACTATCCTGTCGTAGGGGTAAGCTGGGTACAAGCCAATGAATTCTGTAAGTGGCGTTCTGACCGTGCCAACGAGGCTATCCTCATCAAGCGCGGCATCCTGAACCCCAATATGGAACAGAAGGACGAAGACAACTTCAATACCCAAGCTTATTTGGTGGGTCAGTACCAGGGTGATGTGCGCAAAAACCTCAAAGACTTGTCTACGGGTGGTGAGCGCGCGGTACGCTTTGAAGATGGTATCGTGATGCCCGAATACCGGCTACCTACGGAGGCGGAATGGGAATATGCCGCCCTTGGCTTAATTGGCCTGCAGGAAAACGAAAAAGACGAGTTGTATACCGACCGTCGGATATACCCCTGGAGTGGCTCTACGGTCCGTTACCAAAAGCGCGATCGCTACCAGGGTGAAATGCTGGCCAACTTCAAGCGTGGTCGTGGTGACTACATGGGGGTTGCCGGTCATTTGAATGACAATGCTTGTCCTACGGCTCCCGTGCGGGCTTACCTGCCCAACGATTTTGGCCTCTACAACATGGCAGGTAATGTGAACGAGTGGGTATTGGACTTGTACCGCCCCCTGACGAGCCAGGATTTGGTAGACGCCGAAAATCAGGATATGAACCCTTACCGGGGTAATAAGTTCCAGCATTTGATACTGGACGAAGATGGTCGCCCCGACGAAAAGGACAGCCTGGGTCGCCTGCGTTACCGCTACGTGGAAGATGCTGAAGCTGCCGACCGCGACAATTACAAAACCGGTATGGCCTACAACTTCCTGGACGGTGACCAGCAATCTGAAGCGTTCTACGATTATGGCCGTCACACCTTGATCAGTGATGAAGCCCGCGTGTACAAAGGCGGCTCCTGGGCCGACCGGGCCTATTGGCTCACCCCCGGCACACGTCGCTTTAAGGATGAAAACAAAGGCGATCGTGCCATTGGCTTCCGTTGTGCCATGATCCGGATGGGTGCACCCACGGGTAACGGCGAAGAAAGTGGAAACTTTTTTAAGACCAAACGCAGCAGCCGTAAGAGCCGCCGTTAGGATTATAATCGTTTAAAACACTTAAAGAAAAGCCATTCTGATCGCATCAGAATGGCTTTTCTTGTTTAATTTTGCGGGTTCAAATTAGAATTTGTGTATGTCCTACCCTTCCATTGAAACCCTGTACAGCCGTTTTCTGACCTGCAGTCGGGTTTGTACGGATACCCGCCAGTTGCAGGAAGGCGATCTGTTTTTTGCCCTGAAAGGGGATAATTTTGATGGGAATCAATTTGCTGCCCGGGCCCTGGCCGCAGGCGCAGCTTATGCGGTGGTAGACGATCCGCAGGTAGCGGTTACGGAGCAGTACTTGCTGGTGGAAAATACGTTGACCACTTTACAGGAGCTGGCCCGCCACCGGCGGCGGCAACTGAATATTCCGATCTTAGCCATCACGGGTAGCAACGGAAAAACCACCACCAAAGAACTGATAGCGGCTGTTTTGGCAACTACTCACCTGACCCATTTTACCCAGGGAAATTTCAACAACCACATTGGGGTACCGCTGACTTTGCTGGCACTACCGGATGATACCGAAATAGCCGTCATCGAAATGGGCGCCAACCACGTCGGCGAAATAGCTGCTTTGTGCGAAATAGCGGAGCCTACCCACGGCCTGATTACCAATGTGGGGCTGGCACACCTGGAAGGTTTTGGTGGCTTTGACGGCGTGAAGCGGGGCAAATCGGAATTGTACCGCTACCTGGCCCGGCACAAAGGGGTGGCTTTCGTCAACCTGGAGGAACCTTACCTCGCCGAATTGGCGCAGGGAGTCGATCGGATCATCGGCTATAAGCTGGCCGCGCACCCCCGGGTCGATATCCCCTATTACGAGTTGCAGGTCAAACAAATTTCGCCGCGCATAGAAGTAGCCTTTTTGGATGCCCGGGGGCAATTTCATACGATCCATAGTCAGCTTTCCGGGAAACACAACTTGCAGAATATCAGCACCGCCGTAGCCGTAGCCAAGTATTTCAAGGTGCCAGCGGCGGGAATTGTTGCGGCCATCGAAAACTATCGGCCCGTGAACAACCGATCCCAATGGTTGGAAAAAGAAGGGATTCACTACCTATTGGATGCCTATAATGCCAACCCAACGAGTATGCGCGCTTCCTTAATCAGCTTTGCGGAACTGGCTGACACCGATAAAATAGCCATCCTGGGGGATATGTTGGAATTGGGGAACCAGGCTGCGACGGAGCATTTGGCGATTGCCCAACTGGCCCAGACGTTACCCATTGGGAAAATTTATCTGGTTGGCCCTCTTTTTCAACCGGCTGCCGAGCAACTGGGTATTCCTCATTTTCAAGATGCCAACCAGCTTTTAGCCGCTTTTGATCGTAGCCCTTGGGTCGGGAAACACGTACTAATCAAAGGTTCGCGGGGTATGCGGTTGGAAAAAATTGTTGACTAAGCCTGGTCTTAAAACCGCCGAAAGGCATTCCACAACCGATCGGGTAACTCCTGCTGCGTAGCAAGTTTGTAGTCGTTGTAGCTACAGGGAATCAGGCGGTGCCTTTGGTGCTGGTGCCCTGTTTCTACAGGTACCTGCAGCCACCAACGCCCACTTTGGACGCTTTTCCAAAAAGTCAGCTGCTGGTATTCGCCTTTTCCACCGACAATGTATTCCGTCAGTCCCTTGTTGCTCACGGGGTAGTCTCCCAGGCGTTGGTAGTAACCTTCGGTAAAATACCAGACCATCTGTGCGACGGCCTCGGCGGTAGCTTTGAGTTTGCGTTTGACCGTGCCATCGATACCGTAAATACCAAAAGAACGAAGTTTGTCACTCATGCCGGCGTAGCGACAAAGCTGGCAAGCCTCTTCCAGGAAAAAACCACTCGGACTGGGATTGAGTTGGCCGGGCGCTTCGGCGCGCTTGAGGGCATCCAGGTGCAGCGCTATGATATCCGCATCGCGCAACAAAGGCTCTACTTCAGCAAAGTTCTCGCGCGCCTGACCCAGGCGTAGATATTCAAACTGTTGTTCGTCGAACCAGTCGATAATGGCGGGATTCGTGAAATGAGCCTGAGGGCCGATCAGACTCAGGTGGAATAAATTCTCCCGCCGTTGGTGTACAATGCGGTTGAGGTATTTTTCGCCCGTTTTTTTCTTCTCCTGGCTCACCGGTACCCGCTCGTCAATGACCGCCAGGTTCACGTGATCGCGCAGGCTGAGAAACGCCTGGAACTGGGCATACAATAAGCTGGGATTGCCACCAATGAGAATGGGGAAAAGTTGGCTGTCCATGACCTCCTTGAGCAAGGGGATAACAAAATCTTCTCCCGTTTTGCGCAGGTTACCCAGGTCGGTGAATTTGAGGCCCGGAAAAGCCCAGCTCATGGGGTAGAGTTCTTCCCGCAAGGCATCCGCAACAACGGTATCCAGCCCGATGAGTACACACTGTTTGGGGAGGAGCGTAGCCCCGTTTTGGTACACGTCAATGTGGCTGGCCCAACTGTAATTGGTAGTTGGTGCCGGCGTGTTTTTTGCGGGAAGGAGCCAATGGTCAAACATGGATAACGGTTCGTGAGTAAGTGCAGTACTGCGTATTTACGATGCCGAAATTATAAAATTCTCCCTGGTTTTGCTTCCTTTTTGGAATTCATTCCGTGCGGATACAACGATTCCTTCTTTTTGGTATATTTGCCGGGTCTTAAAATTAGTTGCCAAGGCAAGTATTTGTTAAATCAGTTGTTATGAAAGACCTGTTGCAGACCTACCAGGACAAGCGTCCGGAGATTGTTTTTGAGTGGTACGACGAAGAGACTGGCGCCGAAGGCTGGGTTGTGATCAACAATTTGCGCAATGGCGCAGCTGGTGGCGGAACGCGGATGCGGAAAGGATTGACCAAGGAAGAAGTCGTTTCTTTAGCCAAAGTGATGGAGATTAAATTTTCGGTAGCCGGCCCGGACATTGGTGGTGCTAAATCGGGCATTAATTTTGATCCTGCCGATCCCCGACGAACCGAAGTACTACGGCGTTGGTACAAAGTGATTTTTCCGTTGTTGAAAAATTACTATGGCACGGGTGGTGATTTGAATGTAGACGAACTGAAGGATGTAATTCCTATTACCGAAGACCTGGGCTTATGGCACCCGCAGGAAGGCGTAGTCCATGGCCATTTTCATTCCAATAAAGGGGACAAAATCAATATCATCGGCCAACTCCGCTACGGTTGTGCCAAGATTGTGGAGGACGTTCGTTACGTGCCTGATGGTATCCGGAAATTTGCGGTAGCCGATTTGATCACGGGTTTTGGGGTAGCCGAATCGGTGCGTCATTTTTATGAAATTTTCACCAAGAGTACGGCAGTAGGAAAGACGGCTATTATCCAGGGCTGGGGCAACGTGGCTTCCACCGCAGCCTCCTATCTGACCTTGCAAGGGGTGAAGATCATTGGCATCATCGACCGCGATGGAGGTATCCTTGCGCCTGAGGGGCTGGGCGTAGAAGAGATCAAGCAATTGTTTTTGCACCGTGACGGCAACAAATTACAGGCTTCGGGAGCCGTGCTGCCGTTCGAGGTAGTCAATGAACGCATTTGGTCCCTGGGAGCGGATATATTTATTCCGGGAGCAGCCTCCAAGTTGGTCAGCCCCGAGCAGGTGCAACAACTGGTAGCAGGAGGTGTTGAAGTGGTTGCCTGCGGTGCCAATGTGCCCTTTACGGATGATAAAATATTTTTCGGCCCCACGGCCACGGAACTGGATAAAAGGGTCGCTTTGATTCCCGATTTCATCGCCAACTGCGGCATGGCCAGGGTATTTGCCTACCTCATGCAACCTGACGTAGAAGTAACGGACGAAGCTATTTTTAATGATGTTTCCGTAACGATTCAGCAAGCGCTGATGGCTGTGTACGAGGCTCATTCGCAACCCCGTGAAATTTCTGCCTATGCAGTAAAATTGGCACTTGACAAACTTTTAATGACCTGATTTTACGCGTTTATTGACCAGGAAGCCCAAAAAGGGTGCATAACGACGCTTTTTGGGCTTAAACTTTGGTAAACATAGAAAATTAACAATATCTTTATTACCGAATACTGGTTGAGATATTTTTTATCTACCCAAAAGCTACACAAGTTTGGAACCATTCAAATTAATAAGGTAAAACTGAGGTTTGACCGTTCAGGTCAGACCTTTTCTATTTCCCCAAAAACAGAACCCTTTGAACATGAACAGAATGAAAAAAATATTTACTATTCCCCAGCAGAAATCCAGCTTTCTCGCAACGATTTTCCTGCTGTTTTTTGCGATCAACCTGGTGCAGGCTCAAGGTGCTAAGCCTAAAGACATGTACGAAGTTGGGGTCAGCGGCGGGTCTTTCTTCGTTTCCGGCGAAATTGATCCTGAGTTTGGTTTCGCTTATGGGTTGCACTTGCGCAAAGCTACCGATTACCTCTTCTCCTTGCGGTTGGATGCCGTCATGGGGGAAGCCAATGGCAAAGGAAGAGGCAACGACGACTTCTGGGAGTTTGACTCACAGTGGTTGTCGGGAAGTGTCATCGGCGTATTCAGCCTCAATGGCCTTCGCTTTGACAAACCCCGCAAAAAGGTAAACATTTACCTGATGGGGGGAGCTGGCTTAAATTCCTACAAGACCAACTACAAGACGCCAGGTGGTAATGGCCCGCGGATAGAAACAGTGGAAAAAGAAATTGCCCCCCACGTGGTTATTGGCGGTGGTATTTCCTTTCGCCTGAGCAATAAAGTAAACGTAGGTATTGAGCACCAGGCTTTTGGCTTGTTCGGTACCCGTTCGGACCTACTCGATGGTGTTAACCGGGAGAATGGCGTGCGTTCCGCTTTCAGCGACGTGCCCAACTTCACCAGTTTTCAATTGAACTTCAACCTGGGAAGCCCCACCAAGCGCAGTGAACCCCTGTACTGGGGTGGCTTCGGTCAGGATATCATTTCCAGCATTGACGAACTGAAAAAGCGGCAGGATACGGCTATTGCCGATACCGACCAGGATGGTGTCATCGACGCCATTGACCAGGAACCCAACACCCCCAAAGATGTACCCGTGGACACCAAGGGGCGTACCCTGGACAGTGACAAAGATGGGGTGCCTGATTACAAGGACCTGGAGCCTTACTACCCCGTACGGGCCGGTGAGCGCGTAAATGAAGACGGCGTAGTCGTGAATCCTATTTCCCGTCCGGGTGGCGTTACGGAAGATCGCGTTAAGCAAATGATCGATGAAGCCCTGGGCCGCTACGGCTTATCTGAGCCTAAGAACAATGTCGCCGAATGGTTCTTGCCCATGATCCATTTTGGTGCGGATAGTTACACCGTTAAGTATGCAGACTACGGTACGCTCGCCAGTATTGCGCGCATGCTGAAATCCAATCCGGATATGCGCCTGGTGATCACCGGATATACCGACCAAACGGGGCCAGAAACCTACAATGAAGGGTTGAGTTACCAACGGGCCAAAGTAATTGCCGAACACCTGGTGAATCAGCACGGGATCGGCCGTGGTCGCCTGGTCCTGCAGTGGAAAGGTCAGCAAGAAGCACTGGTGCCTCAATCAGCCAGCTACATGAATCGCCGGGTAGAATTCCGGGTAGCATCGGGTAGTGATGTTGAAATGGATCCGCCAGCGGGGATGAAACTGCCAGGTGATGGCGGCTACTAACCTATTCACTTTTTAATTGGTTGGTAAAATGCCCATTGGAAATTGTTCCGATGGGCATTTTACGTGGTCACCCACAGATAGACACAACCAATATCTAAGACTACTTGTTGAGTAGATTATATATTGTATTGACTAACTTTGTAACCAAGCCCAACAAATGGAGTGGCTCACAAAAACGGAAACTATTACGCATCCCAGTATGTCTGAAATGGATCTTGAACGACAAGCCGAAGCGATCATTCCCACCCCCTGGGGCAACTTCAGGATGTTGGCCTATGCCGCCTCTGAAGCGGAATGGATGCCCCACCTGGCATTGGTTCACGAAGACTATAAAGCGGGGCAACCGGCGCTGGTACGGGTTCATTCAGAGTGCATCACCGGCGATCTGTTTTCTTCCAAACGGTGCGATTGCGGGGAACAGTTGCACTACGCCATCGAAATGATTGCCCGGGAAAAGGGCATTTTGTTGTACCTGCGCCAGGAGGGTAGGGGTATTGGTATCATCAACAAACTCAAGGCTTATCAACTGCAGGACCAGGGCCTGAACACCATCGATGCCAACCTGCACCTGGGGCTAGAGGTCGATGCCCGGCAGTATGGCATTGCCGTCGCGATGTTGGCTGATTTGGGGGTAAGCCAGATCCGGTTACTGACCAACAACCCGGAAAAAGTTAGTGCGCTGGACCTCTCTGAGGTAGAGATTATTGCCCGGGTACCGATCATTATCAGCCCACAAAAGGACAATGCCAGCTACCTCAAAACGAAGCAGCAACAAATGGGGCACCTGTTCGATTTGTTTGAATGATGTAAATGTTCTGCGAAAATCACTGTCTTCGCTGATGAATATCACAGGGTAAGCTGGTGTTTTTGCCTTACTTGCGTCAAATATGCTGTCGCTCATGGCGTTATTCAAAATAAGTTACTTCCTTTTCCTTCCAGTTTTTTTTCACGGGTTATGGATGTCCGTTTTGCTTACTTCCTGCCAGGAGGAGGCTGCTTACGTCAAGCCCACCTACCAGGACATCAATGAGGCCGTCTACAGTACCGTAACGGTGGAACCCCAGGGTTATTACACCGTCTATCCGGCCGTGGCCGGGATTATCACCCAACGATTGGTGGAAGAGGGCGATGCCGTAGAGCGGGGGAGTACCCTTTTTCAGTTGGACAACAGCCAGCCCAAAATCAGCAGTGACATTGCCCGGCTAAGTTTGGAAACAGCCAGAGAAACCTACCGTGGCGACGCTACCCTGCTAAAAGAAATAGCTGAAAATATCAGTTCAGCCCGCTTGAAGTTGAAGAACGATTCCTTGAACTTTGTCCAGCAGCAGCGGCTTTGGCAGCAAAATATCGGTTCACAGCAACTGCTCGATGATCGCCGACTGGCCTACGAAATAGCTCGCAACGAACTGGACCGGCTAACCAATAATTACACCAGAACCCAACGCGATTTAGAACGCCAATTGGCCAGCGCCCGCAACAGTTACACCATCAGCACCATCAACCAGGCGGATTTTACGGTAAAAAGCCAGCGCAAAGGCAAGGTATATGAGATCTTCCGTGAAATAGGAGAGGCTGTCAATCCCCAGGTTCCACTGGCCAGCATTGGGAGTGCAACCGATTTTGTGCTCCGCCTGAAAGTAGACGAAGTCGATATTTCGCGGGTACAAGTTGGTCAAAAAGTAGCTGTCCTGCTGGATGCGTACGGGGAAGAAGTGTTTCTGGCTAAAGTGACCCAAATATCGCCTTCGATGGATGAGCGCTCGCAGACCTTCGCCGTAGAAGCCTTATTTATTCAGGCGCCAACCCGACTGTTCAATGGGCTGACGGGAGAAGCGAGTATTATTATCCAGGAAAAGAAAAAGGCCCTGGTGCTGCCGACTGTTTATATTTCCAAAAATAGTGAAGTCAAAACGGATAGTGGCCTGGTGAAGGTCAAAACTGGCCTGGCTAACTTGATTTATACCGAAATTCTGTCCGGGGTGGATACATCTACACTCATTTACGAAACAGCACAATAGCTATGAATTGGAGCGTCCTGCTGTCGATCTCGCGGATTCATATTCTCTCCCGCATCAAGCAATCGGTTATTGCCGGATTGGGGGTTACTTTTGGTATTGCTACTTTTATTGTTTTGGTGTCTTTTATGACGGGGCTTAATGGGCTCCTGGATGGGCTTATCCTCAACCGAACACCACACGTACACATTTACAACGAAATTCTACCCAGCAAGCAGCAACCGCTGGATCTTTATTCAGCAGCCGAAAACAGCTTGAGCTTTGTTCATTCGGTGAAGCCCAAAAGTACCGCGGCCCGCATCCACAATGCCCTGCCTCTACTGAAGATTTTGCAAGGCAACCCGCAAGTTTTGGGGGTAACCCCCCAGGTAACTGCGCAGGCTTTCTATACCGCCGGAACCATAGAACTGAACGGCATCATTCACGGCATTAATATCCAGGAAGAATCCCGTTTGTTTAAATTGGATGATTATGTGATGGAAGGAAATATCCTGGACCTGGAGAACAACAACAATACCATTATCATTGGTGCTGGTGTTGCCCAAAAATTGAGTGCCGGCATTGACGACCGCATTCAACTGGTAACGGCTAAAGGGAATGTGGTCCCACTTAAAATTGTTGGGATTTACCAGAGTGGGCTGGCCGACATAGACAATGTGCAGAGTTATACCAACCTGAAAACCGCCCAACGCATCATTGGGGAAGGTGACAACTTCATTACCGACATCAATATCAAGCTGCACCACATGGAAGATGCGTTGCCCTTCGCCAGGAATATGGAAAAACTGTACGGCGTAACGGCTGTTGACATCGGCACCGCCAATGCGCAGTTTGAGACCGGAACCACTGTCCGCAATATCATTACTTATGCGGTTTCCATTACCTTGCTGATTGTTGCCGGATTCGGAATTTACAATATATTGAATATGTTCATTTACGAAAAAATGAACGATATCGCTATTCTCAAGGCTACCGGGTTCTCCGGCCGGGACGTAAAGTTCATTTTTATTAGCCAGGCCCTCATCATCGGCCTGGTAGGCGGTACACTCGGGTTGCTATTGGGCTACAGTATTTCCACGCTCATCAGCCACTTACCTTTTGAAACGGAAGCTTTACCTACGATAAAAACCTACCCGGTGAATTTCAATCCGGCATATTATTTTATCGGGGTGGTTTTTGCGCTAAGCGCTACTTTTTTTGCCGGCTACCTGCCCGCCCGCAAGGCCGAGCAGATCGACCCGGTAGACATCATCAGAGGACAGTAAGTATGGAAGTCATCCGCACGGAAAACATCAATAAGGTATTTCACGACCCGGTAGACGTTCGGGTATTGAAAGATATTTCGTTTACGGTCAACACGGGGGAATTTGTATCGATAATGGGTAAGTCCGGGTGTGGGAAATCCACTTTGCTCTATATTTTATCGACCATGGACACCGATTATACGGGACAGTTGTACCTGAAGGGGAAACTGGTGACGGGAAATTCGGCACTACAACTTGCGGAGATCAGGAATCGCCACATCGGTTTCGTCTTCCAGTTTCACTATTTGCTGGCCGAATTTACCGTGTTGGATAACGTCATGCTACCCGCCCGGAAATTAGGCGCAAAATCGCTGGCCGAAATTGAGCACGATGCCCTGGAAAAGCTCCGTATCCTGGATATTGCCTACCTGGCAAAAAAGAAGGCCCGCCGCATTTCGGGTGGCGAAAAACAACGGGTAGCTATCGCCCGGGCGCTGATCAATAACCCTGCTATCATTATGGGCGATGAGCCTACGGGCAATCTAGACAGCAAAAACTCCGACAACGTGCTGCAAATTTTTCGGAAATTGGCCACCGAGCAACAGATGACGCTCCTCATCGTTACCCACGATGAGGATTTCGCTAAACACACCGACCGGACCATCGTCATGGAGGATGGCCGGATTATCAGTTAAAAGCGTTTTCCTTACCATCAATAGCCTTCCATGAAAAACCGCCTGTTCATCCTGCTCGCACAATTGTTTTCTTTTGGCCTGTTGGCACAGTCGTTTCCAATAACTGGAAAGTTGGCGGATGCCGGTGGCAGCCCACTGCCGGGCGCCTACGTATTCCTGACGAGCGCTGCTGATACCATCGGGCAGCCGGTGGCGACGGGCCAGGACGGCGGCTTTGTCTTTCCCGCTCAGGCCAACGGCACCTACCAGTTGTCTTGCTCGTTTATTGGCTTTCAGGACTTGAAAAAAACCGTCGAGGTGGCCGGAGCGCCCCTCGATCTGGGGGTCATGCAAATGGAGGAAGGTGTTTTTCTGGACGAAGTGCGGGTCACGGAAAAAGCCCTGCCGGTTTTACAAATTGGGGATACCACCCAGTACAATGCGACCGCCTACAAGACCTTGCCCGATGCCAGTGCCGAAGACCTGCTGGGAAAGATGCCTACCGTGAATATAGAAAATGGAAAAGTCCAGGCCCAGGGCGAAGACGTAAAGCGGGTGTTGATTGACGGCAAGCCATTTTTCGGGGATGATCCTACCGCTGTTTTGCGCAATTTGCCAGCTGAAATAATTGATAAGATCCAAATTTTTGACCAACAGAGCGAACAGGCTCAATTTACCGGATTCGACGACGGCGACGCCTCCAAGACCATCAACATCATCACCAAGGTGGAAAGCAGGAACGGGCAATTTGGCAAAATTATGGCCGGCTACGGCTACGAAGACAAATACCAGGCTACTGGCAACCTCAATATTTTCAACAACGACCAGCGCCTTTCCCTCATTGGGATGAGCAACAACATCAACCAGCAAAATTTTGCTGCCGAGGACTTGCTGGGCATCGTCGGTTCGTCAGGCGGTGGTGGCCGCCGCCGCGGTGGTCGCGGTGGTGGCAGTAGCTTGTCAGCTGATAATTTTCAGGTAGCCCAACAAAATGGTATCACGGCAGTGACCGCCTTGGGGGTGAATTTTACCGACAAATGGGGCGAGCAATTAGAAGTAGCTGGCAGCTACTTTTTCAACCAGTCGGACAATACGACCAGGCAGGAGGTCAGCCAGCAGTTCTTTGATGCCGAAGGACTACAGGAACGCTACCACGAGCAAAGCCAGGCCAATAGCACCAACTTGAATCACCGCCTGGCTGGCCGGCTGAACTATACCCTCAACGAGAAGAATACCTTGATTTGGACCGGGAAAGCAAGTTGGCAGCAAAATGACGGCCAGCAGACCAGCAATGGCCAAACCATCCGGAACGATTTACAACTCAACCGGACTTTAAATGAGCTGACCGCAGACCTGTCTGCCTTTGATTGGAACAATTCCCTGGATTGGAAACACCAGTTTGCCAAATCCCGGCGCACGTTTTCCATCAACCTCAATGGTGGCACGGCACCTACCAACGGAACCAATTTGTTGCGGTCAGAAAATGTCTTTGGTACCACAACTCCCGATTCCACCACCCAGCAGCAAAGTGGCTTGTTGGATCAACAAAAATGGAATGTGGGGGCCAATTTTCAGTACACCGAACCACTGGGTACCAAAACCATGCTCTCCGTCAATTACCGCCTGAGCTACCAACAGGAAGCAAGCGACAAAAAAACGTTTGATTTCAATGAAGCAGCACAGGCGTATGATCTCTTGAACGAAAACCTGAGTAACGTATTTGCTAACGATTACCAAACCCAACAGGTAGGGACCGGCCTGGTTTTTCGGGATAAAAAGCTAACGGTAACGGGCCGGGCCAACGTGCAGTGGGCCCAGTTGCTCAATGACCAAACCTTCCCCTACGCGGCCAATACCGCCAATGCCTTCTGGAATGTACTGCCTTCCTTAAGCATTCAAAACCGGGCCTCCAAAACCGAAAACCTGCGGGTCAACTACCGCACCAGCACCCGTCTACCCGCCGTGACCCAGCTGCAGAATGTACTCAACAACAGCAATCCGATCCAACTGACCGCTGGCAACGCCAATTTGATCCAGGCTTACCAGCACAGTTTCTTTGCCCGGTATTCCAATACCAATACGGAAAAATCTTCCGTGTTTTTTACGCTGATCGGCGGTAGCCTCACCCAGGATTACCTGGCGAGCAGCACCTACACCAATGCCCGGAATTCTCCCCTGGCTGCCTTGTACGACCTGCCGGAAGGCGCCCGTATCACTCAGCCGGTGAACCTGAATGGCGCCTGGAATATGCGTTACCTGATGACTTACGGCTTTCCCGTGAAAGCCCTGCAATCCAATTTGAATCTCGACCTGTCGGCCAATTACAGCCAAACGCCGGGCCTGATCGACGAAGACCTGAATAAGGCGAGCAGCACCCGGGCGGGAATTGGCCTTACGTTGGGGAGTAACATCAGCGACCGGGTGGATTTTTCGCTGGCTTCCCGCAGTTATTACAACATTGGTAAAAATACCCTACAACCACAAAGCAACAACAACTACTTTAACCAGCAAACCCGCCTGAATTTCAATTGGGTACTACTGGATGGATTGGTCTTCAGAACCGACCTTACGCACCAGCTTTACAACGGCTTGACCACCGGTTTTGATCAGCATTATTTGTTGTGGAATATGAGCATCGGAAAGAAAGTCTTCCGGGATAACCGGGGCGAAATAAACCTGTCGGTCTTTGACTTACTCCGGCAGAACAACAGCTTGAACCGGACGATCACCGAAACCTATTTTGAGGATACCCAAACCAATGTGCTGCAGCAGTATTTTATGCTGAGTTTCAAATACGATCTGCGAAGTTTTAAAGCATCGTAACGGTGGGGTGGGTAAAAAAAATGCTTGTTGGCAACCCTAAATGGTCACCAACAAGCATTTAAACGACAGGTTCGGTTCGGCCTGTACTAAATTTAATCTAAAGTGTACCGGATGGCGAGTGCACCATTGTCGCCGCCGAAACCATTGCCATAGCCGTTGAGGAAAAAGGTAGGCACCCAGTCCAGACTGAGGTTGAAGGGAGCATTGGCAAACTTGTAGTCAAGTCCCAGGTAACCCTGAAGGCCAATAGACGTTCTGGACTGGTTTCTGAATTTGTCGTAATCTTTGTCAAAAGACCAGAGGTAAACACTGGCACCAAGGCCGTAGTACCACTGCAGGCCGTCGACGGATTGAATGTCGTTGTGTACCTGGTAGGCAGCGCCAAGTCCCATACGTGTCCAATTGTAGCCAGAGACTTTTTGAGTGCGGACGTTGACAAAAAATTCCCAGGCATTGTTGCTTTGATCAATGAACGTTTTGTAGGAAACAGACGCTGGATAACCTAGCCGCAAGCCAATGGCGCTCTTGTAGTCCTGGCTTTGGAGGGTGGAAAAGGCAATGCTACAGCACAATAAACTGAAGATGAAATAACGTAATTGAATCATGGTACAATGTGGTTAGATTAAAAACAGGAGTTAACACAAATTTATCAGGCGAAAACCATTGGTTTTCACTTGTTTAAAAGATGTTGTAAGCTTAATGTGGAGAGAAAGTAGCTGGAAGTTGCTGGTACAAATGTAGAGTAGTGGGAGGGGATTTCCTAATGGT
The DNA here is from genome assembly GCA_003045895.1 of Bacteroidota bacterium. GTDB lineage: Bacteria > Bacteroidota > Bacteroidia > Chitinophagales > Saprospiraceae > Lewinella. The sequence continues at coordinate 157,381 of PZPC01000001.1, forward strand.
AAGGGACTGATTAATGTTAATGTCAATTTATAAAGATAGTTAAAGCGAGGTGATCGGGAAATAGCCTGATCCGGCCATTGATACGTCCTTTTTTGCGGGTGTTGCCAGCAGCACGCCTGGTTTTTAAACAGGGTGCTTGAAACCTATCGTAACCGGCACCCCGCTTTTAATCTTTCCAGAAAGGTAGATTTTTGACGGCGTCGCGCAATTCCGGAACCAGGTTGAAAAGCCAGACACTACCCACAAAGGCCACCGTAATGGCCAGGGAACGAACCACCATATCCACCAGGAAATGCGCGGGTAAAGGTGGCCAAAAGTACTGTCCACCAAACACCAGAACGGCGAGGAAGAGGAGCCCAACAAGCTGCCAGGAAAAAGGGTGCATCCGGAAATAACGCCAAATCAGGTACTGGTATACCCCGTTGGTCAGGACGATGGTCGTTGCCGTAGCGATGGCCGCACCGACAATGCCGTAAGCGTGAATGAAAAAATAATTGGTCGTAATGGTAAGTACGACCGACAGGAACTTAACCAGCAGGTCCCAGCGAAAACGCTCGCTGAGACTCAGGATGGTCACGTTATAACCACTCACACAATAGGTCAATTGCCCCAGGCCCAACCAGATGGCGACCATTTTTCCGGTCGCAATTTCAGGACCGATCAGCAGCACCGCGTTGTCCAGATTGGCAGCTATACCGATAAAAATGAGCAGCGCTACGGCGGTGGCCGCCCGGGCCGTACGCCGGTAAATGGTTTTGATCTGCTGCTGGTCATTTTGATTCCAGGCCTCGGCAATCAGGGGCGTGACGATCTGCCGAACGGCCTCGTAGGGCATAATGATAATGGTGGTAATGAAGTAGTAGATGCTGTAAATTCCGTTTTCAGAAAAAGTCAGAATGGCCGGAATCATGATACTATCAATCCGGTTGATCAACTGGCTGCCAACGCCACTGAGCAGGTTGAACAGGTTGTAGTTGCCCATCTCCAGCAGTTTGGCCCGTGGAAATGCCGACCAGTTGATCCGCAGCTTCCATTCGCCCATCCGTCGCAGGTACCAATAGCTAGCCAGGATTAGCAACAATTGTTTGCCTACGATCAACTGGATGAAGAGTTCTTCGGTAATAATGCCCCAGTAAAAAAGTAAGATGAGCAAAGTGGTGATTAACCGCGCCACCAAATCCTTAAAGAATTGGGTAATGCTGGGCCGCAGCAGGGCCGCCAGGTAGGCGGAAAGCACATCGAAATAAACGATGAGTACCAACAGGGCAGGTAAGAGCCAGTAATTGGCTTCGAGGTACTTTTCGTTTTCCGGCGAACGGAAAACCGACATAAAAACATCTTGCCCCAACCACAAGATCAGGAGCGTAAGTAGCAAGCCAGCATTGGCGATCAACAGGTTGATACTCAGAAAACCTTCGTGGCCATTTTCGCTGTTGCGGAACGCCGGAAAATAACGCACCAACCCCGCCTTGATACCCAGCCCACTAAAGGAAGAGAGCACCATGACGGTAGCAAAAAGCCACTGGATATACCCGTATACTTCGGTTCCCAGAATACGCGGGTAGAGGATCATGCCGTTCAGAAAGCCCAATAGCACGCCGGAGTACATCCACAAACCAGCTTTAAATCCTTGTCGTTGTATGACCCCCATTATTGGCTTTGCTTTTGGCCCTCCAAATCTTGGTGGAGATAACCTTCGATAACGCCCTGTAAGAACGACGGATCCCTTCTTTTTACTATTTCCGGGAGTTGAAATAAAAGTTGCCAATCCTGGCGCCAAAAGAGGGGTAGCCGCTGGGCCTGACCTGCCCACAGCGTTTGCCACTGGGTATGAAGGGCAACGACCAGCGCCTTCACCAAGGACCCGAAAAGACTGCGACGAGGGTCTTTGAGCCAGCAGATCAGCATACCCCGCCGCACCTGGACCGCAATGTTGTCTGCCCGGCTACCCTGGGCCGTAAAGTTGGTGTGTTGGTGGCCGATCCGCGCCTCGGGGACGACGCCCAACGCAAAATGATGCTGATAAAGAAGGCGCTGGAATAGCTCTGTATCTTCTCCGTATTGTTTGAAAATGGGGTCAAACAGTGGATACTGGTGCACCAATTGGTTGCGGAAGCAGACACAGGCACCATTGATTTGGGTGTAGGATACCGGGTACCAACTGCGCAGTTCGCCCCGTTGCAGATCGGCGGCTAAACCAGGAATGGGTGCCACGTATTTTGCCCAGGTTGGTGGCGTGATGGCCAACAGGTCATGGTCGTAAGACAAGGGGGCAACAGCAGCCAGATTGGGTTGTTGCTGGCAGGCGGCTACCAAATGTCCCACACAATCTGTGGCCAGGACCGCATCCTGGTTGAGGATGATCGTAAAATCGTACCCGTCGTTAACCGACTGGTAAATGCCGGCATTGCAGGCGCGTCCAAAGCCAATTCCGGGGGGCAGCTTTAAAACAGTGAGCAAGTTGGTACCAGGGCCCGGCGGCTGAAAACGCGCAGGGCTATTGTCTGCCAGGTAGATTTTGCTGACCGGATATTCGCTCTTGTTTATGCTCTTTAAACAATCGGCAATAAAATCTTCCCCCTGGTAATAGGGGATAACTACGGCTACTTTTGCACTACTATTGGTATTGGCCAATGCACAGATGCTTTAAGCTAGAACACACAGGATACCCTCTAAAATTCGTCCAACATCGGCAGCTCAATGAGTTCTGCTTCCTTGGGGCCAATGCTCAGGAAACGCAGTAAACCACCCGAAGATTCGGCCACGTGTTTCGCAAAAGTCCGAAAGTTTTTGTAGTAGATGGCGGCGTCAAAATCGTCGATCTTATGCAAGATAGGATTGAGCGCAGCCAGGCGGTTGCTGAGGATTGCCTGCCGGGCTTCGGTATCGTCGGGCAGCTCCTGGATCAATTCATCAATCCGCGGGGCAAAACGCTCGCCAACCATTTTGAAGTACTCCTGGAGTTTATTGTTGTCGTAGCTCCGGATGTTGGTCATCTTTTCGGCCCATTTCAGTTCGTTGTGGTCCATTTCTCCGTCCGCTCCGGCTATGAGGATGGTAATAAGGGGAATAGCGTCCAACAATTGTTGTTGCTCCGCTTCCGTTAGTTTATCGAATTCTTTTGGCATTTTAGCGCTGTTTTTTGCTCCGACAAAAATAGAAATTTTATCTAGAAACCATTAGCTTTCACTTAAGATAAAGCAGGAATCATCTGGGTATTGTTCCCGGTTCGACCTCTTGTGACAACTTGTTTTGCAAATCTTCCAATTCACGCAAGCGGGGAAGATGCTTCCGGCGGAGCTCCAGTTGAACCAGCACAAAGGCCAGCACAAAAGCACCCAGCACGAACAACCACTGCCACCCTGTTACCTCTCTATGAGCCATGTTCCAGGTACTGACGACGGCCGTAGGCAACAGGAACCACCAGGCAAAGGAACTGGAAAAGCGCACCAGGTACCGGGCCTGTTCCACCGTTTGCTCCAGCACGCCCATAGGCCCTGATTACCTTGAACAGCAACGCCTGGTGTTGGCTGAGCCACTGGTTGAAACGCGCCTGGTGTTGTGCTTCGGTCATGTTCGTTAACTTGTTTGCTTTACTAGTAGCAAGAGGGGAGGGTTTTCTTACAAAAGGGCAAAAAAAGAAAGCGCCCGGAAACCAGGCGCTTTACCAATGCTAAGTTGCTTTTAACGGAAGCAATGAAATGAATGTGCCAACTTCTGCTGGCACAGGCATGCGTTTATACCAACAGCCAGGTACTGCTGGTTATACCAGGGTAGGTCATTGGCGGTGAGGGTTGCGGGAAAAGAATGTTTTTCCCCGAACGGGTTGTACTGCCAATTGTTTTACCTCAGCTTAATCTACATTGTCGTGCAAATAGGAATTGCCGCGCCGCAGTTCCGGTTCTTCTTCGTCACCAATGGTCCATTTCGACAATTGGTGTTCTTCCGAACGCGGAACATTGTCCAATTGAACACCTCGCCGCAGGTAGGCCGGCTCGTTCTCCAGTTCGTTAATCGTCTGCGGATTGTTCAGCTTGACGTGCTGGCTGCGCAAACGTTCCCGGCGGCGTTCTTCTGCTTCCTGGGCCAGTTTGGACTCCTCGTTGGAGGGCGTCGGTTCTGCTACCCGTGGATCCTGGTAAGCGAAATTCCGCTTTTGGAACTTGGATACGGTCTCCTGCACATCATCGAATTCGAAGGTGGGGGCTTTGTGCTCCTGGTCCGATTCGAAACCAATATGGGTCAGGTTGTTGGGCTTGTTGTTGTCGGTCACCTCGGGCTTTGTGCGCGGAGCAGGACGGTCGTCGTCCAGGTTCACCACTACCCGGTTGGGTTCGGCATTTTCTACGCGCTTGCGCTTGTTTTCAAACCCCGTGGCAATCACCGTAACGCTGATCTTGTCGCCTAAGCTTTCATCAAAACAGTTGCCCCAGATCAGATCGGTACCATAGCCCGCTTCTTCCTGTACAAATTCCGTGATCTCAAAGATTTCGTCCATGGTCACCTCACGCGTTCCGCTGGTAATGTTCAGCAAGATGTGCTTGGCACCACGGATGTCGTTGTCTTCCAGCAGCGGGGAGTGCAGGGCCTGGTCGACGGCCATGCGGGCACGGTCATCGCCTTCCGCCATAGCGGTACCCATAATGGCTACTCCACTTTCGCGCATGACGGTGTTCACGTCCTCAAAATCCACGTTGACGTAGCCGGGCACGGTGATGATTTCGGCAATGCCCTTGGCGGCGGTGGTCAGAATGTCATCGGCTTCGCCGAAAGCATCAGACAAACTCATGTTGCCGTGAATCTGGCGGAGCTTGTCGTTGGAAATGATGATGAGGGTATCCACGTGTTTTTTCAATTCCTCCAGCCCTTCGGTACCTTGGGAGGTACGCCGGCGGCCTTCAAACGTGAAGGGCAAGGTGATAATGCCCACCGTCAGGATATCCATTTCCTGAGCCGTACGGGCAATGATGGGGGCTGCACCAGTACCGGTACCACCGCCCATACCCGCCGTCACGAACAACATTTTGCAATTGTTGCCGAGGTAGCGTCGGACTTCCTCGATGGATTCTTCGCAGGCCAACTTGCCTACGTTGGGCTTAGAACCTGCTCCCCGACCATCGGTCAGGTTGGGACCCAACTGAATTTTGGTCGGAATGGGGCTCTGGTCCATAGCCTGGTTGTCGGTGTTGCAGATGGCGAAATCTACCCCAACAATACCTTGCTTGTACATGTGGTTGACGGCATTGCTTCCGCCGCCACCAACACCAATTACTTTTATGATCGGGCTATCGCCCTTTGGCAGATCGAATATCATGATCGCTGATTTTTTGCTAGCCTTTTCCGAAAACGCATATTTGTGTTTGGTATCGGTAAGTTTTCGATAAGGGCCTAAATGAGAAACTTTCATCAGCCAAAATCCTCCGGGAGCACTTTGCCTGCTGAATAATACTTTATGGATGGAGGCTCTAGCTTTCTAGAACTCCGAATCAGGTTCCGTTTCAAACCATTCTTTGGTTTTGCGGAAGATGGTTTCCAGCCACTTGCCACCAGCAGCGTCCTCTTCGGCTACGCTTGCAGTTGCTAGCTCTTCTTGTGCTGGCTCAGGTGTTTTTACGGTTTTCGACACCGCGATTTTTCCTTGCTGGATGTCGTCAAATCCCTTGAGCAAAAGCCCAATTGACGTGGCGTAAATGGGGCTGCACAATTCCTTGTGATAACCGTGGCCCAAATGTTCTACGGGTACGCCCACCCGACAACTCTGCCCGGTGTGCAACTCCACGAGCTTGTCGATATGACGCAGCAGGGAACCACCACCCGTCACGACGATGCCGCCGATGAGCTTGCGATCGTAACCCGAACGTCGGATCTCCCACACGACGTAGTCGAAAATCTCCTCGACGCGGGCTTGAATAATGCGCGACAGGTTCTTTTCGGATATCTCCTTGGGATCGCGTCCCCGCAAACCCGGGATGGCGATGATACGGTTGTCGTATACCTCCTGGGCCAGTGCTGATCCATAATTCACTTTCAGTTTCTCCGCGTGGTGAGCCATCACGTTGCAGCCATCCTTGATGTCGCCGGTAATGACGTTGCCACCGAAGGGAATCACCGCCGTATGGCGGATGATGCCGTCCTTGAAGATGGTAATATCGGTGGTGCCGCCACCAATGTCCACCAGGGCAACCCCCGCTTCTTTTTCTTCGTCGCTCAGCACCGCTGCTGCGCTGGCGATGGGTTCCAGGGTCAGATTACTTACCCGCATCCCCGATCGTTCAACGCAGCGGTGGATGTTGTTGGATGCCGTAATTTGTCCCGTAATGATGTGGAAATTAGCTTCCAGCCGAATACCCGACATCCCGATAGGATCGGTGATCCCTTGCTCGCTGTCGATGGTATATTCCTGCGGGATAACGTGCAAGATCTTATCACCTGGCGGCAATACGAGTTTGTACATGTCGCTGATGAGGCGATCAATATCCCGGCGGCTGATTTCCGTGTGGTCGTTGTCACGGGTCAGCATGCCGCGGTGCTGCAGGCTTTTGATGTGCTGGCCGGCAATACCGACGTGCACTTCCTTGAAGGTCAGCCCCGACTGGCGCTCGGCCAATTTAACGGCCTCGGTGATGGCATTGACGGTTTTTTCAATGTTTGAAACTACGCCGCGTAGCACGCCTTCACTGTTGACTTTCCCGAAACCGAGGATTTCGAGTTTTCCGTGCTCATTGCGACGGCCTACCAGCGCACACACTTTGGTGGTGCCAATGTCGACCGCTACAATAGCATCTGATGATTCGTTTACATGTTTTGCATCCATTACTTTCCGTTTTAATTCAAAAAAATACGCACCGGACTCCTGTTGACCGGTTTGTTGTTAATAGTTATTTTGGTTCCCGTCACTTTTTGGGTAACGGGCTAATTATCGCTTCTTACAGACGACCTGTCCCGCGTAGCGGAGGTCGAACGATTCGTAGGCTTGCCAACCTTTGTAGGCCAATCCTTCGCGGTAAAAATCTTTCAGCCGCTGAAGCTTATCCGCCGCATTTTGGAAGCGACCAAAAAGGATGGTCTGCTGCCCAATTTTCGGACTCAGGATCAACTCCCCACGTTTGTTGACGTAGATCTGTTCAACCAAGGCATCCAGAAATTCGTCGCGGCGCAACAACTCGTTCAATTCGAAAACGTCGGCCAGCAGATTGTCTCCCCGGCTAATGATGTGCGCTTCATAAGGTGGCAGGTTGCCCGTCACGACCCTTACCCGTGCGGCGTAGTGGGTACTCGGGGGCATTTGCTCACCTGCGATATCCAGGTAGTAGTTGAGGTCGTTGTTGTCGATGATGCGCAGCAAGGGCTTCCGCTGAACGATCTCAATATGTACCCGGTTCTGGGCATCGACGTAGGCTTCGGCAGATTTTACAAAAGGATCTTCTTCCAGCACCCGTTCCAGTCGTTCAATATTGACTTCTCCTACCGGAAAAGTGGTTAATGGCTGGGCAAAACGCACCTCCAACAGCTTGGGGATGTCTTCTTCGCTGATGAGGAAGTTCCCTTGCTCCAAAGGCTCAATGGCCACCACGATATCACTCACGTACGCACTGCTCTTGCGCTGCATCGCACCCAGGACAATAGAGAGCACCAGCAGGGCCAGACCGCCCCACATAGCCATTCTCAAAGTGGTTACGAATTCACGTTTTGCTTTACTCATGCTACGGTTTTAAGCAAGTGATTCTTAAGAGGTTCTACCAGGGTATCGATATCGCCAGCACCCAGCGTCAGTAGCACTTCTACCGAGGAGGGGTCCATGTTTTCCAGTAATTCACTTTTTGCGAGCAGTTTTACCCGCTTGTTTTTCATGTGTTCAACAATAATCCGGGAACTTACACCCGGAATAGGCGCTTCCCGCGCCGGATAAATATCCAGCAGGAATACTTCGTCCAATTGATCCAGCGCCGCGGCAAATCCCTCGACAAAGTCGCGGGTACGCGAGAATAAATGCGGTTGAAAGACGCCCGTTAGCTTGCGTCCGGGATACAATTCCCGGGCAGCGCCAATGGCGGCGTCCAATTCTGCCGGGTGGTGGGCATAGTCGTCGATATAGACGAGCCGCTCCTCCCGGATCTGGAATTCAAAGCGCCGGCCAATGCCCCGGAAACTGAGCAGTCCTTCCCGGATCTGTGTGGGGGTTGCCCCCATATTCACGGCTACGGTGATGGCTGCCAGCGCATTTTCAATGTTGTGACGGCCGGGGTGTGGGTGTTGTAATCCTTCGATCACCTGTTCGGTTCCGTAGTAGTCGAAAACAAAGAAGCCGTTTTCTACCCGTACCGCTTCGGCGCGGATATCCCCCACGCCAATGCCGAAGGTGGTGATCTGGGAACGATCGGTAAAATGCTTTTCCAAACCTGCTTTTAACAACAGCCTGCCACTGGGCTTCAATAATTTGGCGAAAGCCAGGAAACCCGTTTGCAACAGGGTTTCTTCGTCACCGTAGATATCCAGGTGATCGGCGTCCATGGCCATGATAATGGCAATGTCCGGATGCAAGGTCAGGAAAGATCGGTCAAACTCGTCGGCTTCCACGACGACCCAATCACTGGTGCCCGCCACAAAGTTAGAAGCGAAGTTCCGGGCCACACCACCCAGGAAAGCATTACAATCCACCCCACTGGAACGCAGCAAATGCGTCGTCAGGGTCGAAGTCGTTGTTTTGCCGTGGGTACCTGCCACCGCTACCGTACGCATGCCTTCACTGATGATGCCCAGGATCTGACTCCGTTTCAGCACGGGGGGTCCCTGCGCCCGGAACCACTGCAATTCGGCATGGGTAGCCGGTACAGCGGGGGTGTAAACCACCAGATCGATGCCCGTGGGTAAGCTCGCTATATCGGCGGCGTAGCGCACGGGAATGCCTTCGGCCACCAGGGTTTTGGTGAGTACCGTTTCGGTCCGATCGTAGCCCGCCACCTGCACACCTCTTCCCTTAAAGTAGCGAGCAATCGCACTCATGCCGATACCGCCGATACCGATGAAATAGATGTTATGGATGTTTTCGAGCTTCATATTATATTTTCAATTGCGAATCAAATTCAATCTTGTGGTTATCCTTGCCTGCCGACAACTGTGCTATTTACCGGTCAGACCGTCCTTCCGGCCAACCACAGCACCTCGCGGGCTATTTTGTCGGCGGCTCCCGGATAGGCCATCTTTTTGGCGTTTTCCGCCAGTTTTTCCCGGCCATATTGGTCAAACAGCAAAGCCAGAGCCGTCTTTACCAGTTCGGTTTGGGCGTCCTGGTCTTTTATCATTATGGCGGCTTCCTTATTGGCCAGGGCCAGGGCATTCTTCGTTTGGTGATCCTCCGCAACGTTGGGCGAAGGTACCAGGATGGCCGCTTTGCCCAGCAGGCAAATCTCCGAGATGGTCAGGGCGCCGGCGCGGCTGATCACCAGGTCGGCAGCGGCGTAAGCCAGGTCCATCCGATCCAAAAAAGGGCGCAACTGCACATTGGTCAGCTTTGCAGTAGGGCAGTTGGCGTAAGTCGTTTCGTACAGTTTACCACACTGCCACAGCACCTGTACTTGTTGGTCACGGGCCAGTATGTCGGTCGCTCCGGCAAGTGCTTCGTTGAGCGTCCTGGCACCCAGGCTACCGCCAGTGACCAATAGAATCGGCCGGTCGGCATCCAGTCCGTAGTGAGCGCAGGCGGCCGCCCGGTTCCCCTGGTTGGCCAGCAAGTCTTCGCGCACGGGGTTGCCTACCTCCAGCAGCTTAGCCGCAGGGAAATACCGCTCCATATCAGGATAGGCCACACAAATGCGGTCGGCTATTTTAGCCAGCCATTTGTTGGTGAGGCCAGCGTAGGCATTCTGCTCCTGAATAAGGATTGGAATACCATAAGACCCTGCTTGCCGCAAAAGTGGCCCACTCGCGTAACCGCCAGTACCGACAACAACCTGGGGCCGTAGCCGCCGAATAATGCGTCCGGCTTGCCAGATGCTGTACAGTAATTTGACCGGAAACAAGAGGTTCTGCAGGCTTAATTTGCGCTGCAAGCCACTGATCCACAGCCCTTCAATGGGGTAGCCCGCCTGGGGTACCCGCTCCATCTCCATACGCCCAAGCGCACCAACAAAGCTAATCTCAGCATCGGGAGCGAGTGCTTTTACGCGATCCGCAATGGCAATGGCGGGAAAAATATGCCCACCGGTACCACCGCCGCTGAAAATAATCCGGAGTTGTTGGTTGTCGTTGATCATATGTCTTCTTCTATGTCAGCCTCGTTGACGGATTCTATGTATTTGCTCACACTCAGGATAATGCCAAAAGCCACGCAGGTGAAGAGCAAGGAGGTTCCTCCCATACTGATTAGTGGCAAGGTCAGCCCGGTTACGGGCAACAAATTCACGTTGATACCAACGTGGAAAAATGCCTGAATGATGATGATCAGGCTCAGCCCCAGGGCCACCATCGCACCAAAGGCTTTGGGGCTTTTGGTGATGAGCCGCGTGACGCGAAAAAACAACAACAGGTACAAGCCAATAATAACAGCTCCCCCGATAACCCCATACTCTTCGCAAATAATCGCGTAGATGAAGTCGGCGTGGGCGTAAGGCAGGTAGTTGCGCTGGGTACTATTGCCGGGCCCGACACCCGTCCACCCGCCATTGGCCAGGGCAATCTTAGCCTGGTCGATCTGGTAGGTGTCTTCTCCTGTTTCACTGGGTGCGATAAATTGTTGCATTCGGCTTTCCCAGGTTTGAACCCTTACGTATTCCGGTAAGGAACGCCCCAGTAGCAGTAGAAAAGCAAACATAATACCGCCCGCGAGCAAGAGTAATCCGATGTATTTCATGGCTACCCGTCCAACGAACATCATGAACAGGCAGGTTATAAAGACGATGATGGCGGTCGACAAATCTGCTGGTGCAATCAGCCCGCAAACCAATACGATAGGTACGATAATGGGCACGAAAGCACTCTGAAAATCCTTGATGTAGTCCTGTTTGCTGCTGATAGCGCGGGCGACGTAAATGATCAGGGCCAGCTTGGCAAAGTCAGAGGTTTGGAAACTAATACCCACAATCGGGATCATAATCCACCGGCGGGCCTGGTTGATGTCTGTACCCAAGACCAGGGTGTACGCCAGCAAGATCAGGGCAATGGGCAGCAAAATGGGCGCCCAGTTCATGTAGCGGCGGTAATGGAGCAAATGGCAGAAGTAGGTGATCACCAACCCGCCCATCAGGATGATGCCGTGCTTGAACAGGTAAGATTCGGTATTGCCTCCCCGTTCCCGGTAGGCCAACGTGCCGGTAGCGCTGTACACGGCCAGCAGGGAGAACAAGCCCAACAGCACCAAAATGGCCCAAACCATTCGGTCACCGCGTAATTCTGCCGCTATTCTTGCTGAGAAGCTCATGGTGCTGTTGTTAAATTAGGAGTGATTAATGCCTGGACCGCAGCACGAAACTGATCGCCACGGTCAATATAGTTTTTGAAAAGATCGAAACTGGCACAGGCGGGCGACAGCAACACGACTTGCCCGGGTTGGGCCAATTTGAATGCTGCCTGTACGGCGTCTTCCGCACGGCTGGTTTCACGGATGGTGTCAATTTTATCGGCAAAAGCGGCTTTCAACTTGGTGTTATCCGCCCCCAGGCAGATGAGCGCCTGCACCTTGTTTTTCGCCAGGGCAAAGAGTGGTTCGTAGTCATTGCCTTTGTCCGTTCCGCCGGCAATCCAGATAATGGGTTGCGTCATGGCTTCCAGGGCATAGGTGACGGCATCGACGTTGGTGGCTTTGCTGTCATTGATGTAAATCACGCCGTTCACTTCGCCTACCGGTTCCAAACGGTGGGGAACGGGCTGAAACGTGTTAAGCCCTTCCTGGAGCACCGCCATGCCGATACCCAGGGCCTGCGCCATACCTGTGGCAAACAATGCGTTCAAGGCATTGTGCCGGCCCCGGAGTTGGGTGGTGTTCAGATCGAGCCAGCCATCCGCCAGGCGCAGGCGGTGATCCATGATCGCGGCTTTCGAAATGGGGTGCAGCTGCGCTTTAACATTCGTCGTGGCCAACCCTTTTTTCGTATGCTCATCTTCGGCCAGGTACCACAGTTCGTCCGTAGCCTGCTGGTTCATGGTGATGCGCATTTTCGAGGCTGTGTAACCCGCCATATCGTAGTTGTACCGATCCAAATGATCGGGCGTAATATTGAGGATGGCAGCCAAACGAGGGCGAAAATCCCGGATGCTGTCCAACTGGAAACTGCTGATTTCAATAACGAACACCTCGGGTTCATCGCCCTCGGCCAGGCTGCGGGCAAAACTGATGCCTACGTTCCCTACCAGGGATGCTTTGATGCCGCCTGCGTTCAGGAGGTGATGCGTCAGGTAGGCGGTGGTGGTTTTTCCGTTGCTCCCGGTAATGGCCAGGAGGGTCGCCTGCGTAAAACGCGCCGCGTACTCAATTTCTCCGATCACCGGAATTCCCTGGGCCACCAACTCCAGCACCAGGGGGACCGTGTCGGGAATGCCCGGACTCTTGATCACCTCGCTGGCCTGCAAAATCTGCGCACGGGTGTGTTGCCCGGTTTCGAAGGCAATTCCCGCCGCCAGAAGTTCTGCCTGGTGGACGGCGCTGATCTCGCCCCGATCGGACAGGAACACGCTGGCGCCGTTCTTTTTGGCCAGTAGTGCAGCGCCTACGCCGCTTTCGCCACCCCCTAGTACCACGATGTTCGTTTGGTGCTTCATAGTGCTGTTAGCGGATCTTGAGGGTTAATATGGTGGCTACGGCCAAGAGGATACCCACAATCCAAAAGCGGGTAACGATCTTGGATTCCGCCATTCCTTTTTTCTGGTAGTGGTGGTGGAGCGGCGACATCAAAAGGATGCGGCGACCTTCACCGTATTTCCGGCGGGTGTATTTGAAATAACCGACTTGCAGCATAACCGATAGGTTTTCGGCAACAAAAATGCCACAGAGGATAGGGATCAGCAGTTCTTTGCGCAACAGGATCGCCAGCGCGCCGATCACGCCACCCAGCATCAAACTTCCCGTATCACCCATAAACACCTGTGCCGGGAAGGAATTGTACCACAAAAAGCCAAGGCAAGCCCCGAGGAAGCAGGCGGCGTAGATGACCAGCTCCCCACTGCCGGGAAGGTGTAATATGCCCAGGTAATTGGCCGCAATACTATTGCCGGAAACGTAGGCAAAAACCGCCAGGGTGATGCCAATAATCCCCGAAACGCCGGTAGCTAGGCCATCCAGCCCGTCGGTAAGATTCGCGGCATTGGAAACGGCTGTCACAAGGAAGATGACAAAGGGGACAAAAACGATCCACGCCAGGTGCGGTGCCAGCGGGAGAATGTGGCCATAATCGAGCCGGTTGCCTTTCAGAAAAGGTACATTCGTCAGGTTGGTTTTATAATCTCCTTTCAGGACCACTGTTTGGTCGGCCTCTTGCAATCGGATGGTGTCACCTACCATTTGTGCTGGCCCGAGACCAATGCTTTCGGCTTCGTGGATATCCAGGCGCACGACAATTTGTTTGCTGTCCAGCATCGTCAGGGCAATGAAAATTCCCAAACCGATCTGGCCCATTACCTTGAAACGCCCCCGCAATCCTTTCTTGTTCTTGCGGAAAACTTTGATGTAGTCGTCGATGAATCCAATAACCGTCATCCAGCTGGTGGATACCAGCATAACAACGATGTAAATATTGTCTAACCGCGCCATCAACCAGCAGGGCACCAGGATGGCCATGACGATGATGATGCCGCCCATGGTGGGGGTGCCTTGTTTGGAGTTTTGGCCGGCCAGCCCCAAATCGCGAACCTCCTCACCAACTTGCAAGGAGCGCAGCAGGCGAATGATCTTGCCGCCGAAGAGCATGGAAATAATGAGCGAAAGAATGATGGCGATTCCCGCACGAAAGGTGATGTACTGGAACAGGCGTGTCCAGGACCCCAGTCCAAAAGTAGCATCCAACCATTCTATGAGATAAATCAACATCGTTTTTCGTTTTGTCCTTTTGTTTTAAGCGCTTGCCGCAAGAATTTCCCGCAAAATAGCGGTATCATCGAAAGGGTGTTTCACCCCTTTTATTTCCTGGTAGTTTTCGTGCCCCTTGCCAGCCACCAGCACCAGATCTCCTGGCCGGGCTAGTCGGCAGGCGGTCGTAATAGCCGAGCGACGGTCGCTAATGCGGAGTACCTGGGCTTGCTTGCCGGGTGGTACGCCCTTTGCCATCTCGTCGAGGATAGCTTCCGGGTCTTCGGAACGGGGGTTGTCACTCGTGAGGATCACCTCATGGCTATAATCACAAGCAGCTTTGGCCATCAGCGGGCGCTTGGTTCGATCCCGGTCGCCACCACAACCCAGTACGGTAAGCAGGCGCTGTCCGGGGGACAGCATCTCCCGCAGGGTACCACAAATTTTCTCCACCGAATCGGGGGTGTGTGCATAATCAACCACCCCGGTGATACCACCGTGGGCGCCGCGAATGTAGCTGGCTCGTCCGGCCGGACCGGGCAGGTCACTAAGGATGCGCAGCACCTCGGCCTGGTTTTGTTGCAACAGCATGGCTGTGCCGTAAACCGCCAGCAGGTTGTAGGCGTTGAAATGGCCGATCAGGCGGGCAAATAGTTCTTGTCCGTCTATTTCCAGGTGCAAACCCTGGGGCGTATTTTCCAGCACGCGGGCCCGAAAATCAGCCATACTCCGCAAGCTGTAGGTATAGGCCTTCGCCGCGGAGTTTTGTACCATCACCGAGCCGCGTTTGTCATCTTCATTCACTAGGGCAAAGGCTGTTTTAGGCAGCTGGTCAAAGAATTTCTTCTTGGCCTCGATGTAGGCTTTGAAGGTGCCGTGGTAGTCGAGGTGATCGTGCGACATATTGGTGAAAACCCCACCCGCGAAATCCAGTCCGGCAATCCGGTCCTGATCGATGGCGTGAGAACTGGCTTCCATAAACACGTAACTACAGCCGGCATCAACCATTTCAGCCAGGAGCCGGTTGAGCTGCACGGCATCGGGGGTGGTGTGGGTGGCCGCGGCCAACGTTGTACCAATGCGGTTTTCGACGGTCGACAATAACCCGGTCTGGTAGCCCAACCCGGTAAAAAGCTGGTAGAGTAGGGTAGCGGTCGTGGTTTTGCCGTTGGTGCCCGTAACGCCGACCAACTTAAGCTGGCTACTGGGATGGTCAAAAAAGGCCGCTGCCAATTGGCCCAACGCGACCGAAGTGCGGGGTACTTGTACCCAACAGCCTGCGCTGGCTTGTTCTTGCTCGGTAGGCGCGCGTTCGGCAACAATACCCACCGCGCCACTGCTCAAAGCTTGATCGATATACTGGTGTCCATCGGTTTGGGTACCCCGCACCGCAACAAACAGACAGCCCGCTCCGACTCGCCGGGAATCGAATACCAATTCCTTGACCAGCAAGTTGGTATCGCCCCAGGTGAGAGGTGCTTTAAGGTCTGCTATTAGTTGGTGTACCTGCATGTTTGTTTTGCTGTTTGTGGTCTGGTCGCCCTAACCTAAGGTCAGGATAATGGTTTGTTTGACATTTTTTGTGCCGGGTCGGATGGATTGTCTCACGACCCGTCCTGCGCCGTCGGTTTTTACCCGCAATCCCCGGTTTTCGAGGATGTAGACGGCATCGCGCAGCCCCATCCCAATGACACTGGGTACGGTGCTGGTGCTAAAGTTGCGCTGTTGTAACAGGAGACTATCACTACTGGCGGTGAGTAGGATCATTTCGCCTGCTGGTTCTCCGTAGTGCGGAATACCCAGGTAGTCGAGTACGGTGCGCATATCTTCGGCCCGGCCAATTTCGTAGCTGGGCAGGTTTTTTTCGTAAAGTACCGGGCGGGGGCCCTGGTTGAGGGGGTCGTGCAATTCCATCATGCTGTTGAAGCACTTATCGGCAATTTCCCGAAATATAGGCCCCGCAACATCACTGCCGTAAATCCCACCTTCCTGGGGTTTGTAGACCACCACAATACACGAGTATTTAGGATGGTCAGCCGGGAAGTAGCCCGCAAACGAAGCCTGGTAGCCACCGATCCGGGTACCTTTGCTTCCCCGGGTATAATCAACCTGAGCGGTACCGGTTTTGCCGGCAAAGCTGTAGCGGTTGGTTTGCAACTTCATAGCAGTGCCTCGCTTCACCACGCCTTCCAACAGCAGCCGCGCTTTTTCAATAGTCGTTTTGCTGGCGATGGCCTTCTGAACCACCGTCGGGCGAAATTCCTCAATCACTTCGCCATTGTGCTCGATGGCCGACACCAGGTAGGGCTTCATCAGGCGGCCATTGTTGGCTACGGCATTGTAAAAAGTAAGCAGTTGCAGCGGAGTTATCCGCAACTCATAACCCGTAGCCATCCAGGGCAGGGTAACCATACTCCACTGGTCGTCCCGGCTCCAGGCATTTTTAAAGTAGGGATTCGCTTCGCCGTCCAGTTCAATACCAGTGGGGAGGTCGAGGTTGAAGTCCCGCATCCGTTGAATAAACTGGTAAGCGCCTTTGTTTTCCTCCCCCGTATCGGGGAGGTTGTAGTAACGATCAACCAGCTTGGCCATACCGACGTTGGAAGAAATTTCAAACGCCCGCTGGACGGTCGTGCTGTCCAGTTTAAAGCTGTAGGAAGAGGCATCCTCCATTTTTATTTCCGAGAAGATGGTGTTTCCCTTTTCAATATCTACGGAGTCGGTCAATTTGACGTAACCATCCTCCAGTAAAGCCATAATGGTTGCTAGTTTAAAGGTAGAGCCTGGTTCGGTAGCCATAGCGATGGCGTAGTTGTACATCTCGAAATAGCCTTTCCCTGCGTCGTCACGGCCCAGATTGGCCATCGCCTTGATGGCTCCGGTTGCCACATCCATAACAATAGCGGTGCCCCATTCGGGGCGGTGCTTGCGCATGCCGCGCAAGAGTGCTTCTTCGGTAATATCCTGCAGGTTGACGTCAATGGTGGTCACAAGGTCGTTGCCGCTTTTGGGTTCTACTTCCGACAAGTTCTCCAGGGGCAACCACAAGTCGCTGCGTGGATCCACCTTGATCATCATCTGTGAACCAGGTTCGCCGCCTAAGATGGAATCAAACCGGCCTTCCAGGCCTACGGGTTGTCTTTCCTCCCGGTTGTAGCCAATTACCCGGCGGGCCAACAGGCCAAAGGGGCGTTTGCGTTCGCTCAGCTTTTCCGCAATCAGACCACCGCGGTATTTCCCCAGGTTGAAGAGTGGGAAAGACTCTATGCGTCGCTTTTCTTCAAATGACACCTGTTTTTTGAGCAGGATGTGCCGGCTGCGGCGGATGTTGACCGACGTATCGCGCAAGCTGAGCAGGTATTCGCGGAAACCACCAACGGTGTAGGAATTGTCCACGTAGGTAGCCAGGCAGTAGGCCAGGGTGTCCAGGTTCTTGTAGTAGTCGGCTTCGGCAGAAGCAAAGGGATCGAAGTAGAGATCGAAGTAAGGCACGGAAGTTGCCAGCAGGCTGCCATCGGCCGAGTAGATGTTGCCGCGTTCTGCCTGGATTTTGCGGGGCATGACGTAGTTTTGCTCCCCGCGCTCGCGCCAGAATTCACCGTTGATGACAGCAATGTTGATGGTACGATACAACAGGAAACCGGCTGCTGGCATCAGGAGGCCAAACAGCAAAAAATATACCCGGTAAAGTACTTCGTTCTTGATATCCATCCGTCCTATTCTTGGTCGTGTACGACAATCTTTATGGGTTCGCCCCGGTGCAGTTGCAAGCCATCGTCTTTGACGCGATCAACAACTTCGGAGCGGAGGCTGTTGAACATGTTTTCGGACTGCAGCGACATGAAAGACCACCGCATTTCGCGAATTTCTCGTTGCATTTCCTGGATTTGCCGAATATTGCGCTCCGCCAGGTGGGCATTACCGATGTAAAGAATTGCCAGGAAGCCTAAAAAGAGGAAGTAGCCTAGGTTCGTGAGGATGAACCCGGAGAGTTGAAAGGATTGGAGTTGCCCCCAGATGCTGTTTTTCTTTGCCATTTCACTTCCGTTTTAAAACCACCAGTACCAAAAGACGAATCTTTTGGTGGGCTGAACCAAGGCTGTATGTGCTGAAAACCAGCTTTACGCAAAAAGCGCAAGCAGGTAGCAACGTGATCCAGTCTGGTTACCCCGGTACGGGGTAGTTTCATTTTTCGGTTGGAGGCTGGGCAATGGTCCGCTCTCCAACACGCAACTTAGCACTTCTAGCCCTGGGGTTGGCGGCGGTTTCTGCCGCATCAGCTTCCAGGGGTTTCTTCGTTAATACGTCGTAAGGCCGGTAAATGTGGCCGTAAAAATCCTTTATTGCTTCGCCGGACGCTTGTCCGGTTTTGAGTACATTTTTTACCAGGCGGTCTTCCAGCGAGTGGTAGCTCATCGCTACCAATCGGCCACCGGGTTTCAACACTTCGGTCGCTTGTTCCAGCATCTCTTTCAGGGCGCCCATTTCGTCGTTAACCGCAATGCGCAAAGCCTGAAAAACCTGTGCCAGGTAGCGGTTTGTTTTCCCACGCGCCAGGGGCTCAATAATTTGCAACAACTCGCCGATGGTCTCAATGGGCTGCACCTCGCGCGCCTCCACGATCCGCAGCGCCAGGGTACGGGCATTGCGAACTTCTCCGTAGGTGCCCAGCACAAACTGCAACTCATCTGCGGGGGTGTGTGCCAAAATTTCAGCAGCCGTAGGGCCTTCTCCCGGGTTCATCCGCATGTCCAGATCGGCGTTGAAACGAAAGGAAAACCCCCGCTCCGGAACATCCAACTGGTGCGACGAAACCCCCAGGTCGGCCAGGATCCCATCTACTTCCGCAATGCCGTACAAGCGCAGGTAGCGTTTGAGGTGGCGAAAGTTGGCAGGTGCAAACAACAGCCGCTCGTCTTCCGGTAGGTTGGCGTGGGCGTCGGGGTCCTGGTCAAAAGCAACCAGCCGGCCCTGTGGCCCCAGTTGTGCTAAAATTAGCTGGCTGTGCCCACCGCCACCAAAGGTGACATCCACGTAAACCCCGGCGGGGTTGATTTGCAGTTGCTCAATACACTGGTGAGCCATCACTGGCAGGTGGTAACTCATTCGCTACCGCCTTTATTATTCAATCCACCGAGCACTTCGTCCGCTAAATCGGAGAAGTCGATGGGTTCTTCTTCCATCCATTTATCATATTCCTGCGAAGACCACAACTCAATTCTACCAGAATATGCGGATAAAACCATATCTTGGTCAATGGCGGCGTATTCCGCCAATCTTTTAGGCAGCAGGATGCGGTCTGCACTGTCGAGGGTCACCTCGGAGGCACCGCGAAAAAAGTAGCGAGCAAAATCCCGGTTCTTTTTATTGTAGAGATTCAGTTGACTGATCTCGGCAGAAATTTCTTTCCAAACCGGCTCGGGATAAATGA
Source organism: Bacteroidota bacterium (assembly GCA_003045895.1). GTDB lineage: Bacteria > Bacteroidota > Bacteroidia > Chitinophagales > Saprospiraceae > Lewinella. The sequence goes on from PZPC01000001.1 coordinate 176,808, forward strand.
CCAGGCACTTCTCAAAGCCCCGGTTAATCACAAAATTGCCTTGCTGCCAATCACCAAGTTGGGTCAATAAACTACTAGGCATCCGGAAACGGCTTTTGCCGTCCAGTCGGACTTCGAACTCACCTAGTAATTGTTTAAAGGACATAGTTTTAACCTTTGACAATTCAAAAGTAATGACTTTTGACACATATTACCACTTTCTACCACCTTTTTTGTTCATTAATTTAATAATAAATGGGCTGATCAACAAAAAGCAATAAAGTATAATCAAAAAAGATATAATATTTAACTTTTTTGATTGTATAATTTCAAACTGCCCCCTGATTATCTGGACCTTATCTTCACCAGGCTGCTTTAAAAAACCAATCTGTCCTTTTTCGTAGGGCTTTGGTATGTGGGAAATTGTGGGAAGGATTTCCTTAAATTGACCACCAGGCGCTACAAAAGAGGGGATAGTACATCGTAATAACCTAAATTAGCTTTATTTTAAACTGCATGTAGGCCATGAAACAATCCCACTTGTACTTGTTGCGTATCGCCTTGATCCTGGTGTTACCCCTGAACGGCTTGCGTAGCCAACCCGCTCCTCCTGCTCCCCGCCTGGGATTGGCCCTGTCGGGTGGTGGAGCCAAGGGGCTGGCCCATATCGGTGTACTTAAAGTGCTGGAATCCGAGGGTATTTTCCCCGATTACATTTCCGGAACCAGCATGGGGAGTATTGTCGGGGGCTTGTATGCTATTGGTTACACGCCCGCGGAGTTGGAAACCCTTGCCAGGGAAATGGATTGGAACAGTTATTTCAACGACAATTATCCGCGCAATTTACTGCCCATCGAAGAACGGTCGAAAGCCGATCGGTACCAACTCTCCTTTGCTATTGAAAACGGTAAGCTTAAAATCCCGCGTGGCCTGATCAGCGGAAAGAAAATCCAGAATCTGCTTACGGGTATTACGGCTAGTGTACACGACATTCCTACCTTCGATCAGTACTATATCCCTTTCCGTTGCGTCGCCACCGATCTGGAAACCGGAGCGGCCTACGTTTTTAGCCGGGGTCCGCTGCGCAAGGGGATCCGGGCCAGCATGTCTATACCTTCGGCTTTTGATCCGCTGCTTTACGATAACCATTTGCTGGTCGACGGTTTGCTGGCGCGCAACCTGCCCGTGCAGGATGTCCTGGATATGGGAGCCGGTATCGCGATCGCCGTCGATGTGGGGGATCCACTCTATCCCCGGGACGAGCTGAACAGTGTACTCCGCGTACTGGAGCAGACCAGTAGTTTTGGGATGGTCACTTCAACGGAGATTCAGCGGTCCCTGGCGGGGTATATCATTGATCCGGATCTGACTGGCTTTTCAACCTTGAGCTACGACCGGGTCGATTCCCTCATCGCCCGCGGTAGCCAGGCCGCTCAGGCTGCCCTGCCGCAGTTGCGCAACTACCTGGATTCAGTAGGCTGGGTAGGTCAACCCGTTCCCGACCGAGTCAACGTCCGGAGGGATAGTTTCTACGTCAAAAAAATTATTTTCTCCGCGCTTGACACCACGACCAACAACACCCTGGCGCAAATTGTCAACATCAAAACGCCAGCGGTGGTGACCATCGCCGAGCTGGACAAATGGGTGGGCATTCTCTATTCATCGGGCTTTTTTGCCAATGTGGATTACGAATTTGCCCACGCCCGGGAAGGCGGTGGTTATACGTTGCGCTTCACCGCCACCAGCACCCCCGATTTTTACCTGCGGGCCAGCATCAACTACGACGTGGATTTCAATGCGGGCTTGTTACTCAATTTCACGGCCCGCAACCAGCTCGGCTACGGCAGCTTAATGACCGCCGATATCCGTGTGTCACAGTACCCGGGGGGTTGGCTAGACTACACCATCAACACCCGCTCTACCCCCAGTTTTGGGTTGCAGCTCTATGCCAGTGGCCAGGTTATTCCGGGTCAGCTATTTGAGCAGAATGAATTGTTCGATGAATATACCTTCCACCAGTACAAGGCTGGGGTGGCTCTCCAAACAAGCATCAGCCGCCAGTGGTACTTTCGGCTAGGCCTGGAAGGCGAACACTTCTCCGAAAACCCACGCTTCTTCAGCCTGACGGAGCTGACTGCCCGGGGACAGCACCTGCGGGGGTTCGCCGAACTGGTTCGGGATACTTATGACCGGACGTACTTCCCACGGGATGGCTCTTTTTCTCAGTTGTGGATCCATTATAATTTGAACGGTAAACTGGAAGATGGTGGTGAAGGTGGGGTTGATTTTCCGACCACCGGCTTCCTTACCTTGAGTGGAAAGACCAATAAAACGTTCCCCCTGGGACGGCGCTGGTGGCTGGACGCCGCAGTAGCCCTGGGGCACGCCCGGTACGACCACGACCACTTGCTGCAACGCTTCTATCTCGGGCGTGAAATTCCTGAGAATTCCCGTTTTTTTGAAGTCTTCGGGTTGCGCCTTAGCGAACTAAACGTGAGTACTTTCGCCTACGGTCAGGCGCTGTTGCGCACCGAAATCGGCAAGAATAATTTTGTGGGGATAGGCTATAACTACGGCTATACCGCCCTCATCGAAAACGAGAAGGTGCTTTCCCAGGGGGCTTTCAATGGCCTGGGTCTCCAATTGGGGAGTATGACTACTTTTGGTCCAGCTCGCTTCACCGCAGAATACAACCTGGATTTCCACCGCTTTAATTTCTCTTTTTATGCCGGTTATCGGTTTTAGGAAGTTTTTGAAAATCGGAGGTCGGAAATCGGAGGTGCGAAGTCGGAGGTCGGAAGCGGACGGGAATTTATAGTAATCAATTATTTAGCTGTGCTGGTCTCGCCCGTTTGAGATTGATTCCAATCAGGTCTGTTGTAAAAAACACCTGCCGTTACAATAACTTTGGGATCCGGACACAACTCAAAAGTGGTTTTTAACGTTGGTTTGCGAGGGGTAAAAGTTATCTTTGCGCCCCCGGATGAGCTATTTTTCCACAAAAGGAAGGTTTAATTCCCCTTCCTGCATACCATTTTACTCATGCGCACATTATTATTCACTTTGATGTTGGCTTTGGTAAGTCAATATTCATTACAAGCACAAGCAGAAAAAATCAACATGGATTCTCTAAGTTACAGCCTGGGTGTACTGGTCGCCCAAAACCTAAAAAGCCAGGGATTTGACCAGGTCGATGCGACCAGCCTCGCCACCGCCATTGCGGACGTCATCAACGATAATCCTCTCCAGGTCGAATTGGAGCAGGCCAACGAAATGGTGCAGGCCTACATGGCAGACAAGCAAGCGGCACAGTACGTCGAAGTAAAAACGGCTGGCGAGCAGTTTCTGGTTAAGAATAAATTGCGCGGCGACGTAGTCGTTACCGATAGCGGCCTGCAGTACGAAGTGCTGCGCCCCGGATCGGGCAACAAACCCGGCCCCGGCGACAAGGTAACCGTACACTACCACGGCATGCTGACCGACGGTACCGTTTTCGATAGTTCCGTAGACCGCGGCACGCCCGCTACCTTCGGTGTCACCCAGGTGATCCAGGGATGGGTAGAAGGCCTGCAGCTCATGTCTATGGGCGCCAAGTACAAATTCTACATCCCCTACAACCTGGCCTACGGCAACCAGGGTGCCGGGCCTAAGATTCCTCCTTATTCCGCTTTGGTGTTCGAGGTGGAGCTGATTAAGATCAACTAGGAAGATTTCATAGCTAAATGAGCAGTAAGTCCAAAAACCAAGGTTCCGGTTTTTGGACTTTTTTTTGACTGTTAATTTCTAACGCAGGAGCAACACGTCCTGACTCCTGCGCTGAACGTGTCCGGTACGTTGGTTTTGGTATTGAAACAAGACCAGGTACACCCCCAAGGGCAAGTCCTGTCCATTGGATTGACCGTTCCAGGAAAAAGGAGCTTCTTGTGCCTGATAAACCAGGCTTCCCCAACGATCATAGACCTCCATGACGATTCCTTTGAAATCCTGCCCTTGGGGAATGACTTCGTCGTTGATGCCATCGTGGTTTGGGCTGAAAGCATTGGGGAAATAAACCGGGGCGAGGCAGGCATCGAGGCTCAGTTGAAAGAATTTGCTAAACGTACACCCTAGCACATTTGTTGAGACCTGGTAATTTCCGGGATTGTTGAGCGAAAAAATGCGGTCTGCTGGCAGCGCGTCATCCAGTTGAAAAGAGCTACTGTATTCACTTTGTGGACGAAGAACAAAAGGGAGGTTGTCCAGACAAAGGGAGGTGTCAGCCGGAAGCTGGAGGATATTTCCTGGAAGTAGATCTTTGACAAAAGTAATGGATACGGTATCGCTATAGGTGCAATAGGCATCATTGGCCCGAAGGCTATATTCACCAGATGCGGTTATGGTGCGAATAGGAGAATGATCGGCATTGTCCCAGGTGTATGCCAAAAAGGGTTGATTGACAGCTAATACGTAAGGTGGTGCTTCACAGAGCGTGCGATCATCGCCCAACAGCCTCACTTGATCGGAAAGGACATGGATGTTTTTAGAATAGGTATCCGCACACCCCAATACCCAGGTGGTTTGTGAAATGCTGTAATTGCCCGGTGTGGGAAAAGACCACGAAAAGATTGGGGCAACAGAGGTTGTATCCAAATCCAAACCCCGAATGTGCCATTCATTGGCGTTGGCAAATGCGTTTTTAAGACTATCAGCGACAACGATTTGGTTTACACAAACGGTATCTGGTAAGTAGAAGAAGGGGGAGGGGCGTGGAGGGGCATTGCACCAGTTGGCTGTGCCAGCTTGTTGTGCCGTTACCGTAATCGGAATAGGGAATGGATGGAGTGTGGAGTCTGGGGTCACCTGCCAGGCGCTAAATTCAAGCTCAAAATTCGCTTGTTCCAAACAGGCATCGTAAGTTTCGCAGTTGTCGATCAAGCCATCATCTCGGGTTTTTATAAGAACAGGGGTGTTGTCGTAGGTACCATCAGGTAAGTATTTGCGCCTGCTGGCAATGAACAATTCCCGCGCTTCGTTGAGCAGCAAGCGAGGAGAATAGGCCGCGTAGCCGTGGTACCAATCTAGGTCGCCATTGTTGTCCATCTTTCCTGCTAGGACTGGGAAATCACCTTGTGTACTGTAGGCAAAATAAAGACCGTCGTTGGCATCGGACTGCAAGTGTGTGGCATCGTATGGAAACATTTCTGCGTATAATCTTTTGCTCCAAAGCAATGAAAGGTCGGGGGCAAGTTTTATGAAAACCGCATCACTTTGCGTGGAAGTACTATTTGGTAAAGTATAGCCGCTCAAATATATATTGCCACTGGCATCTACTGATTGTTGCCTTAGTACCAACCCGAAATCCTGATGGTCGACGACCAGGTTGCGTACCACCTGGCCATCTTGGTCTATTTCTAACAGAAAACTGTAGGTTTCAACGCTATTGTTCCGCTCTACCTGGCATAAAATGGAAAAATGTCCGTTCGGGAGTTCTTTTATTTCAATGGGATAGATGCTTCTGGAAAAATTTAATTCAGCAATATCATACACGTTAGACCATATCGGCGTGCCGTCTGCTGAATTCAATAAGGAAAGGGCCAGTTCGCTGTGTGTATTATCACTTGTTTCTGCTATAAATTGAGTGGTCAATAATTGGCCGGTACTATTAAAGCATTGGCGCTCAAATCGAATGGCCTGGTAGCTGAGTTGTACGGCCCAGTATTGCGCGGTGTTGAAATTGGTTACAAATACGGCGCTGGAGGGATTGCCAGTATTGAGTGCTCTGCGCATGGAGCTTGCGTGAAAAGCTCCCTTCCTGTTGTAATTGTTTGGAAGTGGCATCCAGGCGTCGCTACCTGAAGACAAAGAATAGGTGTGTAATATTTCTCCGAAGGGCGTAAGTTCCAGGATGACACAACCAGAAGTGTAAGCTATCATTAAAGAAAGATCGCCATTACCACTTCCTATCCCCATAAAACTGCCATAGAGGCCTCCGGCTTGTAAAGCTGATAAATCCAGCGTTTTTACAAAAGAATTTTGGCTAAATACACCGCAATTGTAAAGAAAGATGAGGAATAAAAAAATTGTATTTTTAAGCATAGCGTGATCTAATATGGCAATGAACGCCAGCCAAATTTCGAGGCTGGCATTCATTGCTAATTAATTTTAACTAGTTTCTGGTAGGGGGAGTAGGAAGATCAAGACAGGAGAATTCTTTCCAATGTGAAGAAAAGTAGAAATCTGGACTACCAAATGCAGTAGCGTAATCACCCCAACGAAAAGTAGGAGATGTCGTCGTAAAATTCAAGCTATTTCCGTGATAATTATCGTAACATTTAACTACGGTGTTGATTTTATAATCTGGATTGGGGATGTTATTGCTAGTACTAACCACATAGAACATATGCTGACCAGCAGAGGGTGAGTTTAACTCAAAAAAATCTGATGGAAGTGGAACAGTAGATATGTTAGTATTTGGTACTCCCTAAGTGAATATGCCTGGTGTTAATTGCACCCCATTGATTTCAAAATAAGGTGTAGTTCCAGGAGTGGCATCAAAAATACTCCAGAATCCATCGTTGTCTAAAGAAGCGTTTTCAATGCTAATAACACTCATGAAACATTGGCAATCATCAAAATCTTCGACCCAATCGTGGGGGTCAACAGGTTTGTTTTTTAGTGCACTAATTTCGTCATTAAACTGTAGTTGAGCATTTTTTTGCAATGCTACATCATCGGTTGAGATGCTGTCTTTTGTGCAAGAATAGCACACTAGTAAGATGCTACACACACATAGTATGTAAAAGGAAATTTGTTTCATTTTCAAAAATTTTAAAGAGAGAAATAATATATTATGCCCTTAAGATAAGTCAAAATATTGTAGCTTACAAATTACACTTCCATCGCCCATGCTGAAGACGTGGCAGGCCATGATTGCCGCCACAAGGAAAGAGTCGTACGCGTCTTATGCAGTCAAAAAAATCGTACATCTTACATCGTGCTTTGGGAGAGGACGGACGGACAACTATTGCGCTCCGCTGTTCCTCCTCCGCGCAAGCCTGGGCGACTTTTGACCATCATAAGTTGTTGGGAACTACCACACGCCAGCACGGCCGAAAAATCGATCGGCCCAACGGCGGAGCAAGGTCAAAAGTCCCACCTACCCTTTACCCCCTTTACACTTTTACCCCTTCCTCCCCCTTAGTGTAAAAAACACAACATACCGCTTAGCTATCTGCGCAGGGTTACTTACCTTTGCGCGCACGTTAAAAAACGGAAGATATGATTGGCCAACTCAAAGACTCGCAGTTCAAACTGAAACGCATCTTCATCGAGTCTACCTTACCCGCAGAATTAGAGTCGCTGCGCGGACTTTCTCACAACCTCTGGTGGACCTGGAATCAGGACGCCATCGAATTGTTCCACAGCATTGACTCCGAGCAGCTGAAAGCGCTCAACTACAATGCAGTCGCGTTACTCGATCAGTTGAGTCTGGAACGTACCGAGGAATTGGCAAAGGATAAGTCCTTCATCGACAAACTCAAAAAAGTTGACGCGCATTTCCAGGCTTATCTGGCCGAACCCAAAAAGAAGGGGCAACCCCGGATCGGGTATTTCAGTATGGAATACGGCCTGCACATCAGTTTGCGGTTGTATTCCGGCGGACTGGGCGTTCTGGCGGGTGACTACCTCAAAGAGGCCAGCGATGACAATGTCGACCTGATCGCCATGGGCCTGCTGTACCGCTACGGGTATTTCAACCAGGCGCTCTCGCTCAATGGCGACCAAATCCACAATTTCCCACCCCAGGAATTCACCAAGCTTCCGATCGAGCCGGTGCGCAACGACCAGGATGAATGGGTTAAAATTTCGATTTTCCTGCAGGGGCGTACCGTTCAGGCCAAAGTGTGGCTACTCAAGGTTGGCCGCATTTCCCTCTACCTGTTGGATGCCGATATTGAAGAAAACAGCTGGGAAGATCGTGCCCTCACCCACCAGCTTTACGGTGGTGACAACGAGCACCGCATGAAGCAGGAAATTCTGCTCGGTGTGGGTGGTGCCCGGGCATTGGAATTATTGGCTATTAAGCCGGATATCTTCCACCTGAACGAAGGCCACGCCGCTTTTCTGAGTTTGGAACGCCTGAAGCGGCTTATGCACGAGGAGGGACTCAGCTACAACGAAGCGGTAGAAGTGGTGCGGGCATCGTCGCTCTTCACCACGCATACGCCCGTTCCTGCCGGCCACGATCACTTTCCGGAGCAGATGATGCGCAACTACCTGTATCACTTCTGCAATGACCTCGGTATTTCCTGGCGCGACTTCATGGCCCTCGGGCGGGTAAATCCCGATGCAGCAGAGGAAACCTTTAACATGAGCCACCTGGCCATCCGGCTGTCGCAGGAGGTAAACGGGGTAAGCAAATTGCACGGCTCGGTTTCCCAGAAGATGTTTACCAAGCTGTTTCCTGGCTACACCTCGGATGAACTCCACATTGGCTACGTCACCAACAGCGTTCATTACCCAACCTGGATCGCCAATGAGTGGCACCAGGTTTACCTGAAGCATTTTGGCAAAGCTTTCCTCCGCGACCAGTCGAACCACGACCTTTGGCGGAAGATCCATGAGGTCAGTGATGTAGACGTGATGACCATCCGCCGCAAGTTGAAGAAACGCTTGCTGGACTACGTTAAAACTAAAATTCAGGCGGACCTGACCCGTCGGGGCCAATCGCCCCGTTCCATTTTCGAGGTGACCAACCACATGCGCGAAGATGCATTGGTCATTGGTTTTGCTCGCCGTTTTGCCACCTACAAGCGGGCACACCTGCTGTTCAGCAACCTCGACCGCCTCCGCAATATTGTCAACAGCCAGGACAAACCCGTTATTTTTCTCTTTGCCGGCAAGGCCCACCCCGCTGATGGCGGTGGACAAGACCTGATTCGCCGGATTATTGAGATCAGCAAGCACCCGGAATTTGTGGGCAAGGTCATCTTCCTGGAAGATTACAACATGGAGATGGCCAAATTGCTGGTGCAGGGCGTCGACATTTGGCTCAATACGCCTACCCGGCCCCTGGAGGCTTCGGGCACCAGTGGTATGAAAGCGGCCATGAACGGCGTGGTCAACTTCAGCGTCCTCGACGGCTGGTGGGCCGAAGGTTACCGTCCTGATGCGGGTTGGGCGCTTTCGCTCAACCGTACCTACGAAGACCAAAGCCTGCAGAACGAACTGGATGCGGAAAACATTTACAATATGCTGGAAACAGATATTGTACCCACGTTCTTTGATTTCAATGCGGAGGGCGTGTCGCCCCGTTGGGTGAGTTTCGTTAAGAATATCATTGCTGAAGTAGCACCTGACTTCACCATGAAGCGCATGCTGGACGACTATTACGACCGTTTTTACAACAAACTGGCTGTTTCCAATACCCAGTTGCGGGCCAATGGTTTCCAACCAGCCAAAGATTTGGCGGCCTGGAAGCTACACGTGCAGCAGCACTGGTCGAAAGTAAGTGCCATAAACGTTGAAACTTTCGACGTGGCCAATCATCCTCTTCCGGTGGGGCAGAAGCTGGATGCCAAAGTAACGGTAGCGCTGGGCGGCCTGGCGGCGGAATTTGTGGGCGTTGAGCTAGTATTCTTCAAGCGGATCAACGAAAACGAACTGGAATTGGTACGGGTAACTCCCCTGAAATTAGAGAACAAAGCCAATGGGCAGGCGACCTACCACGTAGCGGTCGATCCTAAGTTGGCGGGCGTTTACGAATTTGGTTTTCGTATCTATCCGCACCACCCCCTACTGGCCAACCGGCAGGGGCTCAATCTGGTGCACTGGGTGGCCTAATAACCGCTTAAATCGATTCGGATGCCTTGCGAAAACGGCCACCGTGGATTTCCACGGTGGCCGTTATTCGTTGGACGATAAAAGAAAGGCAAAATAAGCAGTAGTTGCTACCGTGTCAATGGGATCGTTATGGTTGGTTGGGGTAGCAAGTGTGGGAAATAGGTTTTAGATGTTTACTTCGTTCTTTGATACCAGGGGGAATCGGATCGTTACCGTTACCACCAGTTTTTTTCATAAAATGGGGGATTGTTCCTCCCCTTCGGCCCTCCCCATTCAACTGATACACCTGATTGGGGCGGAGTTGGCTGATCCTGGAGGGGCCAGAAGCAGACCACTAGCCTGGCATGACCAGCAGCGTACTTAACACTTCGTGTAATTGCTCGGGCGATTGGAAATGGACGCTGCGCAAGCCAAGCGCCTCGGCGGCCTGGACATTGCGCAGGTTGTCGTCGATAAAAAGGGAGGTGGCCAGTTGGAGGGGGAACCGTTCTTCGAGTAAGTGGTAGAACGCCGGACTCGGTTTGCGCATGCGTTCCTGCCCAGACACCAGAACGCCCTGGAACCAGTGCAGGAAGTCGTATTGCTCCCAGGCGATGGGCCAGGTTTCGGCTGACCAGTTGGTGAGTGCAAAGAGGGCGTAGCGATCCTGCTCGCGGAGTTGTTGCAACAAGTCGACGGTGCCGCTGATGGGACCACCCAACATCTCGGGCCAGCGATCATAAAAAGCGTGGATGAGGGCCGCGTGTTCGGGGTGTGCGGCTACGAGCGCTGCGGTACCGTCGGCCAGGCTACGTCCGGCATCCTGGGCCTCGTTCCAGTCGGAAGTGGCCACGTGGGTAAGGAAATGATCGATTTCCTGTTCCGTTGGCAGGAGCTTGCGGTAAAGATAACGCGGATTCCAGTCGATGAGGACGCCGCCGAGGTCAAAGATGATACTTTCTAGGGGCATGGGTAATGGTTGCATACAGGCTGCGGGTTGTGAGTTAAGGCATCTGGTGGGGAAAAGCGTTGAACTGGTCTAAAAAGCCAACGGTGACCTATCGCAGGTACGGGTAAGCCCCGGTGCGATTTTTCCGCCAGCAACGACAAAGTACCGGTTTTCTGGCCAGTGGATAAGGAAATAGTATACTTTTTGTGGGCTTGAAGCAAAATAATACGAGCATCAGCAACAAATTAATCTGTCAGGGGTTCTATTTATTCCCCTGCAGGAATGAAAATAGCGCAAGAATCAAAAAAAACTTTTTTTGCAACAAAGCGCTAGCCATGAGTTAATTAATGGGGGTAAGAGGAAGAAAGTAGGTAGATAAACCGCAATTTGTTAGAACTTTTTTGGCCAAATGTTTTTTCTATTTATAAATGTCCTTATCTTTGCATCCGCTTCGGGAAAAGAAGCTGTTTTAGGCTCTGTAGCTCAACTGGATAGAGTACCTGACTACGGATCAGGAGGTTGGAGGTTCGAACCCTCCCAGAGTCACTTCCCAATTATTCCCGGGCCTTTTGCCCGGGAATATTTTTTTACCTTCCGATGGGATTTATCCCGAATTGGAATTAAATACGGAGACGTATGTCTAAGGTTTGTCAATTGACTGGTAAGCGGCCCATCACGGGAAATAACGTTTCACACTCGAACCGTAAAACAAAGCGCCGTTTTGTGCCTAACATTCAGAAGAAGCGTTTCTTCTTGCAGGAGGAAGGCCGCTGGATCACGATGACCGTGTCCACGAGCGCTATTCGCAACATCAACAAACTAGGTCTTTATGCTTACTTGAAAAAGTTGGAGCGTAAGGGGGTTGACACTGGTGTTAAGTTGTAATTGCAAAAAAAATTTAAAGCTACCCGATCATGGCTAAGAAAAGCAAAGGTAACCGCATTCAGATTATTCTTGAATGCACCGAACATAAGACCAGCGGTATGCCTGGAACTTCTCGTTACGTAACGCAGAAAAACCGGAAAAATACACCTGACCGTTTAGAGTTGAAAAAATTCAATTCCATCCTTAAGCGGGTAACAGTACACCGCGAAATTAAGTAATCAGCACAGGTACTTGCTTGTTAAGTTGGTTTTTCGTAATTTTGCAGCTAACATTTTTTATTCGAAAATAATTTGTAATGGCTAAGGTTTCAAAGAACGCACGGGTTGCCCAACGTGCTGCTAATGCAGGTTCAGGCCGCGATTTCATTAAGATGGTTCAAAGTGTGAAAGACCCCAAGACGGGTAAGTATACCTACAAAGAGGTCATGATTCACAAAGACAAAGTGGACGAGTTTCTGGCAAAGAAATAATCCTTTTGCTTTCCATCTGGGTACTCAAAAGAGGCTTTTCTGGTCGTTTACACCAGAAAAGCCTCTTTGTATTTGTTTTTGACCAATTACGACCCCGTTTTTAAATATAGTTTAGGTTACTTTACCCCCGCTATTTTGACATTTGACTAAAGATGTGCTGATATGAGCTTTTTTTCCAAATTCTTCAACAAGGAGAAAAAAGAAGATCTCGATGCCGGGTTGGAAAAGACCAAGGCTTCTTTTTTGGGTAAGCTGAGCAAAGCGGTAGCCGGTAAGGCAACCGTTGACGAGGAAGTATTGGACGAACTGGAGAACATCCTGATCACTTCCGACGTGGGCCTGGAAACCACCGTTAAAATTATCGAACGGATTGAAGCGCGGGTGGCCCGGGACAAATACCTGAATACCGCCGAGTTGAACGGAATCCTACGGAATGAGATCGTGCAACTGTTGGCCGAAAACAACACGGTGGATCTGGAAGGCTACACCCTACCGACCGACCAGCGTCCGTGTGTGATCATGGTCGTTGGAGTCAACGGTGTAGGGAAGACCACCACCATTGGCAAATTGGCCCACCAGTACCAGCAGCAAGGACTCAAGGTCGTCATGGGAGCCGGCGACACCTTCCGTGCCGCTGCTGTAGACCAGCTTAAGATTTGGTCGGAGCGGGTCGGTTGTGATTTTTACAGCAAAGGGATGGATACCGACCCGGCCGCCGTCGCTTTCGAAACTGTCGATTACGCCATCAAAAATAATTGTGACGTAGCCATTATCGATACGGCCGGCCGCCTCCACACCAAGTTCAACCTGATGAAGGAACTGAGCAAAATCAAGAACAGTATCAGCAAGCGCCTGGACGGCGCGCCCCACGAAGTAATGCTCGTTCTGGATGCAACTACGGGGCAGAATGCAGTGGAACAAGCTACTCATTTCACCAATGCTACCGATGTCACGGCCCTGGCCCTGACCAAGTTGGACGGCACCGCGAAAGGAGGAGTTGCTATTGGTATCTCCGAACAGTTTAGTATTCCCATCAAGTATATCGGAGTGGGCGAACGCATCGATCAGTTACAGATTTTCAATAAAAAAGCTTTCGTTGACTCGCTTTTTGAAGCCTAATTGCAACAATAGCCTGTTGTGGAACATTGATGTAAAGCCCGCAAAACCGAAAAATCCAGTTTACCGATGGCTCGTACCCGCTTACATTACTGGTCGAAAAAGTTGGGGCATTCCTGGAGTCGCTTGTGGGGGCACCTGGGCTGGGGCAATTATCGCCCAGTATATTTGCATACTTACCGGGGGTTTGGCCGTCGCGATTATCTCTTTCTATCTGGCCGGGTTTTGCTGGATAACGGCATCTTAAAGAACGAAAAAGACAGCGCCTGGCGCAATTTTAACAATACCATCAAACGCTTCAACTCGCGGGTCATCAGCAATGCCCACGTGCGGGTCAAGTTTGCCGGTGAAGAATTTGAGTTGGTTACCGATGCCGAAGGTTATTTTACCCTCGATACTTACCTGGCTACCCCGCTGCCCCCGCCGCCCGCTAAGCCGCCGTTTTGGCAAAAAGCACAGGTAAATTTAACGGCTATTTCCGGGCAGCAGCTAAACATCAGCCAGGAAGCAGAAATACTCATCCCCGGATCTGCCACCACCTTTGGTATCATCAGCGATATCGACGATACCATTCTGAAGACCTACGTGACCAGTTGGCTCAAATGGCGGCCCATCTACCTGACCATCATCAAAAATGCATTTTCGCGACAAGCTTTTAGCAAGGTCGCTCCCTTTTACCAGGCACTGCGGCGCGGCGCTGCGGGCCATTGCTACAATCCCTTCTTTTACGTATCCAACAGCCCGTGGAACCTCTACGACTTTCTGGAAGAATTTCTCGACCTCAATAAACTGCCCCGCGGACCCTTGCTACTCCGCGATTTTGGCCTGCCCTATAAGGATAATTCCGCGGGCTACCTCGGCCACAAGCACGAACAGATTATTCGCATTCTTGAGCTGTACCCCAAGCTGCCTTTTGTCCTGATTGGTGACAGCGGCGAACGGGATGCCGATATCTACCAGGCTATTTGCCAGCGCTACCCTGGGCGCATCAAAGCGATTTATATTCGCGATGTACACAGCAGTAACCGGGCACAAAGGGTACAGCGGATTCTCTCCTCACTGACGGACATCCCCAGCCTGTTGGTCAAAAATTATGGTACGGCAGCCGAACATGCCGCTGACCACGGCTTGCTTTCCTATGCTAATTTTCAGGCACTTCAGCAATAGTGTTACCTGCTGAAGGTGTGCAACCTAAGCTTAGCGAACTTGCATAGCCACTAAGTGGTTACGGTGTTGTTGGTAAAGGTACTGGCACAAAACGCTTTTGGCGAGTAATAATTTTGCCTATCTATTCGTTTGCAAAATAATCAATCCCAAATTCACGCCTTATGAAAATCACCCTCCTGGTTACGTATTTCTTCTACTTCCTGGTGAGTACACTAGCTGCGCAAGTGCGCTACACGGGTGAAGAACTTCGCGATTACTACTACTGGTTTCATCAATACAGCCAGACGGCGCTCTTTTATGAAGATGGGGCCCGCTTGGTTAGTTTTACCGAAAAGACGCCCGTCCGCCAGTACCCCAATGTCCAGGCTGCGGTGGCTGGCTATCTGGGGCTGGGAGAGGTGGTTACCAATCAGCTCATTCCCGTTGCCAGGGCAGTTGTCAGCACGGAAAAAGGATACCAGGACCAGTGGTTCAAGGTGACGGCCTGCCAGGCCACCACCGGCCAAACCTATACCGGCTACGTGTGGGGTGGGCACCTGGCCAAAAGTTGGTTGTACTACGACCTGGATCAGGATGGTACCACCGAACTGGTCGCGCTGGGCTTGCACCTCGAACAGCGCCGGGCGCCCGAGGATATTCAGGCCGATCTGAAGGTGATCCACCAGGGCCAGTTGCAAGCCAGCCTCGCTATTGCAGGCCTTTGCCTGTTCGACGATTGTGGCTCCAGCAACTTATTGCGCGTCTACGAAATCAGTACCCAACCCCGGCAGGTGATTTTCGAAACGAGTACCCTCACCGCCGGTTGCCTGGTAGGTGTCGATAAGGCCTTCGTGTCCTGGGATACCAATCAGCTGCGCCTCATCTACCAGGCGGAGTACTCTACGGGGCACCAGTACGCCAACAATGCCTTTTATCGCCACCAGGACAATGCGACCCTGATTTGCTACTACCAAAATGAAAACAATGCTTTCGAACCCGTTTGGGCCTGTAAACCCCTCTCTACTACCGTGGCCGTTCCTTAATTAAATGGCTAACAAGTCAGTCGGACGTTCCTTACCTTTGCGGTCATCATCACAGTGGTGCGCCTGTTGATGCCACAATCAAAGGTCATAGGTATGCTTCCAATTCCCGCAATTGAAATTCCCTGGTGGAAAAAACTGCTGTTCCTGCTGCTGGAGACCCTCGGGTTCGTAGCCATTGCTACCCTGGTCGTCCTACTTCTCGACCAACTCATCTCCCCTTTGACCCTTGCCGTTGCCCCCTTGGAGTTGCGTGAGTTGTTCAAAGAGTGGGGCATTACCTTGCTGGCGGTCTTCTCCGCGGCTTACCTCCTTAACCTTTTTGCCCGTCGGCCAGGCCTGGCTGAAATGGGCTTTACCACTGCGCGCCTCGGCTACAGTCTGGGTACCGGTCTTTGGGTTGGGAGCAGTATTTTGGTACTCTGTTTTCTGTTGCTGTGGGTTGGCGGTTGGGTACAAATTACCGCCTTCCTCTTTGAGCCGCCTCTTTTTTGGGGTTGGTTGTTGTTTTTCCTGATCCAACCGCTGGCGGAAGAAATCGTCATGCGGTCTTTTCTGCAGGCCCACCTGCAGCACTATTTTGGTCCGCAGGTAGCATTGCTAGGAGCAGCCCTGGTTTTTGGCCTGCTGCACGCTGGCAACGATGCTTTCACGTGGTTGGCTGGCCTGGAGATTGTCCTGGGCGGTTACCTGATGGGGCAACTGTACCTCCATACCCAGAGCATCTGGGCGCCTTTTGCCCTGCACGCCAGCTGGAACTTTCTGCAAAGTACCGTCCTGGGGTTTGCCGTCAGCGGCATGAACACTTACCGGCTCCTGCAATTGGATATCAATGGACCAGAATGGCTCACTGGTGGTGAATTTGGCCTCGAAGGCTCCTTGTTAACGGTCATTTTGTTAGGAGTAGCCATTGCTTATTTTAAAAAAAGGAACAGGGAGATTAGTCCCCTACCACAAGCCTAATATGAAAGAAAAATACTTAGACCCCACCCAAACGGCTGGCCGTGACTTTGTCATGCGCCAAATTCCCGGTAGCGTGGTCATGCTCAACTTGCTCCGCTTCCGCGAAATTGCCGATTATTCGGCAACGCCCGAGCTCGCTCCGGAATCACCCATCAGTGGAGCCAGGGCTTACCAATTGTATATGGCGCATACCCGGCCCTTTTTGGAAGAATCGGGAGGGGAAGTCATTTTTATGGGAAAAGGTGGGGATTTTTTAATCGGCCCTACTGACGAAAGCTGGCATTCCGTACTCTTGGTTCGTCAGCAAAGCGTGGCCAGTTTTTTGGCTTTTGCCCAAAATACGGCCTATCTCAAAGGCATGGGGCACCGCACCGCCGCACTGGAAGATTCGCGCCTGTTGCCCATGGTAGAAGACGAGCTCGGCGCCTAGCGATTTACCAGACCTACTGCACGGTGGAAGCTGCCAGATGAGGTAAGTTCAGGCTATTGGTAAATAGGAAGCCGGGATAGGAAATAGTCGTATTTTAGCCCCATAACTCAGCCGATTACCTGCCATGCGCCTCATTTACCTTCTCTTCCTGTTTCCTTTTTGCTTGCTGGCCCAGCCCCGGCAGGTGCAAACCTACACCGTAGCGGAAGGCCTGGCCCAGTCGCAAGTGTACGCGGTACTGGCCGATCGGCGCGGCTACGTCTGGGCAGGTACCCAGGGAGGGGGTTTGTCTCGTTTCGACGGGGAACGCTTCCGCACCTTTTCGGACGGGGATGGCCTGCCTGGCAACTACGTACAAGCCCTCTGGGAAGATGCGCCGGGCAACCTCTGGATTGGTACCGACCAGGGGGTGGCCAGGTACGATGGACAAACTTTCGAAACGTTCCTCTCCGGTACCAATATCCTGGCGATCGACGGGCGCAATAAACCGGAAGAAATATGGGTGCTGACTGAAACACAACTCTACCGCCGTCAGGGCACCAACTGGGATACCCTCGCGCTGCCGATGCCCTATCTTCGTCCCTACTGTCTGGTGGTCGAAGCTCACCGCTTGCTACTGGGTACCGACCGTGGCGCGTGGCAGTGGGATGGTCAGTCCTGGCGAACCATGCCGGCTGAATTTGCGGCCAGCCACCAGGTCTGGGCTTTGTTCCGCTACCAGCGTGGCCAAACGTGGGCCCTCGCGCCCGGCAACCAACTCTTTGCCGTCGGGCCCGATTCGCTGCGGGCCCGCCGGGTACCCGCTCAAACGCCTACGGTTTTCTATGTGTCTCCCCAGGGCGACAGCTGGTTGGGAACCCAGGACCAGGGGCTGTTTCTCTTGCCGAAGGGCGGACAAGCCTGGGTGGCCATCGGAAAACAGCAGGGGTTGCTCAGCAACCATATCCGCGCCCTCACCAGCGACCGCTGGGGCAACCTCTGGGTAGGCACTTCGGGCGGCGGCCTGAGTTGTTTGCGGCGGGCGCCTTTTCAGGCTTTCGACGAAGACCGCGGGCTGGTGGGTAAAGAAGTCTATGCGCTCACTTATTCCGATTCATTGGGCTTGTTGTTTGCCGTCGGGGAAGCGGGCGTTTTTCGCCAGACCATCGCGGGGCCTACCGTTTTTGCGCAAGATTCTGCCCTGGTTGGGCAAAAGATCAAAGCCTTGCATTACGATGCCGCGGGCCGGTTGTGGATGGGCACGCCGGGTGCGGGGATCAAAGTGAAAAGCGCCAATCGTTGGTACGACGTGGGGCTTTGTGGCCAGTTTGTCCTGGACATGGTGCTGGCTACCGCCAACAGTTGGTGGGTAGCCACGGCTTACGAAGGGCTGAGCCTGCTGACAGTAAGGGAAGATTCTACCGGCCTGTCTTTCACTTGTCGCAGCTTTGGCCGGGAGCACGGTCTACCCCTGGGGCGTATCGAAAGCCTGGCGCAAGACCAGCTGGGCCGCCTCCTGATCGCCTACCGCGATCGCGGCCTGGCGTGTTGGTCACCCGACACCCTGTACTGGCAGGTCACTACTGCCGATGGGCTGCCGGCACCCACCGTGCGGGCTGTTCGGCAGGATACGGCCGGCTACTATTGGCTGGCCACTACCCGTGGCCTGGTGCGCCTGGGCTGGACGTCCCAAAAGATGCACCTGCGGGTCTTTACCAACCGGGACGGTTTGCAATCCAATAACCTCTACTGCCTGACCATCGACCAGCAAGGGCAGCTCTGGGTGGGGAGTGAACGCGGCGTAGATCAGGTAGAATTGGACGCGGCCCGCAACCTCAAACAGGTCACCTTCTACGGGCAGGAAGCAGGCTTTACGGGGATCGAAACTTGCACGAATGCCGCCCTCACCGATTCGTTGGGCAACGTGTGGCTCGGTACCATGAACGGCCTGATGCTACACGAAAACCAATCCCTACGTCCCACCCTGGCACCTCCTCCGGAACTGGCATTTGCGGATATTCGCATCCTTTACCGCTCCGTACGGGACACCATTGGCCAACCCGTCCTGAATGGTTGGGGGCAGCCAAACACAAAGCTGCTGACCCTGACCAATACCCAGAATCACCTGAGCTTCGACCTTCAGGCCCTGGATCTGGCTCAACCCGGTGACCTCCAATACCAGTGGCAACTCGCAGGCTGGGACGAGCAGTGGTCGCCACCCGCTACCCAACAGACCATCACCTACGCCAACCTGCCACCAGGCCGTTACACTTTCCGGGCCCGGGCCGTCGGCAAGGGCGAACGGGTAAGTCAAATGTTGGTGTTGCCGATAGAAATTGTCCCCGCTTTTTGGCAAACCTCGTGGTTTAGGTTTTGCCTGGTGCTGGCAGCAATACTGTGGCTAGCTACCTTGATCTGGCGGTGGAGCAGGCGCTGGCAAAGCCGCCAGCGACAGGTAGAAGAAAAGTTGCGCCTGGACAACCGGCTACTGGAATTGGAAAACAAGGCCCTGCAACTGCAAATGAACCCCCACTTTTTGGCCAATGTACTACAGGGTATTCAGCACGATCTGAACCAGGGGGAATACCAGCGGGCCGACCAGTACCTGACCAAGTTTGGTGCCCTCATGCGCGCTACCCTCTATCACTCCCGGTCCAACCGCATCAAATTGAGCGATGAGCTGGACAACCTCCGCCATTACCTCGATCTGGAAAGTTTTCGCGCCGGACAACGCTTTACCTACCACTTTCACCAGGATAAAGAACTGGAAGCAGACCTGATCGAGATTCCTCCCATGCTTTTGCAACCTTTCCTGGAGAATGCCATTCACCATGGCCTCCACGGCAAAGCGACCGGTGGTCGTATCGATATCACCCTGTTGGAAGAAGGGATTTCCACCTTGGTGGTCACCATCCGCGACAATGGTCGGGGTCTTGCAGCAAGTGCAGCCACGCGTAACAAAGGACATCGCTCAACAGCCTTAAACGTTATCCGCGAGCGCCTGGAACTACTCGGCTATGCAACGGAAGAATCACCTTACCACCTCGCAGAGGTCGTTGAAGATGGGGTAGTAAAAGGCGTTGAAGTGGTCGTCCGAATACCGATCATAGCTTAACTCGTGGACCAGATTTTTTTGTACCTAACAGCCTTCTTGTTTTTTGGCGTTTTATTTCCCGTGGGCGGGTAATACCCTGGGAATAACGTAGAGCGCCGTTTGCCGACCATCAATGTAGGCACAGTTTTCGCCGTCGAAGTAGGCATCTTCTTCGAGCATAATGCGGATCTCCTTATTCCATTCGGGAATAAAAATGGCATTGTTCAACTCAATGGCATAGGCCGTATTGGGGTAGAGCGGGTAATCGCCGTTAAAGGGCACGCCGTCCTGCTGATCCCACATGCCAATACTCGGCCCTGCCCCGTGGCCATGGTAGCCAATGGGGTGGCTATAGATGCTGGGTTTTAAGCCTTCCTTGCGGGCTTGCCCCAGGGCCGTGGCGAGCATTTCGTTACCCGTTCGCCCGGTTTTAAACTGGGCCGTCAGGATATCCATCAGCCGAAGTCCTTGCTGGTGTGCCGCTACCAGGTAGGGTGGGAGGGCGGTTTCGCCCGGGCGCAGGAGGTAAGCGTTCTGTTGGGTGTCGGTATTCAGTCCGAGGTAGGTAATGCCAAAATCGACGTGCAGGAGATCACCCGGTTGGATAAGGGTGGTGGCTGGCCGGCCGGCAAAACTCCGTTGGCTTTCGGTATTTCCAGGGTCCGCGCGTTGTACGTCTACGGTAGGGTGAAACCAGGCCGTAAATCCCAGCTCCCGGATGCGTTCGCGGAACCACCAGACCACCTCGTCGGTCGTGGTAATGCCGGGGGTGATGACCTGTTCCGAGAACCCCTCGGCAATGATTTCGTGAGCGATGCGCATTACTTGTCGGTAGGCGGTCAGTTCGGCAGGCAGGCGGGTTTCGAGCCAGCCGATGGCCAGTCGTTCGGCGCTGACCAGGCGGTCGCGGTAAGTAGGTTCCAGGTAGCGTTGCAATTGTTCGTAATGGAAGGAGGTGAGGCCGTCGGCCAGGCCGAAGTGTTCGGAGCGGTTGATGGCAATTTTGCGCGGGTTCCGGGCTTTAACCAGTTCGGCCAGGGCCGCCCACTGGTCGGGTTGGGTTTCCTTATCCCAGGCTTTCTGGAAAACACTGCCTACCGCGTAGCGGGCACAAGCCAGCGCTTCGATGGTTGTGCCATTGTCATAGAGCAGAAGAATCGTCGTACGCCGCGCCGAAAGCCAGTTGCTGGGCAAGAAAGTTTTTAATACCGGATCTTCGTTGTACTCCCTGCTGATGAGGAGCCACATATCGATGCCTTCGCGTCGCATGAGGTCGGGGAGAATAGTGGCTACCCGTTCGGTGAGCCATTCGTCGCGCAGGCGGGCCTCGGCTTCCAGACTCAAAATAGCAGGCATTTGGCCGTAGCCCAGGGTACCCAGGAACAGCAAGGAAATTAAAACAAGGTGGCTCTTTTGTAGCATAATAGTTAAGTGTTCTGAAATTACATTTTTCGGTTGGACAGAAAAATCAGGCCCCCAAAATACTGAAATGACGGGTAAATTGGGAGCGAATTTTTACGCCTTTATTATTGTCCCGGCACTTACACCTTTACACCTTTACACCTTTACACTTTTACACTTTTACACTTTTACCCTTTTACACCTGTCATTTCAAGCTTAACCGCACACTAATTTTTCTCATACACCGTCCCACGTCCCCGTCCTCTGGCGCGCAGTAGCCCAGCGTCGGTCAACCGCTTCAGATCATATTTGACGGTGTTGCGGCTGATCTCGGGCAGCAGTGCATCCAATTCACGTACAGACAAGGTGCCTTCCCGGCGGACAAAATCCAGTACGCGCCGTTGCCGGGCGTTGAGGTACAGCGCGGCGGGCTCTGCCACGATAGACTGCTCGTCCTGTGCCAGCCTTTCTGTTATTTGTCGGATAGCGTTCAGCAGGAAATACAGCCAGCGGCCAATCGCCTCTTCCGCCGTACCCCGGTGCCGTTGGGCAGCCATGAGGGCTTTGTAGTACCCTGCTTTGTCGTCCTCAATTGCCCGTTCCAGACTGGCGTAGAGCACAAATTCGTATCCCCCTTGCAGCAACAGCAAGGTGGTCAGCAGCCGACTCAAACGCCCGTTGCCATCCTGGAAGGGATGGATGGTGAGGAACTCGTAAATGAAGGTGCCAATGACGAGTAGTGGGTGCCGGTTGCCTGCCGTTCGTTCCCGGTGAAACCAGTCAATAGCGGCCGTCATCGCGACGGGCGTGAGCGCAGGATCGGTTGTCTGAAAAATAATTTGCTCCTGCCCGGAGGCATTGGTTGCGACAACCTGGTTCGACAGTTGCTTGTAGTCTCCCCGGTGGTGGGCGTCCTTGTCGCTGTAGCGCAACAATTCTTTGTGCAGTCCTTTGACGAGGTTTTCGGTCAGTTCCAGGTCGCGAAATTGTTCCTGGATGATATCCAGCGTGGTGTAGTAGCCTGCGACTTCCTGTTCGTCGCGGCTCTTTAGTTGTTGAATGCGAAGGTGCTCGATCAGTTTCGCAATGTCTTCATCCGTCAGGCGGCTACCTTCGATACGGGTAGAGGAACCGACGCTTTGGACCGTTGCCAACTGGCGCAGTTCCCGCAGCTGATCGGTACTGAGGTGGGCTTGTACTTTCCAGGCCCGGTTGTAGGTGTCAATATCGGTGATGACTTTTTGGAGGGATGCCTGGGTAAGGTAGTCGAGTTGGAGGAGCCGTTCCATGGTTGTTTGTTTATCTCACAAATTTATCCGTTTTTATTCGAGATTGCAATTTTATATCCAATTTTATCCAATTAAAAACGAATTTCAATTGACTAGAACAGTAGAAATCAGGTATATTTATTTTTTTTTTGAAAAATCAATTTGACTAATAACCTCCACTATCATACTGCAAAATGGGATCAGTTATTTCTGTTAAATTACTAAGTACCAGGACCAAACCTTAATCTGCTGTTGAAAACTTACTCGCTTGAATTCATCGAATCCATTGTGGCTCGGTTTACCAGCCGCGAACTACCATCTGCAGACGGGCAACTATCCTTCACTCGTGACAGCGTGTAATGCTTTTATAGCCGGGCAGACTGGAAGGAGTGATTATCTGCTTAGTTACTACAGTAAAGCACGCCTTTTTTCGGCAGCTGCCCGCCAGGACTGGATAGAACCTGACTTGTGTGCATTGCCAGGAGGGGGTATCAGAACCATCGCCATTGGAGCTGTCGATAGAATAAAATACCTCGGAAGTTCATCTAGCTTGCCGAAAAGGAGTACAAAATCTATCCAGGAAAAGGGGATTACTGCTGGCGGCGGTGGCTAAACAACCACGCCAGGAGTTCGGGTTCGGCGAAAGCATTGTCCCAACTGCCGTGCCCGACACCGGGGTATTCGGTATAGCGGGTTGCAACGCCTAACCGTTTCAGGGCCGCCACCACGCGGCGGGAATGGATCACCTCAACCACGCCATCATCCGTTCCGTGAAAGATCCACAGCGGCACCTGCGTGCCGTAGATGGGGACGAGAGCGGGGTTGGTACCTCCACAAATAGGTACGGCAGCGGCAAAAGTCTGGGGCTGGCGGGCCAGCAATTCGAAAGTGCCCATGCCGCCCATACTCAGGCCCATCAGGTAGATCCGTTCGGGATCTGTTTGTTCGGTTTGCAGGAATTGATTGAGCAATTCGGTTACTGCTGCCAGGCTGGGATTGGGAACCTCATCAAAGTTGAAAAAGCGGTTGCCCAGGGTATCTTTCTCCATTTGTGCCCAGTAATCTTCGGTTGCACACTGGGGTACGACCACAATAGCTGGATAAGCGGTCTGATTGGCCAGAAAAAGCGCTGCGCCGTGGGTCAGTTGCAACTGGTTATCGGTTCCCCGCTCGCCGGCGCCGTGCAGAAAGAGTACCATTGGATAACGATGGGTCGTATCTTGCTTATAACCTACGGGCCAGAGCACCCGGTAGGGCAACTGGTGACCCGTAGAACTGGTAAATTGCCCGGGCTGGAAAGCCGCCAGCACTTCCGCCGGCTGGGTTTTCAGTTGCGTCATGGGAAGTATAATAAGGAGGAGAAAAACGAGCTGTTTCATGGTCGAAAATAAGGAATAAAAGGGGAGTAGCTCCGAAAAAATCATTTATTCCAAAGACAAGCGCTATAAACTGGCTACAAATTGCCCCAACTGATCTTGAAAAGCCATCTGTAAGGCTGCATCTAAAATACCACTTTCCGGTGAAAAATTCCGGGAGAATGCGGGCAAAGAGAACGTAGCGATGGTATTGGTGTTCATGAATTTAAATTTATTGTGGGCAATTTCCAGCACGGTTTGACCGCCGCGGGCGCCGGGCGAAGTGGCAAGTAGAAACATGGGTTTGTTGTACCAAACGTCTTTTTCAATGCGCGATATCCAGTCGAAGATATTTTTGAAGGCAGTGGCGTAAGCGCCGTTGTGCTCGGCAAAAGAAATGATGATACCGCCTGCTGCCCGGAGTTGGGATTTGAAATCATGGGCCAATTGGGGAATCCCCGTCGCTTTTTCCCGGTCGATGCTGTAAATGGGCATTTCGTAATCGTTGAGATCTAAAATCACCACTTCCGCATTAGGTACCTCGTGGGCGGCGTAGGTGGCCAGTTGCTTGTTGATCGAATGTTGGCTATTGCTGGCGCCGAAGGCTACTATTTGCTTGGACATAAATATAAGGTGTAATCGTTGTTTAAAGGTATACAACACGACAAGTCGATTGCTGGTTTTGGTAAATTTATTGTTTTAAATAAAAAAATATTAAACTTTTAATGTGTCGGACAATTTCCTTTCTTATCTTTGACGGCATCAAATTATGGCCACTTCATCCATTTTCCGTGGCTACTCGTCGATTTCGCCGGGCGCTTGTGCAACAAAGCCTGGATATTGCGGTCTCTTAGCATGAAATAATTCTACCCATTAAACTGACGTAACAATTTGGTGACCTGGCTGTTGCTATTGCCGTTGCGTTATCACCCACACGACTGTTATGAAATACCTTATTACTTTATCCTTTTTTGCAGGGGCACTAAGCTTAATGGCCCAAACAGCAAGCATCAAGGGGCAGTTGCAAGACCCCGACGGAGCAGCAGTTAGCTTTGCCAATGTAGCGCTTTATCAAGCAACCGACAGTACCCTGATCAAAGTAGAAACGACGGACGAAGCTGGTGTTTTCAGAGTGGCCAACCTCCGCGCTGGCACCTACGACTTGTCGGCTACTTACGTCGGCGCCAGCGACCTTTGGCAGCGCGGTATTGTAATTGCGGAGAACCAACAACTCGATCTGGAAGTCTTGCGCTTCTCCAGTACCGCCGTGGAATTGGCTGCGGCAACGGTAACGGCCGACCGGGCCATGGTGGAAATCAAGCCCGACCGCACGGTTTTCAACGTGCAGGGAACCATCAACAGTGTGGGGTCCAACGCCCTCTCGCTCATGCGCAAAGCACCCGGCGTAACCGTTGACAACAACGACAATATCAGTGTGCTGGGGCGGGCGGGCGTTTTGCTCTACGTAGATGGCAAACGTTTGCCGCTCACCGGCCAGGAACTGAGTGCCTATTTGGAGAATATCCCGGCCGAGCAGATCGACCGCATCGATATCATTACCAATCCGGGGGCCAAGTACGAGGCCGAAGGCAACGCGGGCATCATTGATATTCGTTTGAAAAAAGACAAGAACCTGGGGGCTAATGGGGCCATCAGCAGCACGTTTAGCCAGGGCCGCTACGCCCAGACCAACGGTAGCCTGAGTGGGAACTACCGCAATAAATGGTTCAATGCTTTCGGCACCATGGGGGGGAATAATAACCTGAGTTACCACAATATGGATTTCTTCAGTACCCAAAACGGGATCCAACTCGACGAAATCAACCGGATGCGCAATGAATCAAAAGGCATCAACTACCGCCTCGGTACCGACTTTTTTCTCAGCGAGAAGCACACCCTCGGATTCTTGGTCAGTGGCAACCATTTTAATGGAAATAGCAAAGACCTGAACCAGATTGTTATTTCCAACCTGGAAACACCTGCCCTGATCGATAGCATCCTGGTCTCCAATAATGTCAATGAACGCGAACGTAAGAATACGACCTACAACGTCAATTACCGGTTCGACGACCGGAAAGGAAGTAGCCTTAATCTCGACCTCGACTACGGTCGCTACCGCAGTGCGGTCAATCGCCTACAACCCAACCGCTATTTCGATGCCACCCGCGAAAACTTGCTCACGGAGGTCATCAATACTTTTGATACGCCCACGGATATTGATATTTATACCGCCAAAGTTGATTTTGAACAGGACTTCCTTGGTGGTAAACTGGGCCTGGGCGGAAAAATTAGCCGGGTGATATCCAACAATACTTTTTTGGTGTCTGACCTGATCAACAGCCAGGCCATCCAGAATGATACCCTTTCCAATCGGTTCAATTACGACGAAAATGTCTACGCGGGTTACCTGAGCTTTAACCGGCCCATCAACGAGAAATGGAGTTTTTCGCTGGGCTTGCGGGCCGAGCAGACCGATGCCGTGGGGGATTTGCGGGCCTTCTTGCCCGAATTGATGGCACCGCCCGTCAACCAGGATTACCTCAGCTGGTTCCCCAATGCCGGACTGACCTGGCAGATGGCACCGGAGCACAACCTGGCCCTCAACTACGGTCGCCGGATCAACCGGCCCGACTACAATGTACTCAATCCCTTCAACAGCCAGTTGAGCCAGTTGTCCTACGAAAAGGGCAACCCCTTCCTGCGTCCGGAGATTGTCAACAACTTCGAATTGGGTTATACCCTCAAATACCGCTACAATTTCAAGTTGAGCTACAGCCGCACTACCGATCAGATCACCCGCCTTATCGCACCCGATACGGAAGATGAACGCGCCAACTTCATCACCTGGGAGAACCTGGCCAGCCAAACGGTTTTTAGCCTCAATATCAGTGCACCTTTTCAGGTGCGGGAAGGGTGGAACTCGTACGTCAATTTCAGTGCCTCCCACCTCAACAACCAGGCCGATTACGGCAACGGCGCCGTAGTGGACGTGCAGGCCTTTACCTATTCTATCTACCAGCAGCAGACGTTTGATTTGCCGAAGGGTTTCAAAGGTGAGGTCTCCGGCTACTTTGGTGGCCCGGGCGTTTGGGGTGGCGTGTTCAAGTACGAATCCAGCTGGAGCCTGGACGTGGGGCTACAGAAGAAATTCTTTAACGATGCCCTCAACGTACGCCTGAGCGCCAGCGATTTGTTTTACGAAACGGGTTGGGACGGGGTATCCATATTCAACGGCCTGGAATCTGCCGGTGGGGGCAACTGGGACAGCCGTCGCGTGAGTCTCAGTATGAGCTATAATTTTGGTAACCAGAATGTCAAATCCCGCCGCCGCCAAACGGGTCTCGAAGATGAGGCACAGCGGGTAGGAGGATAGGAAAACTGGTGTTTACCAGCAAACCATTGAACCAGGTAGTTGCCTCAACAGGTGAGTTTGAAAATAAAAAAGCGCCACTTCCCTTGGGAAGTGGCGCTTTTTTATTGATTAGTATCTACTAAAAAGGTTATCGGAGGTTGAATCCTTGAATGGTTTGCCGGTTTGCTTGTGAAACCAAGTCGACATTCAGGGTGCAATTTTCATAACGCAAGGCGTAGCTTTCGCGGATAGTGTTACTACCCAGAGATGCGTTGCCCATATTAATCAAACCTAAAAAATGGCCGACCTCATCGGCGAAACTGGTCATCAGGTCTTTTACGGAAGCCAGGGCGTTGCTGTTGGTGTTTTTGTTGATTAAGCCAGCCGTAAGCGCTAATTTGATTTTTCGGGTATTCATGATCGTTGGATTCAATGGGTTATATTGGGTAGCACGGTTTGGTGGTAAAACTCTCTTTTGCCGCCGGATGTTGTTCCCAAATATTTAAAGGTTTGTTAAAATTTTTTTCTTTGGTGAAAGGGAGACTTTTCTCCTGTTCCTATCCTTACTTACGGTAGGTACCGTCGGTTTGGTTTTCCAAAAGATGAAAAAATAATTTTTACTTGCCTTATGGGTACATTGTTAGTACCCCTCCCAGAAATAACGTTACCAAAATGGCTGAACTTGTCGAAAATTTTCATGAATGAATATAGCGGCCCTGTTTTATTTAATTTCAAACGACTGCTCGCTCTTACTTCCCCCCAGTTCCACGGTTACCGTAAATTTACCTTTCTGCAGGTAGTATTTACCATCATCGGCGGGTTCCATATCAGGGAGGCTATCGTCTTCCTTGAGTTTGCTTTCCAGCATTTTCCGGTAACCTGGCCAGGCATCCTTGGTGTAGGTGAAGTCGTAGGTGAGGTACTGTAAGCCAGCCTTAAGATCGGCCGAAAAGGTAGTCAAAAGGGGCCCGTCAGCCGCACTGATTGTTACGGTAGCCCGTCCGGCCGCCTGAGCGTAAACCGGGAGGTTCATCTCGGGGGCATTATCCCGTGTCCAACTTTGACCACCCCAGGAACGGCCCCGGCGGGTGTTTTCGAGCTTGAAGAGCTGCACCTGGCTCGCCATTACTGCCGGTGTCATTGCCTGGAGCTCGCGGGCCGAAGCCAGGTAAAGTGACCGGCCATGGGTGCCAATAATGATGTCGTTATCGCGGGGGTGCACGACGATGTCGTGCACGGGCGCTCCGGGGAGCCCGGTGCGGAAGGCCTGGAAGTTCACCCCCTGGTCCAGGGAAACGTAAGCCCCGTGATCGGTACCTACGTAAATCAATTGTTCGTTGGTGGGGTCTTCTTTCACGACGTTGATGGGTTCCTGGGGCAGGTTGCGGCCAATGATTTCCCAGGTTTGGCCATAGTCATCGGAGCGGTAAAGCATGGCATTCCAGTTGTCCCACCGGTAACCGTTAAGCGCCAGGTACACCCGGCCTTCTTCGTACTGGCTGGCCTGGATACGGCTTACCCAGAAGTCGGGCGGCAGCCCGGCACTGATATTTTGCCAACTGTAGCCACCGTCCTGACTGATGTGTACGAGTCCATCATCGGAGCCCGCGTAGAGCAGCCCAAATTGCAGGGGCGATTCGTGAATAGCGGAGAGGGTGCCGTAGGGCACATCGCCGGGTTGCCCACCATTGGTAAGGTCATTTGAGATTTTTACAAAATCTTTGCCCTGGTTCAGCGACCGGTGGAAGTAGTTGGAACCCATGTACAGGATGTCGGGATTGTGCACCGACAAGTGGATCGGCGTCTGCCAGTTCCAGCGGAAGGGGCGTTCACCTAATTTGTGTTGCGGCGTGATGTAGTTGCGGTCGCCGGTGCGGGTATTCATCCGAAAGTAGTTGCCAAACTGAGAGCCAGCGTAGACCGTTTCGTTGTCGCGACAGTCAACAGCGACCTGCATACCGTCGCCACCGCCAATCATCTTGTAACCATATTCACCATTCTGCTGCCAACGTGGGGAAGCTTCGTAGGTGTGTTCACCCATCCATACCCCGTTGTCCTGTAAGCCGCCGTAAACCCGGTAGGGTTCGGCCATATCAACCGCTACGTAGTAAAATTGACCCAACGCCGGGTCATTGCACTTGATCCAGTTTTCACCATCGTCATAGGAAATGTTGATACCACCGTCGTTGCCAAGGATGAGGTGGCCGGGTCGGTTGGGATCCGACCACAAGGCGTGGTGGTCGGAGTGGACATTTTCGGCATTGATGCCTCGCCAGGTGGCACCACCATCGTCACTCCGTAATACGGGTACACCCAGTACATAGAGGCGTTGAGGATCCGTTGCCGAAACCCGGATGGTGCCAAAATAGTAGCCGTAGGAGTAGTATACGCCATCAAGATAGCCTTCGTGTGTTTTTGACCATTTGCGACCATTGCGGTTCAATTTGTATACTTCCAGGCCAATGACTTCGGTATCAAATAACAGACTATTGGCACTTTCCGTGTATTCCACCAGCGTTTGGGGGCTGATTTCTCCACTGGCCACCATTGCCTTTACTTTTTCTACATCGTATTCCTTGGGAAAGCCATTGCGCTGGAGGAAATCGCGCAACAGCGGTTTTTTCAGGTTGGCAAAATCAACACTACTCATGGTTTTGAGTTGCGCCTTGGTTAGCTCTTCGGTTTTGGTGGGTTCGGCGGGGCGGCGGTTGTAGTTGTCAACCGAAGCATAAAGCAGGGGTTGGTCACCGTCATAGGTTAGCGCCAATCCTATGCGGCCCGTATTTTCGCCATTGGGGAATCCGCTTTTTTCACTGGTGATCAATTCCCAGTTGTCACCACCATCGTTGCTTTCGTAAATACCTGATCCGAACCCTGCTTCCACAAAATTCCAGGCGCGGCGGCTCCGCTCCCAGGTGGCGGCGTAAAGGTGGTTGGCGTTGCGTGGATCCAGCACCAATTCGATGCCGCCGGCGTCGTTGTTCACGAAAAGGGTCTTTTCCCAGGTGGCGCCACCGTCGGTGGTTTTGTAGATGCCCCGCTGTCCGTTAGGTGAATACAAGTGTCCCAAAACGGCCACCCACAAGGTGTTGGGGTCGGTGGGGTGAAGTAGGATGCGGGCAATGTGGTGGCTTTCGGTTAAGCCCCGTTGTTG
This sequence comes from Bacteroidota bacterium, assembly GCA_003045895.1. GTDB lineage: Bacteria > Bacteroidota > Bacteroidia > Chitinophagales > Saprospiraceae > Lewinella. The sequence continues at coordinate 207,189 of PZPC01000001.1, forward strand.
CCACGTTTTACCCCCGTCGGCACTTCGGTACATGCCCAGGCCCGCGTAGGAAGAACGGCTGGAATTGACTTCACCCGTACCGGCCCAGAGCACCTTGTTGTTCCAATCGACGGCAAGAGCTCCGAGGGTAAGCACGTCGGCATTGTCGAAAACGGGGGTGAAGGTCGTACCGTTGTTGTTCGTCTCCCAAAGGCCGCCAGAAGCGTAGGCCACGAAAAAATGGGTAGGGTCGGTGGGGTCGACCGCCAGGTCCGATACCCGGCCACTTTGTATGCTGGGACCAATGTTTTTGAACGGTAATCCACCTACCAGCGACTCGGCCAGGAGAGCCTGGCGTTGGGCTGTGGCTGCCAGCCGTTGTTCAGCAGGTGTAACCAACGAAGGCATACCCTGGGCCTGGCCGCTGAAAACAACAACCAAAGAAAGGAAGGAGAGAAGAAGGTATTTCATAAAGTTGGTTTTTCTGTTTATGCTGGAGAATAAAGTAACAAGTGGTGAAAATAGAAAATATTGAGGAAGAGCGGAAGTATTTTTTGAGTGGGTTGTCACCTTCCTTTGGAAAGCGAATTCTCCCTATATTTGCGCACCATTTTGAAACTGGATTGTTTAACTGTATCAATTAACAGGAAAGGCATGTTTGAATGTGTGGTAAAAAGTCCGGCAGAAACGGCCCGGCTGGCAGCCCTTCTAGGTGCTGTATTGCGCCCCGGCGATGTGGTTATTTTACAAGGCGACTTAGCAGCGGGGAAAACGTACCTGGTGCAGGCGCTGGCGCAGGCCTTGGGGTCGGCGGATTATACCTCTAGCCCAACCTATACGATCGCTAATTTTTACCGTTATCCGGCCGGCCGGCTGCTCCACATTGACGCTTACCGGATCGGAAGCAGGGCCGAATTTCGCGACCTGGGCCTGGACGAGTATTTTGAGGAGGTGGTCACCTTGATCGAATGGGGTGGAAAGGTAGCAGAAGACTTCGAGGACTACCTGACGGTTGAATTTGAATTTATACCCGATCAGGACGGGTTTCGGTTGCTCCGTTTTAGTGCGGAGGGGGATCGCTGGACGCTTGCCCTGGACGAATTACGCGATCATTTAGCAGTATTTATACCATGAGTTTAATTCTTTGTATCGAAACATCGGTTACGCCCTACGGCGTAGTATTGGTCAGCGAAGGTGAAGTTGTCTTCAATTCCCTGACGGCAGCGGTAGTCAACCAGGATAAGGACGTAGCCACCATTGTACACGCGGCATTCCAGGCGGCAGGACAAAAGCCGGGCGCTTTGACAAAAATTGCCATCAACCGCGGCCCTGGTGGTACGAGTTCGATCCGGACGGGCGTTGCTTTCGCCAACAGTTTGGCCTACAGCCTGCGCATTCCGGTGGTGGGCTTCAATACGTTTGAATTGCTGGGTATAGCGGGTTGGCAACAATTTCACTGCCCGGTTATCAGTACCGTCAAATCCATCAAAGGCAATGCTTACGTGGGGCTGTTCGCAGCCGGTGAAATTGCCGCTACCCAATACGGGCCGCTGGCTGCTGTGGTGCAGGAAATGACGGCAAATTTGCCGGAATTTGCCGTTGCAGGGGCTCACCGGGAAGCCATTCAGAACATGTTCCCCGGACGCACCGTTCATGATACCGGACAGAAATTTGGGCTGGCCACCGCGATGCTGGATCTGCCCGATCTGCTCGCCACCCGGGGCCTGCTGTACCCGGCTTTTATCCGGCCCATTACGGAAGAATCCAGTTTATTTTTTGCCGAATAATCCATCACCGATGAACGAACCAGTAATTATCAGAAAAATTGTCGAATGCCTTCAGCAGGGTGGGGTCGTGCTACTTCCTACCGATACGGTTTACGGTTTGGCGGTAAGCCCCGATTTCCCGGCTGGCGTAGACCAGCTTTACGATCTCAAGCAACGGCCCCGATCAATGCACCTACCCATTATGGTGGCAGACGTTGCGGCGATGGAGTCGCTCGGGGTTGCGATCAATGAGCGGGCGCGAAAACTACTGGCATCGGATTTTGTGCCCGGCGCCCTGACCATCGCCATCGGATTCGCCAAAGCCCCCCTGGTGCCCTGGCTGACCGGTCGGGAAGAGGTTGCCATCCGTATTCCTGATGACGAGCAACTGCTCGCTGTCCTGCGCCAAACCGGTCCTTTGCTCGTGACCAGTGCCAATGCGTCCGGTTATCCGGAAACGCCCGCGGAGGTTGCTGATATACTGGTGCAACTGAACGGCCAACCTGATCTCGTGATCGATGGTGGTCCCATCAAGACCATCCCATCTACCCTGGTGAACTGCCGCCTCGATCCTCCCGTAGTGGAGCGCGAAGGGGTCATCACCCAGGGGGAACTGGCACCGTACCTCCTTTAATCCGAACTTAGCTGCTTAATTATGAAAAAATATATCCTGGGCATTGAATCCTCTTGCGACGACACGGCAGTGGCTGTCGTGACCGAAGCCGGCGAAGTTAAGTCTTCGGTCATCGCTTCCCAGACCGATCTGCACGCTCAATTTGGGGGGGTATTCCCTGAATTTGCCGGACGTGCACACGTCGCGGCCATTTTACCAACCATTGAGCGGGCGATGCAGGAAGCAGGCATCACCCCCGCGGACCTGGAAGCCATCGGTGTAACCCGTGGTCCGGGATTAATCGGGTCTTTGTTGGTGGGTTTAAGCACGGCTTCCGGCCTGGGGCTGGGCTGGGGCGTTCCCGTCATTGGAGTCAATCACCTGCGGGGGCATCTCCGCAGCGCTGACCTGGAAGAAACACGGGTGAGCTACCCTGCTATTATTTTATTGGTTTCCGGTGGGCATACCTTTTTAGCCCACATGGATAGCCCGGCGGAGATCCAGTTGCTGGGTTCTACGCGCGATGATTCCGTAGGGGAAGCCTACGATAAGGTGGGTAGAATGCTGGATTTGGGCTATCCTGGTGGTCCGGTGGTCGACCGAACCGCTAAGCTGGGCCAGGCCAATATCCCTTTTCCACGGCCCATGCTGCACAAGGGGTTGGAATTTTCTTTTTCCGGACTCAAATCGGCGGTAGCCCGCTACCTGGATGCGACCGAAAACCCGGTGGTGGAAGACGTGGCGGCCTCCTTTGTCGAAGCAGCCATGGACATCCTGCTCACCAAGTGCCGAAAAGCACTGCAACAGTATCCCGTCCGATCTTTAGTCGTGGTAGGCGGCGTAGCGGCCAGTCCTCAACTGCGGGCGCAAGCCGGCGAGCTGTGCGATGAAATGGGGGTGACCTTGTGCCTGCCTCCGCTGCGCTGGTCGACGGACAATGCCGCGATGATCGCCCTGGCTACCTGGGATTACCTGCACCTGGACAAGGCGCCCGAGCCGTTACCTGCTTTACAATTGGCGATAGGTGATTTTTAAATCAGCAATTTAGCCCCAGCGCAGTAACTTTTTTCAAATCATCCGTCTAAGAGAAAATAGTACTACTATTAATAATATAATAATATCGCAAGTTCCGCTTACTTTTGGTGTCGTGTTTAAGTAATCAGTGCGCCGCAGCACCAATGCGTTCGGGGAGTTGTTTTCGTTTGGGTTTATACTACACTCAACCTGGTAGGAAAAAAGACGCACTTGCCGGTTGTAAATTTTAACTACCATGAAGCTTTTATTAGCCACCTTGAAAACGGGTTTGTTGTTGGGGATTTTTGTTTGCGCTGCTTGTAGCTCCAATAATGAGGAGCAGGAAGCAGCCCTGCTGGGGCGTTGGGAAATCCAGGAAGCCTTTCGGTCGGGAGAAGTTACGACGACTTTGGCGGGGATGTTTTTCGAGTTTGAACCAGACGGTCAACTGCTCACCAACATCGCGGGATCGGATGAGAATTATGCCTACGAGTTGGATGGTGATCACATTCTTCAGCGGGAAGGTACCATTGAAGCGGATTACGCGATCGAAGAGCTAGCCGATAATCGATTGGTCCTGACGACTAATCTGGGAAACAAACCCTTCCGGATCGTACTCAAAAAGAAGATGGAATAAGCCCGCCAGAAACCTGGAAGTATCAGCTTCCTGACGATTGCCATAGAAAATGCCATGGGCGAAGGGAAAAAACCTTATCTTAGTAAGCAAAACCGCGAACCATGAAACGTTTACTTTCCCTGTGGCTGGTAATAGGGTGTGTCTCTTCGACAATGGCGCTTGATGCCAGTTTGTCGTTTGCCCGTTTTGCTTCTCCGCAGGGTGATTACGTAGAGCTGTATCTACACGTTGCCGGTAAATCCCTTTCCCCCTTTGTTCAGACCGATTCAACCGTTCAGGGAGCAGTAGATATATTAGTGCTTTTCGAGCAAGGTGAAACCGTCGTGAAATACGATAAATTTCGGCTCAATAGTCCGCTGGGAGCAGCGCTGGTCGATTTTGTTGACCTCAAGCGTTATGCGCTACCCAACGGGGAGTACCAGCTCATAGTACAACTCAATGATGCTGCCGATACCAGCCAGGTACGTAAATACCGGGCAACCATCAAAATGGATTTTGACGGCGAATCCCTGGGGCAATCAGATATTCAACTGTTGGCCGCCGTTGGGCCTGCCTACGCGGAGGGGCCAATGGTAAAAAGTGGGCTCCTGATGGAACCACTACCCTTTAGTTACTACGGCCGAGGGGCGAACGTACTAACTTTCTACCACGAAGTCTATCACAGTGATCAGTACATTGGAGAACCCTTTACGTTGAGTTATCGGATTGAAAAACTGGAAAATGACGTAGGAAAAACCCAGCTCATTGCCCACAAGCGATTAGAACCAGCAGCTGTTAACCCCGTGGTGGTAAAAATGGATATTACCCAACTCGTTTCCGGCAATTACCAGCTGGTGGTGGATGTGCGGGATCGGGAAAGAACCTTGCTCAGTTCGCGCGCTATTGTTTTTCAGCGCAGCAACCCCCTCATGGACGCACAAAAACTGGAGGAAGCAATGGCCGGTATCAATCTGTCGGAAGAGTTTGTGCAAGATTTGAGCAAAGAAGAATTGTCCTATAGTTTGCGGGCTATTGCATCTTTGTTGCCCCCGCAAGATGTGGAATTGGTAGATATCTTGTTACGCACCGACAGCATTCAGGCACAGCGCGCCTACCTGTACAGCTTCTGGTTGCGCGAAAACCGGGTAGACCCGCAACAAACTTATACTGCTTTTATGGAAGTAGCCCACGCAGTGGATGATATGTTCCAATCCGGCTTTCGCCACGGATTCGAGACGGATCGGGGTTACGTCTACATCAAGTACGGCCGTCCTTCCGATATGATTCGCAATGAGGGAGAACCTTCCGCGCCACCGTACGAAATATGGTCTTACAATGAAATTGTGGCGACCCGCCAGAATAATGTGCGCTTTATTTTTTACAACCCTTCGCTCGCTGCCGACGATTTTGTCCTGTTGCATTCGGATGTGATTGGAGAACGACAAAATCCGCAGTGGCAATTGGAATTATACCGGGATTCGCCAACGGAACACCCGGACGATTTTATCAGCGGCCAGGAAGTGCCCGGTAATATCGGCCGACGGGCCAAAAAATTACTGACCGACTATTAAATTTAGGGTAGGTTAATTACTGGAGAAACAACGCGTGACATCAGCAATGGTCTCAATACTGGCTACCTGTTCGGGGGTGAGGTATACATCAAGGTGGTTTTCCAGTGCGGCAATTAGGAGCATCATGTCCAAATCATCTAAATGCAGATCATCTACAAAGTGGGTGTAGGGTAGTAGGCGCTGCGGAGCAATATTCAGGGTCCAGCTGATGGTATTGACAATTTGGTCTTGAAGGGGGCGTTTGATGGCAATCGCCTGGTTTTTCATGGTCATATTCTATATGAGTTGTCCGGTAAATGTTGCGCTGGGTAGATTGGAATCTTACTGTGATAGTTGCTGATTCGTCCTACAACCAAGGGTGGCATTTGTGGGTGTTCTATTTAAAATGCGAATTTTCGCTAAAATGTCCTTCTAAAACGATGCAGGCCAGCAATAGGTTGCCTGATGGTTAAAAATTAAAAAAAAAAAGAACGCGCAAAAGATGCTTTATTAATCAGTTGCTGATTTTGGTAGAATCCCTCTATTGACAGCCTGTTTTTTTGAGTGATCTGGCATATTTAGCCTTATCTTTGTATAATTAATTGTTTTACTTATCAAGTTGATTGATCTTATGCGAATGACTAAATGGCTCGCTTTTCTATTGCTCCCGATGATTTTTGTGGCCTGTGAGGAGGAAAATCCTAACTTTCAGCAGGAGGCTGCCAATCCAGCCTATCTGCGACAGTGTGTGGATCGGCTGACCGATGTTATTGTTCACGATATCTTTTCTCCGCCAGTAGCCAGCAGGATATATGCCTATGCCAGCATTTCGGCTTATGAAGCGCTGGTTCCCGGAGCCCCCCAATACCAATCCCTGGCAGGGCAATTAACCGATCTGGAACCCTTGCCTGCACCCCTGCCAGATGCGGTTTATTGCTACCCCCTGGCAGCGGTAACGGCCTACCTGAAGGTGGGCAAAGCACTCATTTTTTCGGAAGACAGTATCAGCGTTTTCCAGGACAAGATGCGCCAGGAATTTGCCGCCATTCATATGCCCAAAGACGTAGAAGAACGTTCGGTGGCTTATGGTGAAGCTATTGCCGATGCCATCCTGGCCTGGAGCAGTAAGGATAACTACAAACAAACCCGCACCTTTCCGAAGTATTCCATCACGGATAATCCGGCTGAATGGCAACCCACGCCACCTTCCTATATGGATGGCATTGAGCCCTCCTGGAATAAAATAAGACCCTTTGTACTGGACTCTGCCCAGCAGTTTATTCCCTTGCCTCCCACGCCTTTCAGCCCGGAAAAAGACAGCGAATTCTACCAGGACGTCCTGGATGTTTATGGCGTATTGGCTGAAAACAGGGAAGAAAAGGTGGCTATTGCTGAATTTTGGGATTGTAACCCCTACGTGAGCCACACCACTGGCCACGTGATGTTTGCCACCAAAAAGATAACGCCGGGCGGGCACTGGATGGGTATTGCCGGGCAGGCAGCTACCAAGGCCAAGGCCGACATCACGAAAACAGCCGCCACCTACGCCCTCACCAGTATTGCCCTGGCCGATGGGTTCATCAGCTGCTGGGACGAAAAATACCGGTCGCGCCTCCTGCGCCCGGAGACCTTCATCAATCGGTACCTCGACGAAAACTGGCAACCCTTATTGCAAACGCCGCCGTTCCCGGAATACACCAGCGGACACAGTGTGATCAGCCGCGCGGCAGCCATCGCATTAACCAGTTTATACGGTGACAACTTTGCCTTTGCCGATAGCGTAGAGGTCGCTTATGGCCTGCCGGTACGATCTTTCAATAGCTTCCTGGAAGCCAGCTCGGAGGCCGCGGTCTCGCGTTTGTACGGTGGTATCCACTACCGCCCTGCCTGTGACAACGGCGTCGCTCAGGGAGAGCAGGTGGGCAAATACGTAGTGGCCCAGGTAGCCTTAACCCATTAATTTCGACTTAAGCTGTTCCGATGAGCAAACCATTCCCCAAGGAAGTCACCTTTCTCGCTAAACTGGTCGGGCCGGAGGCTTTTCTGGTGCAATTGGTCGGGTACCTCTTGTTATGGTTGTGGAATGACTACCTGGCCACCATCCTCAGTCTGGTGTTAGGCGGCATCTCCCTCGCGGTTTTTCTGGTCGCCAAACTCGTGGAGTTGGTGGAAAGCTCACGGGTGCCGGGCATCTACTACCGGTTCATGGTCATCTGTTTTACTGCTCCGTTGGTAGGCGCCCTTTTGGGCGTCTTTCTGCGCGATGGTTTGAGCTGGTTGAAGTAAGACCCGATCGTGCGTTTTACACTGGGTCGTAGGAACGGGTAAGTGTCCATACATTTTGATCTCACTATTTCCGGTTTTCTACTGTCCCGTCGATGTGACGGGCAAAGCGGCCCTGCTCGCGGGCGTGTACCGGCGCGGCATTTTCCCAGGGCCAACCGCCAAACTGGGTGCGGTGATAATCTTGCATGGCTTCCATGATCTCGGCCTGGGAATTCATCACAAAGGGACCGTGTTGCACCACGGGCTCGTTAATGGGGCGTCCTTGCAACAGCAGCAGGGAGCTGGCCTGGGCGCCATTCTTGATGATCGTTTGCTGGTCGGCGTTCAAATCCACGCAGCTATCCAAAGGAATGTTCGTGCCGGCTACGGAAAGTTGGTCACCCGCGTAGAAATACAAGGATCGGTTGGTTTCCGCCGCTGCGAGGGGGAGGGTCCACTCGGCGTGGGGTGCCAACTGGATGGTATAAATGGCCACTTCGTTAGCCGGATCAGCGGCCCAGGAGTTGGGCGTAGGAGCAGGGGCCTGGACATCCCCAATTTGGCCAGCCGTCAGTTCAATGGCAATGGCGTGGCCGGCGCTGTCTGTCAGCTTGATTTTGGGAATGGTTTCGCTCCACAGCATGCGGAAGTGCGGCGCTACCATCTTGTTGGCCTGCGGCAGATTGAGCCACAGCTGGAACAGTTCCAGCGGATTCTTCTCTTCCTGGTTGAGCAAGGGGAACATCTCGGCGTGTTGCAAGCCTTTGCCCGAGGTAAGCCACTGCACGTCGCCGTGTCCGAAGCGGGCCATGGCTCCCAACGAATCGGAGTGGTCTACCAGCCCCTTGCGCACAATCGTTACGGTCTCGAACCCCCGGTGCGGGTGCGCCGGAAAGCCGGGAACCTGCCGGCCGTGGTACATCCGCCAGCCATCTTTGATCACAAAATCCTGCCCCAGGTTGCGGCCGGCTAGCGAGGCATCGGGGCCCATAGCAGCATTGCCGCGCGGATAATCATCGGCGTGGTAGACACAAAAAAGAAAGGGATCCTGGGTCTTCCAGGGGAATCCTAAAGGGCTGATGCTGCGAATGGCAAGGCTGCTCATGGTACGGTTTTTTATACTTAATGATTTTTCGAGCCATAAAGTTTATCTGCCGATCTTATAGCCACATTCAATGTCACGGAACACCAGCCTTATCCTAAAACCCGGGGGCACTGTAGCGGGCCACAAACTCCCGCATTTCATCGACCATGGCTGGTGAGCCGATGGCAATGGATTCGCGTTGGTGCAGGTGGTGGACTTCAATGTCGAGGATGCGTTGGAGTTGGCAGGTGATGGCTTTGCCACCAGCTTGTTCTACAATATAGGACAAAGGATTGCATTCGTATACCATGCGCAATTTACCGTGGGGGTATTTGCGGGTATTGGGGTATAAAAAGATGCCGCCCTGGAACAAGCTGCGGTGCACGTCGCTGACCATGCTGCCGATGTAGCGCAAGCGCAGGTTGAGGTCGGAGCAGTGGTCGATATAGCGGCGCATTTCTACGTCGAACTTGAGGTAGTAGCCCTGGTTGACGGAGTAGTAATTGCCGCGATCGGGCATGCGGATGTCGCGGTGGCTGAGGCAGAATTCCCCGATGCTCGGATCCAGGGTGAAACCATTCACGCCCCGGCCGGTAGAGTAAACCAACATGGTAGACGTGCCGTAGAGCACGTAGCCCGCCGCTACCAGTTCGGTGCCTTTTTGCAGAAAATCTTCCTTTTGGCACGGCTGATCCAGGGGCGACACCCGGCGATAAATGCCGAAGATGGTACCCACCGATACGTTGACGTCAATATTGGAGGAACCGTCCAGCGGATCAAAGATAACCACGTACTTGGCTGCTTTTCCCGCAACGGGGATGAGGGGGATAAAATCCTCGTTTTCTTCGCTGGCAATACCGGCACATTCACCGCTGTTGCGCAGGCACTCTATCAGTTTGTCATTGGCAAAGAGGTCGAGTTTCTGAACTTCATCACCAGTGGCATTTTCGGAGTCGGCCCGGCCCAGGATACCGATCAGGCCAGCTTTATTGACTTCCCGGTTGACAATTTTGGCGGCTACACCGATATCGCGCAGCAGACCGGTGAGTTCGCCCGAAGCATAGGCAAAATCTTTCTGGCGGTGAATGATGAATTCGTCAAGCGTAACAATACGGCTCATGTAGGTGGTTTTAGTTGGTTGCCTAAAGATAAGCATCCCGATTGGTTTCACCCGCTTTCGACTAACGCTTTTACCACCTGCCGGGCAATATTAGCCAGGATGAGGTGCTGTAGGAAAAATTGTGTTAAAATTAAGAACGGGATTTCTTATTATTGCTTTATGATGAAGCCACATCCGGACGATCAACACATCCAAGCCTTGCGGCGGGGTGATTTTGCTGTTCTCGACAAAATCTACCGGGAGCACGCAACCGCCATGCGGCGCTGGGTCCTCAAAAACAATGGCACTTCCGCCGATGCCCAGGATATCTTCCAGGAAGCCATTATTGTGATCCACCAGAAAGCCAATGACCCGGCCTTCGTACTTACCTGTCCGCTGGGTGCTTTGCTTTTTAGCATCGGCAAGAACAAGTGGCTGAATCAGTTGCGCAAAAAAAACCGCGAAGCCGAGGTAAGAAGCTGGGAAGAAGCGCGATATAAGGAAGAAGGGGCTTTGACGAGCACACTGGAAGCAGTAGAAGAAGAAGCTATTCGCCAGGGGAAGCTCGATGCCACTTTCAAACAACTGAGTGAGTTGTGTCAAAAACTACTCCGGTTATTGGTTTCCGGGGTGTCTTCCGCAGATGCGGCGGTACAGTTGGGAATGAATGATGCCAATACGGTTTATCGCCGCAAGAATGCCTGTGTGGAGCGCTGGCGAACGCTTTACCAAACGCTAGAATTTTAGGGACATGGATGCAAACGACTACCGATTAATAGACGCCTATTTACAAAAAGAACTGCCACCCGACCAGTTGCCGGCTTTTCAGCAGCGCCTGGCTTCCGACGCGACCTTTGCGGCCGAATTGGCACTGCGGCAAAACATGAACAATTACCTGCGCACCCAGGCGCACCAGCACCAACTGGAAGAGAAGATGGCCACTTTGGGGCCAACCTACTTCGGGGAACGGGCCGCCAACCTCCGCCACCTGAATGCCCGCTACTGGATCATGGGCCTGGTAGCAGCCGTGGTGGCGGTGTTGCTGGTGGTTTGGAATCCGCTGAGGCAGCCGGACTTGTACCACGAATTTGCGCAGCACCAACCCCTAAACCTGACGGAGAAGAGCACCGCTGGCCAGCTGGCAGCGGCTGCTGAGGCCAGTTTCAATGCCGGCAATTACGAAGCGGCTTACCGCCAACTGACCACTTACCTGCAGGAAACGCCCGCCGACAACCAAGCCCGCCTGGCCCTGGGTATTGCGGCGCTGGAAACTGATCGTGTTCCCGAGGCACAGGCCATCTTCACGGCAGTGGCCGCAGGCGATTCGGTCTTTCGCAGTTATGGTACCTGGTACCTGGCCCTGAGTTACCTGAAAGTCGATGCTAAAACCGCTGCGAAAGCAACGCTGGAAAAAATACCAACGACCGATCCCGATTTCGGCGCCCGGGCCATCGAATTGCGCCGGGCACTGGAATGAACACCAAATCCTTTAAAACCTGTGGACACCGATGAGAACGATCCATTTTCTAATGACGCTTGGCTGGCTGGTACTGTGCCCCGTGTTCAGCACCGCCCAAATCACCTTCTGCGAACCTACTACTTTTACCAACGGCGACCTGGGCCCCTGGACACTGGAAGCCAACGCCGCTGTTGCCGACGACGGTACGGCTGCTGTTCAGGATCCTACCTACTGGGCCGGTCGCGGCCCCATCCAGTCGCCCTCCGGGGGGGGAGCCGTGGTGCTTTTTAGCGACATCGGCTTCCTGCGTGCCACCAACCTGGATTTCAGCGGGCAGCCCCAGGTCGTACTCAGCTTCAACCAGTACTACCGCGAATACCTGAGCACCTCGGTAGTGGAAATTTCCGGACCAGGTGGCGTTATTGCCACCATCTTTGTTAATGACAACCTGGTCAACAACGTCGAAACTTCTCCCGCCGACCTATTCGTATTGGATATTTCCGCCTTCGTCGCTAACCGGGACAACATCACCATTGAATTTCGCCTGGAAGGCCTTGCCTATTTCTGGCTCATCGATGACATCACTTTTTGCGATCAGGCACCTTATCCTGTTACCGTACCGAACAACACGTTCGGCGAATTTCTGGCACAACAAGGCTACCCATTCGGCGTAGAACCCAATAACAATATCGGCAACAATGGCGCTACCGCCTACGTGCCCGATCAGCTGGTGGTGCAATTCGTGCCCGGGGTGACCGAACCGGAAAAACAGGCCCTGCGCGATACCCTGGGTGCCGTAAAAATTGACGACTGCGTGTGCGGCACGTTGGAGCTCTGGGAAATTGATGGCTCCGCTTTCTTCGATGAACAAGGACAAAGCCCCGCCGGCGGATCAATCGACGTACTGACCAACAAAGACGGTACCGCCGAAAAGCCGATCATCCAGAACGTCGACCCCAACTACTACAACGGGGTCATCCTGAATCCGCTCCCTCCACTGCAGATTGATACCATCCCCGCTGATTCCCTGGTGAATCTCCTGCCCGCTGATTCGCAAGCCTTCCGCATTGCGATCATTGACACCGGGATGGATTACCAACACCCCGATATCCGCGACTTTGTGCGCCGTAAGCCCGATACCGACTGCCCCGACTACGCCAACGATCCCATCGGTTGGAATTTTGTCGACGACAACAACAACCCCTACGACGACAATTCCCACGGTACCCACGTAGCAGGCATCATTGCGGATACCTTGCGCAAGTACCAGCCCGTTTGTACCTACCAGCTGATTCCCTACAAAGCCCACGATCGCAACGGGGTTTCCACGTTGTTCCGGGTCAGCTGTGCCACCTACCAGGCCATTGCCGATGATGCCGACCTGATCAACGACAGTTGGGGCTTCTACGGCAATTCGAGCACCGTTTTACGAGCGGCCATGGACGCGGCCGTCTCCGCTGATATCCTGATCGTCAGTGCCGCGGGCAACGATTCCCTGTTCCTGGATACCTTGTTGCAGTACCCGGCTTGTTATACCTACCTCGGCATCCAGGATAGCCTTATTTGCGTGGGAGCTACCGATAGCCTGGTTGGCAGCACCGGACTTTTGCAGTTGGACAAGGCCGTTTTTTCCAACTACAGCAGGACCTACGTCGACATCCTGGCGCCGGGGCGGGACATCGAAAGTGCAGTGCCCCGTTGGAACGGTGTCAACCGGGCTACCCTGAGCGGTACGTCCATGGCTACCCCCATGGTGACGGCCGCCGCGGCGCTGGCTTATTGTTGCAACAACGCCGACGGCGATTCCGACAACAACACCGTCTGGGCTGCCAAAGATACGGTGTTGCTTTCCTGGGCCATCCCCATGGCCCAGTTGCAGCCCTACGCCAATGGGGGTAATTTCCTGTCGTACCAACCCCGGGATTCGTGTCTGGTAGGGGTGGATAATACGTTGGATATGCTGTCGGCAACAACTGCCTATCAAATCTACCCCAACCCGGCGGCGGATGATCTACATATTCGATCCCTGGCGGAGCGGGCACCCGCCGTGGTTCGTTTACTGACCGCGAGTGGTCAGCTGGTGGGCCAGTGGCGGAGCCATGCCTGGCACCCGGAGGAGCTGCAGACCATGAGCCTTCGGGGGCTGGCGCCGGGTATTTACTTCCTGCAAGTGCAGGGAGAAACTTACCTTTGGACTGGCAAAATGGTTAAAATTTGAGGAACGACGGGTTCATAAAAAGCACCGTGGTGGTGCTCCTATTGGGCTGGTGCTGGCAACTGTCGGCACAATGTCCCACGGCATTGCAGGTAACGCCGGTATTGGCGGGCAATAACCTGGTGGCCTGCCGGGCCCTGGCAGGCCAGTTGGCGCCTTGTGCCCAGTGGCAGGATTCGCTGGCGCTGGTTTACCATATGCTGGGCGTTAAGTACTACGGTATTGACCTGGACAGCGCCATCCTTTACACCCGCAAAGCCCTGGACTTGCGGACCCGCTTAGCGCCTGATAAGCCGACCATTGGTCAGGGGCGTTCCGCTTTCAACCTGGCGGTTTTCCTGAGCGGGCAAGGCCTTTATAACCGCGCTATTCCGCTTTTTGAACAATCGGTAACCCTTTACCGCCAACTCGGTGAAGAAGGGCTACTGCGCGGTAGCTATGGCCAGTTGGTGGATGCCTACGGCCGCGTGGGGGATTACCAAAAGGCCCAGACGATTGCGGACCTGGCCATTTTAGCAGATAAAAAGAAAGGGGACCAACAGCGGCTTGCTGGTTCGCTGCTAACCCAGGGCTTGTTGTTGTTGAAACAAAAAAAATACCAGCCTGCGCTCGCCGTCCTGCAGGAGTCGGATCGGCTTTACCAACAGTATCCTCCTTCTTTGAACTGGGCCGGTACCCTACAAAATTTGGCTATCGTATACGACGATGGCCTCCACGATAAACCCGCGGCAGAAAAGCAGTATTTGCGGGCGATCGCCCTTTACCAACAGTTGGGTGAGTGCAAGGAATTGGCCAATACCTACAACAACCTGGGGGTTTTTTACGTAGAGAACGACCAATTGCCCCAGGCATTTGCTACTTTAAAAACGGGTTTAGCCACGGCCCGGCGTTGCGCTATGCCCGTGGAGGAGGCCCAGAATCAGGACCATTTTGGGGAATATTTTTTGCGCAAAGGACAGCCCCAACAGGCGGTTCGGGCCTTTCAGCACGCCCAGCAGCTGCTCTTGCCGGGCTATACACCTGCCGATGAGCTGGCGGTCGTAGATGTGAACATGTTGGCTTTGGTGTCCAACCAACCCGACCTGCTCATTTACCTCGGCGACCAGGCCAAAGCCCTGGAGCAGTGGGATGCCCAGGCTCAGGATAAACGCATCCTGGCAACGGCCCTGCAGGTTTACTACACCGGCGACGTACTCATTGACCTGATCCGGCAGGGACATAGCGGATTGTCGACCAAATTGTTCTGGCGCGAGGAAGTGTTGCCGTTTTACGAACGTGCTATTGGTTTGTGTCACCGGCTGGGTAGGGGAGAGGAGGCTTTTTTCTTTTTTGAAAAAAGCAAATCCATCCTGCTGCTGGAAGCCATGCGGGAAAACGATGCGCTACAATTTCTTCCGGATAGCCTGGCGAGCGAGGAAATTCGCCTGCAGCGGATCATCACCAACCTGCAGGGGCAACTCCCGCAGCTAGCGGACCAGGATCGGCCAGTTGTCTTTCGCCAGCTGCTGGACAACCAACGACAACTGGAGGCGCTGCGGAATGACCTGGGGACGCGTTACCCGCAGTACCACGAAATGAAACAGGCCTTGCCGGTACCCGCCTGGGCCGATTTTGCCCGTACCTGTCTGCGGCCCGCCCGGCAGACATTGGTTCATTATTTTTTTGGTTGGGAACGGGTTTATGCCCTGGTATTAGACGAGGCAGGCCCCCGGACCTATGATTTGGGCCGCGCCGATAGCTTACGTACCTGTGTTGGAGCAGTATTGGCCTACTTTTTCGAAGCATCTGCCATACAGAATGCGCCAGCCGCTTACGTGGCAGCGGCCTACCGTGCCTACCAACAGCTGGTAGAACCCCTGGGAATCGCGGCGGGAACCCACTTGCTTATTATTCCGGATGGCCCACTTACCTATCTGCCATTTTCGGCGCTCACGACCGATCCCAATTACGCGGCCGATTTGGGTAAGGTAGCCTATCTGCTGCGGCAGCATCCGCTGGGTTATGCCTATTCTGCGAGCATCCTGGCCAAGCAAACCAAACGCGTTTGGAGCGGCGCTTCCGGCCTGGTCGCTTTTGCTCCTTTTACCAACGGAAAAGCACCGGTAGGCTACCCCGCCTTGTCGTACAGCCAGGATGAACTCAAACAAATCAGCAGCTATTTCCAGGTCCGCCTGTTACAGGATGAAGCGGCCGATTTGAAGCACTGGCGTGAAATAGCCCCAACAGCCCGGATTTTACACCTCTCCACCCACGCTTTTTCTTCACCAGAGGAACAATCGCCCCATATTGCCTTTTACGATAGTTTGCTCTACCTCCCCACCTTATACCGCGAGCGCCTGAACGCTGCGCTGGTTGTGCTGAGCGCCTGCCAAACCAATATTGGCCCGCTGGCACCGGGCGAAGGTGTGCTCGGGCTCGGCCGTGGATTTGTGCAGGCAGGGGCCAGCAGTATTATTGCCAGTCTGTGGAATGTGAATGCCCGCAGCACGGGTAACATCCTGGCTGATTTTTACCAGCAATTGGCAAAAGGCCAATCGAAGCCCCTGGCGCTTTGCCTGGCCCAGTTGGATTATCTGGAACGAAAAGATGTTCTCCATTTTCAAAAATCGCCTTACTACTGGGCTGGGCTTACGTATTACGGCGATGCCCAGGGATTGCAGCTGACCAGAAATCGGTCCGCTTGGGGGTGGTTGTTGGGAGGAGGCGTTTTGGCCATGTTCCTGTTGTTCTGGTTCAGGAGTAGGAGCAAGGGGGGATAATTGCCTGACCGGGCAGTAGGATGATCGCTTAAAGGTTGATTTCCGCCTGGTCTCAGCGGCTCTTTTGCAACAAAACAGCTGTTCACTTTGTATGTAAGAAGGTCAGTTGATACGCGGATTTTTAAGCCTTACCCAGGTGCTTTTGCGCCAACGGCGTTTCCAGGCCCTGTTAAAATACAAAGCAGGTAAAACACATTTACTTACCTTTGCGAAAATTAATGACCATGAAAAAATATATTCTTCCCCTGGTATTTGGTGGCGTGTTACTTGTAGCCCTAACCAGTGCTTTTCGGACGCCCGAGCGGGTAGTCCCTCCAGCCACTGATACGATCGAATGGATCACCTGGAGCGAAGCGATGCGCCGAATGGATACCGCCCCCAAGAAGATTTTTATTGATGTCTATACCGACTGGTGTGGCTGGTGCAAAAAAATGGATGCCGCTACTTTTCTTGATCCGGGCGTGGTAGCAGTGATGAACGAACACTTTTACGCGGTGAAACTGGACGCAGAGCAGAAAGAAGATATCCTTTTTGACAATCACACGTTCAAGTACATCGCCGATGCCGGGCGCCGCGGGGTGCACGAACTGGCCTATGCCCTGCTTGATGGTCAAATGAGTTATCCTTCCTTCGTTTACCTGGACGCCGCCAAACAGCGGATTTCCATTTCCCCGGGCTACAAGGATGAAAGCATGATGCAAGTCGAGTTGCGTTTCATTGGCGGGGAACATTTTAAGACCCAAACGTTCGAAGATTTCAAGGCCAAGCAGTAAAACGGTTAGTCGGCATTAGCCATAAAAGCCATAAGGTGTGGAGCATTTAAAATACCTGAATAAATATTTCTGGGCCTACAAATGGCACCTGGTGCTTGGTATGGTCTTCGTGACCCTCGCCAATTACTTCCGGGTGTTGCAACCGCAGATGATTCGGGAAGGATTTGACCTCGTGGTGGAGCATATCGGTATGTATCGCCAGTTTGACGGTTTTGCGCTGCAAGCATCTTTCTACCGCATCCTTGCCCAGACCCTCTTCTACTACGGGCTGCTGGTTTTATTGCTGGCGCTGGTGATGGGTGTTTTCATGTATTTTATGCGCCAGACCATCATTGTCATGTCGCGGCTCATTGAATACGACATGCGCAAGGAGATCTTTGCCCAGTACGAACGCCTGACCTTGTCGTTTTATAAGCGCAACAAAACAGGTGATCTCATGGCGCGGATCACCGAAGATGTAGGTAAAGTGCGGATGTATCTGGGGCCAGCTGTACTGTACGGTATCAACCTGGTTTCTACGGTCGTGCTGGTGGTTTACAGTATGCTACAGGTGAGTGTCGAACTGACGCTGTATTCGTTGGCACCCCTGCCGTTTTTATCGCTGAGTATTTACTATGTCTCCAACCTCATCAATAAGCGCAGTTACCTGATTCAGCAGCAACTGGCTGCCCTCAACAGTACCGCGCAGGAATCCTACAGCGGCATTCGCGTGATCAAGAGCTACGTGCAGGAGCGGGCGGTGCGGCATTTTTTTACGGATCAGGCGGATGATTTCAAAAACAAATCGCTGGATTTGGCCCGGATCAATGCCTATTTCTACCCCCTCATGGTATTGATGATCGGCGCCAGCACCATTCTCACCGTGTACATTGGCGGCTTACAGGTCGCCAGGGGTACGATTTCCGCGGGCAACATTGCGGAATTTGTCATTTATGTGAACATGCTCACCTGGCCGGTGACCGCCGTAGGTTGGGTTGCTTCGCTGATTCAACAGGCTTCCGCATCACAGCAGCGTATCAACGAATTTTTGCTGCTGGAGCCAGAAATAACCAATCCGGTCCACGCACCTGGTCCGCTCCGGGGAGATATCGTTTTCGACCACGTTTCTTTTGTCTACCCCGACACGGGGATCAAAGCCATCGAGGACCTGAATTTGCGCGTTCGACCGGGTGAAAAGCTGGCTATTGTGGGCAAAACCGGTGCCGGGAAAACAACCCTGGCCGACCTCTTGTTGCGCATGTACGATGTGACCAGCGGGTCTATTCGCATTGACGGCAAAGATATCCGACAGCACGATCTGGCGAACCTGCGGCGGCGAATCGGTTACGTACCCCAGGATGGGTTCCTTTTCTCTGATACGGTAGCTAATAATATTGCTTTTGGCAACCGGACAGCTACTGCGGAGGAGGTGCAAACCTACGCGCGTTACGCAGCCGTGGAGGAGGATATTCTGGGCCTGAAAAACGGCTTCGAAACCCTGGTCGGAGAACGCGGGGTAACCCTCTCCGGCGGGCAAAAACAACGTGTTTCTATTGCGCGGGCACTGGTGAAAAATCCAGATATCATTATCATGGACGATTGCCTTTCGGCAGTGGATACCAATACGGAAAAACAGATCCTCGGCTACTTCAACGAGGCCCTTTCGGATAAAACGACGATCATCATTACCCACCGGATATACAGCTTTCTTACGTTCGACAAGATTATTGTCCTGGCTGACGGCCGCGTAGTAGAAGAAGGAACCCACCAGGAACTGCTGGCCAACAAGGGCTATTACGCTGATATGTACGAAAAGCAGTCTTTGGAAGAAAGTGTTTGATTTTTTGCCATTATGCTTTGGTTTTTTGTCCAAATATTTACTTTTGTAAGCAAACTCATCTATTTGGCACCAAAAATTAACGAGCGTGGACAACGATAATAATGGTAGAAGGCAGCAAGACAGTGTGTATTCCAATAAGATTCGCGCAGGAAAAAGAAGAACGTATTTTTTTGATGTACGCCGTACCAAAGGAGACGATTTCTACCTCACCTTAACGGAAAGTACCAAGCGTTTTGACGATGACAGCTACGAGCGGCACAAGATTTTTCTTTACAAGGAAGATTTTCACCGTTTTTTGGGCGGGTTGGAAGATGCCATCAATTACGTGAAAACGGAATTGTTGCCCGATTACGATTACGATGAGTTTACCCGGCGCCACGAAGAATATGAGGCTTTGGATAACCAGCAAGCGGAAGTTGGGCGTAAGCCTGCCGCTCCGGATAATGAAGATGAAATGACCTGGTAGCGCTGCTGCCAGCACTTCTTAACAAAAAAGGGGGGGGCATTAGAAAAGCCTGTGTGACACACCTCAAGTGGTCGCACAGGCTTTTTTAATGACAGCTGTTCCAATCTCAATTAGAATTTAACGGCGATTCCGGTAGTCGCCAGGGACAAGCCCATGCCGAGTTCAGCGAATAGATTTACGTTTTTATAAACGGTGTAATTGGTACCCACAAAGCCGGTAAAGAACAAGCCATTCCGTACGCTGGCCTCGGGGAAGAAGGTGGGCTCGGAGTCCTTTTCATCCGCTTCGGTCAGGTAATTCACCTTGCTTTTGCTGTAGCCCAGGGTGATGCCGCCGTAGATGTCCCACTTGTCGAAATAATTGTTGTGAATGGCTCCCCGTACGCCCAGCAGCCGGAAATCATTGCGGACAAGGCGATTTTCGCCACTGTGGTGCGCTTGCATAACCTGGCTGATGGAATTGCCAACCAGCAAACCCAGGCTAAACCGTTGCACGGGGCGGTAACGCAACTCCAGAGAAATCGGTTGCAGTTCAGATTTGGTGTGGTCTTTGAGAAAGGTGGGCAATAAGCCAATGCCCGCACGGACTTCCCATTTGGGAGGTACTACCCGGCTTTGGGCCTGTGTCTGGTGAGTAATAGCGAGAAGGAAAAGTAGGGTCAGAACGGAGGAGAGCAATTTGAAGTTACGCATGGTGTATGGTTTTTTGATTTCTTTTTTACGGCAGTAAAATTGAAACCGTTAATAATGGGTTTTTTTCCTTTGCTGCCGGGGTGTAACCAGCTTAACGTGCACACAATACCAGGCTGAAGCCAGGCTTCAACAGTTCACTTTTATACGGATAACTCGAATGGTGTCGTTTTAAGATGTATTCGAGCGCGTTGTAAATGAGTTATTTAGGAAAGTTGGACTTGTTTTTAACCTTCGGTAACAACTGCTTCATCAAGATAACGGTTTTAATATTTGTTTTGCTCCCGCAGTACTTGAATTTAACGTTTTGTTATTCTAGTTTAAATGAATTTAACACTTGCAAAACACTTCTTGTCCCAGAATAATCGTTAGCAAGGT
>PZPC01000125.1 GCA_003045895.1 Bacteroidota bacterium
TCATAAGTCTGTGTGTTGTAGATATCCACAAACTACGGACTTACCGTTTTTTTTTATAATCTAGCTAATATTGTAGCGTACCATTGATTTATACGGCAGCATATTATCTGGACACCTATTTACATCCAGGAAATCTTCCCTTAAACACCAATTATGGCGATACCTCAACGGGTTTTAATTTTGAAATATCCTGGGGATGTGTGTATGTGCCAGGCTACGAATATTATAAAAACAAAACCGCCAATCCACTGTATATACCCGCAGTTGGCACCAGTATTTCCCCTTATTTCGGGTATTCACCCGAGGCAAAATTCGAATTGACCCGCATGATAAAAAGGACGTTCCCTGATGCGATCCGGTACTATCTCACTTTTGAGATAAATTGCGAATTGTATTATGGTGGCAATTACATTCGCGGAGAATACTTTGGCACCCTTGAGGATGGCGTGTTGGAGACCATTATTGAACTTCCGTTGTAAGGACAAGGACAGCGCCCACAATTGGCCAATAATTCCTATTTTGCCTGCCAGAAATCTGCTGACACGCCTAAACGAGAAAGCAGGTATCCCTGGACACAAAAAGGAATCAACGCCATATGAAAATCCTCCCCTTCCTCCTCAGCGCCAGCCTGCTCCTGGCTGGCAGTATCGCCACCCCTGCGCGGGCCCAGCTGATGGCCTCCGAAATCGAGGCCCAGATCGACAGTATTCTGCCCCTGCTCACGCGGGCCGAGAAGGTCGCGATGTGCCACGCGCAGTCGAAATTCAGTGCGCCGGGCGTGCCGCGGCTGGGTATTCCGGAGCTCTGGCTGTCCGACGGCCCCCACGGGGTGCGCGGCGAGATCAACTGGGACAACTGGGGCTACGCCAACTGGACCAACGACTCCATCACCGCCTTCCCGGCCCTCACCGGCCTGGCAGCCACCTTCAACCCCGCGCTGGCCGGACGCTACGGCGGGGCCCTGGGCGAAGAGGCCCGCTACCGAAATAAAGATGTGCTCCTGGGGCCAGGCGTCAACATCTACCGGACGCCGCTCAACGGCCGCAACTTCGAATACCTGGGCGAAGACCCCTTCCTCGCTTCCGTGCTGGTGGTGCCCTACATCCAGGGCGTGCAACAAAATGGGGTGGCCGCCTGCATCAAGCACTACGTCCTCAACAACCAGGAGCTGTGGCGCGACCACATCAACGTCGTCGTCAGTGACCGCGCCCTCTACGAGATCTACCTGCCAGCGTTCCAGGCAGCCGTGCAGAAAGGCGGCGTCTGGACGCTGATGGGCGCCTACAACCAATTCCAGGACCAGCACTGCTGCCACCACGAGCGCCTGCTCAACGACATCCTGAAGCGCGACTGGGGCTTCGACGGGGTGGTGGTCACCGACTGGGGTGGGGCTCACAACACCCGGGAAGCAGCCCTTTACGGGCTGGATCTGGAGATGGGCACCGGCACCGATGGCTTGTCGCTATCCACCCGCAATGCCTACGACAACTACTACCTGGCGCTACCCTTCCTGCGCGCGCTGAACAGCGGCGAACTACCCGAGGCCGTGCTGGACGATAAGGTGCGGCGGCTCCTCCGCCTGCGCTACCGCACCAACATGAGCCCCAACCGACCCACGGGCCGCATGAATAACCCCGAACACCTGGAGGTGGCACGCGCCGTGGGCCAGGAGGCCATCGTGTTGCTCCAAAACAAGGACCAGTTTTTTCCGCTCGACCCCAACCGGCCCATGACCATTGCCGTTATTGGCGAAAATGCTACCCGGCCGATGACGGTGGGCGGCGGCTCTTCCGAGCTGAAAGCCAAACACGAAATTTCGCCCCTCGAGGGTTTGCGGGAACGGTTCACCCAGGCCACCATCTCCTACGCGCTGGGGTATGCTTCCGGCCCGCCGCAGTATGCCCAGGTCGTACCCTCGCCGCTAGACGCCGATTCCCTGCGCAAGGCCGCCGTGGCGCTGGCTACCCGCTCGGACGTAGTGCTCTTCGTGGGCGGCTTGAACAAGAACTACCTGCAAGACAGTGAGGGCGGCGACCGGCTCGACTACGGCTTACCCTTCGGCCAGGACCAGCTGCTGCGCGAACTGACAACCGCCAATCCCAATACCGGCGTGGTGCTCGTGAGCGGCAACGCCGTGGCCATGCCCTGGCTGGCCGAGGTCAAGGGCGTCCTGCAAGCCTGGTACCTGGGTAGCGAAGCCGGCCACGCCCTGGCCGACGTCATCAGCGGCGACGTGAACCCTTCGGGCAAACTGCCCTTCTCCTTCCCCGTGCAACTGACCGACAACGCGGCCCACGCCTTCGGCGAACTGGCCTACCCCGGCGACAGCATCAACGAGGTCTACCAGGAAGACATCCTGGTGGGCTACCGCTGGCACGATACCAAGGGAATCAAACCGCTCTTCGCGTTCGGGCACGGCCTCTCCTACACCACCTTCGAACTGGGGGCCATCACCCTCGACCAAAAATCGTACGCCGCCGGGGAGACCATCACCCTCACCTGCTCGGTCCGCAATACCGGCACCCGGGCCGGCGCCGAGGTGGTGCAGGTCTACGTGGGCAAGCTGGCCTCTGCAGTGCCCCGGGCGGTCAAGGAACTTAAAGGTTTCCAAAAGGTCTGGCTGCAGCCCGGCGAGACCGCCACCGTCACCATCACCATCGACGTAGACCAACTGGCCTACTACGACGAAGGGCTGGCCGCCTGGCAACTCGAAAAAGGCGATTACTTCATCTACGTAGGTAATGCCGCGGACGGGCTGGTGGGGCAGCGGCGGATAATAGTGAGGTAGGAGGGGGGAGAGGTGTAAATGTGTAAATGTGTAAACGAGGAAAAGTGTAAACGAGGGGGCGAGACCAAAATCTTAAATTTTAAATCTTACATCTTACATCTTACATCTTACATCTTAAATAATTTAAGATTTACGATGTAAGATTTACGATGTTTGATTTTTTTGACTGAGTAAGACGCGTACCACTCCTTCCTGGCGGCAACAGTCAGCGATCGGCGGCGAAAGGGTGGCATCGTAAAAACGTATTAACGCATCTTTACGTTGGAGGGTAAACTCAGCCCCAGCAATTAGGAGATCGCGCGCATCTGAGCGGGTGGGGATTCTCCTTCAGGAGACCGCTTGCGTAACAAGCAGCGCCTGCCGCGTCTTCAGCGCAGGCGAGGAAGGTGCTCGAAGTCGGAAGTAGCTCGAAATCGGAAGTCGGAGGAGGGAAGTGACTCGAAATCAGAAGTCGGAGGTGGGAAGTGGGAAGTGCTCGAAATCGGAAGTCGGAGGTGGGAAGTGACTCGAAATTGGAAGTCGGAGGTGGGAAGTGGGAAATAAGGCCGGGTAAAAGTGGAAAATGTAAACGGGAAGGCGAAAGGGGAACGCACAATTACCAGGCTAAAAACCTACCTTCGCAAAAAATCAAAATACACTATTATGGCTGCGACCAAAATTACGGTAAACTCCAACGGATCACTCAAAATTGAGGGCGACTTTCAAATCGTCGATGCACAAGGAACGGAATATGGCCTGCAAGGCCGCACCAACCTGGGCCTCTGCCGTTGTGGCTTAGCCAAAAACAAACCCTTTTGCGACGGTTCCCACAACGGACACCTGGAACATCAGGCAATTGCCTTTGACTTGCCTCCTAAAAAAGTGTAGACAAATCTTACTGGCCCGCTGGCGCCGGGCATAAACTGCCCGCCGAAAAAACAGGTCTTCAAGTTGGCAATTGCTATCTTGAAGGCCTTTTTCTTTTTTCCACACCCTCATTCGTTGACGCGAAGCCACCTACTTTTTGGCCCACTGATTGAACTTAATCCTTATATTAGCTACCCTCAGCATCTAAAATTTTGCACCTATGCCCCTTACCCCGTTTATCCGTCTGGTTTCCGTATCCCTCTTCCTGCTCATGGGCTATGCCAGTAGAGCACAAAACGAATCCTTTTTCATGACTCCCGTCGGGCCCAATCATTTATTGGATACCCCCTGGGATCTGGATTATGGCCCGGACGGATACCTGTGGGTGACGGAAAGAAAAGCAGGCGTGGTACTCCGGGTAAACCCAGTAACCGCCGAGCGGGATGAACTGATTCAAATTCCGGAGGTGTCTTCCACGGCGGGTCAGGATGGCCTGCTGGGGATGGCGCTCCAGGAGGGTCTGCTCGACGGCAACCCCTACGTGTATTTGTCTTATACCCATCTCGTCCAGGGGCAAAGGAAACAGAAACTGGTTCGGTATACCTACGCCGTCAACGGCGATGATGGCGCTTTGTCTGCGCCGGTAACCCTGCTGGACAATCTTCCCGCCAGTAATGACCACAACTCCGGAAGGCTGGTCTTTGGGCCGGATGGGAAGCTGTATTACACCATTGGCGACCAGGGCAACAACCAGAACAGCAACTATTGCAGACCCATCTTGTCCCAGTTTTTGCCTACCCAGGAAGAAGTGGACCAGCAAGACTGGACCAATTACCCCGGCAAAGTACTGAGGCTCAATACCGATGGTTCCATCCCAACGGACAACCCCATCCTGGCGGGCGTACAAAGTCATATTTATTCCTACGGCCACCGAAATGCCCAGGGGCTCATCTTTGGTAGCAATGGTTCTTTATACGCCGACGAACACGGCCCGAATTCGGATGACGAGGTCAATATGATTCAAGCAGGCAAAAACTATGGCTGGCCCAATGTAGTGGGCTACCAGGATGATCAGCTCTACGATTACTGCAATTGGTCGTCGGCAGCCAATTGCGCAAGCTTGAACTATTCCTATACGTCCTGTCCGCCGAATGCCACCTTTCTGGAAGAGAGCAGTTTTGCGGCTGCCAATTACCAGGACCCCCTGTTTGCGCTGTTTGCCGTTACTGATGACTACAATTACAACAATCCAGCTTGTGACAATGCCTGGATCTGCCGCCCCAATGTAGCGCCGTCGAGCATCGCCATTTATGAAAACGAGGCCATCCCGTCGTGGCAAAATTCGCTATTGATCGTGAGTTTGAAAAGAGGCAGGGTCTACCGCTTGAAGTTGGACGAGGACGGTACCGCAGTGGTGGGTGACACCACGCAACTTTTTTATACCCAAAACCGCTATCGCGACCTGGTCGTCGCGCCCGATGGCAAGTCTTTCTTCCTGATTACCGACCAAACCGGTAACACTGCTGGCCCTTCCGGGTTGACCGTTACCAATAACCTACAAAATCCGGGAGCCATTTTAAAATTCACCTTGCAAGAGCCGGTAGCCGTAGGGGATCAAGCGCAGGAACCGTTTCTCCGCATCTGGCCGAATCCGGTAGCACAAGTGCTGCATATTGAATTAAAACCGGATAGTGAAAGCGATTGCCGGGCGGAACTCATCAATGCAGCCGGGCAAGTAGTCTGCACCGTTACAAACCTGCAACCAGGGCTCAATGAGCTGCGGGTGGCTGATTTTCCGGCAGGCGTATACTTCTTGCGGCTCTATTCCAAGACTCATTCCTGGCAGCAGCGGGTGGTACACTACTAGCGCTGCCAGGCCCGCTTGGCAGCGCTAAGCACATCCAGCCTAGTGGTCTGTCAAGCCCCCCAGCTTACCCCCCGGCCTGCTCCGGCCCGGCGATCGCCTGGAGCACCCTGATGTAGTCGTCCTCTTTGCTGAGTCTTCTTATTTTAAGCTGTTCCTTGACCTGTGGGACCTGCGTTTGATACGCGGGCGGCAGCAAGTCGACCAAGCCTTCTTTGGCCAGGCTCACGGGGGCGAGGGTGCTACCCCGGAGGACAAAATATTCCGTATTGTGGAAAAATTTTTGTGACTTATTTTCCTGCCCCGGCACGTAGCGGGTATCCGCGATGACGGTGGTTTTGTCTTTTTTGCAAAAAACAAAATCCTCCCTGGCAAACAACACCTGGTAGAACGTGGGGTCATTGGGCCGCAGCCTGGCGTAATGCTCAACGGCTCCTTCGTGGCTATAGACAAAGCCCTTGTAATACCGTTGATCCAGGACCATGGTGGTCCCATCTTCCTGGTGTACGATGATTTCCTGGTTGTAATTGTCGTACCGGATGCGGACGGCCTTCAGCAGGCTGTCGCGGGCCGTAATAAAATCGACGACTATTTCTCCGCCGTGTAAGAATGGCGAGCCCCCGATACTTTCGTACTGGACGAGTGCCGTTTCGTAGCTGATCTCCTGTTTACCCGCCGCAGAACCATAGCGCGTATTGCTGGAAATCAGGCCATTATTCGCGGCAGACACCCTGGGCGTAGAAAGCGTACCACCGCTTTGGCCGTTTGCACCATGGGCAGCGGTAAAGATGAGGGCACTAAAAAGGAGGATTTTTTTTATATCGAACTTCATCAGCAATGCATTTTAACGGTTTGAACAATCAGTAGGCCATAAAAAAGTCAAAGCCCCAAACCTCCACGGGGAAGATTTGAGGCTTTTTAAGACTGGAACTTATTGAGATTAAAGCTCACCTACCCTTGGGGGGGTACGCGTTTAACCTTCAATGATCAGCGTACCATCTGGCTGGTAAACCTTGTAGTTGGTTCCTTCCTTGATCACGGTGATGGCCGCTTTGAAATCAGTATTGCCATCATTCGCCTGGTCTAAATCCTCCGAAGTCCAAATGTCTGTAGGCTTGAAAGCCGCATTGTAAACCCCGGCCTTGTCAATAGAAACCGTGATGGGGAAATCATTGTCTGACATCAGGCCAGCAAATCCATTCTCCCACATATTGGAGGCAAAAGTATAAGTACCATCAGGCCAGGTTGGGTCGATGATGATGATTTCCGGACAAGCACCGGTTGCGCCATCATAAATCCCTAAATCGTTGCCATCGGGATCCAGTACGTAGATATCCAGGTCGACATTTTCACACAGCGAATAGCCTACTCCCTGGTAAAAGCCCAGTCCTTCCCAATCAAAGGTCAGGATGAGTTTGTCGGGATCCACGAAATCGGTTATGGTAATTTTAAATTCTTGGGTGTTGTTGGCACCAAAAGGATCGTTGATTCCACTGACGACAAAGCTGGCTATTTCCGTGCCTTCGGGCAGATAATCCCCGTGAAGCTGGACGTCAAAACTGCCTGTACGGCCGTAGGCATCAATGCTTACTTCGGTGGTCAGCAGGTCAAAGTCAAGTCCTTCCGTAGCCGTGGTGGTCAGCGGATCGACAGCAATTTTAACTTTCGTGTCCACGATTTGATCGTCACCCATGGTGAAGTTGACCGTGATGACGGTTTCTTGTTCCTCAATGGTGACGTCGGGATCAACAGACGCAATCGTGATCGGCACATTGGTGATTACCGACCGCGTCGTCTCATCCTCCGTACAGGCACTGAACCCGACAAGGAATAATCCGATTAAGAGGTAATTAAAAATATTTTTAGTCATGATTATTTTCTTTAATTTAAATGAATTAGCGCTTCTGTCCCAACAACTTGCCGACAAACGCCCACGTGGTTTGTCCGTCAGGCCGGTTGTTTTAGCACAAGCACAATTTAGTCAACGACTTTCTGCAACACCTCGTAAAACTCTCTGGCACCTTCATTTTCATCTCCGGTTACGGAGAAGTAGCCGTAGGTCAACTTGATGATGTGTTTCCCTGGTCCGCCGCCATCTACGATTAATACGTTGGAGCCGGCGCAAGGGACATTGGTAAAGAGAGCGGCATCTTCCTGACAGGTTAACATATAAGTTCCTGAGAAAAACAACTGCTCGGGCGCATCAGGTATAGTGATGGTGTTGTCTTCATTCAAATCAAAGACAAAAAATCCCGTTGCGGCAAAATTACCCCAGTAATCATCGTGTGAAAACGTGTTGGCGTCCACCGAACCGATGAAGCGTTGCTCGCCATTCCAGATGGTGGGTCCTGCACCAATTCGGTAATAAGCCGACTCAATGACTTCGTAAATACCGGCAAAAGGGCTCAGTACGGCCACCACGATACTTCCGGGGTTGAGGGTCTTTACCCCGCTGGCATCGACGGGACGCACGCTCAGGTTCCATCTGGAACCTACCGCTACGTCTACTTCGTTGTCGGGTAAAGGTGCACCGCCGACCGTAAGTCCGGCTTTCAAGTCCGCATAGGTAATTGTGCCCGACACGTTGTTCTCGCCCGGCGCTACAGGAAAACTCGTGAGCAGTACTTCATTAGATACTTCCCCCGTATTCGCATCGGTAAATACGCTGTACACGTCCAGCTTTGCGGTGGCATCACCGGGCGGGATGTAAGAAAAAATCTCGATGGCGTAATCCGCATTTCCTGCGACAAAAGAAATCACAGGTGTTTTAATGGACAGCAAAGCATCAGGCCGTACCAGATCCGCCTGGGTATAGGTGATTGGATCTTCGTCGGGCACACAGGCTGTGACAGCAGCAGCAGCCAGGAGGACGAAAAGCAAATTTTTAAAAGTATATTTCATTGTTACTTTTTTTAAGTTTAGTAATTAGACTAGTTATCCCAAAATACCTTACCAAGAATCGTGCGTTGATTTGGCGCATTCGGATTCAGGTTAAGTTCAATTTCCGGATACAGAAAAATACTGGGGTGTACACCGGGCGGCAAGGCCGTTTCCAAAGGCGTACGGAAGATACCGGTATTCAACTCGGTAAAAATGGGATTGTCCGGGGTGTCAAATCTTCTGGCTTCAATCCAACCTTCGTCTTCCTGGAAACCATTACAAGCAATCCATTTCTGGACGGCGATCTTAGCCAGGCGCTCGTTCAAACTTCCGCCGTAGTTAAGGGTGCTCGTATAGGCAGCGGCACCGGGTACCGATAGCTGATCGAAACTGGCCGCGATACCGCGGGCAAAAGCAGTTGCTTCGTCACCCACGTTGAAGCGGGCAGCCGCTTCGGCACGCAGGAACCAAACTTCCCAATTACTCATAAAGATGACCGGAACAGCGGCGCCGTAGGTAATGGCTGATCCCTGGCTGTACTCTGACCTTTTTGCTGTAAATCCTTCAAAGTTGATCCCACCGTGAGGAACGCCTCTGATTTCGCCGGGGAAATCGGGTGCCTCGTCGTAGAGGGCTGCTTTGCGGGGGTCGCCCAGGGCGTCCAGTACATTCAATGAAGAATTGCTCGCGATGTAGAAGTTGCCAATACCCGATTCAAAATCGGCATACATGGGGTTTTCATCACCCGACTGGCCGTTGAAGTCGATCTGGGCCATCTCGTCAGCAGAGGCGATCAGGTCACCTTCCAGGATCAGCTTTTCTACCTCAGCAGCTACGTCGACTACGCTTTCCTGGCGCATGAGAATTCTCAGCTTCAAAGACTTGGCGAAAGTAGCCCACTTCGTCAAATCACCGCCGTAGATCAAGTCTTCCGACCCAATCTCGTCACCAGTAGTCGTGGCCAACTGGGCAATAGCTTCATCGAGTTGAATCACCAGGTCGGCATAGATAGCGGCAGGATCATCAAAAGTAGGTGCCAATACGGATCCGTCAGCGATTTCTCCTTTCAGGGCTTGCGTGTAGGGAACACCGTCAAAGTGGTCTACTAAACCTTGAAAAAGGTAGCTCGTCAGGATTTTACCCACTGCCGAAAAGGCGGCTTCGTCAGATTTCCGCAACACCGCCAAATCAGCTAAAGCATTGCTATAGGCTCGCACCCACAGGAGATCGTGGTCATTAGGTTCAGCCACGTAGCGGGCCGAGTTGCCGAGGGAAACACCAGGACCCCAGGTCCAGTACTGCGCCCACCGGGTAGCCAAAGCGTTTAAGCGGCTATCAATAACAAAGGAGGTATACCCCTCTGCGGAGGTTAAAAGCTCCTGGGGCCGCGCCGTGGGCGATTGGTCAGGATCAACGTTCAGGTCTGTGATACTATCGCAGGATACGAAGGAAATCAGCAGACACAGAAACATTAATTTATATATCGATTTCATATTTTCTGTTAATTTTAAATTAAAAAAATGGAAATTTAGAATTGAAGATTAATATTAACACCGAATGATTTAGATGGTGGTGTTTGGGTGGTTTCAATTCCTTGTGCATTTCCAGTAAGCGCAGGACCATTAATTTCCGGATCAGCCCAAACGTTTTCATCAGGCAACCAGAACTTA
>PZPC01000126.1:0-8985 GCA_003045895.1 Bacteroidota bacterium
ATTACGCCAACCTCAACTACAACCTCACCAGCGAATGGGAAGCGCCCGTGGTGCAAGCCCGCATCACCTGGAGCTTCGGCAATCAAAACCTCAAAAACCGCGATCGCCGCGACTCTTCCTCCGATGCGGAACGGAAGCGGGTGGACACGAATTAGGAGAGGTGGGAAAAGTGTAAAAGTGGGAAAAGTGTAAAAGTGCGGAGCGGGCGGAAAAGGTCAAAAGCTCATCCAAAGGGGGACTTTGAACTTGCTCCGGCTTCCGGGTAGCTCGATTTTTCGGCCGTGCCAGCGAGTTACAGTTCCCAATGAATAAAGACGGTTGAAAATCCTCCTCTGGAGGAGGTGTCACGCCCGGGCGTGGTGGAGGAGGAAAAGGGCTCGGAAGACAGAAGGCGATAAGTCGGCGTGACGCGTCGACTTATTGCCTTCTGTCTTCGAATACCACCCTCAACCCGCGCTGAAGACGCGGCAGGCGCTGCTTACCATGCAAGCGGTCTCCTGAAGGACCCAGGATTGTCGCGGATTGCATCCGCGATACCATACGCTCATCTCGCATTGAGCTTATGGTAGCTGCTTACCATGCAAGCGGTCTCCTGCCCCGAAGGGATGCCTATGGCAAAGGACTACGGCTATAACACAAGTTGCATGTAAATTATTGTTAATTTGTTTTAATAGAGAACACCGTGTCCGGTGTCTGCTGACTCCGTCTTTTCCAACCCATTTTTGTGGCTCTAAAGCACTACGGTTGGGACACATTTCTCTATCATCAAAACTAAAAAGCTTTTATTCTGGAATTGCTTATGCGTCACGCAATATTCAAGAAGAGGATTCTTTGGCAAAAGAGGTGACCATCGAACGGACGAAAAAAGCATCGCCGTAGGCTCCAGACCATAGCCGTCAGGCTAAGGCATACAAACCCCGCTGCCACCGCAGTCACAGACTGCTGTCGATATCCATTCGTAGACAGAGTCTACGAATAGCGGTGTGACCGCAGCGCGGTCAAATTATGTGAACGATAAGATTAACTGAGGTCACACATTGGTAGACTGCAACTTGTGTTATAGCCATAGTCCTGAAGGAGAATCCCTGCCCGCTTAGACGCGCGTGATCTCCTGATTGCTGGGGCTGAGTTTACCCTCCTACGTAAAGATGCGTTAATACGTTTTTACGGTGCTACCCTTCCGCCGCCGATCGCTAATTGTTGCCGCAAGGAAGGAGTAGTACGCGCCTTACTCAGTCAAAAAAATCAAACATCGTACATCTTAAATAATTTCAGATGTAAGATTCCCGATTTAAGATTTAAGATTTTGGGCGGGCAATTTAGGTAGCAATCTTTTTTTTGGTCGGCGTGAAGCGGCGACTTATTGCCTTCCGTTTTCGGTCCGCTTTCCCACTTTGGCCGCCTCTTTCCTCCTCCCCCCACAAGGGGTACCTCCTCCAAAGGAGGACTTTTGACCGTCATTATTCCGGCTTTTCGTTTACACCTTTACACCCTTTCCACTGTCTAACACTTCCCACCTCCGACTTCCCACCTCCGACTTCCCACCTCCGACTTTGGCCGCTTTACACCTCTCTCTCTGCCCCCTGCTGGTAATACACGCGGCTGCGCGGCGCCACGCTGGCCACGATCCAGGTATTGCCACCGATAATAGAATCGGCGCCGATGACGGTATCACCGCCCAGGATGGTAGCGCCGGCGTAGATGACCACCCGGTCGCCGATGGTGGGGTGGCGCTTGGTTTTTGCCAGGTCTTTCCTGACGCTCAGGGCGCCGAGGGTAACGCCCTGGTAGATCTTCACATCGTCACCAATGACGACGGTTTCCCCGATGACCACCCCCGTGCCGTGGTCGATACAGAAGCGCTCGCCGATATGTGCCGAGGGGTGAATATCGGCGCCCGTGCGGGTATGGGCGTGCTCCGTCAGGATCCGTGGGATCAGCGGCACCCCCAACCGACAAAACTCGTGGGCCAGCCGGTAGACCGCAATTGCGTAAAACCCTGGGTACGTCCGGATCACCTCCGTCAGGCTGTTGGCTGCCGGGTCGCCCGACAGAATGGCCTGCGCATCAGCCTCCAGGCGGTGGTGCACCGCGGGTAGGGCTGCTATAAAAGCCGACTCGGTAGCCGTGGCAGAAATTTCCAGGCTCTCCTCCAGGATCTCCAGGATCGTGTACAGCTCCTGGCGGGACTGCTGAAACTGGTGGGCAAAAGCACGCAGATTGGCAAATCGTTGGGTGGCCAGTTCCGGAAACAACAACCCCAGTAGGCCATCCAGCCAACTGCAAACGGCTTCTGACGAGGGCACCCGCGGAGTAGAAGCGTGTAAATGATACAAGCGGTCAATAAACTGCTGATCCATAACGGGCAGATTGGTTACAGTAAAAACACATCCCTTGCTAAACGACCGGTGGCCCCAAAAAGATGCAGTGACCGGGTATCTTGGTGCTGAAATCGTAATATTATTTGGCAATTAATAAGAATAGTATAACTTGGTGTCTCTTTCACCATAAGAACCCGCCTTTTCAATCAGCATTGCGATTCTTTTCCACACTAAACTCAACCTTTTTCTATGGGTACTATCGACTATATTGTATTCGCCGCCTACGGTGTGCTCATCGTCGGTCTGGGGCTTTACATGTCCAGAACCAAAGCCGGAACCGAAAAAACCGCCGAAGATTACTTCCTGGCCAGCAAATCGCTACCCTGGTGGGCCATCGGTACCTCGCTCATTGCGGCCAACATCTCGGCTGAGCAAATGATCGGCATGTCGGGCCAGGGCTTTGGCATGGGTCTGGCCATTGCGTCCTACGAGTTTATGGCGGCCGTGGCTTTGCTGGTGGTGGCCAAATTCTTTTTACCCATTTTCCTGAAAAAAGAACTCTATACCATTCCCGAATTTGTGGAGCAGCGTTTCAGTACCGATCTGAAAACCATTCTCGCCCTCTTCTGGATCGCCCTTTTCACCTTCGTCAACCTGGCAACCGTCATGTTGTTGGGTGCACTGGCGCTGGACACCATCATCGGCACCGGCGACGGTAGCCTGTTGCTCATCAGCATGGTGGGTCTGGCGGCCGTAGCCATTGCCTATTCCGTTTACGGGGGGCTTTCGGCAGTTGCCTGGACCGATGTCCTGCAGGTTGGTCTGCTCATTATGGGCGGGCTCATCACCACCTACCTGGCCCTGACCCACGTCACGCCCAGCGGCAATGCCCTCACTGGTCTGGAGCACGTCATGACCGTGGCTTCCGACAAGTTTCACATGATCTTGCACAAAGGGCACCCCGCCTACAACGACCTCCCCGGCATCGCCGTGCTGGTGGGCGGCATGTGGGTGGCCAACCTCTATTACTGGGGCTTCAACCAGTACATCATCCAGCGCGCCCTGGCCGCCAAGAACCTCCGCGAAGCACAGCGCGGCCTGGTGTTTGCCGGATTCCTCAAGTTGCTTATTCCGCTCATCGTCGTGGTGCCCGGTATCGTAGCCTGGGTGATGTACGCCCAGCCCGATGGCACCGCCATCATCGACGGCATTCGCGACACCCTCAGCGTGACCCACCCCTACGAAGCCAACGACAACGCTTTCCCCTGGCTCATCCGCTCCTTTGTCCCCACCGGGCTCCGCGGACTGGTGGTTGCCGCCCTGGCCGCGGCCATCGTATCTTCGCTAGCCTCCATGATGAACTCCATCTCCACCATCTTCACCATGGACATCTACCGGGTCTACATCAATAAAAATGCGTCCCAGACCACCACGGTCAACGTCGGCCGCATCACCGCCTTCGTCGCCATCATCATCGGTATCATCGTCGCCTTTCTGCTGCGCGACTCCAAAGGTATCTTCAACGTCATCCAGGAGTACACCGGCCTGGTGAGCCCCGGCATCCTGGCCATCTTTATGCTCGGCCTCTTCTGGAAAAAAGCCACCAACCGCTCGGCGCTCTGGGCAGCTGTCCTCTCCATCCTGTTCGCCTTCGTCTTCAAGCTGGGCAAGATCATGGGTGCGGTAACCGCTTCCGGCGAAATAGCCGACAACGCCTCCGGGCTGGGACGTTTCCTCGGCTACCTCAGCCAGATTCCCTGGATGCACCAAATGGGACTCACCTTCCTCTTCACCTGTGCCCTGATCGTGGTCATCAGCTACGCCGAGGGCAAAGGAAAAGACGACCCCAAAGGTATTGAACTGGAACCCGGCGTCTTCAAAACCGGCACCAGTTACAACGTCGGCGCCTTTGCAATTCTGCTCATCCTGGCCTTCCTCTATACCATTTTCTGGTAGATCGGCAGGATCCTCCACTGACAAAATGCCTGGTTTAGCGATTGCTGAACCAGGCATTTTTATGATAAAATCGAACAAAAACCTACCAATAACTGGTTACCAATTAAACACCAGTAGAATGGCGCAAAATGATGGTTCGAAGCTTTACATTAAATACATGGTGAGCATTCGCTGTAAAATGTTGGTAAAATCAACGTTGGATCAACTCGGAGTACCACACGGAATAGTGGAATTAGGAGAGGTGGAAGTCGATTCGCCGATTACGGATGAGCAGCGGAAGGAATTAAAAATCGTTTTGGCCCGGTTAGGGCTGGAGTTGATGGATGATAAAAAAGCCGTACTGGTTGAAAAAATAAAAAACACCATCATTGAGATGGTGCATTATTCAAAGGAACTGCCCAGAATAAAAAATTCTGAGTATCTCGCTAAAAAACTCCAACATGACTACACTTATCTCGCCAATCTTTTTTCGGAGACTACGGGCATCACCATTGAACACTTCATTATCGCGCACAAAATTGAACGGGTAAAAGAATTGATGTTATACGATGAACTGAATCTCACGGAAATCTCCTATCGGCTAAACTACAGCAGCGTGGCCCATTTATCCAAACAGTTCAAGAAAGTGAGGGGCTTAACGCCCTCCTTCTTTAAAAAACTCAAGCAAAAAAGACGTATCCCGCTTGAAAATGTGTGAATTATACAACAATTTCAGGAAATTGTGTAACGTAAATAAGAAGAAAAGTAATTACTTTTATTTTGAATTTATTCCTGCTCTAATCTAATTCCCGTATCAAACCAAGGTAAAAATCAATGACGACTCCATCGGAGCGTAGTTTTTATTTTTGGTTAACCTAATGGGCAATATTGCCCGCCACTCCTCTTTTATTCAAAAAAGAAATTTATGAACTTGAAAAGAATAATCCTGTGTACCCTGACCGCCTTCCTGCTGTTGTCATTTATCCCCAATCAATTGGCAGCCTACACGGCAACGACCGCAACAACTGTGCCTGGCAACAACCCCGTTGAATCCACCGAAGCCCAGGTCTTACTCTCCCGGCTAGATGAGATCAATGCCGTGGATAAATCAGCGCTGAGCGGTACTGAGAAAAGAGCATTACGGAAAGAAGTACGTGAGCTAAAAAAAGACTTGAAAGCCGCCAACAATGGCGTTTATCTTTCTGTCGGAGCAATAATCATTATTGTCCTGCTCCTGATTCTCTTACTCTGAGCACAATTCGATACAGCCGAATTACTTAAAAAGGAATCCACCACTTACTATTCTCCATCAATCTAAACTTACCATTATGCCCCTTTTGAATGTCTTAGTTCAGCTAGTTGTTATTGGCGTTGTGCTTTGGCTCGTGAACAACTACATCCCGATGGATGGTAAAATCAAGAGAGTCGTCAATATTGTGGTCCTTGTGGCCGTGGTCATTTGGCTGTTGAATGTATTCGGACTTTTGTCTTCCTTGAAAAGCATAAATATTTAATACCTCCTAGATACCCAAAACAGTACAATCTGGTAAATTGCCAATTTGGTAATCAAAGGATTCCCCCCGCCTCCGGAAGTAATTCCGGAGGTTTTTTTGAAAATCATCCTGCGCTGACATTTTTTGTGGCTAAGCTGATAAGCAACTTACAAGGTCTATCAGGTTCAGTTTGGCTTAAAAATGGACAGTGAACCAAAAACATTTTACCAAAAAATCGAACAATGAACTCGAAAACACTAGGAATTGTCCTCCTCGTTATTGGGATCACCATGCTGGCCTATACGGGATTCAATTATGTAACTACTGAAAAAGTCGTTGACCTGGGGCCAATCCAAATAAACAAAGAAAAGAATCACTTTGTACAATGGTCGCCACTTGTGGGTGTGCTGCTCATCGTAGGTGGAGCGGTGGCATTTCTCGGCAATAAAAGCCGGTCTTAAAAGGAAAGCCGACCTATGAGTAGCTTCTGGGCGCTGCTCTGGACCAATCGGGAATTTAACACCACTTAAAGTCAAATCACATCTTCCGCACCCCTAGTGAAAAACTCAATAATTATTCAAAAACGGTCGAAAATCAGATGTTGCTATATCACGATTTCACGAAAACCGCAAATACTCCTAGTGGCAAATCCAGAATGACACTATTTTGGTGTCAATAAATAGCCAAATGAGTTAAATTGAAATAATTACTGACGTGGGGTGCGGAAGATGTGTCAAATCAGCATTCCCTCTTCAACGATTCTTAATGCGGATTTTATTATTATTAATAACAGTAAATTTATCATTCAATCGCTCACCGTTATGGCCGTAGCATACGCCAAACAAGCTAATATTTTATCCCTGCTAATAGTTGGATAGGCAGCTAACAGCTCTTCTATCGTTTCCCCCAGTGATAATTTTTCAATAATTAAATCTACCGGTATCCGTGTTCCTTTTAAAACGGGCTTACCGTACATGATTTCCGGATTCGAATCAATATATTCTTGCCAATTCATCATTTTCATTATTTTAAATATTAACGCAGGTGACTTTCCCATAGTTCACCAAATCAAGTACCCTTCCCGAATCTATATAATTCCGCTCAACAGCAGTAAAATAATAAAAAACCAGACATGCTGCGTCTAGTTAACGGATAATTTATTCAAAAAAAACCTTCATTGGGTCAACTCAGGCATTGCGCACCCGCGAGGTAGCAAACAACCGTTTGACGCTGTACTTCCCTACCCCATTGGCAAACACCATGAGCAGGCCACCGGTAACGGCAATGTTTTTCATAAACTGAATCCCCTCCAGCCGCTGTTCCGGCAAGGGAAAATTCCAAAAATCATGCACGATCAAGGTCACTGGCAACCAGTAAACCAACAGCATGACGGCCCCCAACTTGGCCCGGTAGCCCGTGAGGATCAGCGCGCCCCCCACAATCAGGAAGTAGATGGCGCCGTAGAGCAACAGATCCTGGCGCCAGGTCAGGCCGTATTCGGTCATCATCACCTTGGTGTCTTTGCCGTATTTTATCATATCGTAGGCTTCCCAAAAGAAGATGAAAGAGAGGAAAAGCCGGCCGAGTAAATCGAAGATATTTTTCATGGTGGTTGATCTTAGAGGTGGGAAAAGTGTAAAGGTGTAAAAGTGTAAAGGGGGTTAAGGGTTAAGGGGGTGGAATTACCCGTAGAAGCGGTGTACGGCGCGGGCCACATTTTGTCCGTCCATAGCTGCCGAGATGATACCCCCGGCGTAACCAGCGCCTTCGCCGCAGGGGAAAAGGCCCGGTACTTGTTCGTGCATGTAGGTTTCCCGGTCGCGGGGAATCTTGATCGGAGAACTCGTCCGGCTTTCGGTACCGATCACCGTAGCTTCTTCGG
This sequence comes from Bacteroidota bacterium, assembly GCA_003045895.1. Taxonomy (GTDB): domain Bacteria; phylum Bacteroidota; class Bacteroidia; order Chitinophagales; family Saprospiraceae; genus Lewinella. Next base: position 7,632 of record PZPC01000126.1, read on the forward strand.
TGAAATAGCCCTTCATTTTCTGACCAAATTCCTGCACGCCCAGGCGCAGGCGGTCGTAGATAGCGGCGGGCAGCAGCTCGTGTACCGGCGCGGCGTAGAGGCCCGGAATGTAGGACGTACCCGGCAGCGAAGCCGAAATGCGCCCCTGCACAAAGTCGGGCAGGCGCAGGGCAGGCGACCGTTGGCTGCCATCGCCGTGCTGAAAGAACGTCTGCTCTACCGCCTGCTGAAACGCGAGGCCCGCAAACACCCCGTGCTGGGCATAGGGCGCCAGGTCTTCCAACTCCACGGCAACCACCGTGCCCGAATTGGCGTAGGGCGAGTCGCGCCTGCTCATACTCATCCCGTTCACCACCAGCTCGCCGGGCGCCGTTGCCGCGGGCACCACCAGTCCGCCGGGGCACATGCAGAAACTGAAAACCCCGCGCCCACCTACCTGGCTGGCCAGCCGATAACTGGAAGCGGGCAACTCCCGGTCCCGCTCACGCTGGCCATACTGGATCTGGTCGATCAGCGGTTGCGGATGCTCAATGCGTACGCCCAACGCAAAAGGCTTGGCCTCGATGGGCACCCCATGCCGGTGCAAGAGGTAAAAAATATCACGGGCCGAATGCCCGGTAGCCAAAATCACCGCCTGGGCAGGCAGTTCCAGGGTGTCGTTCACCACCACGCCCTTCATGGCGCCGCCCTCCATGATGAAGTCGGTCACGTGGTGCTCAAAATGAACCTCTCCGCCGTAGCGCAGAATGGTTTCCCGAATATTGGCCACAATATTGGGCAGCTTATTGGAACCGATATGGGGATGCGCATCCACCAGGATATCGCCAGCGGCGCCGTGTTCCACCAGCAGCCGCAGTGCCTTTTCAATATTGCCGCGTTTGTGGGAGCGGGTGTAGAGCTTACCGTCGGAATAGGTGCCGGCGCCGCCCTCCCCAAAACAGTAGTTCGAGTGGGGATCTACCTGGCCGAATTGCTGGATGGCCCGGAGGTCGCGGCGGCGGGCGCGCACGTCTTTGCCGCGCTCCAGGATGATGGGCTTCAGGCCGAGCTCAATGAGTTCCAGGGCCGCAAACATGCCCGCCGGGCCAGCCCCGACAATCAGCACCGCAGGCGCTTCGTCTACGGGCTTGAACTGGTCGAGGATAGCGGGTTCGGGTTGGTAAGCTTCGCCCAGGTAAGCAGCCACCTGCACGCGAAAGAAAGGCGAACGCCCCCGCGCATCAATGCTGCGCCGGAGCACGTGTACGGCGTCCAGTTGGCTAATGGGTTGGCGCAGCTGCTGCGCTACGCGTTCTTTGAGGAGCGCTTCGTCGGACATTTCTGCCGGCCGCAATTTTATTTCTAGTGTCTTGAT
>PZPC01000126.1:9023-9986 GCA_003045895.1 Bacteroidota bacterium
CGTAGCAGGTTTCGCCTTTCGACTGGATGGGAGCGCGGCGCGATTGGTAAGATTTCAGTCTCAGGATCTGTTGTGGCTGGAGGGTATCGGCAACAACGTCGTAGCGTTTGTTCTCTTCGATAAAGAAGCGCATGATCCCTTTGGAGGCATTGTAAACGGTAATTTCGGAGGTCACCATCACCTGGTTTCCTTCCCAGTTGGCCACCTCGAAGGGATCGACCAGATCCAGGCGAACCTCTGCGACGGAATCTACGGGGAATACCCAGTGAAGTTGGTCGTGAATTTGGGCAAACACCGCGGCTTGGGTCAGAAACATACCCGCCAGGAGCCAGGCCAGGTGAAGTAAAGGGAAACGGCGCATGCAGCAGTTGGTTTAAAAGGTGAGCGGTTCATTTCTCTGGTGAGAAATGAACCGCTCTTATAACGCGCCTGGCCAATTGATTGTTACGGCAATAGCCACTGATTTACGGATCAAGCCTTGTTCCAGCCCTTACATCCGAAAAAAGGCGCTAAAAATTTGCTGCCGAGGCCGTATTGTCGATGATTACGCGCACGTTATCGGGCACGTAAACCACGTAGCTGACCGTTTCGTTAAGGGATTGGCCATTGACCAGCACTTCCCGGGAAAGGCCGGGTACGTTGATGGTGTAGGCGCCCTCGGCGAGCTGCCCCCGCAGGTTGTACCGACCCGCCTGGGCCAGAGACCGTAGCATGGATTCGGAGTTGCTGTCCAACCCGACGGTCATTTGCACCCGGGCGCTGGGCTGATCCCAGGTCTGGATATCTACAGCGCCTTCCAATTGTAATTTAATGTCTTGTGCACCAGTAATATTGAAGGAACGCACGAAGGTTTTTTCAACAGTCTGCGCGAAAAGGCCCGCTGTTGCCAGCAGTACTAAGCCAACGAGAAGGGTACGGGATCTTTTCATGATGAGTAGTTTTGAATCATTAAGGAATGCGAAC
>PZPC01000039.1 GCA_003045895.1 Bacteroidota bacterium
TTTTGAGCGACACCCGTTGCGAGACAGCTAATTTGCGGGATACGGCTATGGCACCTGGTTGCAGCTGGTCCCGCAGTCACAGACTGCTGTGGATATTCCTTCGTAGACACAGTCTACGAAGAGCGGTATTGCACTGCGGCCGGGAGGCCGCCAGATACTTCATCGTAGGCTGGAGCCTACGACGATTTGGATATTGTCGTAGGCTCCAGCCTACGATACGGTATTATCCGGCCTCCTGGCCGGCATTCTGCTCTGGCCGAATTCGTGAGTAAGATTTACCTTTTGAGCGACACCCGTTGCGAGACAGCTAATTTGCGGGATACGGCTATGGCACCCGGTTGCAACTGGTCCCGCAGTCACAGACTGCTGTGGATATTTCTTCGTAGACACAGTCTACGAAGAGCGGGGTTTCCGCCACGCTAAAGCATGGCGAACCATCGGGCACGCTGTTCGGCGTCATTTATGGCGCTGGGCGCAACAGGTGGCCCAGATGGCAATCGGCTTCTTTTCCAAATTTTCCACTTTTATTCCATTGTTTGGCCTTATTTGCTCCCGATGCTTATCTTGCAGGGCAATTAAGTTTTTGTTTGCAACCTACCCTACCCCTGTCATCAGTAAATCAGTTTAAAGAATGACCTACTATCGCCTGGCTGTTGTAGCCGTATTGTTTGCCCTTTTGGGATCTTGCCAGCCACAAGCACCCACGTTACCGGAGCGCCCACATTCTCCCTGGGTATTCCGCTCCGTGCTCGACGCTACCCCGCGCATGCTGACGGTGGCCCTCCACGACAATCTCTGGGTAGCCTACAGCGCCCAGAATGGCGCCCTGGTCAAGGCCTGGCAGGGCGGGGTGAACTTCGACGGCGCGGTGTACACCACCGTGCACGGCCCCCAGCCGAGTTCCCTGGGCGATATGTGGTTCAAGAACCCCTACCCCGAAGCCTGGCGCCTGGTGCGCAATGGCCAGGAAGAAAAGCCCACCCTCCGCTACTGGGGCCACGAATTTAAGCAGGGACAAGTGTGGATCAAATACGAATTGCAGTTGGCCGCTGGCCCGGGCATTATGATCGAAGAGCGGCCGGAATACCACACCAACGAATTTAAGCAGACCAGCCTGGAACGCACCTTCCAGGTTACGGGCGTACCCGCCGGTGCACAACTGCAACTCCAGGTGCAGTACCAGAGCTTGCCGACCGTCGGCAGCCTCCACACCAACGGTACGTGGGTGAGCCAGACCACCACCCAACTGGGAACCGAAAAGCTCAGCAACCTGCAGGTGGACGGGGTGCTGGAAATGAACCCCACGGAACCCACCACGCTCACCGCCTTGTTTACGGCAGCGCCAACCCTGGAAAACGACAACAAGGTCGTGGGTGCCGAAGACGAAGCGCAGCGCCCACTGGGCTACCGCCTCATTGCCCGCAGCGACTGCCGCAGTTGCCACAACACCTACCTGCAAACCATCGGGCCCGCCTACACCGACGTAGCAAAGCGCTACCTGAACAACGAGGAGAATGTCGCCATGCTGGTCAGCAAAGTGTTGGCAGGCGGGGCCGGCAACTGGGGAGAAGCAGCCATGACCCCGCATCCCGACCTGCCGCCCGCCCAGGCCCAGGCCATGGTGCAGTACATCATGTCGCTCGACGAAGAAGAGGAGTCGCGCCTGGCAGCTATCCAAACCGACGAAGGCGTGGACCTGGCAGCAGCCCTGCCCGGCGCCCAGGTCGACGAGGCCGACTTTCTGCCCGGCGCCGTGGTGCGTGCCTACGGCATTAGCCCTCGGGTGAGGTCGCTGAATGACATCCCCTTTGGCCGCGATTTCCTCTTCGAAGGCATCATCCCCCACATTGAATTTTACGCCTCCGACTTTGGCAAACTCGAAGAACACTTCGCCCTGGAGGTAAAGGGCTACCTGCGCATTCCCAAAACCAACAATTACACCTTCCGCCTCACCAGCGACGACGGCTCGCGGATGTTCATCGACGACCAGCTCGTCATCGACAATGACGGGGAGCACGGCGACATTTCCATTGATGGCGAATTGGTGCTCGCCGAAGGTTACCACCCCGTGCGGATGCTGTTTTTTCAGGGGCTGGGGGGACGCACTTTCCGCCTCAACTGGCGTTCTTTTGATACCAAAACCTTCGAAGTCGTTCCCTCGTCGGTACTCATGCACCGCCGGCAAGACCAGCCTGAAATGGCCAGTTCGGCGCTTTCCAAAGAAAGCATTATCCCCGGCGACGGGGCTGCCCTGGCTGGCGTTCACCCCAGCTATACCCTGAGCCAGGCCCGGCCCGACGGCTTTGCCCCCAAAGTTGGCGGGATGGACTTCTTGCCCGACGGCCGCCTGGTCATCAGCACCTGGGATGCCGACGGCAGTGTCTACATCGTTTCCGGGGTGAGCACCGGTGATCCCGCACAGATGAGTTATGAGCGCATTGCCAGCGGGCTGGCCGAGCCCCTGGGGCTGAAAGTCGTCGACGGCGAAATTTACGTCCTGCAAAAGCAGGAACTCACCCAACTCATCGACCACGATGGCGACGGACAGACCGACGAATACAAGACCATCAGCAACGACTGGCTGACCTCGGCCAACTTCCACGAGTTCGCTTTTGGCCTGGCCTACCAGGCACCCTATTTCTACGCGGCCCTGGCTACCGACATCTTGCCCGGTGGCGCCAGCGGCCCCAACCAACCCCTGGACCGGGGTAAGGCCATCAAGATCCACCGCGAGAGCGGTAAAATGGAGATTGTCGCGTCGGGCCTGCGCACGCCCAACGGCGTAGGCATTGGGGTCGACAACCAAATATTCATTGCCGACAACCAGGGCGACTGGCTGCCGGCCTGCAAGATCCTGCACGTCACCCAGGGTGCCTTCTTCGGTTCGCGGTCGGTCGATTCGGCGCGCGTAGCCAACCTGCCCATGAAGCCGCCCGTGGTGTGGTTGCCACAAGACGAGATCGGCAATTCGGCCAGCACCCCTTCCTACCTCAACGATGGCCCCTACAAAGGGCAGATGATCCACGGGGAAGTGACCCACGGTGGGGTCAAACGGGTTTTTGTAGAAAAAATAGCTGGCGAATACCAGGGCTGCGTCTTCCGCTTTACCCAGGGCCTGGAAGCCGGGGTGAACCGCCTGGTGTGGGGCCCCGACGGCGCCCTCTACGTGGGCGGCATCGGCTCTACCGGCAACTGGCAGCACAGCGGCAAGCTGTGGTACGGCCTCCAACGGTTGAAATACAATGGGCAACCGACCTTCGAAATGCTGGCCGTGCGGGCCCGCACCAACGGCGTCGAGATCGAACTGACCCAACCCCTGGATCCCGCCTTCGGCAGCGATCCGGCCGACTACAACGTGCGCCAGTGGTATTACCTGCCCACCCACAACTACGGCGGCCCCAAGCTCGACGACCACCCCATGCCGGTACAAAGCGTCCACATTTCCAACGACCGCAAACGCATCTTCCTCGAACTGAACGGCCTGCTGCCCGAGCACGTGATCTACCTGCGCCTGCCCCATTACTGGACCAGCACGGACCGGCAGGCCCTCTGGACGACCGAAGCCTGGTATACCCTGAACCACATTCCGACGGAGACCAAGGGCTTCCAGAATCCGGCCACCCCACCGCCACCGCCCAATCGCCTGACCAAAGCGGAGCAGGACCAGGGCTGGCAGTTGCTCTTCGACGGGCAAACCACCAGGGGCTGGCACAACTTTGGCAAAACCACCACGGGTGCCGGTTGGAAAATTGAGGACGACGCCCTGGTGCTCGACTCCGCTGCCGGGGCCGGTGGCGACCTGGTTTCCGACCAGTCGTACGAAAACTTCGAGTTGCAGCTCGAATGGAAAATTTCTGCCTGCGGCAACAGCGGGATTATGTTCAACGTCGTCGAGTCGAAAGCCTACACCTACCCCTGGGAAACCGGGCCCGAAATACAGGTACTGGACAACACCTGCCACCCCGACGCCGCCGTGGAGAAACACCGGGCTGGCGACCTGTTCGATCTGATCACGGCTTCGCCGGCTACCAGCCGGCCAGCCGGCGAGTGGAACCGCGTGCGGCTGGCCAGCAACAATGGCCACCTCGAGATTTGGCTCAATGGCCACAAAACCGTGGAAACCGACCTGTTTACTTCGGCCTGGCAAAAGCTGATCGCGGGCAGCAAATTCAAAGACATGGCTGGCTTTGGCCAGGCACGCCAGGGCCGCCTGTCTCTGCAAGATCACGGCGACCGGGTGTGGTTCAGGAATATCAAGATTCGAAAACTGGACGCCCAAAAGAGCCTTTAACCGCAGACCGGCTGCACCGGGGCGCCTGTTTTTGCCCCATCACTTTTTCGTACAAACACCCATTCATCACCAAAAAATAGGTTTATGAAATTCAGCTATTCTCCTTCTCTTCCCCAGCTGGCGCTGGCAGTCACCCTGGCGCTGGTGCTGGGCGGCGGCGCTTGTTCTTCCAACAACCAGACCGACGCAGCTGCCGACGCCACGCAGGAAGAAGTGCTGCCGCCAGCAGACAACACCCTTAGTGCAGCCGAAAGCGCCGACGGCTGGAAACTGCTCTTCGATGGCCAAACCACCAAAGGCTGGCGCAATTACCTCCGGGATACCATCGGGGCAAGCTGGATCGTAGAAGATGGTTCTCTTACGTTGAATTCGACCAAGCAAGAAGACTGGCATTGGTTGGCACCGCACGGGGGAGATATCGTGAGCGACCAGCAGTTTGGCAACTTTGAGCTGCAACTGGAGTGGAAAATTTCCGATTGTGGCAACAGCGGCATCATTTTCCTGGTGGTGGAAGACGAAAAATACACCGACATCTGGCGCACCGGACCGGAGATGCAAATCCTCGACAATGTCTGCCACCCCGACCGGGTATACCCTACCCACCGGGCCGGCTCCCTGTACGACCTGATCCAGGCACAACCCGAGACCGTAAAACCCGCCGGGGAGTGGAATCTGGCCCGCATCGTCCTGAACCAGGGACATTTGGAATACTATCTAAATGAAACGAAAGTAGTAGAAACCCAGCTCGGCACCCCCGCCTGGGACGAGCTGGTGGCCAAGAGCAAATTTGGCAACAAAACCCATACTGACTATTCCCCCGACTACGGCAAAGCGCAGCGCGGGCATATTGCCCTGCAGGACCACAAAGACAGCAAGGTGTGGTTTCGGAACATCAAAATTCGCGAATTGTAAATCCCCTCCTTTATGACTACTAAAGTTAATGTTCAATTATCGGCCATGATGTTCCTGGAGTTTTTCATCTGGGGAGCCTGGTTCGTGACCATGGGTACCTTCCTGGGTGGCCAGCTCAAAGCTTCGGATATAGAGGTGGGGTTGGCGTACCAGACCCAATCGGTAGGTGCCATCATTGCGCCCTTCGTGATCGGCCTTATTGCCGACCGCTTTTTTCCGGCCCAGCGTATTTTGGGGGTCCTGCACCTGCTGGGCGGCTTTTTGCTGTGGCAAGCTTCCCTGGCGGTGGGCTTCAGCAATTTCTACGGCTACATCCTACCCTACATGATCCTCTACATGCCGACGTTGGCGTTGGTCAACTCCATTTCTTTCCGCCAAATGCAGAATCCCGAAAAGGAATTTGCCCAGGTGCGGGTGCTGGGTACCATCGGTTGGATCGTAGCCGGTTTGCTGATCGGTTACTTCAACTGGGAACAAGCCAACACCCTGTCCCTCACCTTCCAGATGGCGGCTATTGCCTCCTTGTTGCTGGGTATCTTCAGCTTTTTTCTGCCCCATACGCCACCACCCAAACCCCGCACCGAAAAAGTAAGCACCCGCGAATTGCTGGGTCTCGATGCCCTGAGCTTGCTCAAAGACCGTTCCTTTTTGGTCTTCTTTGTGGCTTCGGTGCTCATCTGCATTCCGCTGGCTTTTTATTACAATTTCACGAATCCGTTCCTCAATGAGATCGGTGTCGCGCGGGCCGCGGCCAAGATGACCCTCGGCCAGGCTTCGGAGGTGTTGTTCATGTTGCTCATGCCCTTCTTTTTCGTGCGGTTGGGGGTCAAGAAGATGCTCCTCGTGGGGATGATCTGCTGGGCGCTGCGCTATGTCCTTTTCGCGCTGGGCGATGCCGATGGCCGGGGTTGGATGCTGATCCTGGGTATTGCCCTGCACGGCATTTGCTACGACTTCTTTTTTGTCACCGGGCAGATCTACACCGACAAGCAGGCGGGCGAGCGTTTCAAAAGCGCGGCGCAGGGGCTCATCACCCTGGCTACCTACGGAGCGGGAATGTTCATCGGCTCGTTGGCTTCGGGCTACATTGTCAATGCCTACACCACGGCAGCCGGGCACGACTGGCAGACCATCTGGCTGATTCCGGCGGCCTTTGCCGGAGCGATCATCCTGCTGTTTTCCGTAGCCTTTAAAGACCAGCAAACGTAATACCACCAAGCGATGTCCCAAAAAATACTGCTCCTCCTGATCGGTTTGTCCGGCGTGTGGTACACGGGCCTGGCACAAGAATCTTTCAGTTGTCAGGGGCAGTATTTTTTAAGCCTTTCGGCCGAAGTAGGCAGTCCATCCGGGCTGTTCCTGGTGAGTATCGATCCCGTTTCCGGGAATACGATTTTCACGCCCATTGCTACCTCGGTGGGTGCTACCATGAATGCGATTGGGTACCGAAAGACAGATAATTTTATTTACGGGGTCAACCCCAATCCAAATTTGTTGCGCCTCTACCGGGTAGGAGCTGACGGCGTGGCGGTCGATCTGGGCGTTCCCCAGGGCATTAACCTGACCAGTAACTCCTACTACGCGGGAGATATTACCCCCGACGGAAACTACCTTATCCTGCTGGGGCAATCGAACGCCAATTCGAACGGCATACTGGCGGCCGTAGACCTGAACGCCCCCAACTACCAGGTCACCAACGTGTCCCTGCAAAGTATTTACGGCGGCATTTTCGATATCGCCTTCGACCCGCTTTCCGGCGAACTGTTTGGGTTTAGTACGGAAGCGGCCCGGCTGGTGAAGATCAACACCACCACCGGGATAGTCAGCAGCGACTATCCTCCCCAGCCCCAGGTCAACCAGATCGGAGCCTTGTTTTTCACGGCGGAAGGCAGGCTGTTCGGTTACGGCACCATCAATGGGCAAAATACCCTGGTGGAGATCAACCTGACCACGGGGCTCCTCACCGCCGTAGCCAGCGGCCCGCCTTCGGGTGGTGAAGACGGCTGCAGCTGCCCGTACAATGTGTCGCTGGAGAAAACCGTTTCGACGGCTACCACCCTCCCCTGCACCGAAGTGGTGTATACCTTTGTGGTCAACAACAGTTCCGGTTTACTCCTGACGGGGCTGGAACTGCGGGATTTGATGCCCGCGGATTTCACGGTCCTGGCGGTGCTGCGCAACCCTTACCGGGGGCAGACCACCCTGGCAGGATCCCAGTTTTCCCTTACGGGACTGATGGTACCCCCAGGAAAAGACACCATTCAGGTTTTAGTGGAGATCGGTGAAAACGCCAACGGGTACTACGAAAACCAGGCCCTGCTACAGGGATTGCCCACCAGTTTGGGGGAGGTTGTCGCTTCGGACAACCCCTTCACGCTCCAGGCTACCGACAGCACCCCGCTGTGGGTGGCTCCCCTGGATCTCACTTTTATTGCGGAAGCTTATACCCTTTGTCCGGGTGACCGACTGGTTCTTGATGCCAGCCTGTACGGGGTCAACTACCAGTGGGAAGATGGCTCAGAGGAGCCGGTGCGTACCATTGCCGAGGCGGGGAATTACGCGGTGACCGTCACTTCTGGCTGTGACCAGGTAGTGGCGGATTTTACCGTCACCGTCGGTATCCAGGAAACCCACCAGGAAGAGGTGCTGTTCCTCTGCGAAAGCCAACCAACCCAGGTAGACGTCAGCAGATTCGGCGCACAGTACTGGTGGGAAAATGGTACGGAAAGTCCTTTGCGTATTTTTACCGAAACCGGCACCTACAGTGTCTCCATTACGAGCCGCTGCTTCCACAACACCATTGATTACACCGTGCAAACGAATGGTTATTACGTCAATATCCTGCCCGACACGCTTACCATTGAGTTGGGCGAAACGGTCCTTCTGCCCGCCAGCTACTGGACCAACGATACTACGGTGAGCCTGGCCTGGCTCGATCCTTTGGGCAACAGCCTGAGTTGTGCCGATTGTCTTACCCCGGTGGCTTACCCTACTGCGGACGTGGTTTACACCCTGCTCCTGACCACTACCGACGGGTGCCAGTACCAGGACCAGGTGCAGGTGCAGGTGACCAAAGACCGCTCCGTATACGTCCCAAATGTTTTCAGCCCCAATGGCGATGGGATCAACGACTATTTTTTTGTGCAGTGCCGGCGCAACGACGTCATCGTCCGGAAGATGGCTATTTTCGACCGTTGGGGCGGCCAGATTTACGCCGCAGAAAACTTGCCGGTGAACCAGGCCACGGCGGGCTGGGCGGGCACCTTGGGCACAGACACCGCCCCTCCTGGCGTATACGTTTACTGCCTGGAATTGGCATTCCTGGATGGTTTTGTGTGGATTGGAAGTGGCGACCTAGCGGTTATTCGTTGAGCGCAGATGATGGGGGCCGCAGCATTGTCCCCAAAAAATAGCTAGAACCGGCAAGTAATTAAGCACTTTCACCTATCTTTGCCCGGCTTTTTAAATCAGTGTCCTAACCACTACAACTTTTTTGCACGATGGCAACAACTTCTGATATTCGCAACGGGATGTGTATCGAGTTCAGCAATGATATCTTTACCATTGTAGAATTCCAGCACGTGAAGCCGGGCAAAGGCGCTGCTTTTGTTCGCACCAAGATCAAAAGTCTGACGACCGGACGGGTCCTGGACAATACCTTCTCTGCTGGCCACCGGGTGGATGAAGTACGGGTAGAACGGCGTAAATTCCAGTACCTCTACAACGATGACATGGGTTATCACTTCATGAACACCGAAACGTACGACCAGCTGGCCCTACCGGAAGCCCTCATTGACCGGACCGATCTGCTCAAGGAAGGAATGGAAGTTGAAGTGCTTTACCACGCCGAAAAGGATACCCCACTCACCATGGAAATGCCTTCGTTCGTCATCATGGAAATCACCTACACCGAACCGGGCCTGAAAGGTGACACCGCTACCAATACCATGAAACCTGCCACCGTAGAAAGTGGCGCAGAGATAAAAGTCCCTCTTTTTGTGAACCAGGGTGATATCATCAAGATCGATACCCGTACTGGTGCTTACATTGAGCGAGTTAAGTCTTAATAATCCTATTCTGTAATTGCCCTAGTCTTCTCCGTGTGGCTTTTATTGCTATCTTGAGGGACCATTAAACAATCTTTGCAGGTATGTCGACCAAAGAATTACACGAACTTCTTAAGCTGATCAACCGCCTGGAATTGTCCGAATTCAAAATGAAGGAAGGTGATTTCTCGCTGGCCGTTCGCACCAAACATTTTGTGCAAGCCGAAAGCCAATACGCAGCGCCCGCTCAGTTGCCAGCAGCGCCGTTAGCAGCATCCTTAGCTCCGCCTGTTTCTCCAGCTGCTGCCCATATGCCCGCAGCAAGCCAAGCCGGTGACGACGCAAAAACCACTCAGGAGGACGGATCCAACTACGTATTCATCAAATCCCCGATGGTTGGCACGTTCTATCGTTCCCCATCGCCAGACAAACCCATTTACGTTAAAATTGGCGATACCATTGCGCCTGGTGATACCGTCTGTATCATTGAGGCCATGAAGCTTTTCAACGAAGTCGATAGCGAAATTGCCGGAAAGATTGTCAAGGTATTGGTAGAAGACGCCCAACCGGTGGAATACGACCAGGTGCTTTTTTGGGTAGACCCCAAAGGGTAATTTCAATTGCTGCTTATTGACAATATCGCCCAACCTTTTAAGATCTTTGTCTTATGTTCAAGAAGATTCTCATCGCTAACCGGGGAGAAATTGCGCTGCGCATTATCCGGACCTGTCGGGAAATGAATATCAAAACGGTAGCCGTTTATTCTACGGCCGACCGCGAAAGCCTGCACGTGCGTTTTGCCGACGAAGCCGTCTGCATTGGTCCCCCAGCATCTTCCGAATCCTATCTGAGTATCCCCAAAATTATGGCGGCGGTAGAAATCACCAACGCAGACGCTATTCATCCCGGCTACGGGTTCCTCTCGGAGAATGCTGATTTTGCGGAAGTTTGCCAGGAATACGGCATCAAGTTCATTGGCCCACGCCCCGAGCACATTCGCAAAATGGGCGACAAGGTCACGGCGAAAGAAACCATGATTAAAGCGGGCGTACCCGTCGTTCCTGGCTCCGACGGCCTGATCAAGGACATGGCCCATGGCCAGAAGGTCGCTGAGGAGGTCGGTTATCCCGTGATGATCAAAGCCACCGCCGGTGGTGGTGGAAAAGGCATGCGTATCGTAACCAGCGCCGATGTCTTCGAAAAGAACTGGAACTCGGCCCGCCAGGAAGCGAAAGCCTCCTTTGGCAATGATGGCATTTACATCGAAAAATTTGTCGAAGAGCCCCGTCACATCGAATTTCAGATCGTAGGGGATCAATACGGCAAAGTGGTACACCTGTCGGAGCGCGACTGCTCCATCCAGCGCCGCCACCAGAAGCTGATCGAGGAATGCCCTTCGCCGTTCATGACCGATGAACTGCGCGAGAAAATGGGCGCCGCAGCGGTACGGGCTGGCGAATTCATCAATTACGAAGGCGTAGGGACGGTTGAATTTCTCGTAGACAAATACCGCAACTTCTACTTCATGGAGATGAATACCCGCATCCAGGTAGAACATCCCGTAACGGAAGAAGTAATTGACCACGACCTCATCAAGGAACAAATAAAAATAGCGGCGGGCGAACCCATCATTGGCGGCAACTACCTGCCCAGTGGGCACGCCATGGAATGCCGGATCAATGCCGAAGATCCTTTCAACAATTGGCGGCCCAGCCCCGGAAAGATCCTTTCTTTTCACAGCTCTAAAGGGCACGGCGTACGGGTAGACACAGCTGTTTACGCAGGCTACACCATTCCACCCTACTACGATTCCATGATTGCCAAACTCATCTGTCGGGCCCGCACCCGGGAAGAGTGTATCACCAAAATGGAACGCGCGCTGGACGAATTCATCATTGAAGGGATCAAGACCACTGTTCCTTTCCACCAGCGGTTGATGAAGAACGAAAATTTCCGCAAAGGGAATTTTACTACGGCCTTTTTAAATGATTTTGACCTGGAGGATTCCTAATCCTCTTTTAAAATACCCGCATAAAAAAGTGGTTCAGGAAATTTCCTGAACCACTTTTTTTATGCTCGCCTGGCGGTCTGCCACTGCGCTAAGCCTGCCCCAATTTTTTAGCTTGGCTTTAATTCAATAAATCCGTCAGCAAGGCACGGAATTCTGACGACTGGTACATCCCTTGGCCATCGTGCCCAATGCCATTGACGATGGTCTTCGTATGGTGGTGCGTACCCGGATAAGCCAGCTCCATATACCGGAACATGTTCTCGCCGCGGCGAAAGCGGGTAGACCCCAGCAGGGTGGCGTAGCAATTGGTCGAATTAAAGGCATTATCAGATCCCCCGCCGTTGCCCAGCAGGTAATTGACGGAGCGTTCGCTGAAATGTGCGTTGAATTCCGCCAGGGGCGTCGTGCTGAGAAAGGGTGGTGTAGCCTGGTAGCCTTGCGGCCAAAAATCGTAGCCCGCACAGCCCGTCGGGGTGTAGCGCTGGTTGGTATTTTCGTTGATCCGCTGGCCGTCCGGGTAATAAAAATACTGGCTGTTGGCAACCACGTAGGTAAAAGTCAGGTCTGGATGATTGGTTTCCGCCCGATTGGCCGCTGCGTACAGGTGGGCCAACAGGGCACCCGAAGAATGACCGGTGACGATAATTTTTTCCAGGGCCGGAAAATGCTGCCGGTCGGCCAATTGCCCGATCAACTGATCCAGTACCGCAAAAGAGCTGATCTTCTCCGTAGAAATGGCATTCTGCCCCTCGCGCCAGCCGCTGCCTCCCCAGTAATAATCCCCTGGTGCAGCCTCCGCCGCATTTTTAAAAAAGGGAGAAATCAGGATTACGTTTTCTGCCAGATTCTGCTGCAGCAAAGTCGTCATAAAATAGTTGAAGTAGTCGGCGGCGTTGCGTTCCACCCCGTGCAACACGATGACCGCCGCGGTAAGGTCGGTCCACTCGGCGTTTTCTTCGTAAATGGGAAAGCTGGAGAAGAAGCTAAAATCAGCCGACCCACTGCCGCTGCTCAGGCTTACCGTTTGCAGGCAATCGTTGCTGCTACTGGTGCAGGGCGGTAAGGTATTGATGATTCCGCTGGCCGCCGTGGTAAAAACCAGCGCAAGCTGGCCCGACAGCCGTTCACCGCGCTGCCCAATCGGGCGGTCGTCGATCGTCAGGGTGTAGGTCGTTTCTTCCACCAGGTCCAGCACGAGGGTCACCTTGGCCGATTGGTTGGCGTAGGTGATGGCCGTTGCGGGGCTGCCCACCGGGGAAGTAATGGCGAGCGCTGCTTCGAAAGCTGCCGGATCCAGCGCGGCCGAAAAGACCATCACCAACGTGGCCTCCGTGGGGATATTGGTGGCGCCGCTGGTCAGGTTGGCACCATTCAATGTGACCGACAGGGTCGTGATGGGATCAGGAGTGGCCATTTCTTTTTTGCACGCGCTACCCAGCAAGATAAGGGCAGCACCAAATAGTAGGACCGTACGTTTCGTCGACATGGTAGCATAATTTATCGGAGAAAAAAATTATGGGGGTTTTCAGGATGTCTGAAAGCCCCCATAAGATAAGAAAAAACAGCAATACTTATTGTCAGTTGCTGACCATTTCCACTTGAACTGGACCACCGAAATGGTCAGCGCAAGTCAAATGTTTACTCACAAAAGGCGTAAGGGCAAGCCGACGTCTGGGTAGTGGTAGACGTGGTGGCACAGTTGGTGCCTCCGTAGGTCCAGCGGCTGCCAACTTTGAAGCCCCACGACCCCTCGTAATCCCACGCCTGGCCGGTACCGTCGACGTTGGCGTCACCGTAGGTTTCGATGACATCCATACCGTCAAACAGCTCGATGGCGTCGTCGCCGTTTTGGCTCATCGCATCAGACTGCACCACGAGGTCGAAGCCGTCAAAACAGCCTCCAAAATAGGCGGCCAGGGTAGCGGGTTCGCGGGAGACCATAATGTGGTCGCCTTCGTTGACGCCTCCTGCCGGGAAGGTAAATTCGATGCCGTCGGTGCCACCGCCATTGTTGGCCACACCCAGGCTGTACTGGCTCAGGTCGGCAATGGCGCGATTGGCCCGCAATTGTACGGCTTTACCACCGTTGGTGCCCGATCCGTCCCACAACAGGGCCAGCACCCCTTGCAACTGCAAAGGCATGCAGAAGGGATAGACACAATCCGATGACAGGGAGGTGGTGGAATTGGCCGAGCAGTCGATCTGCGCGTATTCCCATTGTTCGTTTAGTTTATAGGCCCAGGTACCGGTATATTCCCACTCCAGGCCCGTACCGCTGACTTCCACATCGCCAAAAGTTTCGATCACGATCGCGCCCAGGTAGAGTTCGAAAGGATCATCACCGTTGAAGTTAAGCCCATCGGAGATAATAACCTGGTCAAAATCAGCGTAGCAAGCCCCAAAGTAGGTGGCCAAACCCGCCTCGTCCACATCGCGCACCAGCAGGATATCGTCGCCGGTAACCACGCTGACGGCGGGAAAGTCGATCTCGCGGCCGTCGCTTCCACCGCCATTGTTGGCGATGCCGATGCCGTAGTCGCTCAGGTCGGCAATATCCTCCTTCACGCGGAGATGAATGGCCCGTCCGTTGGTGCCGGTGCCGCCAATCTTGAGGGACATCACCCCTTTGATCTCCAAAGCCGGAGGCAAGTCACCGAGGGTAAGATCCAGGCGCTGGGGCTGGCTTTCAGCGCCGTTCACCAGGTTCTCCAGGGTAATCTCCAGGGTTTCTGCTCCTTCCAGATCAGGGTCATTCAGGGCGGTGATGTCTACCGAACCGGAAGTACTACCCGCCGCAATGGTGATGCTGTTGCTGCTGACCGTAAAGTCGGTACCAGCGATCGCCGTACCGGCAAATACCAGGTCCATGGTCACTTCCTCCAGGATAGCAGTGGCGATACTGGCCGTCATAGTAATGGTTTCTCCTTCGAAAAAGTTAAGATCGCTGCTGGTCAGGGTTACGCCTGGCGCATTGAAGGCGGCGGTGGTAAAACTAAAGGAAAAGTCACTGGTACTTGCTTCGCCCTGCGTACCGTAGGTCCCTTTCGGAAGAGCCATGGTGTAGGAGGTGGCGTAGGCCAGTGGCGTTGAGAAGTTGATGGTCACGAAGGACTTGGTCGCATCGTAGCTCAGCGTGTAATTGGCTGCGGGCGTCATGCTGAAAGCCTGCTCGAAAGCAGTGGCGTCCACCCCGTGAGAAAAGGCCAGCTTCAATTCTGCGATGACGGAGATCGCCGTAGCCCCGGTGGCAATGACATTGTTGCCATTCCGAACCTGTAGCACCCGGAAATCGTTGGTAATGGGTAGGGCTTCCTCGTCTTTTTTACATCCGGCCAGGAGGACCACCAGGAGGAGCGTCCAGGCAGCCGCCGGCAGCCATGATATGTTAAGATATTTCATTGTTTTTCAATTTATCAGTTTTAATAATCACAAAGATTTTGTCAGTCCTTGTTTAAGTCAAAGTCAAAATCATCTACCAATTGCTGCAAAAAAGCGGCATCCTCCTCCTTCATAAAAAGGAGGTAGAGCTTTTCACCGTCTCTATCGGTCGTCGTGAGCCGGGGGGGAATCCCGGTGGTAACCTTCCCGGTAAAATACTTCGCAAAGGCCAACCCCAGCAGGTAGGTGCCATTAGAAGACGGATGCTTGTCGTCAAAAAACAAATCCAGGTCGGGGCGCCATTTTCTGGCTTCCGCAAACAGTAGGCCAGCTGGCACGTAAGCGGCCTGGGTAGCGGTAGCCAGTTGCAGGTAGCCGGCGGTAATGGCGGGCTGCATCAGTGGATTAGACGCGTACGCCCAGGTCATCATAAAGATGGGTTTAGCGCCGCGTTGCCGGGTGAGGTCGGCAAATTTCCGCCCGTATTCCAGAAAGCTGTCCGGGCTATCAATGGCACTTGTACTGTGGTTATTGAAGACCACGTAGTCCCAGTTGGCGCTTTCGAGCAGGGTCCGGGTCTGGGTTCCTTTTTCACCTTTCCAGTGTTGCTCCAGGCTGGAACCACCCACCGTCGACTGCCGGGTGAGCAGCACCACCCCCTGTTCGCGGGCCATAGCAGCCACCACCTGGGGCAGGTTGTAGAAATAAGTAAAGCTATTGCCTACAAAAAGTATGCGGGTGGTATCCTGCTGGGCACCTGCGGTGCTGGCCAGCCCGATTACCAGCCCGAGGATCCCGATCCAGGCGACGAGGTACGGCCTGATGTGCCTGTTTTTCCAATGACTCATCATACGTTGTTTATTGGTTGACTTGGGTAGGATCGAAGAAATTAGGTACCGGATTCGGCACGTTAACATTTCGGTCTATCTCCGTGGTGGGGTACAGAAATCGTTGGGGCAGTTGGGAGCCGGTATTAGGGGCTACCGGCACCCGCACACTGCTTTCCTTTTCGGTACGGCGGGTATCATTGAACCCTTCGATCTGCCCGAAAAAGGTGACGTATCTTTCTTCCAGTATTTCGCGCAGGAGGGCGTCGTTGGGGCTGAGTCCGTCGGCATTCTCCAGGCCGCCGTTGTCAAAATCAGCTGCGACGTAGGCGTCGTACTGCAAGTCGGCGGGGTTGGCATTGGTCATGTAGCCACCGCCAGCCAGGTAGGCCCGGTAGTCGTTCAGATGGCCGAGGCCCGTATTGAACCCGGCAGAGCGGAAGCCTGCTTCGGCCAGGATCAGCAAATTTTCGGCGTAAGTGACCATGGGTGCCGACGCGCTCTTGGCTGCTAAGCCATCGACGACGTTGGGTTGGGTACCAAACTCGCGAATTTTAAACAGGAAATTGTAGCGTCCCGTCTCGTTGGTCTTGGCGTTGCCACGGTAGCGGGTAAGGTCGGGGCTGGTAGCCGCATCGGGAGCCACCAGACTCGCCATGAAGGGGGATGTTACCAAGTCTGACTGTCGAACTTCGACGGCGAAAAATTGGAAGGTTAAGTTGGCGTTGTCATCGGCGGTCCCGTGCGGTGCCATCAGGCTGTTGCTGCCTGAACTGATTCCTTGCTGCGCGGCGGCGTAAGCATCGGCGTAGGCCTTGGTATGCAGGTAGTAGCGCGCCTTGAGGGTATAGGCCACCTGCAGCCAGGCCGCAGGATTGCCATTGAAATGGATATCGGCATTGGCTGCTGGCCGGCCTGTTCCCGTCTGCAGATTGGCGATCGCCTCATCCAGCAAGGTCTGCAACTGGGCGTACACGGCTACCTGGCCTTCGAAGATGGGGTTTTCAAGCTCAGGAATCCCCGCTTCCTTGAACGGGATATCTCCCCAGAGCGAGGTTGCGGTTCCCAGCGCCATGGCCCGGAGGGTTTGGGTAATGCCTTTGGTCACCTCACCGATGCCTTCTTCTTCGGCGGCCTGCTCGGTAGCCAGGGCATTGACCACCGACTTTACGTAGACGTCATTCCACTGGGCGTCGAAATCACTGGTGGTCACCGCGTACTGGCTGAAGCCCAGGTGCTGGCGGTCGATACCGGTATAGTAGCCGCAGAAGATACCCGCCTTGCGGGCTGCCTCTCCCGTTTGCAAGATGACGTTCCCGACTTCAGCTCCCGTCAGGATGTACTGATAGGAAGTGGTCGTTGGATTATTGGGATCTTCGTTGAGGCCTTCAACCAGGCTACTACAGCCCGCCAGCATCCCCACGAAAACTAGATATAAAAGTATATTTTTCATGATGGCTATTTTTTTGATTTAAAAAGTGAGGGCAAGGGAGAAGATGAATGACTTGGTGCTCGGGTTATTGAAGTAGTCGATACCCCGGGCCACGCTTACTCCGGTGAGGTTGGTGTCGGGGTCGTTACCCTCGAAATCGGTCCACAGGACCAGGTTTCGGCCGGTAAAGGAAAACTGTGCACCGGCGATGCCCGTATTCCTTTTCAGCCATTCCGACTTGGCGTTGTAGGAGAAGGTAATTTCCCGCAGGCGCGTCCAGGAGCCATCCTCGATGTAGAGTTCGTCGTTGCCGCCACTGAAGAATCCGCCGTCGCCGTTGTACCAGCTTTCGGTCAGGGCTACCGGGCCGGCGCCAAAATTGTAGATATCACCCCGGAAGGTGGTTCCGGCGAGGATGACGTTGCCGTCGTAGTCCAGCAGGTTCTGCTGCGCAGTTGATTCCTCACCTGAAGGGCCCCAGGTACCCAGGTCGGCCATGACGGACTTGGTGCCCGCAAAGATATCGGCCCCCTGGTAGGTTTCGAAAAGCACCGAAAGGGAGAAGTTTTTGTAAGCCAGCGTACTGTAGGCCGACCCCTGCCAATCGGGGTTGGGATCGCCGATGACGCCCTCCAGCTGGTCCTGCTCGGGGAAGCCATTTTCATCGAACACCATGTCGCCTTGCTCGTCACGCAGGGTTCGGGATCCCCACAACACACCGATGGGAAACCCTTGCAGTGCACGGGCGTTGACGGCCGAGAGGCCACCCAGGTTGATGGTGAGTCCTTCTTCGAGGCGGGTAACTTCGTTTTTCACCGAAGAATAAAGGACGTTGACATCCCAGGACCAATCCTTGGTTTTCACCAGGTTGTAGCCCAGGTCCAGTTCCACGCCCTGGTTCTCCAGCTCGGCTCCGTTGGTGTACAGGCGGGTCACCCCGCGGGAGTTGGCAATGGGGAAGTCCAGGAGTACATCTTCGGTCTTGTTGGTGTAGTAGGTCGCGCTGAGCGATAATTTGTCGCGCAGGAAGCGCAGGTCAATGCCTACTTCGGTCTCCTTCTTTCTTTCCGGGCGCAAGTCGCGGCTACCCCGTTGGGTATTGGCGATAAACGCACCGCTGCCGTAGAGGGATCCGCCGAGGTCGCCCCCGTATTCGTCGCCAAAAACGGGCGAGGTGAAGGTGTTGGTGGTGTTGTAACGAGCGGGTTGTACGCCAACTTCTCCGTAAGAGAAGCGCAGCTTACCAAAGGAAAAGAAGTCGCTCTTGAGGTTGCCCAATTCCGTAAACTGAAAAGCTACCGAAGCCGAAGGGAACAGGAACGTATTGTCGGCCTGGTCACCAAAGGTAGAGGCCGATTCGGCGCGGAGGGTACCGTTGAGGAAGAGCATGTCGTACAAGGATAAATTTCCTGACGTATACACACCCACGGTCCGTTCCTGGCCAAAGGTGCTGGTGGCCTCGCGGTTTTCGGGCAGGGCATTGTCGATATCCCTGATGCCGCTGGCGACGTCGGTAAACTGGATAAAGTTGGAAATTTCGTTGCCTTCGGTGATCAGCTGCCGGTGGTTGAAATTGAATCCGGCCAGCAAGGAACCTACTACGTTGCGGCCAAATTTCTTGCCCGCCTTCGCGATGTAGTCCATATTGAGGATGGAACTCCGGGCCACATTCCGGCCAAAAGTACCTGCCGTAAATTCACCGGCGGCAGAGCCGGGCGTAAAGAATGCCTGCTGCAATTCGGTGTAATTATCCAACCCGACCCGTCCGATCAGGTCCAGCCAATCGGTTGGCGAGATGGTCAGTTCCATGGTACTGATGAAGCGGTCGACATCGACCAGGTTCTCCTGTTCGTTGATCGTCCACAAGGGGTTGTTGTAGGTAGCCGTACCATCGGCGCCCAGGGGCTCGCGGTAGGAGCGCTGGCGGTTCGCTACTGGCGCGGCGTTGCTGTTGGCGTAATAGTCGCCGCGGTAGCCCGTGTTGTCGAAGTCGACCGGGGTACGCAGTAAGCCCAGGTGCAGCCCCGAAGAACTGGATCCCCGGCGGATGCGGTTGGACTTGCTCTTGGTGTAAGTACTGGAGGCCGACAGTTTGATCTTATCAGAAATCCGGTGGCCTACGTTTACCCGCCCCGTGGTGCGGCGGTAATCGGAATTGCTGCGAATGATTCCTTCCTGGTTCATGTCGCTGAGGCTGGCAAAAATGGTGCTGTTGGCATTGCCGCCACTGACGCTGAGGTTGTTTTCCCAGAAATGGCCATTTTGGAAGATCTGGTTGAAGTTGTCCTCCAGGAACAGTTGCTGGGAATTTTTCGACAGGATCGGGTAGTAGGAATTGCCTGCCTGGTCGATGTAAAACCCGGCGTTGGTGTTCAGGTCATCGGGTGCGCCGGATCGGTCGGCGATCTTGTCGCCCCAGGAATCCCGTGACCGCTGGTTGTAGACGCCGTTGTCTCCTTGTCCGAACAAGGTTTGCTGCGGATAGCGCTGGTTGATCTGGTCGATTGAGTAGCTGGACTTGTAGGTCACACTCATTTTACTGTTGTACTTCCCACTTTTGGTTTTGATGACAATAACCCCACCCAGGGCACGGGTGCCCCAGAGGGCTGCGGCCGAAGCACCTTTCAGTACGGTGACACTTTCGATGTCGTTGGGGTTGATGTCGTTGAGACGCGACTGGGCGGCCACGTTTTCCTGGGGCCCGCGGGAATCGTTGCTGATGGGGACGCCATCAACCACGATCAGCGGCTGCGCATCCCGGTCGATGGTAGAGATACCCCGGATCTGGATGAAGGCACCGCCGCCGGGATCGCCCGAGTTGCGGGAGATGCGCACGCCGGAAGCTTTGCCCGACAGGGCGTTGATCATCGTCGATTCGCCAGCTCCCGTTACCGATTGGGCGGTAACCGTAGAACTGGCGTAACCGAGTTCGTCTTCTTTTTCTTCAAAGCCCAGGGCCGTCACGACGACCTCTTCGAGCAGTTTGGCGTCGTCTTCCAGCGTGATGTTCAACACCGTCTGGAGGCCCACTAGTTCGGTGCGCTTCTCCGCACCAATGTAGCTGAACGTCAGCAACGCCTTCTGGTCTTTGACGGTGATGGAGTAGTTACCGTTGAAATCGGTGACCGTTCCGTTGGAAGTTCCTTCCTCCAGAACCGTCACACCGGTCAGTGGTACGCCTTCCGGATCACTGACAACGCCGCTCACGGTTTGCTGAGCTTGTACCTGCAGCGTTGTGATTAAAGTGATCAAAAAAGTCATTAATAGCAGTACCTGTTTTCTCATGACTCAAAATATTTGGTGTGTGGTAATAATCGGATTCATTATGTTGGTTATTTTAATTGATCAGGGAAAGTAGTGGGATCGAAAGCCCACAAAAACGGCAGCAGGAAGTAGACGATGATGCAGATCACGATAATTGAGATCACATTCATCCAGATGCCTGCGCGTACCATATCGGGTATTTTGAGGTAGCCCGACCCAAAAACCACCGCGTTGGGTGGGGTAGCTACCGGCAGCATAAACGCACAGGAAGCCGCCAGGGTGGCCCCCACCATCAGGGTAAACGGATGCACATTGATGATCACCGCCAACGGCGCCAGAATGGGCAGCATCATGGCTGTGGTAGCGAGATTGGAGGTGATCTCCGTCAGGAAATTAACGGCAGCTACCAGGATGACCAATAACACAATCAGGGATACCCCTTGCAGCAAGGTCATTTGTCCGCCCAGCCAGGTAGCCAGTCCGCTGCTTTTAAAAGCTTCGGCCAGGGCCAACCCGCCGCCAAACAGCAGCAGGACACCCCAGGGCAATTTGACCGCTTCTTTCCAGTTGATTAGCTTTCGCTCCTTATCCTTGCCTGCGGGCAGCAGAAACAAAAGCAACCCTGCGATGATCGCAATAATGGTGTCATCCAGTTCGGGAATAAATTTATTCAACAAAAAAGACCGGCTGATCCACGCCAGGGCCGTGACGACGAAGACCACCAGCACCACTTTCTCTTCGTAAGAAATCTTGCCCAGTGCCGCCAACTGTTTTTCAATTTCTGCTTTGCCACCGGGAAAAGATTGCTGCTGAAAGGTAAAAGCCACCTCGGTCAGGTATTTCCAGCAAATAATCAGCAGCACCAATGACACCGGTAGGCCGATCACGATCCAGTCCAGGAACGTGATCTCGATCCCGTAGATATCCTGGACGATGCCCGCGAGCACCAGGTTGGGCGGGGTGCCGATCAGGGTAGCGATTCCTCCAATGGAGGCGCTGTAGGCGATGGCCAGCATGAGGGCTTTGCCGAAGAGCTTATTCTCATCGGCGACGGTCAGTGGATTGTCCTTCAGCTGGGTGATGATCGCCATCCCGATGGGCAGCATCATGACGGACGTGGCGGTATTCGATATCCACATGGACAAGAAAGCCGTAGCCGCCATGAACCCCAGAATGATGTTTTTGATGTTGGTACCAATCAGGTTGATAATATTGAGGGCAATCCGGCGGTGCAATCCCCAGCGCTCAATGGCGATGGCCAGCATAAAGCCACCGATGTACAGAAAAATATAGCGGTGCCCAAAAGAAGCGGTGGTCTGTTCGAGGCTCAGGGCGCCCGTAAGCGGAAAAAGCACGATGGGCAGCAAGGCGGTGACCGCAATGGGAATCACCTCCAGGATCCACCAAACAGCAACCCACAAAGTGGAAGCCAGCACAGCCTGCCCCGCAGCACTCAGGCCGGGAGGGTGAAAAAACAAAAGGGTCAGTAAAAACAGGGTCGGCCCAAGTATCATTCCCGCGGTTTTCTTATTCATCCTTTGGTTTAATCTACGTGCCGGTAAACAAATGGTTCATACAGGTGGTCTGGTAAGCTTCCGCATTTTACGAGCCGCCGGAAGTGTACCGAAGCATGGGTAAAATATTGGAAAATTGTGTTAAATTTAGCAGCCGAAGCCCGATACCTACCCATCACTGATTCGCAAATATATATTACGAATAACCAAAACTATAAAATTTAATTTCAACGATTAATCATTTTACACTGTTTTATTCTTTTTTACACCTTTTTACACCGCTAAAATATTATGCCTGAGAGCTTTAATGAACAGTTCACCGCCAAATTAGAAGCCCATTACGGCCCCTGGGAGAAGATGACTTCCCGCTTTGGCAATGCGCCCTTTGGAGAGATCGCCAAAGACCTGTCCATTAGTGCCAGCCAGTTTACCAAGCTCATTTACGGCAGTGCCACGGAGGGCATGTACATCCGGTCCATCAGAAACATCGAGCGCTTGATGGAATTGCAGCAGGCCCTCGACGAGCGGGACACAGCCCTGACCAAATGGACGACAGCCCAAGCGCAGGCCCAACAACTACAGGCCCGCCAGCGCAGCGCCCGCAATAAAATCATCTTGTTTTCCCTGCTGGCACTGCTTACTGGCGCGCTGGGCGCCTACACCTATACCCGCAACCAGGACCAACTGAACACACTTTCGCAGCACCCCCTGTCCCTTTATTTCGACCAGGGATTCGATGCCGATTTCGACTCGCCCTACCTCAAGGAATCAGAAGTCCAGGACTACTGCCCCTGTAGCGCGTACGAGGGAAGTTGGTCTTTGAGCGAGGAATACAAATTGCCCCTGCCCGGCAACCGGAAGCCCGGCGTCTACTACCTGGCTAAAAGTGCGGACGTGCGGATGAAATGCTCGAAAAGCGATACCCTGAACCTCGGCCGGGGCAGGGTGCTCATCGGCTTCGAGTACCTGATCAACGAAGTTTGGGTCGACACCAAACAAACGCCCCTATCCCCTACCTACTTTGACAAAGACAACAAGACGTACACGCCGGAATTTATGGCACTCACCTTTGCTGACAATCCGCAATTCAAAAGAGTAGCCACCATCCACTCCTTTTTTATCGACAAATTTGAAATCCACCCCGATTCCATCGTCCGGCGTGGCGAGCCTTGTGGCCGATTTGCCACCGATGTCGATGAGCAGCTGGTGGCCCGCTACGAAATCGACCTCAAGCACGTCCTGGAAAACGTCCTCGGCGACCTCACCCAGGCCGATTGTGAAGCAGCGCCCAACCCTTTCTGCGACCCCAACGACCTGACGGAAAAAGTAAGCGTCATCAACTTTGACTGCCTCTACACCATCAAAACCGAAAACCTGGGTATCGGCGGCGGTTATCCTTACCGCAAAGGTTTCCGGCTGGAAAAGCAGAACTATTCGGATAATTTGACCTGTGATTGCGAATGATGGCCAGCCAGGTACCCGACCGGTCAATTGGCAATTGGCAATTGGTACTTGGCAATAAACTAAATTTATCCTCCTAACCCATTACCTTTGCGCGCATGAAAAGTTTCTGGCGACTTCTCCGCTATTTACAGCGGTACCGCGGATTGGTGATGGCAGCGATAGCCTGCAATATTCTCACTGCCGTATTTACGGTAATCAGCATTCCCATGCTGATTCCCTTCTTTCAAATCCTCTTCGACCGAACGAAGATGATGGCAGCGGCTCCCCAGAAGGGTGTGGCGCTGACCAATATTTCCGATTATTTCAATTACCAGTTCTCACAACTCATCATCACGCAGGGGCAGGAAACAGCCCTCGCCTACGTTTGCGTGGCCATTGTGGCGGTGTATTTCTTCCGCAATATTTTCCGCTACCTGGCCCTTTTCTTCATGGCGCCGGTGCGCAACGGCATCATCCGCGACCTGCGGGCCGAGATGTTCGAACAGGTGCTAACCCTGCCGCTGGCCTACTTTGGCGAAGAGCGCAAGGGCGATCTTCTCTCCCGCCTCACCAGCGACGTGCAGGAAGTAGAGGCCAGCATCCTCAACATGCTGGAGGTCATCTTTCGGGAACCCCTCATCATTGTGGGCGCCCTGGGCTTCATGATCTACGTGAGCCCCAGCCTGACGGTCTTTGTCTTCCTGCTCCTCCTCTTCACCGGCGTCGTTATCGGTGGTTTGGGCAAACGTCTCAAGCGCACGTCTACCGCCGTCCAGGATCGGTTGGGCCACCTCCTCAGCCTTGTGGAAGAAGGGCTCGGGGGCCTGCGCATCATCAAGGGTTTCGCCGCCGAAGATTACCAGCGCAATAAATTTTCCGTCGCCAACAACAACTACCGCAACCTCCTGACTACCCTGCTGCGGCGGCGCGACCTGGCCTCGCCCCTGTCCGAATTCCTGGGTATCGGCACGGTAGCCGCGCTGCTGTGGTATGGTTCCCGCCAGGTCTTCAGCGGCGCGCTGGAAGCGGAAACCTTCATCACCTTCATCTTTGCCTTTTACAACGTCATTGACCCGGCCAAGAATATCGCCAAAGCGACTTCCAATATCCAACGCGGCATCGGAGCCTTCGAACGCATCGAACATCTGCTCGACGCCAAAAACACCCTGCCGGAAGCACCCCACGCCCAGGATATTGCCGCTTTCACCACGGGAATCGACTACCGGAGTGTTGGCTTTGCTTACCGCGAAGTGGAAGGACAGGTCCTCAGCCAGATCGACCTCCACATCCCCAAAGGCAAGGTGGTGGCCCTGGTCGGCTCGTCGGGGGCAGGCAAGAGTACCCTCGTCGACTTGCTCTCGCGGTTCTTCGACGTGACCAGCGGCGGAATTTTTATCGACGGTGTAGATATTCGCCAGTACCGCCTGAAACCGCTACGGCAATTGATGGGGATCGTGAGCCAGGAGGCCATCCTCTTCAACGATACCATCTACAACAACATCGTCTTCGGACTGCCCAACGTGACCCCCGAACAGGTGGCCGAAGCTGGCCGCATTGCCAATGCCCACGACTTCATCATGGCCACCGAAAGTGGCTATCAGACCAACATTGGCGACCGCGGCAGCAAGCTCTCCGGCGGCCAGCGCCAGCGCCTGACCATTGCCCGGGCCATCCTCCGCAACCCGCCCATCCTCATCCTCGACGAAGCCACCTCGGCCCTCGATTCCGAAAGCGAAAAACTGGTGCAGGATGCCCTCACCAAACTCATGCAAGGCCGGACGGCCATCGTCATCGCCCACCGCCTGAGCACCGTGCAGCACGCCGACGAGATCATCGTCTTGCGCGAAGGCCGGATCACCGAAAGGGGTACCCACCAGGAACTACTGGAGCAGGGCGGCGAATACCGCAAGCTGGTGGCTTTGCAGGGGTTGGAGTAGGGGAATGGCTTAGTGGTGGGTCAGGGTTTGATCGTGCGTTTCGTAGTTTCTTGACTTCTGCTACTGTGTGTGATTTCAACGACTGAGACAATGAGTTTGTCGTTATTGATCGAGTAGATGATTCGATAGTCCCATTGTAAAACTCTGCGGTAGATTTGCTGATCGTAACAGAGGTAATGCTCTTTTTCGTGCGACTCCGGAAAGCGAGCCAAGCTCTTGATCGTGTTACTGATTGCTCGTCGAACGCCAGCTGCCATCTTTGCGGAAGCCTCCAGTTTTATGCGATCACTGATCCGACGTAAACTATTTTGAGCCATTGGAGTCACGACAACCTTATAGGTTACCATGTTTCCATATCTTTTTCCAGATCTTCAATAGTAATAAACTCCCCACGTTCTACGCCTTCGAGTTGTTCCTTGAACAACTTTTTGGCTACGCTGGCGTAGAGCGGAACGCCATCAACATCATAGCCAATAATAGGATCTTCATGTTCTTTGACGTAAGTACCAAGCATGGAATGAACAACTTTCAGGAAACTCTCGTCCTGTACCTGTTCCAGGTAAGATTGGATTTCCGTTCTGATCTCTACGGCACTCATAAGCATTCGTTTTACGAACCTAAAGATAACGTTTTATCAGGTTAAAATATTCATTGCAAGGGATGATAGTTCGCTACCGCCGTGCTTAGCGCAGCCAGATCATTGGTTCGGCTCGGCAGGGTTCGGTGCTGAAGGGTTGGCGTTGGTCAGTGAAGGCGTAACAGCAGGTTCGGCGTCATTTATGGCTACGGTTGGGACACATCTACCTAAATTGTCGCAGGCTGGAGCCAACGACGATTTCGGCAGCCCAGCGGGGTGCCATAAGGGGAAACCTGCGCCAAACCCTAATGTACCCCGTCCTGGCAGTCCCAGCGGGTACGCACGTATACTTGGCCATGTTGTGTCCATTTACCAGAACCTCAGGGAGGTCTAAGTACGTTAGCAATTAGCGGCAGTATGATTACCCGACCCCAGCGGGGTCGCATTAAATGACCCAGGATTGTCGCGGATTGCATCCGCGATACGATACGCTCAATACGAGAGGAGCGTATCGCATCCTCGGTCACAGACCGAGGCGATCTAAGGCTGGTGTAGAAAAAAAATTCGCAAATTTTACCTTATTTGTTGCTATTATTTTTATTTTAAACTTTTTATACCTATAATTGCCTGGTGATTCGGAAAGTATATCCTCGACCACCTTTCCAGTTACTCATCGGTACTACCCCTTTAGGACGGAATTCTCCGTTTGGTCAAAAAGGGCATTCGCAGGTTTGTTTTCCTTTGCTTGGTTGTTGGCAGTTCACGCGGCCAGCAATGGTGGTGGTTTGCCCTGTACGGCCAGTGGGCCGAAAACAGGGCCGGCGTTCAGGCCTTGAGGGTGGGCCCCTCCCAAGGGGCTCTTGAGCCTTTTCCCGACCCCCCTTTACTCACCTAACCTTTTGCCCCTTTTCTGCTCCCCATCGGTGCTGAAATTCAGCAAAATAAATTAGGCTCTCGACCTAAAATTAAGCAGACAATTTGATAGAACCCGTCTTCCATCCAAAGCCATAGAATAAACGCTACAACAACAAAAGAGCAGATTACAATTATCCACTTAGTTGGTTTGGATTTACCTCCAATTTTCGCTAGAATTTCGGATTCCTTTTTTCGGAAGTATCTTTCATTGTAGAAATAAAGAACTAATCCAACTATCCCTGGTAATAGGCCATGATACGGTACCACAATTTCTCTTCCATACCATAAATATATAGCTGTATTTAGTATAGCAAAGATTGCGGCCATTTGTGTAAGTGCTATTACTCCTGCAATATTGATAACAGGAGCAAAGTCCTTTTGTACTTTGATAATCCTAGTATAAAACTGGTACAAACTATAGTATAAATAGTTCATTTTCAGCAATTTAACCTGATTCCGAGATTATCTACCTCTACTAAAAGTTTCTCCATCAGGGAGGCTTTTGGTTTTCAATAGCGGGGTAGTTGCGCCTTGCTTTTTCAGTACAGCTGTGCAGGAATAGGAGTTTGTAGCCGTAGGCTACAAGCAACGGTAGAGCATATTACGGCGCAGCGAGGGATTACTGTAAAAGAAGTACGATCAACATAAATAATAGGGCCGACGTAATCAAAATATAGAAATAATATTTCGAATACTTTTTTAAATCTTCCTTTTTAGAAGTTTCTATAAAGTCTAGTATATCCTCTTTTTTATTCGAAAGAAAATTAATAATCGGATAAAACAATAACAATACCAAGAAGGAGCTAATCCTTGAATCGGGAATATGAAAAACATCTTTTTTATCAACAATATCCTTTAACAACAAGCCAAACAACCCTATGGGCAAAGAAAGTGCTAACTGAGCAATAAAAAAATCCAATCTAGACAGAGTCTTCTTCCCTTGTAGTTCATCTGTATAATGACTACACATACCAGCTAACATCTTATTTATTAAATTCATATTTATTGTCCTATTTTTATTTCTTGAGTTTCAAGCCATTGACGATATTGAAGACCCAGGATTGTCGCGGATTGCATCCGCGATACGATACGCTCAATACGAGAGGAGCGGATCGCATCTCGGTCACAGACCGAGGAGATCTAGATTGAAGGTAGCAGGCTCTAATCAAGCCATAGAATTTTACTTATCATAAAAAGTCCTGCACTAGCGAATAAAATATAGCCGTAATGTCGATAGTACTTCTTCAAGAGCTGGTTATCAATTGATTGCAAATCTTCAAATAAATCCTCGTTCGATTTAGTGACAAGATAACTGAAAGGTAACAGGATAAAGAGCATCAATAATGAAGTAAGCCTTGAGGCAATTTTATCTGTATACTTCATTATCACCTATTTTTTAGATTAGTTGCCCGCAGGGCGTAGTTTACAACTACGCTCCAAGGCATGCGCTTTTCTAACGTCAAGAATAATGTGTTTTTTCACCCCAACTCCCCCAACAAACCAATCAAATCCAGCCGCCGGGTATACATATCCAGCGTACCGTCCGCTTTCTGCGGCCACTCTGCGCGGGGCCGGTCCCAGTACAACTCTACGCCGTTGCGGTCGGGATCATCCAGGTACAGGGCTTCGGAGACGCCGTGGTCGGCCGCGCCGGTGAGCGGGTAGTTGGCTTCCTGGAGCCGGTGCAAAATGGCCGCCAGATCCTTTCGGGTAGGGTACAAAATGGCGGTGTGGAACAGTCCGACGCTATTCCTCGCCGCTGGCGGCGCATTTTTGCTGTACCACACGTTCAGCCCAATGTGGTGGTGGTAGCCCCCGGCCGAGATGAAGGCCGCATCGGGTGGATAGGAAGCCATGAGCTCAAAGCCCAACAGCCCACAATAGAATACCAGGGCGCGGTCCAGGTCGGCTACTTTCAGGTGCACGTGTCCGATCCGCGTATTCGCGGGCAGCTGGTAGTTGTTATCCGTATTCATCGGTTCAGGTACTTTTAATTATCAACGGCGGTGACGCGCAAATAATCCAACATGGCCGTATTCACGTCCACGTTCATGTTGTTGTTCCAATCCTCCAGGCTGATCTTAACCGTATTTTCGCCAGCCATCAACGCCACCTGGCGGCTGTTGGAGAATCCCCAGTCCGACCACTCGTCCTGGCCGCGCTGTGGCAACACCAGTACGCCCTGGTAGGCGCCATTCACCGACAGGCTGCGGATGGCACATTTGTTATCGGTATTCCAGGGGCCGCTGCCGTTGGAGTAGCGGAGGTCCAACCGGTAGTTACCTGCTTTCGGTACGGTGATCTTCATCTCTATCGCCCGATTCCCGGTGGTCGAGACTTCCACAAATCCCTTGCCGGAAAAGTTGGTGTACGCTAATTTGGCCAACGGCGCGTAATTTTCCAACTCAAATTGCAGCACCGTATTCGCAAAAATAATGGGCTCACTCGTAAACGATTCGTAGCCCGGGTCATCCACCGCACTGACCTGGTAATTGGCATAATTGGCGGGGGGTACCTCGTACTGGGTGGCGGTCGTTTTTTCCACCAGCACCCCATTGCGGTACACCAGGTAGTATTTGGCCGTTCCGCCTCCTACCAGCTGCCACTCCAGGCGATTGCCATTGGTATTCACCTGTGGGGCTGGCAGCGAGAAGTGGTTGGGGACCCTATTGATGCCCTTACCGGGGAAAGGGTTATTCGCCAACTCAATCCTGATCTCGTGCTTCCCAACCAGGTCGTGGGGAACCAGGTTGCCCGCCAGTGGCTGGCCGTCCATGGTCATGGATTGCACCCTATTGCCAAAACCATTGACGGTAATATCCAGCAGTGCACGCCGGTATTTAAAATTGGTGAGGCTCCGGGATCCCCCGTAAACCTGGGGAACAGCGGGCTGAAACGACAACCCTGCCGGCGTGAAAGACATGCCCATAAACACCCGGTGCACCATGGCCAGGTTGCCCGCCATACTCCACAACATGCGGTCGGAGTTGATTTCGGTACCCAAAAAGTCGCTGGTTTGCGCCACAAAGTTTTCGTAGTTCGTCAGAAACAGGGCGCCAGCCCGGTAAATGCTGGCCAGCCCCTGGTTCAGCACCGCTTCGTTGCCCGCTTTCGCTGCCGCCAGGTTCCAGTAAGATTGCACGAACGGCCAGATGCCGTTGTTGTGGTAGGGCGGGATGCCCGGAATCTGTGGGTAAATACAGGTGACCCCGTAATCCGTCACCGGCGAACGCGACACGATAGCAGCCGCCCTTTCCGGGTCGGCTACCCCGTACAACACCGCCAGCGCTTCGCCGAGCGCTTCGAAGCGGGGCGAGGTGACCAACTCGGGCCGGCCGTATACATACTGCGCGTAGTACCCCCGGTCGGGCAGCCACAAATGCGCATTGATGCCTTTTTTGATCTGGGCAGCCCGCTGGGCGTACACCTCCCAGGGCTCTCCTCTAATTTTTGCCAGGTCGGCCATAATCTGTTCCGCCCGGTAGTGTACCACGTTGGTACCCAGGTTTTGGGACACGTAGATGTCCATATTCGACATCCACTTGGGATAGGTCTGTTCCCGCCAGTCCAGAAACGAGGACTCCCCACAAAACATGCCCGTCTGCGGGTCGTAGAGGGTCAGGTAATCGTCGTCGAGGGTGTTTTTGATGATGGGATAAATTTCTTCCAGCCAGGCCTCATCGCCGGTCACCTGGTATATTTCCCAGGCGGCGAGCACCCAGGTTGTCCGGTCCGAGGAGACGGGCCAGGCGCCGCCCGACCCCGTATCCTGGATGATCCGCCCCCGCTTGACCTTTTTGCGCAAGCTGATTTTGGCCACCTCGGGTTCGTGGTAGGCAAAAGCCAGGATGATGCTGTAGCTGATGTCGCGGGTCCAGACGCCGGCCCATTTGGCGCCCGTGCGGAAGGTGCTGTCGGGTTCGATATTTTTGGTGGCTTCTTCCAGGGAGAGGTTAAACAAGGCATCTACCAGCGGCTGGTCCGAGTGGTACTGCGGGCGGCTGGTCAGGTCGGTTGTCAATTGCCATTCGCGGTCCTGGGTGTCGGTTTCCTTAAAGGGATTGAGGATTACGGAGAGGGTATAGATATTGGGGTCGGCAGTGGGCTGCAACTTCAGTCCTTTCTCGTCGAGGCCTACGAAGTCCCACGACAGTGGCAAGGAACCACCCGCTACGTAAAAACCTTTGAAATCGGCCTGCGCCACTTTCGAACCATCGAAAGCTTCGAAGTACCCTTGCCGGGCAAATTGATCCAGCACGGCCGACATGTCCACCCGAAAGGTGTAGGGATAGTTGACCGGCAGGTAGGTCAGCGGATTGTCGGGTACCGGCGCCGGTGCCGAGCCAAAAGGGATGATCGCCGATTCGTGTTCGTCGCCAATCAGCACCCAGTGGTTCTGTCCGGGTGGCAATTCATTGTCCTTTTCGTTGATGCTGATCTTGAATTGTACCAACCGCGAAAAGGTAGCGCTGGCCGGGCTACGGTAGTTGGAGCGCAGATGCGTCGGTGACAGCACGCTGGCTACATTGTCGCCCTGAACCACCCCGTCGGCATACACCGTAAACGCGGGCGACGTGTAGAGGGGTTCTTTTTCTTTTTCCTTTTCCATCGTGCAGGCGGTCGCCAGCAAAAGGGCAACCAGTGGGAGGTATTTGAGCATGAACATGTTTTTTAAGGCAATGGAAGGTGCCGCGTATTCGCTACGGCGACTTCGTAATAGGACAATAATAAACCTGCCTCAAAATAGTTCTTTTTTGTGCTTCCTATACCTCCGCTGCGGAAATTTCACCGCCATGTCTGTCGAATCGGGAAACAACTAATATGGTCAACAGCGTTTTCTCCTAAAGTTGGTTCCCCCGCTATTCGTAGACTTTGTCTACGAATAAATATCAAAAGCAGTCTGTGACTGCGATGCCAGCCAACGCTGAAGACGTGCCAGCCAACGCTGAAGACGTGGCAGGCAACGCTGAAGACGTGGCAGGCAACACTGAAGACGTGGCAGGCAACACTGAAGACGTGGCAAGCAGCTACCATACGCTCCATACGAGATGAGCGTATGGTAGCGCGGATGCAATCCGCGACAATCCTGGTTCGACCGCCCTGAGGGGACTGGGCAGCTTACCGCCCTATTTACGTCCAATGGATATTTCCAAAGCCACTATTTTTGAAATAGTCGCCAGCACTGCCCACCACCGAACGCGGCATTGGTTGCGCAATCCGGTTGCAGTAAGCAGCAACAAGGCGACGTATAACGCAGAAAAGCGTAAGCAGAGACGCATAGTTTGGATTTCAGGTTTAATCCTGGCACATCCAGAATTGTTATTGAATTATATATTTTTTTTTAAAAAAACCAAAAAACAAATCGCCGTTACCCGAGCAACAATTTCAGCATAAAATAAAACACCGACGGGCAGAGCAGGCAGCCCAACCCCGTGTAGAAGGTAGCCGTCAGCGCCCCGTAGGGAACCAACCTGGGGTCGGTGGCGGCCAGGCCAGCAGTAACCCCGCTCGTGGTACCCAGCAAGCCGCCGAAGACCACGGCCGAGTGGGGGTTGTCCAAATGGATGATTTTGGCGACCAAAGGCGTACCGATGGTGGTGAGGATCGTTTTCACCACCCCGGTGGCGATGCTGATCGCGATCACCTCCGAGCTGGCGCCCAGCGCCGATCCGGTCACGGGACCCACAATGTAAGTGCAGGCACCCGCGCCAATGGTAGCCAGACTTACGGCGTCGTTGTAACCCATCGCAAAAGCAATGGCTACGCCCACCACAAAGGCAACCAAAACACCCGCCAACAAAGCAATGCCCCCCGCCAGACCCGCGTGTCTCACTTTCGCCAGATCAACGCCCATGGCCGTAGCCACGACGGAAAAGTCGCGCAACATGGATCCGCCCAGCAGCGCCATCCCGGCGAAGATTGGAATATCGGCCAGTCCTTTTTCCCCGCCCAGAAATGCCAGCCCCAAACCGACGAGGATCGCCAGGGCAACCCCTGGAATTTTATTGCGGGTCACCTTTTCGGACACCCAAAAGGACACCAGCAAGAGGAGCCCTAAGACCAGAAAGGCAAAAACGAGTCCGTTCTTCGCCAGCAGTCCCTGGATGACTTCCGTGAGGGTAGCGATCATTGGTCGTCGGTTGTAGTGGGGGTAGCGGTTTTCCCTATTTTAGCAATCAGCGGCACCAACAAAAAAGCCGCCAGTGTAGCGATTATTCCCACCACCAGCGCCACCGGGCCGCCCGTAATGGCCGCCCTCACGTTCTGCGTGGCCGACATAGCCACAATAATGGGAATGTACATCGACGTCCAGAATAAAATGCCATTGGTGGTAGCGGGTTGCAGCCAGCCTTTGCGGCGGAGCCAGGCGTTGGAAAAAATCAACAGGAGCATCGCAAAGCCCACTCCCCCTACGTCGCCGTTGATGTGTAATAAGACACCCAGTAAATTGCCCA
Source organism: Bacteroidota bacterium (assembly GCA_003045895.1). GTDB lineage: Bacteria > Bacteroidota > Bacteroidia > Chitinophagales > Saprospiraceae > Lewinella. The sequence goes on from PZPC01000039.1 coordinate 33,003, forward strand.
GGAGTTTCCCGGCGAGAAAGCAAAAGGAAAGTAGCGCTACGCCGTAAATGGTCATGGGCTTTTGTTTAATGGTGAAGTAGGATCAACAATCAGGATGCTAATTTTAGAAAAATTGCCCCGGAGGTACCAGGTCACGGAGGTCTTGACTTCCCAGTGTATTAGTCTGCTGCCAACAGCTGCTTCAGCTCCTGCTTCGTCACCTTACCCATGGCGTTCCGGGGCAGGTCCTCCTGAACCAGGTATTTCCGGGGTACTTTGTAGGGTGGCAATTGGGTTTGGAGCCAGGATTTGAGTTGTTCCAGGTCCAGCGTCTCGCCGGCCAGTACCAGGCTGGCGCCGATAATTTCGCCCCACTCTTCGTCCGGGATGCCCACTACGGCGCACTCCTTGATTTGGGGATGGGTACGCAGCACTTCTTCAATTTCCAGGGCCGAAATCTTGTAGCCGCCCGACTTGATGATGTCGACCGAATTCCGGCCGAGGATGCGGTAGCTGCCCCCTTCGAAAACAGCGATATCCCCGGTTTTAAACCAACCATCGGCCGTGAAGGCCGCGGCCGTAGCCGCCGGTTTTTGCCAGTATTCCCGGAACACATTGGGGCCCAGCACCTGTATTTCGCCGGGCATTCCTGCCGCCACGAGTTGCCCATCTTCGTCCACCAGCCGCACCTGCACCTGGTTCAACGGCAAGCCGATGCAACCCGGTCGGCGTGGTCCGTGGTAGGGATTGCTGATGGCCATGCCCATCTCTGTCATTCCGTACCTTTCCAGCAGGGTATGTCCGCTCACTTGCCGCCATTTTTCCAATACCGAAACCGGGAGTGCAGCCGAGCCCGAGACCATCAACCGAAAGTCCTTCAGCGCCTGGCTAATGGCTGCCTGTGCGGCCGGTGGTTGCTCGTTCCAGTAGGCGATCAGCTTGAAATAAATGGTCGGAACGGCCATGAAGACGTTCACTTCCCCCTGGCGAAAAATCGCAAAGACCGCCGCCGGATCAAACCGCGGCAGGAAGGTACAGCAAGCGCCCGACCACAGGGCACACAACAGTACGTTGACCAGTCCGTGTACGTGGTGCAGCGGCAATACATTCAGGATATGGTCATCCTGGTGCCACGCCCACGAGGTGGTCAGGGACGTAATTTGCGCTTCGAGTTGCTGGTGGGTCGTCACCACTCCTTTGGGCTGCCCCGTGGTGCCGCTGGTATAAAGAATCAGCGCCCGCCGATGCACCAAGTCGATCACCGGCAAGGTATTGCTGGTGACCACAAAATTTGCGGAAGGTAAAAACCGGGCCGCTGTACTTGCCCTTAAGGGTGCCAATAATTCGGCGAATTCGCTGGCATAAATGATCATCTCCGCCTGGGTATCGTCCACCACGTACTGAATAGCCGGCAAGGGATGACTGACACAGAGCGGCACGGCGATGCCTCCGGCCCGCCAGATGCCCCACAGGATACTGACGTAATCAAACCCGGGTGGCACGAGGAAAGCGACGCGGGCTTCGGCCAGGTCGGCCCGGCCATCGAGCAGCATCCCGGCAATATTTGCGGAACGCGCCAGCAGCTGTTGGTAGGTATAAGGCTGCCCCTCACTGACGACCGCCGTTCTCGCCAGGTGGGTGTGGGCACTTTCAAGCAATGATTTCATCTACAATTATTCGACTTATTCACAAATCTCATCCAGCCATTGCTGATCGGTCTTACCCGTTTCACTGATGTGAAACACTGCCCCGATGACGCACCCGTTCGGACCGACGGAATCGATCAGGTAGCGAAAGTCGAAGCCCATGTCAATGGGTTCACCCAGCAACCGACGTACGTAGCTGGTATCGGTATCCAGCGGCAACAATTCCACCACCTTGCTCAGGCTTTCGTAATCCTGGTGCTGCTGGTAGTGCTGGCCGTATTTTTCCAGGCTGCTCTTTTGCTGGCAAGCCAGGCACATGAATAGTAGCAACGAACCACAAGAAATGAATTTGACCATCATAGCTATTTGAATTTGAAGGTGTTTAATCGGGTTGTACCAATCCGGCTGTTCCCGTCGTAGTCCAAGGTAGGAAAAAGATGGAACCAGGGGAACCGCTAACTGAAAATTTAGTCCGGCCAGCAGTTACTCAAACCGCAGGAGCCCCAGCCGGTAATCGCGGCCGTCCTCCCCGTACACCAGCATGACCCGCGCACCCACCTGGCGGCACAGCCGCGGGCGGGCAACGACCCCGGCATCGCGGTTGACGAAGAGCGGAATGGTCTTCAAGGTACCCGCACGGTCAATTTCGGTGAGCGAGATCACCGATTCCCGGTCGGTCATCTTGTACTGCTGGCGTTTGTCTGGGCTGAAGTTGTCAGGGTGGTCGTTGTAGAGGAAATAGAATCGGTCTTGTACGGTGGTTTGCGCAAAGGATGAAAAGGCGCCGCCGTCATCGTTGGTCTCCTGTAGTTTGGGAATCTGGCGCAACCAGGTGTATTCGCCGGTGCCGGAGATATTGGCCACCACAATGTCGTTGTAATGATAGAAGACGGTAGTCTGGAGGCCCTGGTAGGTAGGCACGCTCGTTTCTTCGCGAAAAAACTGCTCGGCTACGAGTACAATGCCGCCGTCGGAACGCAAAGTGAGCTCGCGCAGGCGGTAGCTGATGAGGGCTGGCATGGCTTTGCGGTTGGCCGACTGGGCGACGGTCTGCAAAAAATCTTCCGGAAACGGCAGCAGATGTACCAGGTAAGCTTCGCGGCTGGCCGGATTGAGCTGGATGTGGCAAATGCCGGTACTGCCCACCGCACCTGGTGTCGAATAGAAGCCCCCGCAAACCAGATCTCCGTTACCGGCAATCTTCACCGCCAGGGCATTGATCGCGACGCCTTCCAGCTCCAGCTCGTAGGTGACGGCCTCACGGCCATCGTTGGTGTAGGCCAACAGGATATAACGGGCGGCCGTTGCTCCCCGGTTGCCCGCTGTTTGCTGGCGGCCCAACACGTAGACATTGCCCTGGGGGTCGACCTGGTAGGAAAGGATGCCAAAGCTGCGATCGTTGTAAGGCAAGACGACATCCCGCGACCAGCGCAACTGGAATTGTTGATCGAAGACCCGGAGGGTAAATTTTTCGGGGCCATCCTTTTCGGGTGGCAACTGGTTGTAGAGCAGAATGAAGGCCGTGTCCCTGCTGTACTCCAGGTCGAACTGGCGGCGGCGGAATTTTTCGTTGGCCGGCAGTTCGGCTACCAGCCGTTCGTCGCCGATGACCTGCCCGGTGGGGCCGATAGGCCGGATGTACACCCGACTGACCTGCTCCTCCGCTGCCGGGCGGCTGAGTAGCAGGTAGAGTTGGCGGTCGAGGCTGATGATATCCTCGAGATCCGCCCGGGGCTTGTCGGGCAGTTCCAGTTCGAAGCGGTTGGTCAGGACCATGCGGCTATCGAAGTATTCGAGCCAGTACCCTTCGGAACGGAAGCCATTGGAAGATTTGTAGCGCAGAACCCGGGCGCCCCATTCGCCTGCACTGATCACTTTAGCCAGTCGGCTGCCCCGGGGAGCGGTCTGCGTGCTCCCCCAGGAGAGTTCGGCGGCGATGTCGTCCATCTGTGCCACCAGCACGGCAGGCCAAAAACTTACCCCCACCAGCAGAACGAGTCCGAATAAAATACCTGGTCGCTGTCCGCGCCACATCAGAGCGAGCGGTACTGGGCGCCGTTGGCAGGATCCACCCGGGTCATCACCTGGCGCACTGCGGTGCGCTCGGTATTGGTTCCCCGTTTGAAGAGTTCGATCACCTCATTGCGTTTGGCGTTCAGGAACAACTGGGTGAGAATCGCATTGGGGTAAGACTGGTCGACCTGGCCCAGGGTCTCAATGACCTCCGCAATGGCGGCACGGCCCTTTACCACATCGGTAGTCATCTGGTCCAAGCCCTGGCGGTGGTACTGGTACATACCTAGCCGCAGCGGACGCATACGGGGCGAGAGCAGGTTCTCAATAATCCAGTAGCGGTTGCGGCTGCCCTTGCTGTTGCTGCCGTCGGTAGACGACCACCCCAGGTAGGTGCTGTACAAGCCGGAAGGAATGTTGTTGACAATTTCCTGTGCTTTCTGGTAGTAGACCTCTCCGCCCAGGGGCGAGAAAGAGTCGTAGTCCATGCCCAGGATGATGTTCACGTAGAACGCCAGCACCGAAGTGAGGTTGTTTTCAAAACGGTTCTCGCTGAACTGCAACGGCTGGTATTGCTCGTAATCGAAAGCTACGTTGTTGTCGATGGTATTGAGCAGCGGCGTGCTTTGGTCGGTACCGAAGATGGGGCGCGACGACTGCACGGCCAGGTTCACCTCGAAGTTGGTAGCCGAGTTCTCCTTGGTGAGCGTCAGGATGAAGTTGCAGTCGATGCGTTCGTCCAGATTAAAAACATCATTGGTCCATTTCTGCGAGAGGAATTCCGCGATTGACTGCTCCAGGGTGACAAAAACCGAGGGGTCGACCAACTGCAATTGTTGGGTATTTACCTTGACGGTCAGATTCAGTTCCTGTGCGTAGTTCATGCTGGTCATTAGAAGCGCCAGCGCCAAAAGTATCCCGTTTTTCATAGTTTGTATTGCTTAGCTTAGGTTGCCGACACCAGGGTGGTGTTGATGATATCCTGGGCGACGGCTTGCTTGGATTTTAACTCAAAATAATGAACTTTATTGTCTGCCCCAAAGATGGTAACCTTGTTGGTATCTACCGCAAATCCGGCTCCGCTGTCCTGGAGGGTATTGAGGACGATGAAGTCCAGGTGCTTGCGGCGCAGTTTTTCCCGGGCGTGGGCTTCGCCTTCGTGGGTTTCGAGGGCAAAACCTACGAGGCGCTGGTGCGGCTGCTTCTGCTGCCCCAAGGCCGCGGCAATGTCTGGATTTTTGACGAGTTCCAGGGTCAGGGTGTCGCCTTTCTTCTTGATCTTTTCGGCAGCGGCGGTCGCTGGCCGGTAATCGGCCACGGCAGCGGCCAGGATCGCAGTATGGCACTGCGGGAAAGCGGCCAGGGCTGCGGTGTACATCTCCTGGGCCGACTCCACGCGAACGACTTCCAGACCGGGCATTTGGGGCCGGAGCGCCGAGGGACCCAATACCAGTACGACCTCCCCTCCGCGGGCACAGATCGCTTCGGCCAGGGCAACGCCCATCTTGCCCGACGAGCGGTTGCCGAGAAAGCGGACGGGGTCAATCGCCTCGTAGGTAGGACCGGCAGTGATGAGTATTTTCTGTCCTTTCAGGTCGGATTGGCGGTCGAAATATGCCGCCAGTGCGGTGGTGATGTGTTCTGGTTCCGCCAGGCGGCCGGCACCGTGCAGCCCACTGGCCAGTTCACCCTCCCCTACCGGAATCAGGTGGTTGCCGTAGGCGAGGAGGCGCTGCACGTTGGCCTGGGTGCTGGGGTGGTGCCACATGTCGACATCCATAGCTGGTGCGACGAACACCGGGCACCGGGCCGACAGGTAGACCGCCGCAATGATATTGTCGCAGATACCGTTGGCAAGTTTAGCCAGGGTGTTGGCCGTAGCCGGAGCGACTACCAGGGCGTCTGCCCAGAGGCCCAGTTCGACGTGGTTGTTCCAGCCTTCGTCCGAGGTCACTTCCGTAAAGACCGGCCGCTTGCTCAGGGTCGAAAAGGTCAGTGGGGTCACAAAGTGCGTCGCGGCGGGCGTGAGGAGCACTTGTACTTCGGCACCCGCCTGCACGAGCAACCGGGTAAGCAAGACGGCTTTGTAAGCCGCAATACTGCCGCTCACACCCAGGATGATCTTCTTGCCGGTCAATTGCTGCATAGCTAAATAGCAAACAGTCGATAGCGAAGTTACCCCTATCGACTGTTGTCAAAAATTACTTGTTTAAACCTGGGGAAAAGAACAGGATTATTCTTCCAGTTTCTTTTCCTCGTTGTAGCGGTAATACAGGTCACCCTCCAGGTATTCCTTGGTCGCAATGATAACCGGATTGGGCAACCGTTCGTAAAACTTGGAGATTTCGATCTGCTCCTTGTTTTCCGTAATTTCTTCAATGGTGTCGGACTGCACGGCAAACTCTTCGAGTTTGGTGTTCAGCTCGTGCTTCAAGTCCACGGCTAACTGACGAGCGCGCTTGGAAATAATGGCCAGGGCTTCGTAGATGTTGCCCGTAGTGGCCGCCAGTGCATGCACGTCGCGGGCACGGACGTTAGGATCGAGACCTTGAACCTTGTTCTTGATATCTGACATTATCGAGTTGTTTTAATCTTTTTTTAGAATCGGCCAGCATTTTCTCCACGCCGCTGACATAATCACCATCCTGATAACGGCTGAGGAACGCTTCCGCGCGCTTCACCATATCCAGGTAACGCTCCTCTTGCTTTTCCACAAAGCTCCGTTGAGCCAGCAGGAACGCGGAACGCGCCGTCATATATCGAATCTCCTCGGCACGACGGGTGTCGGGGAATTCGATCAAGAGGTTTTCAAAAGAACGTATGGCCGCCTGGTATTGTTGGAGGTCGAAGTATAAAACTGCTGCTTCGTAGTCTTTTATCTCCAATTTCAGGCGCATTTCGTCGATGAGCCGGTTGCACTCGCCTACGCGTTCGCTGGCGGGGTGCTGGTTCACGAACTCCTGGAAAGCATCAATCGCTTTGAGGGAATAACTCTGATCCAGCCGGAAAGTCGGTGACATCTTGTAATTGCTGTACGCATTCATGAACTCGGCTTCTTCCTTGTAGCGACTGGCGCCGTAGGTGTCCGAAAAGTTCTTGAAGTAGTAGGCACCCAGAATGTACTGCTCCAGGTAGTAGTAGGTGTAGGCGTAATTGAAGGCGATTTGCTCGGCCTCCTTCTTGCCCCGGAAACTACTGATCACCAATTCGTAGAGCGTCTGCGCCTTGAGGTAATCTTCTTCACCAAAGTAGGCATCGGCGCGCGCCAGCATTACGGCCGGATCACCACTCGTCCGAACGCGTTCGAACTCGCTTTTACAGCTGGTCCCGAGGACCATTAATGCGACTACCGATAAACTTATTAACCAGCTATTTTTCATAGAAGCGCAAAATTACGGATTTTCAAGGAATTAGCGACTTTTCCGGTCGAATTTATTACGACCTCGCCCGAATAGACGCCACACCAGGTGACAAAGGTTGTTTGGTACGCCGAAAAATAATTACTTTTGGTCACTTATGGAGCTGATTCACCTGGATGCTTTTCGGCGGTACTACAATACCCACATCTTTCCGGAACTGCAACGCACTGAGCGGCTGCGCAAGCGGCTATTGCTGTTGCTCGGTATATCGGGGGTCATCATCTTTCTCATCCTCACCGTTTCCAGCTACCTGGGCATCGTCCTCATTTCGTTGTTCCTCGTGATGCCCATCACCTTTTACGTCTTTTACCTGGGCTACCGCATCCAACGATTCCGCCAGGAATTTAAACCCCGCATCGTGGGCCTCATCCTGGATTTCATGAACGAACAGCTCAATTTCTCCAACCTCAGCTACGATCCTCGCGGAGCTATCCCCAAACTGCTCTTCCGGCAGTGTAACATTTTCAACACCCGGGGCGACTACTACCAGGGCGAAGACTTCATCAAAGGCATGGTGGGCGAAATGCCCTTTGCCCTGTGCGAGCTGCAGGTGCGCGAACAGTCGCCCATGACCAACAAGCTCCAGGACGTCTTCGAGGGCGTCTTTCTGCACGCCATCTTTGCCGAAACCGACACCACCGGCAATATTGTCGTATGGCCGCGCCGCCGCAAGCAGTACCTTACCCGCTCCATCAAGGAATACAACTTCAACGGCGGCCAGAACCAGGATTTCGAAATCAACGACCCCGTTTTTCGCGACACCTTCATCGTCTACGCCCAGCCCGGCACCCACGTCCAGGGTATCCTCTCGGAGCCCATGCAGGAGGCCATCGTCCGCTACGTGGCCATCACTGGCAAAGACCTTTACCTCTCGTTCATCGACCGCCACATCTTTGCCGCCATCAGCGAAGAACGCGACCTTCTCGAGCCCAGCATCTTCAGCTCCAACCTCCAGTTTGAGCTGGTGCGCGAATTCTACTTTGACATTATGGCCATCCTGAAGATCGTGGAGGCTTTTGATCAGACACATTAAAAAAAGGATACGTCGGCAGTGTCACCGATGAAAATGAGCGCGAAGTAGTCATTGATTTTAGCTTTCTCGAAAAAGGCAAAACCTTCCAGGCAACCGTCTACCGGGACGGGGACCAGGCTTATTACCGCACAAATCCGCTCGACTTGCGCATCGAACAGCTGACCGTGGACCACACCACCCGCAAATCGTTCCGGCTGGCCAGCGGAGGTGGCCTGGCCATCAGCCTGAAACAGTAAAAAACGGACCAGCCTCCCTACCTGAAGCTACTGGACGCCAGGAAAAAAGTCAAAATGACAGGAAAAATTGACAGTCCATTTAGCGTTAACTGACAAGGTTACCGCGTGCAACCGTTTGGCACATTTTTTGCACTTAATACATTGACACTTAATCCTTTAATTAAAAAAAAACAACTATGTTACCCGTAACCAGAAATTTGCTGCCAACTGTCTCAAGATTTTTAGATGACGATTGGAATGGGCTCTTCGATTGGACAAATCGAAATTTCTCCAACACGGCTACGACGCTGCCATCCGTAAATATCAAAGAAGAAGCGGATCAATTCGTAGTAGAAATGGCTGCCCCGGGCATGAAGAAAAGCGATTTCCAAATCGAGCTCAACAACAATGTACTGACCATCAGAAGTGAGGTACAGCGCGATGAGGAAGAAAAAACAGCTAACGGCTTCCTGCGGCGGGAATTCAGCTACCAGTCTTTCCAACGTTCCTTCAACTTGAACAACAAGGTAGTGGACGACGCCAAGATCAAGGCCACGTACCAGGATGGCATCCTTCGCCTGAACCTTCCCAAGAAAGAAGAAGCCAAGGAAAAGCCAGCGCGTTTAATTAAGATTTCCTAAATTTTTCCAAAAGGGTAGAAAATGGTTTCATTTTCTACCCTTTTTTTATTCCCCCCCCGGATGAGCACGCAATGACTTTTCTACCGCGCCACCAGCAATATTTTAACACTCGCTCCCCAAACGGGATGCACCATTCGCCTACCCAGGCGTAGTCCCGGCCAGCGCGGGTCTTCTCGATGGTAAAAAAATCGGTAGCGACCTCGTCTTCGGTCACCCAGCGCAGCAAGACGCAGGCTTCTTCCGGAAAGGCATCGAAACTGATGAGGGTCAGCAGGAGGGGGAGTACGCCAAAGAAAAAGGCATAGTCCGACCCATCGCCCCCTAGAGGCGATCCAGTTCCTGGCCATAGTCGTGTTGTAAATCTTCGTGCAGTGCGGGAATCAGCTTCCGGATCCGCTCCAACTGGCGCTGGTATAGATTGGTTAACACCGTATTCTTTTTGATCGACGGGCGCAGGGCTTGCAGTTCGGCACAAAAGTGCAGCAGCAGTTCTACTTCCGTTTCCCGTTTACTGGAATAGCGAATGGTGGTTTTAACGCTCCGCAGGATTTTGCGCACCCCCGCTTTCATGTAAAAAAAAGACTTGGTATTAATGGCTGAAAATTGATCCGTCATTTCTTCCTGCACCCGCCGCACGAAAGCGGCCTCGTCCGCTGCTTCGAAGAGCAGGTAACTCAGCAATTCTTTGTTTTCCTTTTTAAATTTAGCGAGGCGCAGGCACAGTCCGACCAGGTCGGCCGCTGGACGTTGTTCCAGGGTTTGCTTTATTTCTTTTACGCTGGGGGTTGGCATAGGCTGAGGTTGTGTGTTAATCGCGGTGGTGGGCACGAAGGCCCGCGCATCCTGGTTAGCGTTGGACAAATATAGCAAAGCGAAATTTAGTTGGGTAAAATCCGTATTTTAGCACCATGAAAACAGCCGATGTCGATATCATCCTGCACATGCAAACGCAAACCGGTAAATGATCAGCCACTGGCGACAAGAGGTATGGGAAAAGGCGTTGGCATTTCTGGCTACCCCACCCACCCAGCGCAAACCTTTGCGCCAAAATCTGGAAGAGGAGGTGCTGAAACGCGCGCACCGCCTGACGATACTATAACGGCATCCTCAGCATGGCCAAAAGAACCGGAACCAAACACCTCCGTCACGGGTTCCTTGTGTAGCCCTGTTTTGAGAAAACCAGCCAACCATGGACAAAAACATCCTCCTCAACGAAATCACCTTCAAGGCCACGCGCAGCAGTGGGCCTGGCGGGCAGCACGTCAACAAAACCAGTACCCGCGTAGAATTGTACTGGCAGTTGGAGGAATCAGCAGCCCTCACGGAAGTGGAAAAAGAACGGCTCCGCGCCGCCCTCGCCAACCAGTTGAGCAAGGAAGGCCAGTTGGTGCTCAGCTCCGGACAAACGCGCAGCCAGTTGAAAAACAAACAACTGGTGACCGCAAAATTCCTCCATCTGCTGGACAAGCATATCCAGCCCCCCAAACCGCGCAAACGCACCCGCACCCCCCTCGCCGCCAAACGAAAACGGCTGAAAGCGAAAAAAAATACCGCCGATAAAAAGGCCTTGCGCCGGAAGCCCGAACTGTAACGAGGACAGACCTGGCTGGTAACGCGCTGTTGCTGGCGGAAAACTAATAAAAGCCTCCCCCCTATTCAAAAAAATCATTTTCTGCCCACCAGTAACTCCGAATTAAAAGGCTGCTATCTTTGCGGCTAATTTGCAGCAGCCACATGACCAGATCAGTTCCCTCAGGATACCTTATTACTTTCCTTGTTTTTTGCGCTACCGTGCCCTTCTTGTTGGCCCAGACTCCGCTTTACGACACCCTCGCTGTCGACTTTGGCAGCGTCCCTTCGCTGGCGCCGTGGAAAAACATGGCTAATCCGACGGATGGGATACTGACCAATTTGCCCAACCAAAATGGCCAACCCACGAAGTATGGGCTTTGGCTATTCGATCCTTTCAGCAAGATCAATACCGAGGGCACACTTAACCCCGATCCTGTTATTGGTTTTCCGGCCACGGCTACCGGTGACAGCTTCTTTGGCCATTCAGCGCCTTTCGAAGGCGTTACCGAACCTACCGGAGGTATCGAACTGATGCACCTCGACCGTCAGAAGACCTACACCCTGGTGCTCTTTGCGGCCCGCCAGGCCAAGGATGTTCGCGAGACCCGCTACGTGGTGCAGGGTCGTACTACGGATACTTTGTACCTGAAAACCACCGACAATACCAATAAAGTAGTTACCACCCGCCTGCGCCCTTCGGCCGAAGGCACCATCCGCGTGATTGCGTCCGCTGGCCCCAACAACAAAAGTGCGGCGGGATTCTTCTACCTGGGCGCCCTCAAACTTATTTATGCACAGGATGTAGCTCCTAAGGGCCGCGCCCTGCGCCTCACGGCACCCGTCGGGGGTGAATACTGGCAGGCGGGCAAAACCCCGGCCATTACCTGGCAAAGCCAGAACCTCGAGCAGGTAGCCCTCGAATATTCTACCGACAAAGGCAATACCTGGATCCTCATCGACACCGTCCCCACCGCCAGCGGCAAGTACCACTGGACGGTACCCAACACCCCGGCCCCCACCTGTCGGGTACGCATCTCGGCCGACAGCCTGCTGGCCGACGTCAGCCAGGATACCTTCGCCATCACCCGCGACACCGCCGCTTTCCGGATGGTGGTACTGGGGTCTTCGTCAGCAGCTGGCACCGGCACCAGCCACCCCGACAGCAGCTGGGTCCGCCGCTTTGCCACCTTCCTGAACCCCAATTCCTGCTACGAACTGACCAACCTGGCCAAACCGGGCTATACCTCTTACCATATCTTACCCACGGGCACACCCATCCCCGAATCGGTGACCATCCCCATCGACACCACCCGCAATATCAGCCGGGCACTGGCACTCCGACCGGATGCCATCATCATCAACATGCCCTCCAACGACGCTTCCTATGGGATTCCGGTGGCCGACCAACTGGCCAACTTCAAGTTGATTACCGATACCGCGCTCAACACGGGGGCACAGGTGTGGATCACTACTACCCAGCCCCGAAAATTTAACGATCCGGCCAAAACCCTCCTGCAAGAAATCGTCCGCGACTCTATCAGCTGCATCTACGGCGGTCAGGCCCTCGACTTCTGGACGGGGCTGGCCAGCGAAGATGGTACCATCCTGCCCCGCTACAACTCCGGCGATGCAACCCACCTGAACGATGCTGGCCACGCCATCCTGTTTGCACGTGTTGTCGCAGCGGGTATTCAACCACCCGTGATGCCGCTATTTACCGATCTGGCTCTGGTGCCCGCTGCGGCCAGCCCGGGGCTGGCCGTCAGCTTGGTAGCAGCCGCACCAGGCACCCTCACTATTCGGTGGGAAGACGGCAATGGCCAGCTCCTCCAGGCGCAAGAGACCGTCGTCAGCACAGCTGGCGTCCAAAGCTTTCCCTGTCCGGTTCGCTTGCCCACCAGGGGTAAGCCCAACCTGGTCTGTGTCGTTACCATGACCGATCAGGCCGGACACGTTTTTCGGCAGCACGTGGCCTGGGTCGTGAGATGAT
>PZPC01000127.1 GCA_003045895.1 Bacteroidota bacterium
TCAAAGACAAGGGCTATTTACTGCCTTATGCCGACTCAAAGAAGGAACGCATTGCCGTAGGGGTAAACTTTTCCTCGGAGACCAAGCAGGTGGTGGATTGGGTGGTAGCGGAGGGGTAGTTCCTGGGCCAAAAAACACCCCCCTGGCAGCGTTTCACCAACCCTCCCCGTTTTAAGGACAGTTTGATGATATAAGCGTTGAAATTCAATCAGAGAAGCAGTTCCCACTTTACACTCACTAGTTAAGACAACAACACGAAGTAGGGGCTGCTTTTCTTTTTCCTACCTTATTTTATACGCTTGGCCCGCATTGGAGCGTTTTTCTTATCTTTCGCATCCGGTATCACACATCAAACCAACACCTATGGCAACCATCTCGGTCATGAACGGCAAAGGGGAATTGAAGCTCCGCAAAAGTACCAGCCTCGTCGGCATCAAATCCACCAACCAGGAAAGTATTTCGCAGCAAGATTTTGTCAAGGCCGATGTCCTGCCCAACCTGGGTGGCTTTCAGGTTGTAACCCTGGAGCAGCAAGGGCACGACATCGACACCAGCCTCGACCAGGCGCGCCAGCAAGACAGTGTTGCCGTAGGTACCCACGTCTACTTTGCCGAAGGCAGTAATAAGCCGATCGTGGCTACCGGGGAGATTTATATTACTTTCGAAACGGGTGTAGGAACCGATGAACAACAGATTGTCCTCGACGAGTACCACCTCGAAGTGGTAGAACGCCGCTCGGCCTCCCTGGTGGTGGCCCGGGTGACGCCGCAGTCGCCCAACCCCTTCAAAACAGCGGCCGCTTTGCAAGCCCTCTCTTTGGTTACTACGGCAGAACCCGATCTGGATATGCCGATGGATGAATATGCCTTCGCCGCACCTACCGACAACCTCATTCCCAACCAGTGGCACCTCGAAAACAACGGTTTTGTGGTGGATGCCAACTTCCGCCTCAAGAAAGGCGCCGACGCCCACGTGCTGAGCGCCTGGAACCGGCTGGGCAATATGGGCAGCTCCCAAATCACGGTGGCGGTGATCGATAATGGTTTTGATGTCAACCACCCCGACCTGAAGGGGAAAATATACAAGCCCTGGGACTTGTGGGCCAAATCGCCTAATTTACCCCAGGGAGATGCCAACTTCACCCACGGCACGCCTTGTGCCAGTGTCGCCATTGCTGCCAGCAACGGCAGCGGCATTGTGGGGGCAGCTCCGGGCGTGCGTTTCATGCCCATTCACGGCACCTCCTTTAGTGTGAGCACTACCGAAGAAATGTTCGACTACTGTATCCGCAACGGGGCCGATATCATCAGCTGCTCCTGGGGAACCACCGATCCGCGCTACAGCCTCAACAGCCTCAAGGAACAGGCCATCGCCCGTGCCGCCCGCGAGGGTAGGGGAGGGAAGGGTTGTGTGATCCTCTTCGCTACGGGTAACGACAACCTGAATTACGTCAACTTTTACGCGGCCCACCGCGATGTCATTGCGGTCTCTGCCAGTACCAGCCAGGATACGTTTGCCAACTACGCCAACCAGGGCGTGGAAGTGAGCGTCTGTGCGCCTTCCAACGGCGACTGGCCCATTATCGCCGCCCGTGCCTCCTGGGATCCCGGCCTCAGCGGGGAAACCGGCAACTACAAATACTGGCGCGATGGCCGCGATCGGGGCAGCAACTACAAGCATTTTGGGGGCACCTCCAGTTCTACGCCCCTGGTGGCAGGGATCTGCGCCCTTATCCTGTCGGCAAATCCCAACCTCACCGCCAGGGAAGTCAAGAGCATCCTCCAGCAAACGGCCGATAAAATTGGCGATCCCTCGGAGTACAGCAACACTGGGCAGTCCTTGAAATACGGCTACGGCCGGGTCAATGCCGATAAAGCCGTGGCCGAAGCCCTGCGCCGCGCCGACGCCGTACAACCCGCCCCCGTGCCCGAAGTGACGGCGAATATAGCCAGTGGCCGCGGGCTCTTTCGCTTCGACGTCCGCAAGCAAGCCGCCCAGGGCTGGGGCGTGCAGATGGGCGCCTTCTACGAATACGGCAACGTGCTCATCCAGGCCGAAAAATTGCAGAAGCAATTCAACGCCCCCATTGTTGTCAGCATCAATGAATTGAACGGAAAGACGGTCTACAAGATCACTGTAGGGGCCTACGATACGGCTGCCTCCGCCCGCGACCTGCTGGATCGCATGAAGAAGGCGGGCGTGGATGGTTTCTTACGGAACCTGGCCGACCTGGCCTAACGCCAGGTATTTGGGATGGAAATAAAGGAAGCTGCTTTCTTTATCCCTACTCCTTGCCTTTAAAAATATCCCGCGGTAAAAAATACTGCTCTTCCTCCGGGTTTTGCTCGTAGCTGGGGAGCTGGCGAACTTCCGATTCCTCGATCCGCTTGCGAAACCAGTAAGCCGTGAAGATGCCTACCAGGGCGCCGTACAGGTGTCCTTCCCAGGAAACGCCGTCCTGCAAAGGCAGCACCCCCCAGATCATGCCGCCGTAGTAGAAAACGATGACCAACGAAATGGCAATGGCCCGGATGTTGCGCCGGAAGAAACCGGTAAAGGCCAGGAAGGTGGCCATTCCGTACACCACGCCACTGGCGCCAATGTGGTAACTGGTGCGCCCAAAAGGACTGAACATGGCCTCGGGGTCGGCAAAGCACCACATGGCAACCCCGGTGCCCAGGTAGATAATCAGTAAGGCGGTGACCGCTACCCGCGGGTAGAAATACAGAATCATCGCCATCAGCACAAAAAAAGGCACGCTATTGGACAACAGGTGCGCCCAACTGCCGTGCAGAAACGGTGTGATGAAAATGCCGCGCAAAGCAAAAACCTTGCGTGGTGCCACTCCGTAGATGAACCAGTCGGCGCCCGTCACGTGTTGCACAATGAAAATCAGCCACATCAGCGCCAGAAGAACCAGGGGCCAGCTAATGGCACGCTGCAATCGTTGTGATATTGCCATGTTTTTTTATTTGTTACCCTTCTTCATTTCCGGGGCATCCCAAAAATAACAACGGGTCCGTTATTTACCGATTCTTTTCGACAAAGATACGCTTTCTCCCCTCCGACTTCGAGCTCGCGGCTTGCGGCGCATGCGGGAGGATGGATACGCCAGCTGTTGGTCTCGCCCCCTTTTACACTTTTCCACCTTTCCTCCTCCCTTTTCCACCTTTACCCGGTCTAAAACTTCCGACTTCCCACCTCTGACCTCCGATTTCGAGCTCCCTCCGACTTCCCACTTCGAGCTACTTCCGATTTCCCACCTCTGACCTCCGATTTCGAGCTCCCTCCGACTTCCCACTTCGAGCTACTTCCCACTTCCCACCTCTGACCTCCGACTTCGAGCACCTTTCCTCCTCCGCCTTCCAGGCACCTCCTCCAAAGGAGGACTTATGACCGTCCGTATTCCGGCTTTCCGTTTACACTTTTCCACTTTTCCACGTTTCCACCTTTACACACGGCCCCACTTCCCACCTCTGACCTCCGACTTCGAGCTCCCTCCGACTTCCCACTTCCAGCTACTTCCGACTTCCCACCTCCGACTTCCGATTTCGAGCTCCCTCCGACTTCCCACTTCGAAAACCTCCTTCATCCCTTCCGTCCAAAATCCGCCGGAATCTCCCCCCAGCGTTTGGTCTCCCACTTCAGGATGGGGTTGGTGTAGGTATTGTTGCGCAACCAGGCTTCGCCGCGGTCGATCAGCTCGTACAGTTTGGCGGTGCGCGGCGTTCTTTCCAGGGTGGTTTTCGCCTTTTTGTTGCGCACCCAGGCCATGGCGGTAGCCGAATCGGTATAAATAGGCAGGTTCGGCAAATTTTGCTTTTGCAGCAACGCCAGCGCGTGTACAATACCCAGGAATTCACCAATGTTATTGGTGCCCAGGTCAAACGCGACGTGAAAGAGCTGGTCTTTGGTTTGGGTATCTACGCCCTGGTACTCCATGGGGCCGGGGTTGCCGCTGCAGGCCGCGTCTACGGAGATGCTCCGCCAGATGATCGCGGAATGGGACGTTTTTCCGCTGGTTGCAGTCGTTCTGCCCGGTGGTCGCTTACCTGGGGTGCTCGTAAGATAAGTTTTCGGGCCGGCTTTCAGGGCCTGGTCCGCTTCCTGCTTGCTGGGGAAACTCTTGAACAGGGCCCCTGTGAATTCATGGATTTGGGCCTGTGCCGCTGGCCACTGGTCGTAGACGCCGGGTTGGTGACCTTTCCAGACGACGTAGTATTTTGTTTTTTTTGCCATGCTGCAAACTATTATTTTTATTCCGGCACTTGCACCAAAAAGTATTAAGGGAGAATCTATATCTTTGAGTTATGTTAATCGATACCCACGCACATTTATACGCCAAGGCTTTTGATGGTGACCGCGACGCGATGTTGGAAAGAGCCATTGTTCAAGGCGTTAGCCAATTTTTGTTGCCCAACGTGGATGAATCTTCTATTGCTGGTATGCTGGCCCTGGAAGCGGCTCATCCGGCGCGTTGTTTTGCCATGATGGGGCTACATCCCTGTTCCGTAAAAGAAAACTACCAGGAAGAACTAAAAGTTGTTCGGCAGTGGTTGGACCAGCGCGATTTTATTGCGATCGGGGAGATCGGCATCGACCTGTACTGGGACAAGACCTACCTGGAAGAACAAAAGCAAGCCTTTTTGCAACAGGTGGAATGGGCGCTGGAGTTGGATCGGCCCATTGTCATCCACGCCCGGGAGTCGCTGGATCTTCTGATTGAACTGGTTGGCAGCATCGGTGATTCGCGGTTGAGCGGCGTTTTTCACTGCTTCACCGGTACGGTTGAACAAGCCAACGCTATTATGGAGCTGGGCTTCTATTTGGGGATCGGAGGGGTGTTGACCTATAAAAATGGCGGGCTCGATAAAACTTTAAAAGAAATATCGCTGGACCGTATTATCCTCGAAACCGATGCACCCTACCTGGCACCCGTACCCCACCGGGGCAAAAGGAATGAGAGTGCCTACGTGGCTTTGGTTGCGGATAAACTGGCATCAATCAAGGACTTGACTGTGGCCGAAGTAGCCACAATTACGACGGCTAATGCACGTCGACTTTTTCAAAATTTACCAACAGTTTGATAAAAAATAGCTAAATTTCGAAAAAAAAGCACCACCTTTAACACCACGGATTTGCAAGGATGCAGAAATAAATTTTGATTATTAGGTTCTTTTTGCAATTTTTGCGAATGCTTGGGAGAAAACGAAAATCTTAAGCAAGAATAACGGAGAGATGCTCGAGTGGTTGAAGAGGCACGCCTGGAAAGCGTGTATGCGCCAAAAGCGTATCGAGGGTTCGAATCCCTTTCTCTCCGCAGCAAAACAAAAAAATCTTAACTTTTAAACAAAATCGTAAAACCTCGTTGGCTATGCGAAAATTATTTGCGCTGCTACTTATTTTGAGTGTAGCAGTTTTCACGGTTACTACCGTAAATGCTCAGGAAGAGACTTCTACCACGGAGCAAATGACTCAGGCTGTTGACAGTGCTGCCACGGCAGTAGAAGAAACCCCTGATGATGCCATGGCTGCAGTGGAAGCTGCTACCACCGTAAGTGAAGGAGAAGCTCCTACTATGTTCCAGGTTCTCAAAAAGAACTTTATCGATGGCGACTGGAAATTCATGAGTTTGGTATTGGTTACGCTGATTCTCGGTCTGGCTTTCTGTATTGAAAGAATCCTGACGCTGAACCTGGCTACCGCCAATACGGACAAATTGCTCGAACGCATTGATGAGCGGCTTGCCGCCAAGGATGTACCCGGGGCGATGGAAGTTTGTAAGTCTACGGCTGGCCCTACGGCGAGCGTACTCTACGAAGGTCTGCGTCGTTCCAGTGAAGGTCCGGAAGCTGTAGAGAAAGCTATCGTTTCTTACGGTAGTGTACAGATGGGCTTGCTCGAACGCGGGCTGGTTTGGATTGCATTGTTCATCGCCGTGGCGCCAATGCTCGGTTTCTTGGGTACGGTAATCGGTATGATCGAGGCCTTCAACCGCATCGAAGCAGTGGGTGACCTTTCTCCAGCGGTAGTAGCCGGTGGTATCAAGGTGGCACTTTTGACCACGGTATTCGGTCTGGTCGTAGCCATTATCCTCCAGATTTTTTACAATTATATCGTCAACAAAATTGACGGTATCGTTAACCGCATGGAAGATTCTTCTATCGCACTGGTTGACATCATGGCCAAGAATAAAGTATTTTAATCACCTTGTAATCGACCTTCCATGTATAATTTCTTAAGCAAAAACGGACAGTTAGGTGCTTTTCTATTGGGGGTAGTTCTGGTTGTGATTTATCTGGCCATTGCTGGTTCTGGTGCAGGAGACTACTATTTCAATAACATGAGCGACCAAGAGCTCTATGCCGTAGATGTGTTTAATTTCGGTATCGCTGCGTCCCTCTTTTTAACCCTGGTTTGCGTGGTGCTGATGTTTGGCTTTGGCTTGTATCACGTGGCTACCAACCCTAAGGGGTCTATTAAAGGTATCATCGGGGTGTTGGTGATCGTTGCGGTTATGTACCTGTTCTATGTGACAGCTGCCGACAAACCAGACCACGAAACTCTCGCCCTGGCGGTGGAGAGATACGAGACTTCTGCGGAAGGACGAGCGATCTCCGCAGGCAACTTTAAGTGGATCGGAAGTTCCATTCGCATGGGACTGATGATGGCTGGCCTGGCTTTTGTAGCCCTGATTGTTATGCCCATCATTTCTCCGATTGTTAACCGTATTAAATAAGCTGAATCATGGCTAAAACCAGTTCTAGAAGTCGGATGAGCAATGAAATCAATGCAGGCTCAATGGCCGATATTGCTTTCTTGTTACTGATTTTCTTCTTGGTAACCACGACGATCGCCGAGGATAAAGGTATCCTGGTGAAACTGCCGCCATGGTCGGACGAAAAACCGGATATTACGCAGTTGAAAACCCGTAACGTGTACTCTGTGCTGGTCAACGCCCAGAATATGCTACTCGTGCGGGGGGAAGAAATGGACATCAGTGACTTGCGGGATAATGCCAAGGAATTTATCGCTAACCCTACGCGGAGAGAAGATTTGTCCGAGGCGCCCAACAAAGCCATCATTTCCCTGAAAAACGACCGCGGTACCAGCTACCGCACTTACCTCGAGGTTTACAATGAGCTCAAAGCAGCTTATTTCGAACTTTGGGATGAGCTCAGTCGACGGAAATATGGTATCCCCTACAGTGAAGACATGTCCGCTGCCCAGCAAAAGGTTATCAAAGGAGAAATTCCTTTCGTAATTTCCGAAGCAGAACCGACAAGTTTCGGTGAAGAAAATTAAGTAATTGTCAGAGAATAAAAAACAACGCAAGAATGTCTAAATTTCAAAAAAAGAGGGGAAAGGCTAATCCAGCCGTCTCCACCGCCTCCTTACCGGACATCATCTTCATGTTGTTGTTCTTCTTCATGGTGGTTACGGTTCTGCGCGACGCCGAATTAAAGGTAAAAGTTACGACTCCCTTCGCTACGGAATTAACGAAGCTCGAGGAAAAGTCGTTGGTCAATTACCTCTACATCGGTCGCCCGGAGGCGAAATACCAGTCTGTTTACGGTACGCGTCCTCGCCTTCAATTGGGGGATAAGTTTGCCGATATAGCAGATATTCCACTCTTCCTGGAGCAACACAAGGTGAAAGTGCCCGAAAACAAGCGGCCACTGATCACTTCCTCCCTGCGGGTGGATGGAGATGTAACCATGGGGATTGTGCAGGACGTCAAAGTCCAGTTGCGCAAGTCCGGACAGTTGAAAGTAAATTACTCCGCCAAGAAAAAGGCAGAGTAGGTTACTTTGCTTCAACCCATAAAAAAAGCCTTTCCGTACTTGTATGGGGAGGCTTTTTTTATGGGAAACAGGTATTTACTATTTCCAACTCAATTCCAGAAGAGTTAGAAAATTAAGCGAGAATACTTGTAAGGTTAAAAATAAAACATTATATTTAAAATATGAAATAAGAACAAGCGCCCACACATAAGAAATTCTCTCACAATTAATTCATTTCTTTATGTGGTACACACACACACACACACACACACATGCGCGCGCGCGCTTTAATCTCAATGGTAGCCTGGTTAATATTGACCACGGGAAGCAGTTCTGCCCAAGTAGTAGATATCTTTGAACAACCTGTTAGAAAGGTAGCTTGTGAGCAATACACTGTTCCTGGAAGTACCATTAATTTCTGGGATTGGACAATGCCCAGGTACAAGTTTCATTACAAATATGGTAACGCATCTTCGGATGAATTAACGGTAGATTCGCCTTTTCATTCTAATTCTTTTTCGTTCTCCCCTAATACCGTCCATTTAGCTTTTCATCCGGGAGAGCCTAATGATTATCAGGTAGTTGATGGATGGGAATTACTTTACCGTAATTTTGGCGAAGTAGACAATCCCGTTGGGGAACCTTCATTTGGTCTCTACAATCGCTACGATGCGAAAGTAAGGATATTCTATTATCTAGAACCCAACGGCGAAGCTCCTTACCAAAACGCCAGGGTTATTATGTCTCATTTTTCCGGGCAAGGCTCTTTTACCAACGTATCTTCCCTATTTGAGCACCTGAATATCCCCGCGAATGCGTTATCAGAATTTGATAAAACTGCATTGGAGGTCAGCCAATTAAATGAAATTATTATCAATGGTACCTGGCTATTATTGGAATTTATTGCAGCCTATGACCCTTGTGTTTGTCTTTATCCTAGCGCATTAGAAATTAAACCCGTGTTATCTAATGTGCAGGAGTTGACATTCAGTATGAGAGGGACCGGCACTAGTACAGCCCTTTATACAGGAGGAGCTACCAGTCCTGCTAGCTTTGGTGCTGCGTTGAAGACATTTGAAAATTTATCCACGGCCCTTACTAGTGGCGTAACTGTTTTTAGGGATATCAATACTTATTTGGCACAGGCAAACGCAACGAATGCTGCTACAGTGCCGATTGCGCCATCAAAAATACCTGCGTGGTTGGCTACACCAGCAACTTTTTTTACCAAAGCATTTGGTTTTTTAGTAGGAGGTGGAAAATCAACTGCACCATCTAAATTATCAGGATTAAACCATAATTTTTTATTTACGGGAGCTGGTGAAATAACGACTTATTCGAATTATGACAGGGTATTATTATATACCCCGGGGTCTTATTTTGATCAACGAACGCCAGCGGCCAATCGACCAATTTACCGAAATGCCCTGGGCCTTTTCAATCTATTGGAGCCTCCGGTAATTGAGGTTTCCAGGGAACGGATAGAAAGTTCTTCGCCAACTGGTGAATTTGATATAGAAGAACACGCTACTTTTCGATTCGTGGGAGACTTGAAATATGTCGTCAACGAGATAGCAGGCATTAGTGGTACGCCTATCCGGTTGATGGGGAGTCTGGTTTTTCCTGATTGTGGACGAACGCCCCACGGAGGAGCGCCCATTAGTTTTTATACGACACCCGTCATCAATATTCAGTGTCTGGAAGACTATACCGTTGCGGGGTATTTTTACGAATCTTCTTTTTTTGTAACTACCTAGGTCAAAATAGATAAAAAACGGAATAAACGCCGTATTTTTTGGC
>PZPC01000040.1 GCA_003045895.1 Bacteroidota bacterium
CTCGGCGACCTAAAATTTTCGACTCCAGTTTCCAGTCTTAAAATCGCTTGTATTTTTTAATTGCATAAGTGCAATTATAATTTCCCTTATTTGCGATTAAGTAGATAAGTGCTCCTTAAAACAAGCTCTTATCTAGCAACGGATCAAAGCGAGCGGATCCATTTAGCTGGACTTTAACCCAACGAAAAAGGGGCTGACTTTTAAGCCAGCCCCTCCCTCTTGCTCAGTCAGCGAAAAAATCACTCCATCTTCACCGCTTCCAACGGCTTGAACAAGCTAAACTGCACCGCTTCCACCGCTTTTTGGTAGGCGGCGTAATCGCTGGCCAGGAAGGCATTGACCTGGGCCACAATGGCGGCAGTCTGCTGGCGGGCCTGGGCCATGCTCAGTGTCAGCATTTGGCTGGGTTCGCCCACCAGGTCGTTGGCGTAGCCGCGCATCTCGTAGAGGCTGTTCATCAGGTTGTTGGGGTCGCGCTTGATGCCTTTCACATCTTCGGGCTCCATGTACAGTTCCTCCAACCGGCCGATGCTGTCTTTCAGCGCTTTGCCCTGCTTCTTGAGGTCGGTCAGGACGGAATCCGGCGCATTGACGAGGGCTTTCTCCACCAGTCCAATGGCCGTGCGCACGTCCTGCAAGCGGTCGAAACCAGCAGCGGCCATCTTCACGATGCCATCCACTTCGGCAAAGGCCTTGGCCCGGTTGTCCCAGGTAGCGGCCGGGTAGTCGATGCGGGGATCGGCGTGTACCACTACACTCGTGGTCGAGGTGGTTTTCCCGTAGGTCAGGTGCAGGGTATAGGTTCCCGGCACTACGGTGGCCCCCATTGGCGGATCGGCATCAGGCCGGTCGGCCCGGCGGCTGGGGAATTTTACCCCATCGGCACGCAGGTTCCAGGTGAAACGGTTGAAACCGTCTTTGACCTCGCGGCTGAAGGTGCGGATGGTGTCACCCGCCGCATCAGCGATCACGATCTTCACTTTACCATCGGCTTTGCCCTTGCCACCTCTGCCGCGGCGGCCCGCTGGCGCTTCGTCACCTTCGTCTTCTTCTACATTTTCTTTTTTCTGCTCTTCGCCGGCAGCGGCGGCTTCCTTATCCTCTTTTTTGGGTTTCACCCACACCGTCAGCAGGGCGCCCGAGGGGCGATCTTCACCCACAAATTCGCCGTCGGCGTAGAAGCGGATACCCTGGTAGGAACGCCGCTCGGCCAGGTAGGCATCCGGGGCGGGGAAGGTGATGAAGGCCGAATCCAGGATCTTACCGCCGGTCTTCGCCAACTCGCGCAGGGGCCGCAGGTCGTCCAGTATCCAGGCCGCGCGGCCAAAGGTACCGATGATGAGGTCCTGCTCGCGGGGGTGAATCTTCAAGTCCGCCACGGGCACACTGGGGAACCCTTCGGTCCACTTGATCCAGCTTTTGCCGTAGTCGATACTGAAGTACAGGCCGTGGTCGGTGCCCAGCCAGAGGTGGTTGGTGGCCGCGGGGTCCTGCACCAGGCAGAGGGTATACCCCGACACCTTGCTTTTGTCCACGATCCGCGTCCAGGTAGCGCCGTAGTCGCGGGTGTGGTAGGCCATGGGGTCGTAGTTGTTGCGGCGGTAATCGTTGACGATAACGAAGGCCTCACCGGCGTTCACTTGCGACACTTCGATGTAGGGAATCCAGGAGCCCTTGGGCGCGCCGGGCAGGCGGCTGGCCAGGTTCGTCCAGTTTTTGCCGCCGTCGCGGGTCAGTTGCAGGTTGCCGTCGTCGGTGCCTACCCAGATGGTCTGGGCGTCGAAGTAGCTGGGGGCGATGGCCAGGATGGT
This sequence comes from Bacteroidota bacterium, assembly GCA_003045895.1. Taxonomy (GTDB): domain Bacteria; phylum Bacteroidota; class Bacteroidia; order Chitinophagales; family Saprospiraceae; genus Lewinella. The sequence goes on from PZPC01000040.1 coordinate 1,812, forward strand.
GGTGTAGTTCTCGGCCTGGGTAGCGTCGAAGGTGAGGCCCCCGCTGAGGTCGGCTTTCTGCTTCTCGGGGTCGTTGGTGGTCAGGTCGGGACTGAGAAGGGTCCAGCTCTGCCCGCAGTCGGTGCTCTTGTGCAAAAACTGGCTACCGAAGTAGATGGTACAGGTTTCGCGGGGATCCTGGGCCATGGCGGCATTCCAGTTGAAGCGGAGCTTCACGCCGTCGGGGTGGACGGGCTTGACGGAGGCGTTGGCGCCGGTTTCCCGGTCGACGAGGCCCACGTTGCCACCCTGGCTCATGGCGTACACGTAGCGGCTGTCGTTGGGTTTGAAGTGCAGGTCAAAACCGTCGCCGAAGTAGACCTCCTGCCAGTCGTGGTTGGTAATGCCGCCGCTCTTCCAGGCCTGGCTGGGGCCTACCCACGAGCCGTTGTCCTGCATGCCACCGCCCACGTGGTAGGGGATGTCCATGTCGTGGTTGATGTGGTAAAACTGGGCGGCGGGAATATTGGTCACGAAGCGCCAGGTTTTGCCGCGGTCGCGGCTGATGTTGAGTCCGCCGTCGTTGCCTTCGATCAGGTAGTTGGGATCGTGGGGGTTGACCCAAAAGGCGTGGTGGTCGGGGTGCACGTTGGTACCGTAGTCGAGGATTGAGCGGAAGCTTTTGCCGCCGTCTTCGCTCAGCGTCACGTAGGTGTGGAGGTTGTAGATCCGGTTTTCGTTCACGGGGTCTACGTACAATTCAGCGTAGTAGAACGGCCGGTTGCCGATGTCCTTTTCGCTCACCAGGCTCCATTTTTTGCCGCCGTCGGTGCTCTTGTACAAGCCGTTGACTTTGGCTTCGACCAGGGCGTAGATGATGTTGGGATCGCTGGGTGCGATGGCCAGCCCGATGCGGCCCAGGTCGCCCTTGGGCAGGCCGTCTTCGGAGGTTCGCTGGATCCAGGTATCGCCGCCGTCGTAGGTCACGTAGAGGCCCGACTTGGGTCCGCCGGAATTGAAATACCAGGGGTCGCGGTCAAATTCCCACATGGCCGCCAGCAGCTTTTCCGGGTTGGCAGGATCCACTACCAGGTCGGCAATACCTACGCCGTCGGCCACCTTCAGCACCTGTTCCCAGGTTTTGCCGCCGTCTTCGGTGCGGTAGACCCCCCGCTCGGGGTTAGGCCCCCAGATGGAACCCATGGCGCCTACGTAGACGATATTGGGGTTGTCGCGGTGGACAATGATGCGGTGGATGTTGCGGGTGGCTTCCAGACCGACGAGCGCCCAGGTGTCGCCACCGTCGCGGCTGCGGTAGAGGCCCTGGCCGGAATTGTGGCTGTTGCGGGGATTGCCCTCGCCGGTACCCACCCAGATTTCGGCGGGGTTCTTTTGGTTGACTTTAACGGCACCGATCGACTGGAGCGGCTGGTCTTCGAAGATGGGCTTCCAGGCGTTGCCGCCATCGGTGCTCTTCCAGACGCCGCCGGAAGCGGTGCCTACGTAGATGATCTCCGGGTCGCTGAGGTCCACGTCAATGGCCGTCACCCGGCCGCTCATGCCAGCAGGACCGATATTGCGGGGCGCCAGGGCATTGAAATTCTTAATATCCGGTAAGCCCTGGGCGCTCAGGATACTGGCGCCAAGACACAGGAGGGTGAGTAGAAAAAAGCTTCTCATAATTAGTGCTGGATTTAATAAAAATAAATGACACCACCCGCGAGTTCGCAGCCGGTGCTTGCTTTTGCTGGGGTAAGCACAAAAAATGTACGTACCCCGATATACCTGCTGTAAACCAGGGCGAACGCACCAAAATAAAGCGGCCACATGCCGCGGTGGCGCCGTGGTTAAAAGCGATGGTTTGATGCGTTGAGCCTGGCTGCAAATGGGTTAGCAGCCTGAATGACAGCCGACCAGCCTTGCCAGCGGAATACCCGCCACAAAATACGCCCGAACCCTTTGATGGGTGCTATGGCTCGCTGCAAATCGTAGGGATTTGGCTGCTTAAGACCGTCCAAAACAAGCGCTTAGCTGAGCTTGGCTTTAGCTCAGCTTATTTCAGGGCCAATATATTACCCATGCTGTAACAACTGCGGCAGCGCGGCTCGTACTTGTCCTTTTCGCCCAGCACCACCGTCGACTCTTCGGCCGACAGGCGGTAAGAATGCGTAGCCAGGTTGCCACAGTGCGAGCAGATGGCGTGGACTTTGGTGATGTATTCCGCCACGGCCAACAGGCCCGGAATAGGGCCAAAAGGCAGGCCCCGGAAATCCATGTCCAGGCCGGCTACGATGACCCGCTTTCCGGAGAGCGCCAGCTTTTGTGCATTCATGATTAGTTCTTCGTCGAAAAACTGGGCTTCGTCAATACCCACTACCGAAATATCCGTGCCCACCGCCAGGACGCCCGAAGAGTGCTCAATGGGCGAAGCCAGGATGAAATTTTCGTCGTGCGATACCACCTTCGCACTATCGTAGCGGGTGTCCAGCCGGGGCTTGAATATCTCTACCCGCTGGTTGGCAAACTTGGCGCGCTTGAGCCGCCGCAGCAGCTCTTCGGTCTTACCCGAAAACATGGACCCACAGATCACTTCGATCCAACCACTGCGCTGTCCACGAAAAAAAGGTTCTAAAAACATAATCATCGCTGTTCTGGTGTCGAAAGATAACACCCGGCAACAATTTTAACCAAAATTCAAGGTTATCATTCCATTCCACCTGAAAAATTAGCAAATCCACCCAAACAATTTTATTTTTGACCCCTCAATTACCTTTCAGACCCATGGACTCACAGCAAGCAAAAATTCTCCTGGAAAAAATCAATGCCCTGCAGAAAAGCATCGGCCTCGATGATGGTGATGTCTCCAGCATCGAGCGCGATCTCATGCTGAGCTATATTCGCCAATTGTACGAAACTTACCTCCACGCCGACTTCAACGCTGCCCGGATGAATGCCGCATCCGCTAAGCGAACCGTCGTGGCGCCGCCGCCGCCTGCCCCCGAGCCCGTGCAGGCTGCACCCGTTTTTGTGCCAGCACCGGTTCCGGCGCCCGTTCCTACACCCGTTCCGGCGCCCGAGGTCGTCCAGGCACCTCCCCCACCAGCGCCACGTCCGGAGCCGGTGGAGGCACCCGCGCCACCGCCGCCGCCACCAGCGCCAGCGCCCGTGGTTCACGCTAAAACAGTGGCCAGCCCCGCCATTGAAGCCCTCTTCCGCCAAAAGGCCGCCAAAGAACTGTCGGAAAAACTGAGCCTCCACCCCATCGCCGACCTCACCAAAGCGCTGGCCATCAACGACAAGCTCCTCTACGCCAACGAACTCTTTGGCCGCGATATGACTGCCATGACCCAAACCCTCGCCGAACTCAATAAACTCAACAACTTCGACGAAGCCAAAAACCTCCTCCTCGCTACTGCCGAACGGTTCGACTGGTCGGAAGAGGAACGCGCCGAAGTAGCCAGCAGCTTTATTAAGATGGTGCGCCGGAGGTATTAGGGAGAGGTGTAAAAGTGGAAAGGTTATCGAAATCGGAAGTCGGAGGTGGGAAGTGCTCGAAATCGGAAGTCGGAGGTGGGAAGTTGGAAGTTTTAGACCGTGTAAAGGTGTAAAGGCCGGTGTAAAAGTGGAAAGGTGTAAGTGCCGGGACAATAATAAATTTACATGCTCAAATTATTAGCGAAGGAATAAGCGATTGATAATGAGCGGTTTCGAGCTAATCATTTGAGTCGAAAAATGTAAATTTATTATTGTCCAAATACTTAAAGGTGTAAACGGGAAGCCGGAATTTTGACGGTCAAAAATCTTAAATTGTACACCTTAAATCTTACATCTTAAATCTGAACAGCGCACTAAATTGTCGTAGGCTCCAGCCTAGGATACGGTATTATTAGGCCTCCTGGCCGGCGTTAATCCCTTATAACCCAGTCAATAAATCATAAAAAAATCCAATGATGGGTGGTCAGTTGCGCCAGGGTGGGTATTCGAAAAATGCGGTCGGGAGGCCGCCTGATACGGCATCGTAGGCTGGAGCCTACGACGATTTTGATGGTAGCACCGTAAAAACGTATTAACGCATCTTTACGAACAGGATTTGCTAAAACTTCCAGTTTTGGTAAATCTGAACAAAGCACCTCTCACGGCGGCTCGCGCCTGCCACGTCTTCAGCGTGGGCGATTGCTGAAAAAGAGACCCCTCTGACCTTGCTCTCGCCCCACTTTTACACTTTTCCCCGCCATTCGTAGACTTTGTCTACGAATGGATATCAACAGCAGTCTGTGACTGCGGTGCCAGCGGGTTTTGTATTCCTTAGTCTGACGGCTATGGGCTGGAGCCTACGACGATTTTGAGGCAAAACACCAAGATCGGCGTATCCGGGCGTCCACGACAATATAGCGGCAAAAATCCTTCGCGCTGAAGCACACGAAGAACCCGAGGGCCCCGCGTCCAACTTCCGATTCCGAGCCTCATCCTGTCTTTTTGGCAGTAGTATTTCGCCTAAACTGCCATTTAGTCACTACACCGCCCTCCTCCCCCGCCAATATTGCAGCACCCCGCCCACTGGCACAAGCTTTGTACAGGACAGAGATGTAAAACAAATTTAACCTTACCACTAAAAAAATATAATCATGGGACTTGTAAAAGTGAATCCAAACCTGGTCAATCGTGTATTCGATGAGTTTTTTCAAACCACGCCTGCTGCCCGCCCGGTCGTGCAGACTAGCGTGCCTGCCGTGAACGTAAAAGAAACCAATGACAATTTCGAGTTGGAGGTTGCTGCACCTGGTTTCCACAAGGAAGACATTAAGATTGAGGTCAACAAAGGCGTGCTGACGATCAGCGGCGAGCAAAAAGCAGCTACTGCGGAACAACAAAGCGGCTATACCCGCCGGGAATTCCGCGCCGCCAACTTCAGCCGCCGGTTTACCTTACCCGAAACGGCTAACGATGCACAAATTAGTGCGCAGTACAACAATGGTATACTGCACGTGGTATTACCCAAAAAAGAAGAAGCCAAGCCACAACCCGCCCGGCTGATTGCGGTAGGCTAACAAGAAGAGATATGCCATTTAGCCAACTGGCTAAAATAGGTATTCATGGGATTTTGAAGGCCACGCTGACTAAGCGTGGCCTCTTTTTTTTGGCTTTACGGGCCATTGCTGCACCTGGCGGCCAGCAAAACAAGGTACGTATGGGTAGGCTTCCCCTACCGCAACACCGTCACCGTTCCCGTATCATTCACCTCCTGCCCGTCGCAGCGGTAGCTTACCCGCCAGAGGAAAACGCCGGGGTTGACGGGGTCGCCCTGAAAAGTAGCATCCCATTTATCGAAGGCATTGTTGGTCGTAAAGACCCGTCCGCCCCAGCGATCGAAAATCTCGAACGAGATGAGATCGTTGATCGCAAAAGGATTGCTGAGGCCATAGGTATCGTTGAGGTTATCCAGGTTGGGGGTAAAGGCCTTGGCCATGGCCACTTTACAAGGCAGCGTATTGGGGTCCACCACCGTCACCCGGAGGGAATCGACCGCCACGCAGGTCGACACCTGGTCTTTGATCTGTACGTAGTAGGTAAACACGCCGGGTGTGACGGCATCGATCAGGGGCTCGGCGTCGGTAGGATCCATCACGTTGGCGGCGGGCGTCCAGGTGAAAGCGGTACCGCAGGTCGCACCCAGAACCACCGGCAGGGTGGTTCCCTGGAAGACGATGGTATCGGTGGTCAGGATTTGGTCGGGCCGAATGAACAAGCCCGCTACTTCGTCATCGCTCAGGGCCCGGTTGTAGACCCGCACCTCGTCGATGAGGCCCGAAAACGGGGTTTCGATACCACTGATGCACTCGCTGCCGCCAATGTAGAGGGGGCCGGAAGTTTCCAGGTTGATGCGGCTGGCCGTACCGAGGTCGGAGCGGAAGACGCCATTGATATAAACTTTTACCCGAATATTATCGCGAACAATGGTCAGGTGTTGCCAGCACGACTGGTTATTGACCACACTGAGGAGGTTCAGGTCCTTGTCTTCGTCCTGGGCCAGAAAGGTGTTTAGGGTACGCGAGTTGGGTACGTAACGCACGTAAAAGCGGCGCGGATTGGCACAGGAATCCCGCTTGGAAAGCAGGTACTGGGTGCCGTTGAAGTCAATGGGTTTGAAGTAGAAGCTAAGGGTAAAATCTTCGCGGTCAAATTCTCCGGCCACGTTGGCCGTATTGGGAATCCGTACCTGGTCGTTGGCGCCGTCGAGCAGCAGTGCCTGGTTCACCACCCCACAGGTAAAGGTAGGGGTACCCACCGCGATACCCGTATTGGAGGTATTGCCGGTGTTGTCGTTGAGGTCACCATCGAAAGCGTAGTAAGCTACCAACCCTACGCGGGTCTGTGCCTGCACGCAGGTGCTGAGCAAACAGCAAAAAAGAAGTAAGCGAACGTTCATAGGAAGTAGTCATTGTATATTTCCGGGGACGAAAGTAACAAAACCGTCCCGCTGGCGGAAAACATCCGCCAGAAAAGTCTTCTTCTAAACGCCGGGGCGATGGTTTTAGTATGGAAAAGCAGTCGGGATATACCTAACCGAATAAGCCGCTCAAGCCACCGGGCAGCATATCTTTCATCAGCGATTGGCCCTCGCTGGCCTCCTTTTCGGCGGCCAACTCCAGCGCCCGGTTGGTGGCTACCACCAGCAGGTCTTCGATCGCTTCGGCGTCTTCGGTCAGCAAGCTGGGTGCAATGCTGATGTTGAGGATCTCGCGGGCTCCGTTGGCCGTCACCTTCACCAGGCCGTCGCCCGCCGTACCCACCACTTCTATTGCCCGCAAGCTGGCTTTCATCTTGGCCTGCATCTCTTCCATCTGGCCCTTCATATCTCCGAACATATCTAGCTAATTTTAGGATGATCAATCAAAGCGGCAAAGTTACCGAAAACCTACTCAACTGAGGCAGTCCATCTGGGCATTTTCTACCGGGTAGAGCAGGTAGAGTTGCAGAATCTCTTCCTCGCTCAGGGCCCGCTCGTAGAGGCGCAATTCATCGATGACCCCTTGGAAGCGACGCATGCGCCCGGTTTCGAGGCAGGGGCTATCGCCAATGGAAAAAGGCGCTTCGTTGCTCAGGTCGATGCCGCTACAACGGCGGCTTTCGCGCACCAGCTTGCCGTTCAGGTAGGTGCGCGCGTACACGCCTTCCCGCACCAGGGCGTAGTGTTGCCAACCCGTGCCCTGCACTTCCGGCGACAATTCGTGGTACAGTTTGTATTCGCTTTCCTTGAAATCGGTGGTCAACTCTGCCAGGGTAGCATTGTAGGCAATATCCAGCACGTTGTCCTCGTCGCAGGCAGCGCGCTTCGAGACCAGGCTCTGCGGAAAAACCTGGCGGCTTTCGGGCTTGAAGTAAAAGCTGAGCGTGAAGTCGGAAGTGGTAAAATAGTGGTTGATGGTGCCGGAAAACACCACGCGGGCATCGGCCCCGTCCAAGAGCAAGCCGTCGTCTTCCACCCCGCACCAGCACCGAACATTGCCCAGCAACTGGCCGTAGGAACCCTGGCCGCTGTCGTCGCGGGCATCACAGTGGTTGAAAGAAAAATAAGCGACCAGACCCTTGTTTTCGTCAAAGCTGGCGAACACACTGGCACCAAAAAACAAGACCAAAAGAGCAGGAATAAGGCTTCGCATGGCGAACGGATTTAGCAGGTCAGAGAAAAGTTTCAGCCGTTCTAAGGTACGGGGAATTTTGGGAACAGGCAAGGACGCTTGTTTCCGCTTGCCGCACCAGGGTCGCCTGAAATTCATTCCAGGCAAACAGATCAGTGCAGTCTTTTGGTGCTTGCTTCCTATTGTACAAGCTGTTTTTTTTATTAAAATAAATGTTGCTTATCTTGGAAAAGAAAACATTTTAAAGTATATTTATCCTGTAAGCTAAAAGCGACTTCATTCTGATCCCCTTTTCAGCTTACTCATCGGTAACTACCCCTTGCGGCGGACACGTTTCGCCAGGCCAGCAAGGGCATTCAGCGGTTTTGTTTTCCTTGCTTGGTTGTTGGCAGTGCATAACTGGCAGCAATGGTGGTGGTTTGCCCCGTGCGACCAGTAGGTCGGAAGCGGGGCCGGCGTTCAGGCCTTCAGGGTGGGCCCCTCCCAAGGGGCTGCTATGTCTCAGCGAGAAATCCCCCCGCCTCAATCACCCATCCAACCCCTGCGAACTGGTTGCAAGACGGTTCATCCAATTCCCCTTCAGCGCGCCATTGGTGGCCGGCATCCTGATCGAAAAGAAGCAATTATTTGCCCGAAATAAATTTCTGGCGACTTCAGCAAGCGACTTTAGCGCCGCGCCAGGGGTGGTAGCAGGCCGCCGCCGCGGCGGCGCCCGCAGGGCCGACCAAAGGGAGCTGCGGACGACCCGACCCGCAGGGGGGCGCCCCAAAAAAGCGCTCCCCTACTGACCGGTATTTTTTTATGCTATAATTCTGACCTAAGTATTTGAACAATACTAAATTTACATTTTTTGACTCAAATTATTATTGTCCCGCCACTTACCAGGCCTACTCCACCTTAAACGTCTGCCGCTGAGGCCCAACGCCGGTGATGGTCAGCGACTTCCAGGCTTTGGGCAGCGTAGCTTTGCCCTGCACGATTCCCGCGTCGGTGATTTTCAGTCCGCCGAACCCGAAAATGACCGTTTGGAGCATGCCGCCAGCGCCGGTAGCGAAGTAGGGGTTGGTGCCCCCCGCCGTTTCTGACAATACACCGAACGGTGGTACCTCGTTGGGTTGGTAGCTTTTGTTGAACAAGCGGAAAGCCTCCTCCGCCTCGCCGAGGCGGGCATAGAGGGTAGCCAGCACCGCCACCGACATGGCCGGGCCGTCGGGTGCCATGCGGGGTTCGTAGTAGGCCAGGTCCTGGCGGATGCGCTTTTCGCCCTGCACAATGTCCAGGGGATAGGCCAGCAGGTTGGCGTCGGCCTGCTTGATGATGACGCCGTCGTAGGTGCTGTTCTCGCGGGTGGTGCCGTCGGGAAACTGCTCGATGGGGATGTTGTCGGCCACGTGGTTCCAGTCGGGGTCGGGCGTAAGGCCGAGGGCCTGGGCGGCCTGGGTGGTGTAGCGCAACACGGTGATGGCCATGCCGTTGGTGAAGGCGTTGTTGTCGATATTTTCCAACCACTCGTTGGCGCCGATGACGTTCTTGATCTGGTATTTGCCGGGGCCTTCGCGCTCCACCCTGCTGGTCCAGAAGTCGGCTACGGCCCGCATAATGGGCCAGCCGCGCTCGCGCAGCCACTCCTGGTCGCCGGTGGTTTGGTAGTACTTCCAGCAAGCCCAGGCCACGTCGGCCGAGATGTGGTGCTGAAACGGCCCCGTGAGGGCCCACACGGGGGTATCCTCCGTGCCATCGTCGGCCGATTCCCAGGGGTACATGGCGCCCTGGTAGCCGTGCGAGAAGGCGTTTTGCCGGGCGGCGCCGAGGCGTTCGTAGCGGTATTCGAGCAGCGATTTGGCGATATCGGGTTGCATGGCCAGCACCGGAGGGTACATCCAGATCTCGGTGTCCCAGAAGACGTGGCCGTTGTAGCCCAGCCCCGACAGGCCCATGGGCGACAGGCTGTAAGCCGTGCCTGCACGGGCGAAGGAATAGAGGTGATAGAGCGCCGAGCGCACGGCCCGCTGGCTGCGCAGGTCGCCCTCGATGACGATGTCGCTCTCCCAGAGCTTGTCCCAGGCTTGCTGGTGGCGCAGCAGGAGGCGGTCCCGGCCTTCGAGCATGGCGAAGATGGTGAGGCGTTCGGCTTCGTTCTGGGGGTCTTCGTACTGGCGGCTGGCACAGGTAGAGCCCACCACGCTGAAGGAGTAGGATTCGCCGGCCCGGAGTTGCTTCTTGAATTTGGTGAGGTGGCGGTTGTAGTCCCAGTCTTCGTGGATGAGGTCGGGCTCCTGGCCGTGGGGTTCTTCGAAGATGAAGCTGACCGAAGCAGCCACTTTCTGCTTGCCCGAAGGGCTGTTGGCCACCGAAGTCATGAGGGGCAACAGCACGTGGGGGCGGTCGATTTCGGCGTAGTAGTTGCGCACGTCGTTCAGGTGGTCGGGCGCTTCGATGGTACTGATGGCGGTGAGCTCGAGGTCGCGTTTGGCGGTGACTTCCACAATGGTCAGCGCCGTGTAGGGCAACTGCCGCAGGGCCAGCAGGCGGTGGGTCACCTGCAGGTCGGCACCCACGTCGAAGGTGGTAACCAGCTGGGCGGCCCGCATATCGAGCACCTGGGCGAAGTTGCTGATCTGCGCACGGCCAACCCGGAGACCGTCGATGTCCATGTCCATGTTCATGTGGTTGAACGTCTTGAGGATATTGGATACCCGGCCGCGCTGGTAGTAGTCGTACACGCCGTTCAGTACCACGTCCTTCACCTTCATGGGTTCGGGCGAGGAGACCAGCCCTACCACGCCGTTGGCCACGGTGATGCCGTAGTAGTTGGTGGGGTCGATATCGGTGGCCGGAATGAGCCACGGGGAATCAGCAGCTTGTTGAGCAGACAGCAAGGTCAGGCACAGCAAAGCTGTCAGCAGGCTAATGGTTTTTTTCATAAGGCGAATGTGCTGGTTAGTGGGCGGTTAAAATAGGGATAAATCGCCGATGTTGGGTGAAATAACGCGCTAAGTTGGTCGAATCCTTGTGACAAGCCTGCGGTGGGTCCGTAAAAAAAGCGTAATCTTGGGTTTCCAGATCAATTTAGCAATTGGTCAAAAACAAATCCACATTATTTGACTGTGCTTTAGTCCGTACCATTCATGAACATTGCCATCATCGGAGGCGGAGCAGCCGGATTCTTTGCGGCCCTGGCGGCCAGCGAAAACCACCCGCAGGCCCGGGTGACCATCTTTGAGAAGTCGCCCAAGCTCTTGGCCAAGGTCAAAGTATCGGGTGGCGGCCGCTGCAACGTCACCAACGGCTGCACGGCCATTGCCCAACTCATCAAGGCCTACCCCCGCGGCAGCCGCCAGCTGAAGAAAGCCTTCCAGGTTTTCAGCACCCAGGACACCATGGACTGGTTCGAGAGCCGCGGCGTTGCCCTGGTCATCCAGGAAGACAACTGCGTGTTTCCGGTGTCCCAAAGCTCGCAAACCATCATCGACTGCTTCCTGCAGGAGTGCCAGCGCCTGGGCGTCGACATCCGCACCGGAGTGGGCGTACAGGCCATCGTGCCGCAGGGTGAGCAACTGGAATTGCAGTTTCTGAAAGCTGACCAGCCCCCCCAACGCTTCGACAAGGTGGTGGTGGCTACCGGCGGATCGCCCAAGCGGTCGGGGCTCGACTGGCTGGCCCACCTGGGACACGAGATCGTGGAGCCCGTGCCTTCCCTCTTCACCTTCAACATGCCCCGCGAACCCATCACCGAACTGATGGGCATTGTCGTCGAAAACGCCCTGGTCAGCATCCAGGGCACCAAACTCAAGTCCGACGGGCCCCTGCTCATCACCCACTGGGGCATGAGCGGACCAGCTATCCTGAAACTGTCGGCCCACGGCGCCCGCATCCTGAGCGAAGCCAACTACCAGTTTACCGTCCAGGTCAACTGGGTAGCGACACCCAACCACGACCTCGTCAGCCAGGAACTGGAGCAGCTCGTAAAAGCCCACCCCCACAAAACTGCCGCCAACCTGGCCCCCTACGGCCTGCCCAAGCGGCTGTGGCGCTTCCTGCTCACCAAAAGCCAACTCCCCGACACCAAAGTCTGGGGAGAAATCGGCAAAAATGACCGCAACAAACTCGTCATGCTCCTCACCAACGATACCTACGAAGTGGCTGGCAAAACGACCTTCAAAGAGGAGTTCGTCACCTGCGGCGGCGTCAGCCTCGCCAGCCTCGACTTCCGCACCATGCAGAGTACCGTCGTCAAAAACCTCTACTTCGCCGGCGAAATCATCGACGTCGACGGCATCACCGGCGGCTACAATTTTCAGGCCGCCTGGACCACCGCTTTTATTGCCGGGAAGCTGGAGGGGGGAAAGGTAGAGGTGTAAAAGTGGAAACGGGGAAAGGTGTAAAAGAGGAAGTGCCGGGACAATAATAAATTTACATTCTCAAATTATTAGTGAAGGAATAAGCGATTGATAATGAGCGGTTTCGAGCTAATCATTTGAGTCGAAAAATGTAAATTTATTATTGTCCAAATACTTAAAGGTGTAAAAGTGAGGCGAGCAAACATCAGGCGTACCAAAATCGTCGTAGGCTCCAGCCTACGATGACGTATCAGGCGGCCTCCCGGCCGCATTTTCCGAATACCCACCCTGGCGCCACTGACCACCTATCATTGGTCTTTTAATGACTTATCTACCAGTCCGGTAAAGGATTAACGCCGGCCAGGAGGCCGAATAATACCGTATCCCAGGCTGGAGCCTATGACAATTTAGTGCGCTGTTCAGATTTACCAAAACTGGAAGTTTTAGCAAATCCCAAACCCTCCAACGTAAAGATGCGTTTTTACGTTTTTACGGTGCTATCCTATTTGTAGCCCTTTTTTAAGTCCTTTCCTCCTCCGGCACGCCCAGGCGTGCCACCTCCTCCAAAGGAGGACTTTTGACCGTCTTCAACTGTTGGTTACTATCACCCGCCAGCACGGCCGAGAAATCAATCTGTCCAAAGCCGAAGCGAGGTCAGAATCTCCCTTTACCCTTCCCCTTTACCCAATTTCTCCACCTTTCCACTTTTACACCTTTCCACGTTTACACTTCCTCTTTTACACTTTTCCCCGTTTACACCTTTCCCACCTCTCTCTAATACCCCGGAATACGCCGCCCTAGCACAATATCGCGCTGCCCGACGAGCAGGCCATCCTGTGGCGTCAGGGTTACAATTCCCGAGCCGCCGCGGTTGGCCAGGGTGACCCTTTTAGCGTTTGGCCTCAAAATCGTCGTAGGCTCCAGCCCATAGCCGTCAGGCTAAGGCATACACCCCCCGCTGGCACCGCAGTCACAGACTGCTGTTGATATCCATTCGTAGACAAAGTCTACGAATAGCAGGCGCTGTTCAGATTCACCAAAACTGGAAGTTTTAGCAAATCCCGGATCCTCCAACGTAAAGATGCGTTTTTACGGTTTTACGGTCTAAAACTTCCCACTTCCCAATTCCGATTTCCGACTTCGAAAACTTTTACACCTTTACACTTTTACACGGTCCCCCACTTCCCACCTCCGATTTCCGACTTCCGACTTCGAAAACCTTTACACTTTTCCCCGTTGACATTGTCCAGCCCCTTTCACTGCCACGACCGCTTTTCAAGCGATTTTTTGGGGCCCCTGCCTCCCTCGTTACCTCGGGGGCAGCCGGGCTATCCGCCCCCGCTGGGGGCTCCTATCCCTGGTCCGGCAGCGTCTTTAATTTGACAACCTACTATTATTCCACCACCAGCCGCACCGCCTGGCCAGTCGTCCGGTCGTACAGCAGGTACAGGCCGCCGGGCCAGTCCGTCACCGGAATTGCCGTCGTCGTGCTGCGAACAGCCAGCTGCTGCCAGCGCTGCCCCTGGGCGTTGTACACCTCCAGCTGCAGCGGCAGGCGGTGGGGTTCCGTTTGCAGGTTGGCCGTACCGCGGGCCGGATTGGGGAAAACCGCAAATTCCGCCGCCGCGGCCGGTGGGGTTGCCGTAGCTACCACCGTGCAAAAATCTTCGTTGGGCACCAGTTCCAGGTAGCCCTGGGGCGTCAGGTCACGGCCGGCAAAAGCTGCGTAATCGCGGGGGTAGCGCGCCCACCGAAAAGTAGAATTGGTACCCGCTGGCAAATCGGATCCCTGCGGAAAAGGCTGCCCGTTGCGCAACGGCACCCGGTATTCCCACACCACGGCACCAGCCTCGTCCAGCTCGAAGCCGAACCCCTGCGTGGCGGCACACATGACCACGTGGCCGTTCCCCAGCAGTTGAATACTGGAGGCCGTGGGCGAATAGTTCAGCAGGGGATTAGGATGGGTAAAAGTGGCACTGGTGGTAGCGGGCAGGAAAGCCCCCCCGGCCGACGCGTACGACTGGCTACCCGCATCCCAAACCGGGCTGATGACCTGCCCCAGCGAACGCGGGTTGGTGGCGGCAGAAAAATCGATCTGGTTGTTGAAGACGGCCACTGCGCCGTAATGGACGTAGTCTGGATCCACAAACTCGTCGATCCACTGGGCATCGTGTTGGTAAAAAAGTTGCGTGGCATTGGCGTTACCCTGTTGGTAGGCCTGGGGCGAACCCCAGCGCCAGAGCAGGTCGCCGCCGCGACCACTGTTGCCGCCGCTGCCGGTGGCCGCCTCGGCAGTGGTGGTGCTGTGGTCGATGATCCAGATTTCGTTGAAGTTGCGCGCATTGATCATCACCTGGTCCAGGACGGGGTTGTAGTCCAGGGCGTTGGCGTGGATCCAGTCCTCGCGGGTGAAGTCGTATTCGTGGTAGTTCACATCGATCCGGCCCGGAGACGCGCTGACGTTGCCGTAATTTTGGGCCAGCGAATCCGCGTCCTGCACCAGGTGATCCCACACCCGCCACTGCCAGTGGATGCTGTCGGTAGCAGGGTCCACCTCGATAACCTTTTCCGACCAGATTCGGCGCTGCGGGTAGCTGGCCGTGTCGAAACCCGCCGTCAGCATATCCGCCAGGCTGATGCGGTCGTAGGCCAGCAGCAGCACGTGCCCGTTGGGCAGGTAGTGCACATCGTGGTGCTGGCGCTCCAGGCTGTCGGCCACCACGTAAGTCCATTCCACTTCGTTGTCCCAACTCACCAGCTCGACGACGCCGCCGGCGCCACCGCCGCCAAAAGTGGCGCTGTTGAACCGGGGGCTATACAGCTTGGCACGCAGCAGGCGGCCATCGGGCAGCAGGTAAGCCACCGCGCCGGGCACGGCCGCTTCATCAGCGTCATCCCAACGGTGCACCACCTGTCCGCATTCGTCGAGCAGGAAGGCCGTCGACTGCCGGTCGGGATAGATGAGGTTATAGCCACCGAGGGTCTGCTCCGGGTTGCTGGAGATCAGGCCCACGGTATTTTGGGCGGCAAGGGGCACAACGACCCCCCAAAAAGCAAGCGCGGCGAAGGCCGTAGCGAAAAGCAGGATAGATTTCATATCACTCTTGTCTATTAAACTTGTTCTGCTGGGTTAGATTAGCGGGCAGAACAAGTCTATTAAAAAAGCCACCTGAAAATTACTTTCCAGGTGGCCTTTCGTTTTGTTCACTTATCGTTCAATGGCTTACCAGGGTAATCCATCACGCATTGTCCTAGTTCGTCAGTGGTGGCCAGTTGGTACCATCGGTGCGGGTCAGCGTCGACACCCCAGCTTCTGGTGCATAGTCGTTGAACCAGCTAATGGTCAGGTTAGGACCGTCTACCATGACACTCTCAAAGTAGTAAAACTCACCCCACCGGCTGGAGCCGATTGGTGCAATGATGTTACAGGCATCCTTGATCTGCAGGTTACCACCAGGCAGCGTAGATCCCGCACCATAGCAAGCGGTGTAAGCACCGTAAGAGAAGTCAGCTGCATTAGGATCCGTAGGATTAGCAGGATCAACGACGTTATAGATACCAGGGCTACCCGCAGGTACCCACTCGACCAGAATCGTTGGACCAGAATCACCACACCAACCCACAGTATTGGCTTCTAAAACACCACCCAGGTTAGACGTACACAACAAATCCGCATCAAAGCTGAAGAAGCCAGAAAATGGTGCAGAAGAAATGACGTTTGCGCCCGTATTGGCTGCCGTAAAGGTGCGGCCATCGTTCATCGTCAGGGTCGCATTGAAGCGGAAGGTGCTGCCACCGTCTACATCAGCAGTTGTGAGGCCCAAAGCAGTGAACACATCGGCTAAGGCGAAGTTGAAGCTGGTAGAAGGCAGACCCGTGTCCGGATTGGTGCCAAACTGGCTGGCATTCACCGTGACCAGATTTACCGGCCCCACGCTGTTGGCGCCACCGTTGGCTTTGTCGATATACTCTACCACCCAGCCGTAAGACGCTACGTTTTTGCCATTGTTGTCGTCGTAGAATTCTACGCTAACAGCAATGGTCGAATTAGCAACATCAGTCAGGAAGTAAGTGCCCGTCTTTGATAGGCGACGTGCATAAGCACCGTGCTCCAGATTCTCGTATTCGGGGAATGCCCGTTCCTTTTCTTCACAGTTGGTAAAAACCAGCAGAAAAGTGAGAATGGAAAGCGAATAAAAGAGTTTTTTCATCGCAATGAATATTTTATAGTTCGGTGCCTGCTTTTCAAGCAGCAGGCACCGAGATCAGATTAACAAAAATTACTTCAAATCGCCGGGCTTGGTATCCCAAAATACGCGGCCATTCAAATCCTGACGCTGCGAAGCGTTGGCATTGAAGTTAACGTACACTGCAGGGTACCAGAATGTCCGGGGGAAGAAGCTGGTAGCAGAAGTCTCACGGGTAGGCTCCATTGCTGAAGGGTACCCCGTGCGGCGATAGCTGTTGAAAGGTTCCAAACCGTTGCCGTGGCAAGCCAGGCGGTACTCGTTCATCACCACATCCAGGCGTGCTTCGTCGTCGGCAGCAGCATCGTAGCGGGCCAGTACTTCGTTCACGTAGGCCGCTACGGCCTCAGGCGTAGGCACAAAATCAGCAACTACCACAGCGGTGTTGAAGTTCATGACTTTGCTGATCGACAGGTTCAGGGCCGCTTCCAGCAAAGCGCGTGCATCACCGCCCGTATTCATGGTCAGTGCTGCTTCGGCCAACAGGAAGTGGGTCCAGCTAGCCAGGAAGACGGGCTGGATACCCGCACCGCGTGCACCATCCGAGCCTCCGTTAGAAACTTGCCAGGTGTTGTCACCCGTATCTTCGTCTGGAATAGACTTGGGCAGGTTGTCAAAAGCGCCACCAGCAGGATACAAGCCCCAGGCCGTGCGCTTCAGATCATCGGGGGGAATACCGTCGGCATTACCGTGGTTCCGGCCCCAGTAGCCACCATATTCACCAGCAGGATCACCAAAGTCACCCGAAGCCGTACACCAAGGGTAACCATCCGCCCATTGCTGGGGGTAGGGAGCCGTGGTACAGTCGAGGGTAAACTGGTTTTCGTTGTCTTCCCAGCCGTCCTGACGACGGAAGTAGTAACGCAGACGAGGGTCTTCGTTGTCCTTGTCACCGAACATTTGCCACATCATGTAGTTGCTCATGTACCAGCCTGGACCACCGTTTTCGTAGCCATCAGAGTAGTAAGGGTGACGCGAATCAGGCGTAGCCCGGTTGTTGCCATATTGGAACTGGAAATCTTCGGCCGTTTGGTCGATGATCTTTCCCGTACCGACAATGGTGTTGATCGCCGCGCCACTACCACCAACCTGGCGGGTGCTGACGTGGTAACGGATCAACAACGTATTGGCCAGTTTTTCCCAGGCTGCGGCACCACCATTGTAGTACAAGTCACCCGACAAAGATCCCTTGGGATCACTGAAATCCGCCAGCGCAGAAGTCAGCAGGTTGAAGGCCTCGGTATAAACCGCCTGGTCTTCATCCGCCTTGGGGCTTGGAACCACTACGCCCTGGAAAGCTTCCGTGTAGGGAATGTTACCGTACAAATCCACCAAGGTGAACAGAAGGTAAGCCTTCATCGTTTTCGCGATACCGGTATAGGTTGTTAAACCCCGCTCCGTACCGTTGTCGATGACGAGGTTCAAGTCGGGCATCAGGTCAAAGTAAGCCAATTGCCACATGAAGTTGAAATTGACCGGACCATCCTGGTTGTTGTAGAAATAACCACCGTCCATGGCGGTCATCCGCACGTAAGGCATGGTCTCATCACTCACTTCATCGACGAAGTCTTTGAAGTCCAACATAATTGCATTGAACACCAGATCCAGTTCCGCCTTGTCGGGGGTAACGGAGTTCGGGTTGTCCAACAGCTCATCCAGTTCTACGTTCTGGCAGCCCGCGATCACGAGGGCCAACAAAGCCATAAAACCATATTTGAGGATATTTTTCATAATTCTTATCGCTTTTGGTTGTTTAGAAGGTGAGGCGTACGCTACCACCAATTTGCTTAGAAGTCGGTACGTTCATCAATTCGAAGCCACGTCCGTTACCTACTCCAGTTGACTGCACTTCGGGGTCGAAGTTAGCACCTGCAGGGAAGCCCAGGGCCTTGAACCAGAGGTTCTGACCAGAAGCTGTAAAGGTGATGGTACCAAAAGGCGACTTATCCAAAAGGCTTTTAGGCAGTGAATAAGAAATAGACACCTCCCGCAGTTTCATGTAAGAAGCATCGTATACCCGCATTTCATCGTTGAATACACCACCATTCTGCCAGTAGTGCTGGGTAGAGGTGATCTGGATGTCGTTGGGTGTACCATCTTCTTTCACACCAGGTGCGATGACGGGTACGTAGCGATCGAAGTCGGTTTCGGCCAGAACACCGCGCCCCATCAAGGTAGAAGGTGTAGTGGCATAAATCACCCCACCATCGGAGTAAGAGAACAAGGCGTTCAGGTTGATTCCTTTGAAGTTGACATTCAAACCACCGTTCATCACGTATCTGGCGTTGGGGTCACCCAGGATACCGAGGTCCGGTGCAGCCAGGTAAGTACCGTTGCTCTGTACAATGCGGTTGCCGTTGGCATCGCGGGCAATCTGCGCACCCTGGATGATACCGTAAGGCTGATCCACGATAGCAAAGTTACCTATGTTGGAGTAACCGGCGAAGACCAGCTGATTGATACCATCGGCCAGTTTTTCTACATTACTCACGTTACGGGTAAAGTTACCATTCAGACCAATACGCAGCGAACTGGTTTGTACCACCGTCAGGTCGACACCCAATTCAATCCCTTTGTTGCTGATTTCCGCTGCGTTGATCGTCGTGTTCTGGTAACCCGTAGAAGGGTCCAGGTTCAAATCGATGATCAAATCTTTGGATTGCTTGTTGTACAAAGAAAGGTCGATACCCAGGCGGTTGTTGAACAGGCGGGTTTCCAGACCAAATTCCAATTCCGAGTGCAACTCGGGCTTCAACTCGGGGTTACCAAAACGGTTATCCACCGTGTTGGTGTTTACTACCGTACCACCGTTGGTCACGAAGTCGCGGGTAGACACACCCAGTACGTTACGCGTCTGGTAAGGATCGGGGTAACCGGCAGAAGTACCGTAACCCAAACGCAGCTTCAGGTAGTTGAGCACCGTACCACCCTGCAGCGCCGTAAAAGCTTCCGTAGGAATGAAGGAAACCGAAGCCGAAGGATAAAATACCGAACGGTTTGCTTTTTCCAAGGTAGAGGTCAAGTCATTCCGGGCCTGTACATTCAGGTAGAGGAAGTTCTTGAAGCCCACCGAAGCCGTGGCGTACACCCCGAGCAGGTTTTCCGCACGGTAGTCCGATTGGTTAACGTGGTTGATGAAGTTATCATGCACCAACAAACCGTACACAAACTGCTGGGTACTGTTGGTGAAAGTCCGCTCGCGCGTGTCGCGGCGAATGTTTGCACCTATCACACCGTCCAGGGTCAGGTCATCACTCAACCGCGTATTGTACTGCAGGTTAAAGTTGTGATCCGTAATGACGTTGTTCCGCAGGGACGTTGACATCAAACCTACCGGAATCTGGCCACCTCCTTTGTTGATGGAGTAACGCTGACGCTGGCTGTAACCGTCATAACCCAGGCGGTACATGGCGCTCAACCAATCGGTCAGTTTGTAGCTCAACGATACCGTACCAAAGAAACGGCTCAAACGCTCGTTGTCCGACGTATTGTTCAACGTCCAAAGGGGGTGGGTAATGTCGTTACCGCCCCGGTAGAAGATGCTCGAAAAGTCTTGGGGATTTTCGTACTCCAGATCGTAAAGACCGATGGAACGAGGCGTGTAAAACACGTTAGAGAACAACGACGCACCATCTCCAGGATTAGACGAAAAGCTCGTAGCCACTGGCGGTGCCTGGCGATCAGACGTCACGTAGTTAAACGTGCTGTTGATCATCAGACCATTCGACAGCTTAGAGTTGATACCCAGGCCAAAGTTGTGCTTGTCATACGTACTCAGCGGAATAAAGCCTTCTTCTGAACGGTAGCCGTAGTTGAAGTTCAACGTCGTTCCTTCCGACAAACGGTTGGCAATGTTCACCGAAGTGCTGGCAATGGTACCCGTCTGGAAAAACTGATCCAGGTTGTCTTTTGCCGTGTAAGGATAACGTGCACCAATGTACTGGGGCAGTACCCCGTTCAGGGCAGCACGATCGTAGGGGTGGCGGACAGCTCCGTCAGCACCTACACCGTCATTGGCCGTACGCTCGTTGAAATTGGCTCCCCAGTTGGAGAAGGCCGCAGAAGCAAAGTTGTGAAAACCATTACCCCAGCTGTCCTGGTCATCGGGCAGGGAAGCCACGTCGTTGGCAAACAACGACTGGTCGATGGTCACCTCAAACTTCTTGTCCAGATCCATGGAAGCACCATTCTTGGTGGTAATCAGGATTACCCCGTTGCGGCCAGCTTCACCGTACAGTACGGTTGCCGACAAGCCCTTCAGTACCGAAACCTCCGCAATGCTGTTGGGGTCAAGGTCCAGGAAGCGGCTGGAAGCAGAAGCACCACCAGAATCGAATCCGCGGTCACTGCTCGTGTCCGAGTTGAAAGGTACCCCGTCTACAACGAAGAGCGGCTGGTTGGAACCCGTGATCGAAGAGTAACCACGAATGATTACGTTCGTTCCGGAACCGGCCAAACCAGACGTCTGGGTGATGTCCACACCAGGCACCTTACCACGCAAAACACGCGCAACGTCGGCTTCGGGACGAAGCTCCAGCTGGCTGCTGTTCAGTGTCGTTACGGCGTAACCCAGGGCTTTCTTTTCCCGGCGGATACCCAGACCGGTCACTACGACCTCGTCCAGGGCTACTCCTTCACTCAAGGTGATGTCCATTACACTGGCAACACCTAATTTAATGTCACGGGTTTCAAATCCCGTGTAGCTTACCACCAAAGTGGTAGCACCTTCAGGTACTTCTAAGGAATAGGAACCGTCGATGTCAGTGACAGTACCAGAAGAAGTGCCCCTTACGAAGATACTCGCTCCGATCAGCGGCTCGCCGCCGTCATCGGTAACGGTACCCGTCACTGTTCGTTGGGCTAAAGCAAAGCCTACGGTGAACAGCACTAGCGATAGTACTAGTGAGAGTTTTTTCATACTAATGGCGTTTTAAATAAAAAAATACTAGTCCAAAAATATCCCCATCCTGGGGATACATCTTACTGCTCTTGTGAGCATTAGTCCGTTTTTCGCCACTTCCAGGCTCCGATCAAGCCTGGTTTTTGGCGGATTATCTCTTGGTATTAGGGTAAGGGTATTAGGGTAAGGGTATTAGGGTAAATTGATCAGACAAGGAAAAATACTGACTTTTTATTATTTGGTTTGCTGATCTTATAGGTGGTTTATGTTGTAGCTATTTGACAGTTGTGGCCAAAGATTATCTTTCACCTTAAGTGTGATAGCTAATTAAGTAAGTTATGGTCAAAAACGTTTGGTACGCCCGAAACGCTGCTGAACTTGCGAAAAAAATACCTTACTGCGCAAGTTGGCGCAAATACATCTGGATGACATTTTGTAATCCAAAATACAGGGCATCGCAAATGAGGGCGTGACCAATGGAAACCTCCAACACTTGCGGAACACTGCTGCAATAATAAGACAAATTTTTCAAATTCAAATCATGACCAGCGTTAATACCGATGCCAATTGCATTGGCCAACTGGCCACACTTCACGTGTGAAGCCACCGCTTTTGCGGGATTTTCACCGAACTCCCGTGCGTAATGCCCCGTATAAAATTCTATCCGATCCGCACCAACAGCCTTCGCGCCCTGGACAAAATGCTCCTCCGCATCCACAAAAAGAGATACCCTAATCCCCGCAGCTTGCAACTCGCTGACGACGTCGCTAAGCAAATCATGGTGCTTCCGGGTGTCCCATCCCTGGTCCGAAGTCAACACGCCCGGTTCATCCGGCACCAGGGTACACTGGGTGGGCCGGTTGGCCAGCACCAGGTCCAGGAAACTGCGATTGGGGTAACCTTCGATATTGAATTCCGTAGTGACCACTTCCTTCAGGAGCGGTACGTCGGCATACCTGATGTGCCGCTCGTCAGGCCGGGGATGAACCGTTATGCCCTGCGCGCCAAAGGCTTCACAGTCTTTGGCAACCTGTACGAGGTCGGGCATATTGCCACCCCGGGAATTGCGCAGGGTCGCTATTTTATTGACGTTGACACTTAGTCGGGTCATTCCGTTTTAATCAGGTGAACGGCAAAGATAAATATTTTTCTGAAAGTTGGTCGGTGGTCGTCGGCTGCTCAACCACCACCGACCAGGGGCTACATTTTTATCACTTTTTGGGTCCACATTTCAGTACCCCACCGCCATTGCAGCCAGTAGGTACCGGCGGGCAGATCGGTCAGGTCGAGTTGCTGCTGCCAGCTGCCGGGCCCTACCCACCAGGTTTGCTGCTCCAGTTGCTGCCCCAGGGCGTTGACAACCGCTACGCTCATTGATCCGCTGGCTGGCCAGTTGGTAGCGCTCAGCAACAAGAGGCCGTGCGTGGGATTGGGAGCCAGTTGCAGGCTACTGGCCCAGACCGGCGTGTGGGTACTGGTGAGTACCACCGTCAGCGTGGTACTGGCGGTCTGGCTACCACAGTCATTGGTGGCGGTGACGGCCACCAGGTAGGTACCCGAGGCCATAAAGGGGTGGCCCACCTCCACACCTTCCGCCAGGTTGCCATCACCAAAATCCCAGGCATAGACCGTACCCGGCTCCGGATTGGTCACCACCAGTTCAAATTGCTGGCCGTCGACGGTAGCACTGGTGAAGACGGGCACTTCTGGTACCGAGGTGACCTCCATTTGCTGAACCAGCACGGGTGGTGTTGTACCGTAGGCATTGCCCACCGCCAGCAGTACGTCGTAATTTCCAGACACCCCGTAGATGACGGTCGGATTGGCCGCCGTACTCGTTGCGGGCTCACCGCCGGGGAAAGTCCACTGCCAGGCCGTTGGGGCATTCGTCGAAACATCGGTATACGTTACCGTAAATGGTACGCACCCCTGGGTGTTTTCAACCAGCACGTTAGCCTGGGGCAATTCGCCCGCAATGACCAGGGTTTCGGTGTAAACGTCCACACCACAGGGGCCTTCCGCCCGCAAGCTGACCTCGTAGGTGCCATTGCCCGCAAAGGTAAAGACCGGTGCTTCGGCCACCGACGTGGTGCCGTCGGGGAAGGTCCATAGATAACTGCCCGCTCCCGTCGAGGTATTGACGAACGTGGCCGTCGTAATACCCAACCCGTACGTAAACCCTGCCACTGCTGGCGGGAGCACGGTTATCATAGCGTCCTGGGTAGCAGCGTTGGTACCAAAGGCGTTGGTGGCCGCCAAGGTTACGGGATAAGTACCTGGAACGGTGTAAGTAACCACCGGGTTCGGTTCGGTGGAGCTGCCGGGGGTGCCACCGGGGAACGTCCATTGAATGCTGTTGGCGCCTTCGACGTTGCTGGTAAAGCTGGCGGTGAAGGGACCACACCCCTGCCGAATAGCGGCGTTGAAACTGATGGATGGCACCTGGCCGGCAATGGTCACACTGAAGGTTTGGGTACTGCTGCCACAGGCGTTGCTGGCCACCAGGCTGATCTCGTAAGTGCCGGTAGCGGGAAAGACGATGGTGGGTGCAGCTTCCATGCTGCTTCCACCGGGGTACGTCCAGGCGTAGGTGGTGGCATGGGTGCTTTGGTTGGTCAGGGTCACCGTCAATCCGTTGACACTGGCCGTAAAGTCTGCATTTGGCAGCTCACCCACCGTGATGGTTTGGGTGGTCGTCGTGGTGCCCGCCGCATTGGTTACGGCCAGGCTGACGGTGTAGTCACCCGGGGTTGAAAACCGGACGTCCAGGCTGGCGGCGGTACTGCTACCGGGCAATCCGCCGGCGATGGTCCAGGCGTACGACCAGTCTGCTTCCTGTTCGCTGGCAGCCAGCTGCACGGTAGCACCCGGGCAAGCCGTGAGGGTGCTACTGGTGAACGTCGCCACGGGGGCGCTCAATACCGTTACAATTTGTTCCGAAATGGCCGTGCCGCAGGCATTCGTAGCAGCCAACCGAATGGTGTAAGTGCCGGCTGCGGCGTAGGTGTGCGTCGGGCTGGTGCTCGTCGTTTGGGTGCCGTCACCAAAGTCCCACTGCCAGTCGGTCACGTTGTCATTGGTGGGGCCATCCAATTCGACGGTCAGGCTGCCGAGGGTGGTGTTCAAGATAAAATTGCCGGGCACAGCGCTGATGTGGACGTAGTCGGTGCGCAGATCGGTGGCGTCACCGGCGGCGTTGGTCACAGTGAGACTGACACTGTAAGGCCCTGCTGCATTATACACCACTACGGGCTCGACAGCAGTGCTGGTAGCCGGCTCACCGCCGGGGAAAGCCCAGGCATAGGTGTAACCAGCCCCCTGTTCGGTGGCCGCAAAGGTGATGGTATGGGGCAGACAGCCATCCGGATTGGTGTGGGTATAGGCAGCGGTGGGTGGCAACACAATCATAATTTCGCTGGTGACCGTCACGGTACCACATTCCCCTACCCCCGTGAGGCTGACCGTATAGGTGCCGGCGGTAGCAAAGGTGTGTGTGGTCACTTCACCAGTAGCGGTGGTGCCGTCGCCAAAATCCCAACTCAGGCTCGTCACGCCGGTGCTGGTACCGGTAAAGGTGGCCGTGGATTCGCCCAACTGATAAGCCGTGACAAAGTCCACCTGTGGTTCAGCCAGCACCGTCGTGGGTGTCGCCAATTGAGCCGTGGCGCTGCCCGCTGCGTTGGTGACGGTCAGGGTAGGCGTATAGCTACCCGCAGCTGCGTAACTGACGGTGACCACGGGCGCCGTACTGGTGGCTGGTTCTCCGCCGGGGAACGTCCAGGCGTAGGTGTAACCCGGGCCGGTGGGCTGGGCTTCGTAGGTGACCGACAAAGGCGCACAGCCACTGCTGACGGTGGCCTGGATCGCCGGTTCCGGCAGAAAGACGATGGACACCGTCTGCCGGCTGGTATCGGCACCACAGGTATTGGCAGCTACCAGCACCACTTCGTAGTCGCCGGCGGCCTGGTAGGTATGCGTAGGATTGTTGGTGCTGGCGGTGGCGCCATCACCGAAAAACCAATTGTACTGATCGGCGCCCTGGCTTTGGTTGGTAAAGCTCACGTTGGCCTGCCCGGGGGTATCGTCCACCTGGAAATCGGCCTGGGGCCCGCGTCCGACCACTACCAGGTTCGGTTCGGTGACGGTAGCCGTACCTGCGGCATTGGTAATGCTAAGGGTTACGGCAAACTGCCCGGCATTAACATACTCTACGGTTGGGTTAGGGGCCGTGGAAGTAGCAGGCGTGCCGCCGGGAAAGGTCCAGGCGTAGGTTTGCCCGGCGGCCTGGGGGCTCGCGGTAAAAGTTACGTCCAAGGGGGTACAGCCATTGGTGTTGGTTGCCGTGATGGCGGGCGAAACGGGTAAAATCAGGGTGATGGTCTGGGTTGCCACATCGGTGCCACAGGCATTCGTGGCGGTCAGTTCAATGGTATACATGCCGGCCGCCGTGTAGGTGTAGGCCGCAGGATTGTTGGTGGCCACCGTACCATCGCCAAAGTCCCAGGATACCTCGTCGGCGTTGGCCGACAAATCTGCCAACTGGACGGTAAGGCTACCAGGCGTGGTGTTCGCCTGGAACGCAGCAGCAGGGCCTGTTCCGACGGCAATGAGTTGGGATTCCGTAACGGTCCCGGCGCCAGCCGCATTGGTAATGGTCAGGCTCACATCGTAGTCGCCGGGGCTGGCGTAGGTGACCTGCGGGTTCGCCAGGGTAGAAGCGCCGGGGGAGCCGCCGGGAAAGACCCAGTCGTAATCGAGGCCAGGGCCCTGTGGTTCGGCCGAAAAATCTACCGTCAGCGGTGCGCAACCACTGGTGGTGGTTGCGGAGAACGTGGGCTCTACCGGAAACACCACCGTCACGGTTTGGCTAGCGGTCGTACTGCCACAGCTGTTGGTGGCCGTCTGGGTAATGGTATACGTGCCCGCCTCCAGGTAAGTGACGGATGGATTCGCGCCCGTAGCCGTTTGGCCATTGCCAAAGTTCCAGCTGTAGCTGGTCGCTCCGGCAGCCGTATTGGTAATTTGTGGGGTGGCCGCACCGGGAGCCAGGGTAGCGGTAAAACCAGCCGTGGGCAAGCCACTGACGACGATGTAATCGGTGAAGGTAATGGTCTCAAAGACCCCACCAGCCCCCACGGTCAGGGACACGGAATAGCGGCCGGGCGTGGAGTAAGTCACCTGGGGAGGGTTGGGTTGATTGGAAAAATCGGGGTTGCCACCCGAAAAAGTCCATTCCCAGGAATCAGGATCACCAATGGAGAAGTCGGTAAAGTCGACTACCAGCGGGGCACAACCCGACGTGGGGCTAGCGGCAAAATCGGCTACCAGGACGGCTTCAACGGTAATCGTCAGGGTGTAGCTATCGCTGCCACAAGCGCTGAATGCTTCCAGTAAGACGTCGTACGTTCCGGGAGCGGTATAGGTGTGCACGGGATTGGCGTCGTTGCTGAAATTGCCGTCACCAAACGTCCAGAAAAAGTCTTCACTGTTAGCCGAAGAAAGGTTGGTAAAGTCAAAGGTCGTCCCGTTGTTGGTGTAGGCGAATTCCGCCGTCGGCCCCGCTAAGACCGTCACCGCATTGGGCACCGTGTAAGTATCCGATCCTTCGTTATTTTCGACGTAGAGCGTGACGCCGTAGGTGCCAGGCGTCGCGTATTCAACCACCGGATCCAATTCGGTACTGGTAGCCGGGTCACCGCCGGGGAAGGTCCATTCGCGGAAGGAAACCACGCCCGTCGATTGATCCACAAAATTAACGACCAGCGGCGCGCAACCCACCTCGGGGTCGTGGAAAAAATCGGCCGTGGGCGGCTCCAGGCTTTCACAAGCGGTGGTAATGGCGACATTGTCGACGTACATGTTGTTGCCGAAGCCGGTAATATTTTCAATCTTGATGACCACATTGCTCTGGCCGGCGTAGGCCGACAGGTCGAGGTCGATGCAGCCGGGTCCGTTGCCGCACCAGTCATCGGCGACAAAGGGCGTAAAAGCATTCGCCAGATCACCGCCGGTAGCAAAATTGCCACTGCCATTTTCGTCGCCACTGAAGAGTAAATTGGGGAAGGTGGTGCCGCCGTTGGTCGAAAGGTATATTTTCAGTTCATCATTGAAGGTATTGCTGTAGCGGCGGTAGGCGTATTCCATGGTGAAGCGGATATCGCTCTCGGCGGAAAAATCAAAGGGCGAACTCACCAGTGCGTCAATCTGCCCGGCGGCGTTGTAATCGAAATTATTGACGTAAGCGGCGCGGCTGCCCATATTGCCGCCTACGGCAGTAGACTGCCAGGTAATGTTATTGTCGGGGTTGGTAACATTCCAGGAGCCCGTGCCTTGTTCGAAACCATCGAAAAAGAATATTTTGGGAAAGTCGGGGCCAAAACCTATTTCAATGATGTATTCGGTAAAATCGCCCCCTTCGGCATTGTCGACATTGAGGCTCACGGTGTACACGCCGGGTTCCGGGAAGGTAACTACGGGATTGGCCTGGGTAGAAGAGGCGGGATTACCACCGGGAAAACTCCAGAAACGATCCGTTACGGTACCTTCCGACTCGTCGAAGAAAGGGATCCGGCTATTGGCACAAGCCAGGTCGAAGGGTGTCGCAATAACCGCTACCGGCGGGCCGGCTACGCCACAGGAGCTAAGGCAACTGCGGCTGGGCAGAAAATTGTTGATGGTATTCAGCGATTGGGCCGACCAGGTGGTAGACGTATTGACCGAAGGCGACATGATAAATGTGCCGGAGGCATCGTGGCTGGCGTTGAAATTATGCCCCATTTCGTGGGCCCACAATACGCGGAGCGACTGAGCTGATCCACCAAAATTTTCGCAGGCATGGTAACGGCCATCGGTGCACAAGCCGCCCAGGTAGGCAATACCGATGGTGGTACCCTGAAAAGCGCGGCCGGTCCAGAGGGTGGCCATATCGTGGCTCACGCCAAACCCACCGCCACCACCCCAGGTCGCAAAATCATCGAGCAGGGTTCCGGCATTGGTGCTGTTGGTCCAGGGGTCGCAGCTGGTTGCGCTACAGGTCGCGATGAAGGTGGTGACCACTTCAAATAGGATTTCATCCGCGAACTCGTTGTCGTAATTGGTCTGCACATTGGCCAGGGTATTGAGCATAAAGTTTTCCACACTGGTGGCATTGTTGCCAAAATCCTGGTACAGCTCAAAGTCGGAAGCCAGGGCCAGTTCTACGAGCAAACATTCCCCTACTTTTTCGGGGCTGTCGGGCAGGGCCTTTTGGCGGCGTGGGGTGGCTTCCGCTGGCAGGTCGGTTGCACAGAAGTCAGGCGGCAGGATGGCATCCTGCTCGCGGTAGAGCAGGTAGAGTTCCCGGCTGGCCAGGGGGTCGATCAGCCAAAGCGGTTCCAGCAAATAGACCGTACCCGCGTTTTCCCAACGGCCCAGTACAAACTGTTCATCAAAGGTAAAAACAGCTTCGGCAGCAGGTTCCTGACGAGAAGATCCGCGGTAAACGGGCGTACGGGTACCTGGCGTACGCCGGGCAGTTTGACCATCCCAGATCTGACGAACATAGCTTTTGCTCCGCAATTCCAACGGGTTAAGGGTAAATTCCAATAACCCTTTGCCTTCGGTAGCGAGGCTGAACGACAGCTGCTCTTCATTTTGCAGATAGGCCTGATAGAGGCTTTCGTAGTCGAAAGTCACCGTCGAAACCGAGCGAAAGTGCGCACTTAAATCAACCGCCGTGGAAGCGGGAACGAGTGCAACAGGATCACTTTTTTGGGCCCAAAGAGAGCCCAGCAGCAGGATATTCCAAATCGAAAATAGTAGCGCTTTTTTCATAGTCGGGCAGCAAAATTTAGAGGCTGTCACCCAGTAGCACGGGTGCTACTGGTGGTCGTGCGTTGAATTAAAATAAATGGAAGCTTAACTGAGTTTTTTCTCAAAAAAACAACCGGGGGTGGGGTCGGAAATGTTGCCAGCTGCGTATGCCGGTAATAAGGTAACGTTCCAGCGAATGATTGGTGTGGATAGGGCAGGTGCAATGCCACAAATAAATAATTTGGGCAGTTTACCGGGCAAATATACCCCGTCGGCTCTCAATTTTAACAAATTGCGGCAGGAAGCTTAACCCAGAAAAAGACAAATACTATATTTTGTCGGCCAAACAGCAATTTTCTGCCGGGGAATCACGACGTTTGCTTCGTCTAAAATTCAAGAGCCGCTCAGGTAGCAGCTCCAACCAAAAAACAACAGCCATGCGTGCCTTGCTATTCCTTGTCCTCCTCAGCTTTACCGTATGTACGACCGCCCAGGCGCAGCGCGAAACCCAGGGCACCCGCTGGTGGTACGGCGCGCACGTGAACCTGGGCTTTTCGGCCAGCCAAAACTCCTCCTTGTTTTCGTTTGGCTTATCGCCCATGGCGGGCTACAAGATTTTACCTGGCCTGAGCATCGGCCCCCGGGTCAAGGCCATTTTTAGCAGTTACCGGGTGCGCGATTTGTTTGGCACCGCTGCGAGTAAAGGCGTATTAGACTACGGCCTGGGTACTTTCCTGCGCGTAAACGTGTACCAGGGCTTCTTTGCCCAGGGGGAATTTGGTTACGAAAACAACGGGCAGGTATTTTTTACCGGCACGGAACTATTCGTGCAACGAAATTCTGGTTTGAATGCCTTTGTGGGTGCGGGTTACAACAGTGGCCAAGGCAGCCGGCTGGCCTACGAAGTGATGCTGGCCTACGACCTCAACCTGTTGAACACCAATACGCTGGCCTTGCTGAATTACCGGGTGGGCTTCACCCTGTTTTATTAGCCATGGCAGCCCTGCCACTGGCAGGGCCTAGTAAATCCGCTTCTCACCCTGCTGCACCAGCCCTTCGATGGCTTCGAAGATGCGCCCGGGCTTGTGGGGGCGCCAGTTGATGTCGTTGTAGAGCGCTCCGAGGTGGAAGTAATTGTCGATTCGAATAGTTTGCATTTCTTCGGCTACGTGGTCCTGCAGGTTGAGCAATACCACCCAGCCGCCTTCGTCGCACAGGTCATCGTACCATTCCTCGTAGTAACTGTCGTCATCGGCGTGGAAGTTGAGGACGTTCTCGCAAATCAGGATGTAGCGGGTAATCCCCTCCCCCGTCATGGCGTCGGCCAGTTCCCGTTTGAGGTACATGATGTCATTGTTGATGGCATCGTTCCATTCGCCCAGTAATTCGATGATGGCGTAGCCTTCCTCGTAGTCGGCGTAGAGGATTTTGGCGTAGAGCGTCTCCGACCCGAAAAAATCCCACTGCGGGTGAATATAGTAGTTGTAGATGGTCTGCGTGTACTGCAGTTCATTGTAGGTACGCCCATGGAAGGGCGACTGGGGGTCGCGATCGGCCCGGTATTCGTCGCGCCAGCGAAAAAAAGGTTCTATTTCGTGCATAGTTGGTGTGAATTCCCCAATTTGTGGATCGAAACCATGGCCAAATAACAGGAGTGCAGCGGCGAAAGTTGTGCCATAAGTTAGAAAACAGCCAAATAATTTGTGGATGAAAAAAGTACTCATCACCGGCCCGGAATCCAGCGGCAAAACCAGCCTGGCCCAGCACCTGGCCCGGCGCTTTAAAAGCCCGTGGGTGGGTGAATTTGCGCGTACCTACCTGGCGGCGCTGGATCGCCCCTACGTAGAAGAAGACCTCCTGCAACTCGTGAATGGGCAGCTGCGCCTGGAGGGCCAGCAAATGGGCACCGATTTTCCTTATTTATTTTGTGATACCGGCCCCGAAGTGATCTACATCTGGAGCATGGTAAAATACGGCCATGCCGATCCTTACCTGAAAGAACTGCTGCACCGCCAACACTATGCTACCCGGCTGTTGTGCTACCCCGACCTGGCGTGGGAACCCGACCCCCTGCGCGAAGCGCCCGCACTGGAAAGCCGGCTGGCGCTGTTCGGGTTGTACCAAGACCTGCACCAGCAGATGGGCTGGGACTATACCATCATTCGCGGACCCGGCGAGGCGCGCTTCCTGCTGGCCGAAAACGAGCTTCTGGCACTACCGAACGAATGACTCCATTTCTTTGTTCAACCAAAAACAAATTTGACATGAAGATCAAAACTTTCTTTTCCCTGTCGCTGGTCGTTATTTTGCTCACTAGCGGTTCTTCCTGCCAGTGGAGCCGGACGGCCAAGGGCGGCGCCATTGGTGCCGGAACGGGCGCCGTCATCGGCGGCATGATTGGCAAAAACAACGGCAGTACCGCTGCGGGTATCCTGATCGGTGCCGCCGTGGGTGGCGCCACCGGTGCGGTAATTGGCCGGTACATGGACCGCCAGGCCGCCGAAATCCGCAAAGACCTGGCCGGAGCGAAAGTAGAACGCGTCGGTGAAGGTATCCTGATCACCTTCGATTCCGGTTTGCTGTTCGACGTCAATTCCTTCGGTCTCAAAGCGGCGACGAAAAGCAACCTGACGCAACTCTCCGCAACCCTCAACAAGTACGAAGACACCGACATTGTGGTACAGGGGCATACCGACAGCTCGGGGTCGGAGGAACTGAACATGACCTTGTCGGAAAACCGGGCCAAAGCAGTTCGCAATTACCTCAGCGGGCAAGGCGTAGCTACCACCCGGTTTACCGTTCAGGGTTTTGGCGAAAGCCTGCCCATATCCGACAACGGTACCGAAGCCGGACGCCGGGACAACCGACGGGTAGAAGTGGCCATTTATGCCAATAAGAAATTGAAGCGGGCAGCCCGCCGGGGGGATATTTAGGACTGCGGTTTTAGACACAATAAAATAAGCCAGCCGCTGGCTGGCTTATTTTTCCACGACAGCCCCCGGCTCCTCCCCTAACTCCACCACCGGAATGCGCACGATTTCAACCGTCGCGGAAGCCAGCTGGACTTTTCCTGCTGTTTTTTCTATTTCCTGGCCGATGCGCTCGTGGAGGAGGTGCCTGGTGAATCGCCGCTTTTTGTAGTCCACAATGTAGCGCAGGTTAAACTGGATCCAGTTGTCCGTCAGGGTAATGGCCAGGGTGGGGTTGACTTCGGCGTCTTCGATGTAGTATTTCTGAACGACTGTTTTCCATTCGGCCAACGACTGGGTGACGTATTCGGACAAAATTTCGGAAGCCACCTGGCTAACAATTGCTTTGGCCCGTTCCATATCGGAACCGTAGCGAATGGGCAGGTTGAATTCGTCCCAGACGAAGGGGAAGTCCTGGGAGTAATTGTAGATGGGCCCTTTGAAGACGAAGGCGTTGCTCAATTTGACGATTCGGCCCGAGTA
This sequence comes from Bacteroidota bacterium, assembly GCA_003045895.1. Lineage (GTDB taxonomy): Bacteria > Bacteroidota > Bacteroidia > Chitinophagales > Saprospiraceae > Lewinella. Next base: position 34,161 of record PZPC01000040.1, read on the forward strand.
GTTGTCGCTGCTGATCCACTCGCCAATCTCCATCATAGTGGTATAAATACTGTTCACATCAATGACATCGCCTTTGATGCCGTTGATTTCGATGCGGTCGCCGGGCTGGTAGACTTTGACCAGAAAGATAAAAAAAGAACCAGCTACGCTCAGGACCAGTTCCTGGAGGGTGATGGTGATGCCCGCCGTCAGCAAACCAATGATGAGGGTCACATCCCTGATATTGCCTGTGAAATAGGATACCGTCAGCAACACGATCAGGATATAACCAATGATCTCAATGCCTTTCTGCACGTTGTAGCGTATGGAAGAATCGGGCAGTCGCTGGCGGAGCAATCGCCGAACCAAGGAAATAACCACCACGACCAGCAGCACCCAAACGAGGTACTTGATCACACTGGTGGTGACCGGGTGTGCTTGTAACCACGCTTGGAAAAATTCAAAAATCTCCATGGGTTTGCTGTTGCCGGGTTCAATTAATTGGAGAAAAGTACCGCATCTGTTGCACATTTCCAAATCCCCCGGGCAATCGCACCACCTCCGTGGTAAAAGATAGCCACCAAAACACGGAACACACCAAATCCCACTAAAATGGTTTGGTGAAATTTTCGTGCCTTTTGTGCTTCTGTGGCAAAAAACTATGTGTCCTTTGTTACCTATATGCCCTTTGTGGTTCCCTTCCTCCGTGGTAAAAAAAAGAAGCGCAAAGCAAAGGTCTCCCCCTGCTTTACGCTTCTGAAAAAGTGTTTATTTTGGGATTACCTGGCCAGCACCACTTTTACGATGGCACCATCATCGGTTCGCACGACATAGGTCCCTGCGGGTAAGGCGGCTACCTGAGCGTAGGCGGCGTTTTTACCCGTCTGTACGGCGCGGCCCTGCAGATCGAAGAGGGTGTAATCGACGGGGCGGTCGAAGTAGAGTACCCCCATGTTGGAGGGGTTAGGGAACACTCCCAGCGTAGGCGTGGTTTCCACCACGTCGTTCAGGCCAACCACCACGTCTGAGGGGATGGCGTACACGCTGAGGGTAGCGCTTACTTCATTGGCGACCACCACCAGCCCGGTATCGGCGGGGCTATTTGCGGCCATAATGTAGATGAGACCTTCGGGAGCGAGGTCGCCGCCTTCGTCGGCGCCCGGGTTACGGGTGTTGATGTAGTCGACGAAAACAGGGGCCGTAGGGTCACTCAGGTCATAAGTAACAATGCCGCCGATGCGTTCCAGGGCGAGGAAAGCGTAGGGTACACCACCGATTTCAGCGGTGATGATCGTTTCCGGTTCGGGGCCTTTGTTGTCGGAGCGGTTTTTGAAGTTGTTGTTGTCATTGGAAACATTGAACAAGGATCCGAAATCAGGATCAGCAGCGGTAAGCCGTTCCAACTCGGAACCACTGTCCCAAACCAACGCGCCGGTGTCGGCGTTCCAAACGGTGAAGGAGCGCGCACCGAAGACATAAATTTCGTCGTAATCGCCGTCGCCATCGGTGTCCCCGTTAGCGGTGGTAATGCTCAGTCGGCCCAGCGTAGGGTTTCGCTGCAGGGCTTCGGCGTCGGGAAAGGCGGTAGCATCCAGGAGCAGGTCATTCACCCGAGCTTCCTCAGAATAGCCGTCATAATCGCGGGAATCACCTTCGTTGGCGGTAAGCAGGTAACCCTGGCCACCTACTTCAAAGTAGTTGATCCCATCGGGCATGTACATACCCAGGACCGGCCAGTTGGAGAAGACGATCCCGTCGGCACGGTCCGATGCGTCAATTTCATTTCCTGCCAGCAGGTGATCTTTGTACCCCAGTGGCAAGATGGCGTCGATGGTAGCCGCAGCTATGTTGACAATAGCCAGGGCGTTGTTTTCCTGGCAAGTGACGTAGGCTATCGAGCTGCTGCTGTTGTAGGTAATGTATTCGGGCTCCATATCTTGGGAAACGGAAGCGTTGGGGCCAAAAACACGCACCCCGTCAGCCCGCAGTTGGTCGATCTGACTGTCGTAGGCGTTGAAAGTAGCCGTTTGTACGGTAGCTGCTGCCACCCCGTTGCGCAAGTCGATAACAGACACCGAGCCTTCGGCATCGACGGTGTAGTCGGCGTTGGGTTCGCCTTCGTTGGCCGTCAGGACGAAGTTGCCGTCGGGAGTAAAGCTGACGTGATCGGGCAGATTACCTACTTCCAGGACGCGGATTTCGTTGCCGTCGGTGTCAAAAAAGACGACAATTCCGTTGGCCTCGTCGCGCTGTTCGGCAACGACGACGATACCGTCGTTGGAGGCCACGCTGTTGATGCCGTCGCCGTAGGCGCTCATGTCAATGGCGGCAATCTCGGTGATGGTCCGAGGATCGCTAAAATCCAGGATGTGGAGCTTATTAAAAATAGAATTGATCACGAATAAGCGATTCGAAGTAGCATCGTGGGCGATAATCTCGGCGGAACCGTCCTGTTCCACCAGGTAGCTGCCCAGGTGAACCAGGTCGATAGATCCGGTGGCCACAGGAGCGGGAGTGTCATTGTCTTTCAGGTACACCACGTGGCGGTCGGTACTGCCCAGGAGGGTATTGGTACCGCTGATGACCAGGCTGAACCAACGGTCGCTTTGGGCTACCGCATTTTCGTTGATGGTCAGTTCGATACTGACGGTCTGGTCACCGGCAGGCAGGGTATTCAACTCAAAATCGGTGGTGCCGATGGTAAAATCATCGCCGACAACAGCATCGCCGAATGCTACGCTGATACTGAAGCTACCCACGCCACTGTTGCCCGTAACCTGAACGGGAACGGTCACGGTGCCGTCACTTTCCATAAAGATGGTGTGATCATCGGCAAAGCCGATGGTGGCCTGGGCAATGACCAGGAGTCCGGTAAACACCTGGGGCTCGGGCTGGATATTGCCCGCTTCGTCGGCGATATCACTAATCGTGAGGGTGTAGGCTACGGCATTCTCGAAACCACTGTGGTTGATGGTAGCCGTGAACGTTACCGGATCGTAGTCGATGCTATTGATGGTAACCACAGGATCGACCTGGTAATTACCTGCATCGGTTGCGTTGACGACCGCTTCGCTGAACACTACGGCCAGTTGGGTCGCGCTGAGCGCCGTGGCGCTGATGGCCGCTGGCGGGGTGGCATCGTTGGCCATAATGACAAAAGGAGTCGTATCAAAAGGCACATCGGGCGCAATGCCATCGTTGTGCTGATCACCACTTCCGTCCTGGGTGAAGTAGTTGGCTGCCTGATCCACAAAAGTGACCATGGCAAAACCGTCATTGCCATCGGCATTGAAGGCCACAAAGGATAGATCACCGGTACTTTGGGCCGACAGGCCACTCCACACCAGGCAGAAACTCAAAATTACTTGTAGTACTTTCTTCATCGAAGTTTTCTTGTAATGGTTTGCATATTGGTTTTAAAAGATTGCAAAATAGCGGGCTAGCGTAAACTGAAATTTAAAGGGAGGTTAATTTTGAGAGGTGGGGAAGGGAAAAGGTGGAAAAGTGTAAACGGACGTTGACCTTGCTCTGGCTTTGGACAGATCGATTTCTCGGCCGTACTGGCGGGTAACAATTCCCAATAATTAAAGACGGTCAAAAGTCCTCCCCCTTTCTCCCCCTCCAAAGGGGGAATTTTGACCTTGCTCCGACTTCGGACAGATTGGATTTCCGATATGCTGGCGGGGCTAAGAAGAGCGGTATAACGCTGAGGTCTTGAAAAATGACCGCAGCGCGGTCAAATTACGTGTGTGCCCTCACACCGCTAATTCTTTCCGACCCCAGCGGGGTCGCACCTACCTTTTTATGATTCCCTGACATTTTTTGTGTTGGAGGTCAATCGAAAGCAAAAAACAACGGCCAGTTTCCGGGCCACCAGGTGGTGGAAGAAACTGGCCGTCGTATGGGTCAGGAGTGGCGTATGCGCGCTTTAGAAATTATCGCCGTCGCCACCTTTTTGGTCGTCGTTCGAGATTTTTGTGCGGCGGCCGTTGCGGGGTCCTTTGAAATCGAGCTGACCGAAATTGTAGTTCAGGCTGATACCAATGGAGCGGAAGGGGATGCTAAAGTCCGAGCGCTGGTAGAAATTTTCGCCCCGAATTTCGGAGGGGAAGCTCTTGCGTGCGTTGAAGGGTTCGATGGCGCGGGCACCGAGGCTAAAGCGCTTGCTGAACTCCTTGCGGATGCCCATGCCGTAGAGCCAAAAGCTGGGGTTTTGGCCCTGCAGCGTCTGCGACGGGGAACGGGCGAAGCCGAAGAGGTCGAACTTCCAGTCGCGGGGCAGGTTGATGTTGCCGCCTATGTTGCCATCCCAAATCACGGCACTGCGGCTGAGGTTGATGGAGTCGATGGTAGAGGACGCGTCGTAGGAATACACGTTGAAACCAATGCGGAAGGAGCCGATTTTTTTGATGTTCACCGAGGCGAAGACGTTGAGCCCCACGCTGTTGTTGGTACCGATATTGAGGTAGCTGGTGGTCGACACTTCGCCGGCGGGGTCTACTTGTACGTAGCTTTCGATAGCCGCGGTGGTGCGGCGGTAATAGACCGACGTGTTGAGGGAGACGCCTTTGACAAAGGTGCCGTAGCTGAGTTCGTACTGGTCCACCACTTCGGGGTCGAGGTTGGGGTTGCCCAGCGTGATGTTATTGGGGTCGGACACCTGGGTGAAGGGGTTGATGTAGAACAGGCTGGGGCGCTGGATGCGGCGGGCGAAGCTGAGCTTGAGGTTGCTGAAATCCTTAAACTGCCGGCTGATGATGATGCTGGGCAGGATGTTGTCGTACTCCTGGGTGAAAGGCGTTTCGCCACTCTCCCGGAATGCGCCGGCGATGGTGGTGTGTTCGTAGCGGGCGCCGGCTACCAGGGCAAATTTCTCGCCCAACTTGGTATTGAACGACGCGTAGGCCGCGTACACATCCTGGTCGTAGCCAAACTGGTCGGTCAGCCGCGGAAAAACCACGAAAGGATCGCCGTCGAGTTGCCGGGTGAGGGTCGCATAGTCGCTGTCGATGCGGCGAATGACGCTTTTCACGCCGGTTTCGAGTTTCACTTTGTCGCTGAACGGGTGTACGTAGTCCATCTGGGCGGTATATTCCTGGTTGACGCCGTCGTTGGTATTGCGGATATCCTGTTGGTAGCGTTCAACCGTGCCGGTCTGGTCGGTGCGGTTATCCTGGTTGCTGTTGGTGGTGCTGATTTGGAAGGCGGTAGTGAATTCGCGCTCCGAATTGGGGAAGGTCTTCTTGTAGTCGATGGTCCAGTCGTAGCCGCTGCGCAGGCCTTCGTTGTCGTTGGTGCGGGAGAAGGTAGTGGGCGTGGTAAAATCACCGGGGGTGATGCTGCCGTTGATGGTTCCGTCGCGCCAGTTGTTGAAGCCGTTGAAGCGGATATTGGAGTTGATGCTGTTGTAGGCGTTGAAGTCGTAGAAAGCGCCAAAGTTGCCGTTGAAGCCCAGCACCTGGCTGCTGTTGGGGCCTTTTTGTTCGAGGATGGTAGGGTTAGTGGTGCCATCTTCGCGATAAAAGCTAAACTCCCCTTCGCGGCGCCACGACCAGAAGCTGTTGGCGCCCCCCGTAAGGCCAAAGCGGCCGCGCATCCAGTTGAGGTTGAGGCCGCCGTTGTTTTGGCGGGTACCGATGGAAGAATTGACGGAACCGGTAAACCCTTCGGCGTTTTTCTTTTTGGTGATGATGTTGATGATTCCGGCGCTGCCTTCACTGTCGTACTTGGCGGTGGGGGTGGTGATGACCTCCACGGTCTTGATCTGATCGGCCGGGATGGTCTTGAGGGCATCGGCCGGGCTGGCGGCAAACATGGTGGAAGGGCGACCGTTGATGAGTATCTGAATATTGGAAGAGCCCCGCAGGCTGACGTTGCCATCGAGGTCGACGGACAGCAGCGGTACGTTGCGCAATACGTCGGCGCCGTTGCCCCCGGAGGTGGTGGCGTCTTTGTCGGCGTTGTAGACGAGCTTGTCAATGCGGTTTTCCACGAGCGCGGCCTGGCCGGTGACGGTAATTTCCTCCAGGTTGACTCCCGTGGGCTGCAGGAAGATGGTCCCCAGGTCGAGGTCGGGTTTTTCGAGGGTCGTTTCCACGTTGGTCAGCAGGTGCTCTTCGTAGCCCAGGAAGCTGATGCTGAGGTTGTATTTGCCGTTATCGACCTCGTTGATCTTGAACGAGCCATCGGTTTCGGTGATTCCGCCATCCAGTTGCTTGCCGTCGGCGGCCTTGATGAGGACGATGGTGGCAAACTCCACGGGCTGCTGGCTGAGGGTATCGATCACCGTTCCGGAGATGCGGCCTTTGATCGTCGGGCCTTTTTTTCCGCCACCACCACCAGACCAGGGCTGCTGGGCCGCGAGGGTGACGGTAAGGCTGGTGAAGGCCACAAAAAGGAAGATGCGGAAGTAACTGTGCTGCATGACTCGTTGGTTAGTTGGTTTTAAAACAAAAAACCACCATCGTAGTTTAGTGTCATTCTGATTAGTCCCCTTAATGCGAGGTCATTACCGCCATTGTGATGCAAATCACCTACGTTGTGCAGCAAATTTTCCATCTTTGCGCCACTCCAAAATCAAACCTGTGCCGCCCTGCGGGGGATTGGCACCTAAAGTAGATTACAATGGCCATTTTCCGGAAGGGGCAAAAAGCGTACAGTATTTTCCACATCAAGTGCCCGCGTTGCCACGAGAGCGACATGTTTGCGACAAGCAGCATGAGTTTTAAGGCGCCTTTTGAGATGAAAGAACGCTGCGACAAATGCAATGAGGACTTCTTTCCCGAACCAGGCTACTACTACGGCGCCATGTTTTTGTCGTATATTTTCACGGCCTGGTTTTCCATTGGCTTTGTCTTGTTTTTTCACTGGTTACTGAAGTGGAGTACTGCCGCCAGTTTTGCTTTGCTGATCGGGGTTCTGCTGGTTTTTTTCGTTTACATCTTCCGGGTGGCACGGGCCATGTACATCAATATCCACGTGAGCTACGACCCGCACGCCATTGAAAAAGCCAAAAATAAAGGGATGACCAGCACTGCCGCTTCTCACTACGGAAAGTAGCCCCAGCAGAACAAGTCTAATGCTGCCTGATAAAAGACAAAAAGACCTGTAGCGATTTCATCTTACCGGATGTTTCCTTAATTTTGTGTTTTACCCGCCCCGCAAAACTAAAAAAATGAATGCCACTGCTTTAGGTAACGCACGTCGTTATTTAGGCTGGATGATCTTCCTCCTAATTCTCCAATCCCCCCTGTTCGCACAATTGCCGCCCGATTTCTACGATACCAAAATTCTGGATGGTTTCGAATTGCCCCTGGGGATTACCTTCGACGCCAATGGCCGGGGCTACATTTGGGAAAAAGCGGGCCAGGTATACCTCCTGGATACCACCGGCCAGCTACTACCCGAACCGCTCATCGACCTGAGCGAGGAAGTAGCCAGCTGGAAAGACCACGGCCTCAATGGCTTTTGCCTCGACAACGACTTCCTCCACAACGGGTATATTTATCTCTATTACGTGGTAGATCTCTACCATTACTGGCACGCAGGCACCCCCGACTACCAGGCCGATTCGACCATCACCTTCCAGCCTACCTTTGGCCGCGTCACCCGCTACCAGGCCGATCCGGCCACGGGCTTTACCACCGTTATTCCCGAGTCACGCACCGTGCTGCTCGGCGAGTCCATCGGTACCGGCGTTCCTATCCTCTACGAATTCCACGGCCTGGGCACCCTCCTGCAAGGCGAAGATGGCACCCTGCTCTGCTCGACGGGCGAAACCACCGGCGGACTGCAAATTGGCATCGGCAACGAGCCGGGGGACACGTATGCCCCTCAGGCCATTGCCTGGGGCATCATTACCCCCGACCAGGACCTGGGTTCCTATAAGGCGCAGTACCTGGGCACGCTCAATGGCAAAGTCTTGCGCCTGGCCAGCGACACCGGTGACGGCCTCCCCAGCAACCCGTTTTTCGACTCCAATGCCCCGCGCTCGGCCCAATCCCGCATTTGGGCCCTGGGCTTCCGCAACCCCTACCGCATGGTCTTGCGCCCGCACACAGGGAGCCACTACGCTGCCGAGGGGGATCCGGGCACCCTGGTGGTGGGGGATGTCGGCAATGGCAGCTGGGAAGAGCTGAATATTGTGGACCGGGGCGGACAAAACTTTGGCTGGCCCCTGCTGGAAGGTATCCGCCTGGCCTGGAAATTCTGGATCCAGGAGGTGCCCGACAACCCGCTGGCGCCGAATCCGTTGGACAGCTGTGGGCGGGCTTACCTGAATTTCCGGGAACTCCTGGCGCTGCCCATGGAAAGCGGACCCTACGTGCCAGGAATCCCTTGTGCGGATACCATTCCCATTCCGGCGGAACTCCACCCATTCTACGCCCAACAACCCCTCCTGGTGTGGAACAACAGCCAGTGGAATTCCCCTACGCGTGCTGCCGTTCCGGCCTGGGATGAAAATGGGTATCCAGCTGAAAATTTCCTCGACTCCCTGGGCGCTACCGTAAGTGGCGAAGCATTCGAAGGCTATTCCAGTCTGGCCGGCGTTTTTTACGAAGGAACGCAGTTCCCGGCGGCCTACCAGGGCAAGTATTTTCATTTCGACTTCAGCGGGTGGATTCGCACTTTTGACCTCGATGACAGCAATACCCTCAGCGGGGTAGACCTCTTCCACGAATACACCAAAGATATCATCCACCTGGCGCAAAACCTGGCCGATGGTGCCCTGTACTACACCAACCTGGCTGGCGAAGTGCACCGAATAGCCTACGGCGGCAACCCGGCACCGGTAGCCATTATAGAGGCCGACCGGTTTTACGGCGCCAGCCCGCTGCCGGTGCAGTTTTCGGCGATCCGTTCTTACGACCCCAATAACAATCCACTCACCTACGCCTGGGATTTTGGCGATGGGACCACCAGTACAGAAATAGCCCCGCTGCACACCTTCGTGAGTACCCAGGCCGGGGTGCCGCAAAGCTTTCCGGTTCGCCTCACCGTCACCGACAGCCTGGGCGCTTCCCACACCGACGAACGAATCGTCGCGCTCAACAACACCCCGCCAGTCGTGACGATCGTCTCCTTTAACGACGGCGATCAGTACTCGTTGGAGTATACCTCCCTCCTAAGGCTGAAAGCGGACGTCTACGACGCCGAAACACCCGCCGAAGAGCTGACCTACGAATGGCGCACCTTCCTGCACCACAACGAGCATTTCCACCCCGACCCCGTCATTTTCGAACCCGAGACCTATTTCCTGGTCAGTCCGCTGGGCTGTGGGCAGGAAGAATATTTCTACCGCATCGAACTTACCGTCACCGATCCGGGTGGCCTGGCTACGACGGTATCGCAACGCATCCTGCCGTTCTGTGGCGATCAATTCACGCAGTGGATCGAGCTGGCCGGAACTGTTCAGGATCATTCCGTCGATTTGACCTGGGGTACCCTCTTCGAAGAAGATATCGTGCAGCTGGAATTGCAGCGCGCCAGCGACTATTTCAACTTCACGGTGCTGGCAACCATCCCGCCGGCGGGCAACAGCACCCGACCCCGGCGCTATGCCTACCAGGATGCAGCACCCCTGCGCGGGGCGAATATCTACCGCATCAAAGCGGTCACGGCTACGGGTGCCTTTGCCTATTCCAACCTCTTTCAAACCAGTTTTCCGGCACCTAAAGATTGGCGGGTATTTCCCAATCCTGCCAGTCAGCAACTGACCTTCTACATTCTCGAAGCACAGGCCGAAATGGTACACCTGGAATTGTTCAGCGTAGCGGGCCAACGCTTGCGGCAGGCTACCTTTGCCGCTGAGATCGGCCAGGAATGGCAACGCGAATTACCAATCGACCAACTGCCCGCCGGCCTCTACAACTATCGCCTGCTCAATGGGGAGGCGGTTTATGTGGGGCAGGTGGTGGTGGCGAGGTGAGAATAAGGTGTAAAAGTAGGCTGTTCAATCTGAGTGCATTTTCATGCGACGGATTTTAGCTCTCGGTTCAT
>PZPC01000041.1 GCA_003045895.1 Bacteroidota bacterium
TAGTCCGACTTCCTCTTTCCGACCACCAACTTCCTACCTCCAACTTCCTACCTCCGACTTCCGACCTCCAACTTCAAACTACCTTTTTCTTAAGATATTGACTACCAGTGTTTTGTGAAATATTGTTTTTGAGCTGGCAATTAAAGGTAGCAACCTCTTTTTTGGTCGGCGTGCAGCGGCGGCTTATAGCCTTCCGACTTCCTCTTTCCGACCTCCGACCTCCGACTTCCGACCTCCGACTTCCGACCTCCGACTTCCGACCTCCCTCACCTCACCAAAACCACATCCCCCACATACGTAATAACCGTACCATCCGTAAAGCCAATTTCGATGAAATAAGCGTAGGCGGCGGCTGGCAGTTCCTGACCATTGAAGGTGCCATCCCAACCCTGGGCAGGATCGTTGGGTGGGAAGTTGCGGCGTTCGAAAACCAGGCTGCCCCAGCGGTTGTAAATTTCCAGGCGACGGATCAGTGCTACTTCCCTGGCGCCGTTGGGAAAGAACAGGTCATTGTTGCCATCGCCATTCGGACTGAAGGCCGTGGGGAGAAATACCCGCCGTGGGCGTTCCACAATGACTGGAATCCGCACTTCATCGTAACAGCCAAAAGCATCACTTACCCGGAGGTAGTAAACCGTGGTCTCCAGCGGACGAACGATGGGTTGCAGGCAATCGACGCAGGAAAGATAACCATTGTCAGGGCGCCAGCTGACGATACTATCCCCCCGAATATTGTAAACCCAGGTACTGATCTGGGCCGTGTCGCCGTAATTGAGGACGAGCTCAGTAGGGGTTTCGATACGAATCGGGGGCGGCTCCACCAGGGTCAGGGAGTCGGTGTTTTGGCAACCATTTTGGTCTGCGACGACCAACGCGTAGGTGCCCGGCCGCACGGCCTGTTCTGCTTCGGTACTAAAGCTAGCGCCTTCGTCAACGGAATAGCGATAGGGGGGCGTACCACCTGCCGGTTCGAAGATAAAATACCCATTGTCACCGAAGCAATTGGGCGCGATTTGTTCCACGCTGCTCGTCAGTAAAGTGGGCTCGGTCAGGCGAATAGTACGCGGATAGGTGCAACCGTTGGTATCGCTGATAACCAAGGTGTAGTTGTCGGCGGGAAGGTGGTCAAGGTGGGGCCCGTCTTCACCGTTATGCCACAGGAATGCATAGGGCGCCGTTCCGCCAGCAGCAGCTACCGTAATCGAGCCATCAGCAGCGCCAAAGCAACTGATGGGTTCAATCAACAAGTCACTGATCGTCAGACTATCGGGTTGGGTAATAGTGTAGGTAGGCGATTGGAGCGAACACCCATATTGATCGAGCAAATTGACCCGGTAGCTTCCTGCGGGTAAGTTTTGGACATTTTCGTCGGCAGCGCCATGGCTCCAGGAAAAATCGTAAGGTGCGTGGCCACCCGTAGCGCTAACCTCCAGGTTGCCATCCTGTCCGCCGTAACAACTGACGGCTGTTTGTGTGGCAAGGTCAATCGCCAGTGGGGGCGGAGCTGGAATGCGGAAGGGAATCGCTACCAGGCAGCCGGCTCCGTCCAGGATACGGAGCAGGTGGTCACCTGCCAATAAATTGGGGTTGCTGGTGGCCGTGGTGCCGTCTTCCCAGCTAAAGGTCAGCGGAGCGGTACCGCCGTAAAGGGAATCTACCTGAGCCAACCCATCAGCGCTGTAGGAACAGCGGGTAGAATCGATGGCCAAGGTGTATACCAATTGTGGGGCCTGGGCTACAAACAGCGAATCACTGACCAATTGGCAGCCATTGGCATCGCTGACGGTGAGTTGGTACCAACCACTCGTTAAATTGACGATTGTCGGTGTTCCACCCGGGCCATTGGACCATTGGTAAGCATAATCCGGTGTACCACCAGTGGGCTGCACCGCAAGCTGACCATCATTGCCGCCGTAGCAGCTGACCGGTTGGCTGCTGTTTATCCCAATTGCCAGGCTGTCCGGTTCTGTTAATGTTCCCGCAATAGTGGTGCGGCAGCCAGCTGCGTCGGTTGCGGTAAATTCGTACATCCCTGCACTCAAATTGCTGAATAGTGGACTCGTTTGGGCTGGCAAATTTCCCTGTTGGTAGGTAAGGGGAGGGCTGGCTAGTGCGACTGATAGGGAGAGTCCGCCATCAATGGCTCCCCGGCAGGAAATGTCCTGGCCCGTATAATCAGTGGCGACCGCAATGGTGGGGCGCAATGCGGGCCGCACGGTTACGGCTACCGTATCCGTCGAAAGACATTGCCCCCCTCGATTAGTGGTCAAAAGCATGCCGTAGGTTGCCGTGGCCAGTCCGGTATTGGTCAGCGTCAGGGTGGTAAATGCACTGTCGGGTTGCCCAATGGTGCCGGGTAAATTTATCGACTGCGGCTGCCATTGGTAGGTGATATTGCCCAATCGTTCGTCGGTACCCAACCAGACGGTGTCGCCACTACACAGCGTTTGATCCGGGCCAGCATTGCGCAGGGCAGGCGTCGGCAAAGCGACGACCCGCGCTGGCTCACACTGGCACGAATAGCCCGGATTTCGGTAAGTGACCAATAGTTGGCAACTTTGGTCACTGGGTACCACGTAGGTGATACGGTCCAGCCAACTACCACCAGCCGCCAAATTGAGGGGGCGCTCCGGACTGGTATAAAGCAGCACATCGGTACCGGGATCCAGTTGGCCATTGTTGTTTTGGTCGAGGTACACTTCCCACACCAGGCTGTCGGTACGCGCGGGGCGGTTGTCCAGATTGGTCAGGCGCAAGTGGGTCGTGATCTGCTCGGCGGTATTGCCCAGATTGACCGACTGGTGGTCGACCAGACTGAAGTCCAGGCGGTCTTTTTGCTGGGCCACGCTGCTGGTGTCGGACTGGAGTACCAGCAGAATATTACAGCTATCCTGCGGACTCAAGCGGCAAGCTACCTGGTTTTGCAAAACGGCGGCCAGGCTTATTTCGGCAGTCGTACAATCCAGCAATTCCTCACCCAGATCAGCTACCTGGAAGGAAAAAACAATGGAATCGCCCGGCGGAACACCCGCCGGCAGTTGGAATTGCAGGAGACGGGCGCCAAATTGTTCCGTTTGCGCAACCAGCGCAGTTGGCCCGATGCTACTCCCGTCCACGAAGCCAAAAGCCCGCGGAAGGGTAAGGACGGCAAATTCCAGGTCACTGGTGGCCAGCGGCCCCAGGTTGACCAATTTAGCCGCAATGCGACTGTTGTCACAAGCTTGCAGACCATTGTCGGGCATACCCAGGAAGAGGGCATAGTTATTGGTAATGCTGGGAAGGCCGGCAATGAGCAGGCGTTCTGAAAAAGCGGTTTTTTCTTCTATCTGGCCACAACTGTTGACGGCCTGGGCCTGGAATTCCAGGCGTAGGCCAGCGTTCAGGCCACAGCGGGTGAGGAGTTTAAAGGCCAGTTGGTAGGTATTGTTGGGTGCCCGGTCGACGCCTGCTAAGCGGGTCAACCCGTTGGGGTCATTGGCAAGGGCCCAGGTATAGGCATTGTTGCCCAGCAATTGTGGGTCGTTGAGCGGCCGCCAATTGCCCGAGCCAGCGGGCGATTCCAGCAGACTGCTCCCCGCCACCACTTCCGCTCCCAGGGGGAGATCTACCCGGAGCGCGTTGCCGTAAGCGGTAGGGAGCTGCAGATTGGACACCAGCACCCGGTAATCGAGCTCCTCGCACAGCGGTGCCGGTAAGGGAGGCCCCGTGACAACCATGCTCAGGGAAACTGCCGTAGGCTGAATATAAAGGGATAAGGTGCGGTTGGCACACGAAAAGAAGGTGCCGGCCAGTTGGTAACCCGCGCCCGGATCCGGGTTGGGGTAATCCACGCAGGAATAACCGAGTTTAGCCGTCAGTTCCTGGCGTTCACAGCCCGTGTAGCGACCGCGTATGCGGAAGTTGCGACCTGAAAAGGCGGCCACATTACCCAGGCGAACCCAGTAGTTCTCGCCGGAGGAATAGTTGAGGAGCGGCAACGCGACCGGATTATTGGGGTTGGTTACTTCTTCAATGGCAAAAATGGTGACCGCAGGGTTGGCTTCGATGGCCAGCCAGGCATGCCGGATGAGTTTGTCGGCATTCCCATAGCTCGTATTGTTGTTTACCCGTAGCTCCCAGCTGACGGTGTCGGAATTAGGGATAAATTCCTGCGGGGAAGCCAGCAGCAGGTTTGCCGTTGGCTGCAACAGGGTTTTGCTGGTATTGGTCTGGCGGGAAGTGATGGTATCGCGGCGGTCGGCTGGTGCGTTCAGGTAGCGGATCATATCGGCTTCCATCGCGATCCCGAAAGGCGTTCCGTTGGGAACCAGGCAGCCCGGTACTGCGCGGAAACGGATGTTGTGCACCGGATTACTACCGCCGATCACCAAATCCCCGGCGGGCCAATCCCCGGGGTTGCGGTAGGTAAAGAGCGTGGTGGTACCGTCGAAAGCTACCAGCGGGTCGGGCAGGGGGACAATCACGTAAGGTGCTGTGCTGGAGACGGCGTCGTTCTCGTCAAAAGAGCCGTTGGCCAGCAGGTCACTGCTGCCCGGTTGGAGTTGCCAGTTGCCCTCCAGGTAAATCCGGACTTCGGCCACGTCAACGATAGAGCGAACCTCGTTGGGGAATTGGTCGGCATCGTAAATATGTCCTGGGTTGGCAATCGAGTTGTTGTTGAAATAAATCGCGCCACAGCCGTAGTGTTCCTGGTTGGAATAGCCCAGATTGACGTTGGGAATGACCTGTTCCAAGACAAAATTATCGAGGTACTGGTTGCAGCTGATTTCCTGGCCGTTTCGGACCAGGTAGAGTTGTCCGGTTAGTTCCGGAATGGGGAGGGCCCGCCGCGGGGTGTTGGTGGTTACGAGGGAGTAAATGGAAAAAACGAGGCTGTCGCCCGCCCTGCGTTGGTGGTTTTCGAGACAACCTCCGGGACCGAAAAACGCCTCCAGAGCGGCCACCAGCTGGTGCTCTCCTGTACTGGTGTTATAGGTTAGGGTAACGGGTGCGCCGGTGCAGGTGGCAGAAAATCCGTCAGCAGCAAAGTATTCCAAAGTTGTTCCAACCGGTTCAAAAAAAGGCAGGGTCGGATCGGCAAAGGAGGGGTTCATACCCTGGTAAGTCACCCGGGCAAAAAGTTCGTCGTAGGGGCCGTTCCCCCGGAATACCCCTTGCAATCGCAACGCTACGGAGTCGAAATCAATGGCCGCCCCCAGATTAATAGTGGGATCAAGTGCAGGATCAACCCGCGCGGTGTGAGCGGCATTGGTCCAACCTAAGTTGATGCGTTCGGCCGAAAATTTGCGGGTATCAATCCCTTCCAGACAAGGCTGGCACTGGGGCAGGTAGTCCATCACAATCTCCTGACAGTCAATTCGCTTGGGTGGACTGCAACCGGGGCTACAGAAGTAAAGAAAGCTCAGGTTGATGGTCGTATCCACAATGGCTTCGCCGCAGTCCAGGCTCACCGACAGCCCCCAGGGTTGGGTAAAGGTGCCGCGCTCGGTGCTGGCCAGCCGGATGGTGTCGCCGTTGCGCTCCACGATTCCATAAAATTGCCCCGGACCGTAAGCCGTGTTTTCGGCTACCAGGCCGTCCGGTAAGATGATTTCCAGCACGATGGAGTCTGTGGCACTGCAGGGACTGTTCCAGGCACCATCCGGCCGGATTTCCAGGGTGGTCACCTGCCCGGGATTGAGGTTGTTTTCCGCCAGTTCTACGGAATAGGTGATGGTACGGTGGGTGAACAGGGAAACCACGTTGATGCCAGGATCATTGACACTGTACCAGTAGGACCGTACCTGCTCGCACTGGTCGCGATAGTAGTAGCCCACCCGCAAATTGGTCTCTGCGCCGCCGTTGTAGGGGTATCCACTCAGGAAAGCACAATCGGTCGTAGCGTATGGATCGTAAATGATATGAACCTCCACGGTAGTACTGTTGCCCACCGGCAGGTCGTCAAAAAAACCATCGCCATCTACGTCGGCCAGTCCGCCGGCCCCGTCGGGGTCGCTGGTGAGTTGACCGAATCGCAGGTTATAACCCAAAAGTGGTGCCGGATTGGGAAACTGAAAAAGTCCCAGGTCAATGGGGTTACCCGCAATGGTAACCCGAATACGCCAGTTGGGAAAGATCGTCTGGTTGACGGGTTCGGTATTGCTGAAGAGGTTGTTGTTCAAACCCAGGCCTAAAATGAGATCGTAGATGGCGCCAGCCCCGGGGGCATTTTCTTCTCCCCGATTTTCCAGCAGATAATTTAAATGCAGGGTGTCACAAAAACCTCCACCCACCAGGCTGGGGTTGCTGGCTACCGTCTGGCTGGCAAATCCGGAGGTGTTGCGGATGCGCAGGTCGGTCGTACCCGTAGCCTGGGTCAGTAAGGTGTTGGTCACAAAACGTTGGCACAGCTCCTCACCGCAGCGCCAGAACAGTTCGATGGTTGAGTTGGCGGGTGCGCAGTCGAGGAGCCGTACCCGCTCGGTCAGGCGCAGGGTGTCCCCAAAATCAAAAGTCAGGTCCCCACCCGGCAGCTCATTACCCGTTAGGAAAAAGGTGTCGACCCCCGGCCCACTGCCCAGCAAGGTGCCCAGATTGAGCCCCAGGGAAGCCATTCCCGGATCGTAGCGGTTTAGAAAGAAGAGGGTGTCGAGCCGGGCGCCGGGCGTCGATTGGATAATGGTGAACGTTCGGTTGGCGGTGGTTGCAACAGCGAGATTAAGGACCGGAAAGTCGATGGCGGTAATCACCACTTCCGGGAAGGCATAATTAGCCAGGGGCTGCTCGGTAGCAGTGACGTCGCTACCATTAACCGTCATGGCGTAGTTGACACCGGCATCATTGGAAAACGAACAATTGATAATCGTGGAGAAGGAAATTTCCTGCGTCGACAAGGCCATCAGGTCCGGAAAACGAAAGCGGGGAAACGAACGATCGCTCAGGTCGAACTCCTGCGCAAAGCCCTGGATACTGCCGGGGACGTATTCCATTCCCGTAGGCAACTGAACCCGCAGGATCAGATTGCCATAGCCGTTGCTACCGGCGTTGATCACGGACAGGGTATAACTCGCTGGCTCCCCACAGGCCACCATGGTTTCGGGAGAGGAAAGCGGCGTCAGTATCACCTGTGCTTGCACCACGGCCAGGCCGAGGCTCAAAAATAAAAAAAGAATAATGTGTTTCATGGGGTTGGTATCAATGCACTACCGAATTGATTTTGCACCATTCCATGTGATAGATAAGTAGGTAGTGTACAAGGGAGGGTAAAACAAAGATAAAAAGACTTGGGGGAAACCTCAAATGATTACTTACCCTGCCACGAAAAATTCCAGGTAATACTGGGAATAATAGGGAACAACGACACCTTGATGGCTTTGGCCTGAGCCGTTCCCGCTGCGGTATCCGTACTCAGATCGTAGTAGATGAAGAAGGGGTTGCGCCGGTTGTAGACATTGTAGATTGAGAATACCCAACTGGACTTAAAATCCCGAACCTTGCGGTCGGGGCGCCGGGTATAGGTAGCCGATACGTCGAGTCGGTGGTAAGGCTGGATACGCCCACTGTTGCGGGCGCCGTATTCCTGCACCAGGTTTTGCTCAATGAAATAGAGGCTCTGCAACGGCGTATAAGCCTGCCCGGTACCGTAGACAAAAGCACCACCCAACGCCCATTTGGGATGAAGTGGGTAGTTGACCACCACGGAAATATCGTGCCGCCGGTCGAAGACCGCCGGGAAAGTCTGGCCGTTGTTGATGTCGGGGAATTGGCGCTCCGTGCGCGCGAGGGTGTAACCTATCCAGCCGGTGAGGTCGCCTTTGCGCTTGTTGAGGAAGAATTCTGCCCCGTAGGCCCGGCCCTTGCCGAAAACGAACTCCAGTTCCAGGTTGTCGGCGGCGTTGTTGACATAATTCTCGCGGTAGTCGATTTGGTTGTTCAGGTCCTTGTAATAGACCTCCACACTCGTCTCGAAGGTATTGTCCTGGAAATTCTGGAAATACCCCAGTGCATACTGGATGCCGCGCTGGGGTTTGATCCGCTGGGAACTCGGCACCCACACGTCGGCGGGTAGGGTAGAGGTCGAGTTGCTCACCAGGTGCAGGTACTGGTTGGTGACGGTAATGCCCGCCTTCAGGCTGGCGTTGGGGGTGAGGGTGTAGCGGGCCGCTAACCGGGGTTCTAAACCGGTGTAGGTAATGACGGGGTCACCTTTGCCGAAGACTTCTCCGTTGGTGGGTGAGGTGTAGGGCCCCAACTGGGTGAAGGTCGAAAAACGCAGGCCGTAGTTGACGTTGAGTCGTTGGCTGATCTTCCAGTCGTCCTGAATGAAGGTGCCCGTTTCGTGGGCAAAGTTGGGCTCCAGGTTGTTGGAAAAGGTCTCTTCGCCGTTGGTGGCATTGGCGACATTGGGCGATAGCCGGTGGTAGGTGTAGTGTACCCCATACTTGATGCTGTGCCGGGGATTGGGGAAGTAGTCGAAATCGAGTTTGAGATTCATGTCCCGGACCCCACTGGTAACATTGACGGAAAAGTCGGCCTGCCCGCCTGCGAAACCGAAGTCGTAATCGTTGTAGATGGCTGATAGATTGAAGAAGAGCTTCTCGTTGAACAGGTGGTTCCAACGCAGGGTGGCCGTCGCGTTGCCGTAAGGTAAATTGAAAAAGAAATCCCGGGTACTGCTGCGGTACTTGAGGACATCCCGCCCGAAATAGGTGCTCAGGAACACCCGGTCGCGGTCGGAGAAACGGACGTTGACCTTGGCGTTGAGATCGTAGAAATAATAGTTCGTACCCGCAAAATTGGTGTTGTCAATAGCGGGCTGGGCCAGGTCCAGCGCGTAGGTTCGCCGCGCCGAAACAATGAAGGAGGATTGGTTCCTGACAATGGGACCCTGGGCGGTTAGCCGGCTGGAAATGATGCCGACGCCCCCCTCGAGCTCGTAGTGCTGCTTATTGCCTTCTTTCATCTGAATATCTACCACCGACGACAACCGCGAGCCGTAATTGGCGGGCATCCCGCCTTTGATGAGGGTCGTGTTTTTGATGGCATCGGCATTGAAGACCGAAAAGAATCCGAGCAGGTGGCCCGAGTTGTAGACCGTCGCTTCGTCCAGCAGCACCAGGTTCTGGTCTGGCCCGCCACCGCGCACGTAAAACCCCGAGCTTCCTTCTCCGGCCGATAGTACGCCCGGCAGCAACTGGATGGCTTTAAGGACATCCACTTCACCCAACAAGGCGGGCAATTGCTTGATCTGGTCGATGGATACGGCTACCGTACCCATTTTGGTATCCTGCACGTTTTTGTCCTCCGCTTCTCCCGTTACCACTACTTCGGCAAGCTGTAGCCCTTCGCTCATGGCTACGTCCAGCGTTTGCTTCGCCTGCAGGTCCACTACGAGCGTTTGATCCTGGAAGCCGAGGTAACTGAAAACCAACGCGTAATTTCCTTTTTCCAAAGTCAGCGAGTAAAACCCATAGGCATTGCTGGCCGTTCCCTGGCCGGGATCGTTTTTTACGTAGATATTGGCACCAATGAGGGTTTCCCCACTATTGGCATCCGTTACATAACCACTAACGGTATAGGTTTGCGAGCCTACCACGAAAGGAAGAAATAGCAACAGCAGTAAGGACAAACGTTGCGCGATCGGCATGATGGGGTAAGTTGGATTGTAATCAATGTCTTAAAACGAAATTACGGAAAGGGTAGTTTAGTGGGGCGGGCGATTTCCGACTCCAATTTTCCCACTTCTCAGCCCTAACTTTTACACTTGCCCCACTTTTACCCGTTTACCCCGTTTACACTTTTACACCTCGCTAAACCACTCCATACAAACTTCCCCCCTTAGCAAACAGGCGGTCTACGCGCTGACTCACCTGCGGATCGGTGACCAGTTCTGGTGCGTGGTGCGGTTTTTTGCGGGCGTCGATGACCAGCGGGCCCCGGCAGCCCCAGTGCTTGAAGGAGGTAAATGCCTTCACGCCGTAGATATCGTGGCTGGGGTTCGAGCGGGTGAAAGTCACCCAGAGGAAATTGTTGAGCTGCTGGGGCAGGAAGGCCGCGTCGTCGCAGAGTACGATCAGGGGAATATCTTCCCAGTCCTGAGCGCGTAGTTGTTCGGCCAGGCGCTGGCCATCGGCCCGGCTTTCGGGCCCGGTGAAGGCCGGACCGTTGACGGCTACAATTCCGGGCAGTACCAGGTGGGCCTGGCTGAATCCGGCAGGCAGGCTCACGGTTCCAGGAATGGTTTCGCCCAGTTGGCGCAGCTGGGGACCGCAGCAGGCCATCACCACCTTGGAGCCCGCATTCCAGTCGTTGCCGGAATAATCGAGGGTATCAATGGTTGTTTTGGTATGAAAATGCAGGTCTCGCGTCCAGTCGATACGCTCCAGTACGTGGCGGAAGAAGGCGGGAATATCGTGGGTGGTCACCGGCCCATCGCCTGTGGCGGCAATGATCAGGTATTTGGCCAGGGATGTTTGCCCGGAGCCTATAATCCGGTTGGCCTGGGCCAGGATCTCCTCCGGCCGTCGTTCCCGGAACGGCATGTAGCGCTCCGAACCCACCGCCAGCAGCAACGGATGGACACCGGCCGCATCCACTGCTTTGATCTCTTTTACGCCAGGAAATTCCTGTGGCGTGAGCAGCCTGACGAGTTGGTGGATGAGGTGGCCAAAGCTGGAGTCTTCCTGCGGTGGTCGCCCAACCACCGAGAAGTGCCACAGGGGATCTTTGCGGTGGTGAACCTGGTGGACGTCCATCACGGGGAAGTCGTGTTGCAGGCTGTAGTAGCCCAGGTGATCACCAAAGGGCCCCTCGGGTTTCTTTTCGCCCTTGCGAATGGTGCCGGTGATCACAAAATCGGCGTCGCCAGACAGGAAGAAATCGTCTTCAAACAAATAGCGAAAGCGCCGACCGCCGAGCAATCCCGCGAAGGTCAGTTCACTCAGTCCTTCGGGCAGCGGCATGATGGCCGCAAAGGCGTGTGACGGGGCGCCGCCCACAAAAACGGAGCAGCGAAAAGGTTCGTCGCTGGCGTTGTACTGGGTATGGTGCACCCCGATGCCCCGGTGCAACTGGTAATGTAGGCCGATCTCCTTGTTCAACTCGTAGTCATTGCCACTCAGTTGAATGCGGTACATGCCGATATTACTTTGCATGGCCTGCTTGCTTCCCGGTGGGAGGGTAAGCACTTGCGGCAAGGTGACGAAGGCGCCGCCGTCCATGGGCCAGCTCTTGACCAGTGGGAGTTGGTCAATCGTGGTGGTACCGTACTGGATGGGGGCTTTACCCAGCCATTTTCGCTGGGGCAGCGCCGTCAGGGCCGTGAAGGGAGCGCCGAGGTAGCGCCCCGGCTTTTGCAACAGCCGCGTGGGGTCGGCTTTTAGCTCAATGACCCGTTGCACCCGTTCAATGGTGTGGCGAAACAGCCACTCGGTGCGCTCGTAGGTGCCGTACAAATTTGAAAGGGCCTGAAAGGGACTGCCTTTTACGCGCTCGAATAAAATGGCCGGACCACCCGCATCGAAAATCCGGCGGTGTACTTCGGCCATTTCCAGGTTGGGGTCCAACTCGTCCTTGATCCGAATGAGTTGTCCGGTTCTTTCTAAATCGTTGGCGGCTTCGCGGAGGCTGCGGTAGCTCATGGGGTGGTTGGTTTTGGTCCAAATGTTCTTGTGGTAACCGAACAGCAAATGGCCTACTAAGTTGGCTGATTTTCAGGATTATTTGAAAGTTATCCGTTGGGTAGGGGACCCTCCTTGGGGAATATTAGTGCATTTCCTGCCCAAACGAAAAAGCGCCGCCCCGAACATTCGGAGCAGCGCTTTTTATCTTCTAACAACCTAAGCGGTTACTTTTTCACCTGGGCCACCACCGTCTTGAAGGAGTCGGGGTGATTCATGGCCAGGTCAGCCAGTACTTTGCGGTTCAGGTCGATATTATTCTCTTTCAGGGCGTGCATCAGCCGCGAGTAAGAAATACCGTGCAAACGGGCACCGGCATTGATACGGGCAATCCACAAACGGCGGAAAGCGCGCTTCTTGTTTTTACGGTC
The DNA here is from genome assembly GCA_003045895.1 of Bacteroidota bacterium. Classification (GTDB taxonomy): domain Bacteria; phylum Bacteroidota; class Bacteroidia; order Chitinophagales; family Saprospiraceae; genus Lewinella. Next base: position 12,029 of record PZPC01000041.1, read on the forward strand.
GCGGTAGGCGTACACCATGCCTTTTTCAACGGCATTTTTCGCAACAGTATAAACTTTCGATCTCGCACCAAAGTAACCTTTGGCGGCCTTGAGAATTTTTTTGCGCCGACGACGCGAAGCGACGGCATTAACGGAACGTGGCATAGTTCGATTTTTTGTTCAGCACAGAGGTCACCTTGGACACTTTTTACCTGCACTCTCGTGAAAAATCACCCTGGTAGCGTGAGCCGCCAGAGGTTAGACTGATCTTTACTTACAAAGTAAGCGCTTCATGCGAGGCGTATCGGCTACACTCACCAGTGCGGAGTCGCGCAGCGCCAGCTTCGCTTTCTTGCTCTTATTGCGCATCATGTGCGAAGTAAAAGCCTGAAAACGCTTCAATTTACCAGATCCAGTGACTTTGAAACGCTTCTTGGCACTAGAATGGGTCTTCATCTTTGGCATAAAAAATGTTTTTTCCTTTAAGAAGACCGCAAAGGTAATGATCCTCTTGAAAATAAAGTAATGTTAGCCGACATTTTTACGGACGCTCCTATTTACTTTTTCCTTTCTTGGGTTGTACAATGACGGTCATCCGGCGTCCTTCCATTTTGGGGAGGGCTTCGGCCGCACCGTAATCTTCCAGTTCCTTGAGGAAACGCAGCAAGAGCAATTCACCCCGGTCTTTAAAGACGATCGTACGTCCGCGGAAGTGTACGTAGGCTTTTACCTTGGCACCTTCTTCCAGGAAACCCTGGGCGTGGCGCAATTTGAATTCAAAATCGTGCTCGTCCGTATTGGGCCCAAAGCGGATTTCCTTCACCACGGTCTTCACGGCCTTGGCTTTGATCTCCTTTTCGCGCTTCTTCTTTTCGTAGAGGAACTTATTGAAGTCAATAATTTTTACCACCGGCGGATCAGCATTGGGGGAAATTTCCACCAGATCCATTTCCAGTTGCCGGGCCCAGTCCAGTACCAGCCGGGTATTATAAACGCCAGCTTCGATGTCTTTACCAGCCACCTGGCTGATCTCTTCCATGTTGTCGCCTACCAGGCGGATTTCAGGAATACGAATTTGATCGTTGAGCCGGAATTTACTGCGTTCGTCTTCGCGTGGTTGGGGTTTTTGTCTACCTCTTCTCTTTGCCAAATGAAATTAATTTAATGAAAAATAATGGGTGTTATTAATGCAAAAGCACGCTTTCCGGGCGAACCCCGAAAGCGTGCTTGAAGATAATGCAATTTTTTATTCTTCCACGTCAGAATTGACTTCTTCCGTAGCCAGGGTGATATTCAAACCATCTGCTTCGCTGTTCATGACCGCCTCCAGAGCAGAGCCAGCAGCGGGGTTGTTGTTCAGGATATACTCGGCCAGTGGATCTTCAATGTACTTCTGGATAGCCCGGTGTAAAGGTCGGGCGCCAAACTGCGGATCAAATCCTTTCTCGGCGACAAACTTCTTGGCTTCATCAGAAAGGGTCAGTTTGTACTCCATCGTAGCCAAGCGTGCGAACAGGTCTTTAAGCGCAATGTTGATGATCTTAAAGATTTCGTCCTGATCCAGGCTGTTGAAGATGACCACGTCGTCAATCCGGTTAAGGAATTCTGGCGAGAAGGTCCGCTTCAGCGCATTCTGAATGACGCTCTTGCTGTTGGTCTCTGCGTTATCCTGGCGCGACTGGGTATTGAAACCAACACCCTGACCGAAGTCCTTCAACTGGCGGACACCAATATTAGAGGTCATAATAATGAGGGTGTTCTTGAAATCGACTTTGCGTCCCAGACCATCCGTCAACTGACCATCGTCCAGTACCTGCAACAGGATATTGTACACATCGGGGTGTGCCTTTTCGATCTCGTCGAGCAGAATCACCGAGTAGGGCTTGCGCCGAACTTTCTCCGTCAGCTGTCCGCCTTCTTCGTAGCCGACGTAACCCGGAGGGGCACCGATCAGGCGGCTCACGGAGAATTTCTCCATGTACTCACTCATGTCGATTCTAACCAGGGCGTCGTCGCTGTCGAAAATGTAGCGGGCCAGTGCCTTGGCCAACTCCGTTTTTCCTACCCCGGTAGGGCCCAGGAAAATGAAGGTGCCAATGGGCTTGCGGGGGTCTTTCAGTCCTACCCGGTTGCGCTGAATAGCCTTGGTAACTTTCTCGATCGCTTCGTTCTGACCGATAATGACGTCCCGGAGGTCGTTCATCATGCCCACCAGTTTCTTGCTTTCCGATTGAGCTACCCGCCTTACGGGAATGCCCGTCATCATAGAGACCACTTCGGCGATATCTTCCTCCTCAACGGGGTAGCGCTTGGTTTTTGATTCTTCTTCCCAGGTTAATTTCGCCTGGTCCAGGCTGCGACCGAGTTTGGATTCCTGGTCGCGCAGGTCGGCAGCCTTTTCGTACTGTTGGTTTCGAACGGCCTGGTTTTTCTGTTCTTTTACTTTCTCGATCTGTGCCTCCAGTTCTTCGATGTGCTTGGGCACGTGAATATTCTTGAGGTGGGTACGAGCACCTACCTCATCCAGCACATCAATGGCCTTATCGGGTAGGAAGCGGTCGGTAATGTATCGGTCGCTCAACTTTACACAAGCTTCAATCGCGTCGTCAGAATAGATCACATTGTGAAATTCCTCGTACTTGGGCTTGATGTTTTGCAAAATGTGGATGGCTTCGTCCGCGCTTGGTGGATCAACCATTACCTTCTGGAAGCGACGATCCAGGGCGCCATCTTTTTCAATGTGCTGGCGGTATTCGTCCAGGGTAGAGGCCCCGATACATTGCAATTCTCCCCTTGCCAATGCTGGCTTAAAGATATTGGAAGCATCCAGCGAACCGGTAGCTCCACCCGCACCAACAATGGTGTGGATCTCGTCGATGAAGAGAATGACATCCCGGCTTTTTTCCAGCTCGGTCATAATGGCCTTCATCCGCTCCTCAAACTGACCGCGGTATTTTGTGCCGGCAACCAGGGCTGCCAGATCCAACATCACGATGCGCTTGTTGAAAAGGGTCCGGGACACTTTCTTCTGCTGGATACGCAGGGCCAGTCCTTCTACGATGGCTGTTTTACCCACCCCCGGCTCGCCAATGAGAATGGGGTTGTTTTTCTTGCGGCGACTCAAAATCTGGCTCACGCGCTCAATTTCGGTTTCCCGACCGATAATCGGATCGAGTTTACCTTCGTCGGCAAGCTTTGTGATGTCGCGACCAAAATTGTCAAGGACTGGCGTCCGCGACTTGGTACTGCTCTTGCCGCGCTGGTAAGAGCCACCTCGTCCGCCACTTTCTTCGTCATCGTAAGGCTCATCTTGGTCAGCCGAAGCACGGGTGTACGGATCAGTGCCGCTGGTGAAATCTTGTTCTTGCTTCACGTATTCTAATTCTGCTTTGAAAAGATCGTAGTCGACGTCGTATTGCCCCAATATTTTGGAAGCCGGATTGTCCTTGTCTTTCAAAATGGACAGCAATAAGTGTTCGGGGCTGATTTCTTCACTCTTCAGCATTTTGGCTTCGAGGAAGGTGACTTTTAGTACTTTTTCCGCTTGTTTGTTCAGCGGAAGATTACCGACATTGAGGCCGGTACTGCCGGAAGCAGGAATACGGTGAATGCTTTCTACAACGGAACTACGCAATTCGCCGGGGTCTACCTCCAGGGATTCTAGTACCCGCAGCGCCATATTTTCTTCATCGGTGAGCAACCCCAACAAGAGGTGCTCCGTGCCAATGAAGCCATGCCCTAACCGTACAGCTTCGCTGCGGCTACGGGAGATGACCTGTTTGACCTGGGGTGAAAATCTGCGGTTATTATTCATATTTTTTGATCGCTTTTCTTGTGGACAGTTCAGTGGATTCGCTTGAGCAATTATAGGGTTCTTATAGCAGAAAACAAAGTTTGTTACCGCGAAGTTGCATACTTTTTCTGCAATTTAACGCATCTTTAATAATATAGGTGCGAAAAACAGAAGAACGTACTAATAACAGAAAAAACGGTGCCACGTTTAAAAATAATCGAAATAACTGTCAAATAGTCGTGAATAAGTATTGTCAGCCAGTTTTTTCTTCCTTACATTTGCGCCTTGCGGTAAACATTTTGGCCGCTAAACGCAAAGTTGATTTTGCATGAAGTACAGTATTGATAAAAAAGAGAAGTACGCCGTTTTTCAGCTGGCAGAAGAGAATTTGAATTCGATCATTGCCCCTGACCTCAAATCCGAATTGGTGATTTTTGCCAATGAAGGCGTGCGGAATTTGGTTTTTGACTTGTCAAATGTCCAATACGTTGACTCCTCTGGCTTAAGTGCCATTCTGACAGCAAACCGGCTGTGGAAACCCCTGGGCTCTTTTGTGCTCACGGGCATCCAGTATCCCAGTGTCAAGAAATTAATCGAAATCTCTCGTCTGGATACCGTACTAACGATTGTCCCTACGGTAAAAGAATCCATTGACTTCATCTTTATGGAGGAACTGGAAAGAGAAATCAATTTCGACGAAGGCGACCAGGCTCCTGCCGACCACTAGATTTCCACCGCATGGATTTCAAGCTGTGCACGCTCGGTACTTCAGCTGCCGGACCCGTTCCGGGGCGTTGGGCCAGTGGACAGGTATTGCAGACTGCCCGTACGGGTTTTCTGCTCGACTGTAGTGAGGGACTACAGGTAGCGCTACAGCAAAATGGCTTTGGTTGGAGTAGTATTGATGTGATTCTTATTTCTCACCTGCACGGTGATCACATCTATGGTTTGCCCGGTCTGCTCACATCCTGGGAACTCAACCAGCGGACAGCACCGCTTACTTTAGTCGGGCCCGCCGGCCTGAAAGATTTCTTACAGTCGGTTTTTCAGCACAGCTACACCCAGGTTTCCTACCCGATAGAATGGATCGTCGTTGACCCCCTGGCCAGTCCGGTGCTGGTCTACGAGACCCCCCTGGTGACGGTTACAACGTTGCCCCTGCGGCACCGCATCCCCACGGTGGGTTACCTGATTCGTGAAAAGGAACGGCCACGCACCATGCGCGCTGCTGCCATTGCAGCCTATAAAATCCCCTTTTCCCAGATTCCAGGAATAAAGCTGGGCGCTGATTTTACGACGTCCACCGGAACCCGTATCCCCAACGAAGCGCTTACCGCGGATCCGCCGCCCGTGCGTGCTTTCGCCTATTGTTCAGATACGGCTCCCAACCCGCCACTGGTCCCTTTATTGGCAGGTGTTGACCTGCTTTTCCACGAGGCAACTTTTTTGCACGAATTGGCCGGACAGGCCGAAATTTCTGGTCACTCCACCGCTCGTCAGGCAGGCGAGGTGGCGGCGGCGGCTCACGTCGGTCAACTGATTATTGGCCATTTTTCCTCCCGGTACGGCGATCTGTCGGTTGTACTACACGAAGCACAATTGGTTTTTCCCAATACGGCGTTGGCTGCAGAAGGTCGTATCTTTGCGGTTCCTTACCAACGGTGACCCGATACGGATGAATACTTCCCGCAAAATTATTCACATCGATATGGATGCTTTTTTTGCTTCCGTAGAGCAGCGCGATTTTCCCGAGCTGCGCGGTAAGCCCATTGCGGTAGGCGGCGGCGGGATGCGGGGCGTAGTGGCGGCAGCCAGTTATGAGGCCCGCAAATTTGGCGTTCGCTCAGCTATGCCCAGCGTTACCGCTAAGCGACTCTGTCCGGCGCTCATCTTTGTCCGTCACCGCTTCGAGGTCTACCAGGAAGTGTCGGGGCAGATTCGCGACATCTTCTACAGTTATACCGACCTGGTGGAGCCTCTTTCACTGGATGAAGCTTTCCTCGACGTGACCCAGCCCAGGCAGGGGCCTCCTTCGGCGACCCTGATCGCGGAAGCCATTCGGGCAGAGATTTTCGCCGTCACCCAGCTCACGGCTTCGGCGGGGGTGTCCTACTGTAAGTTTTTGGCCAAAGTGGCCTCCGATATCAACAAACCCAATGGGCTAAAGGTGATCTTGCCTGCTGAAGCCCTGGATTTTCTGGCGGCATTACCTATCCGGAAGTTTCACGGTATTGGCCAAGTGACGGCCGCCAAAATGGAGCGCATGGGCATCCGCACCGGGAGCGATCTGCGGGAACGCCCGGAAATTGAACTGGTACAGCGTTTCGGCAAAGTTGGTCGCTACTACTACCGCATTGTCCGGGGAGAAGACAACCGCCCGGTGAACCCCAATCGGATTCGCAAGTCCATTGGTGCGGAGCGTACTTACAGTGAAGACATCAGCACCCAGGCCGCCATGCAAGAAAAATTGGCCTACCTCGTGGAGAAGGTCTTTGAATACATGGATCGTGCCGAAAATTTTGGCCGCACCGTAACGCTGAAAATGAAGACCCCGGATTTTCAGATCACTACCCGATCACGTACCTTTGCCAGTGAAATTCGCCAACAGGACAAACTCCTGGCATTGGTCTTTGCCTTACTGGACGAAAACTTTGCCGAAATAGGGGCAGTTCGGCTGCTGGGCGTCTCCGTCTCCAACCTGGAAAAAGAGCAAGACTGGCAAGGGTTGCAACTGGAGTTGGAATTCCCGAGCGAAGAGGAAGAAGAGTGAGTTAACCGGACAAACAGCAAAAAAAAACGCTACAACCCGTGATTATGCCCTGGAATCGACCCGGCGAGATTTTTGTTTAAATTATTTCAGCGGCTAAACCAACTGTAAAACAAGCGGTTACAGACTTTGGATAAAAATGTTGTGGTTTTACTTGTTTTTAAACGTTAAAGCACTGTATATTTGCGTCGCCTTTAGAAAAACAGGCAACCCGATTTGGTAGCTCAGTTGGTAGAGCAATACACTTTTAATGTATGGGTCCTGGGTTCGAATCCCAGCCAAATCACTCAAAAAAGCTCATTTCGATTTTCGGAATGGGCTTTTTTCATTGTGCACAAGGGCCGGGGAGCGCGAGTTTTGGCAAACCTCCGGTGAGACAAAGTATGGATCCAGGACAAATACCTGCTCCCTTTGATTTCCCCCGCACCATCCGCTTCCGTATTGAATATTTCCTTAATTTTAGCTCCTGAACTAGAGTACTCCCCCTATGCATAGGCTTTTTTGCAACCTTAAATTGGTTGACCCGACACATCCGCTTCATCTTAAACAGGTTGATCTGCGCGTTCAAGACGGCCAGTTGGTAGAAGTTGGTTCCGCCCTCGACGCCCGTGATGCGGAGTTGATCACCCTGGACCAGTGTAGTGTTTCAGTGGGTTGGCTCGACCTCGAAGCCGAGGTGGGAGATCCGGGGCAGGAACACCGCGAAGACCTCGTATCGCTGGCTGCGGCTGCCACTGCGGGGGGGTATACCCAGGTGGGATTGCGCCCGAACACTTTTCCAGCTATTCACGATAAAGCTGGCGTCAGCTACCTCTTGCAGAAGGGCAAGACACTGCCGGTGACCCTGTTGCCTATCGGGGCGATCAGCCGCGATACCGCAGGTCTGGAAATTACTGAAATGCTCGATATGCGGGCCACCGGGGCCGTCGCCTACTCCGACGGCAGCCACAGCCTGCAGCACGCCGGACTGCTACTACGGGCGCTGCTCTACGCTAAATCCTTCCGGGGCCTGATCATGAACCAACCCCTGGAAAAGACCATTGCCGGCAGCGGCCAAATCCACGAGGGATTGGTGAGCACTTCCCTGGGCATGCGTGGGATTCCCAGTCTGGCCGAAGAATTGATGGTGGAAAGGGACTTGCGGTTGTTGGCCTACACCGATTCGCGGTTGCACCTCAGCCACATTTCCACCGCCGGGGCCGTAGCCAGCGTTCGGGCAGCCAAAGCCCAGGGATTGCACGTGACGGCTTCCGTAGCAGCGCTCAACTTGTTGCTGACGGTGGAAGCGCTGGAGGATTTCTCCAGCAATTGCAAGGTTTTACCGCCGTTGCGCAGTGAAGCCGACCGCCAGGCCCTCCTGGCGGGCCTTAAAGATGGAACCATCGATTGCATTGCTGCTAACCATACCCCCCGCGAAATCGAGGCCAAAGAACGGGAGTTTACCTACGCCGACTTTGGGGCTGCTATGTTGTCGACGGCCTTTGCTGCGGCGGCTACTGCTTTGCGGGATGAGCTGACCGAGACCGAACTTATCGCTTTGTTTACCAGCGGCCCACGCCGCATTCTGGGCTTACCCACCGTCGGTTTGCGGGTAGGGGAGGAGGCCCAGTTTACGATCTACCACTACAATGAACAGTGGACCCCCGAACGGCGGGATATTTTTTCCAAATCCAAGAATGCACCCCTGCTGGGGCATAACCTGATTGGGCGACCAGTAGCCACGGTAAATGGCCACCATTTTAATTCGCTCGCCCGGATAAAAGCCAGCGAATAAAAGATATGAAAACAGCTACTGAAAATAACTACAATTGGCAAGGCACCGCCATTCGCCAGGGAATCATTGCCGGGGGCACCTGTGTGGCCCTTTTCGCAGGGATCTACTTTTTGCAGCGCGAATGGGTCCTGAGCCGTGGCTTGTGGCTGGGTTCAGGGGTGATCTACCTCCTGGCCATGTGGGAAGCCCAAAAGCCGGTTAAAGGCGAAAATATCCAGGCTTTCATTCAGCCCGGCTTTCTGGTATTTGTGGTGGCCAACGCCATTTTTTACCTGTATTATCATCTCCTGTTCGCCGTCTTCGACCCCGGACTGGTAGACCTGCAGGCACAATTGCTGGTAGCAGCAGACAAAGATCCTGCCAGCGCAAGCATTCCCACCATTGGCGGATCTTTCTTTAGCTACGTCCAAAGCCTGATCTTTGGGTTCGTGATCGCCGCCATAACCGGGGCGGTTTTGCGGCAACGGCAACGGAAATAATTTTAACTTTGCCGCCTCAAGACTTAAGTATCTCCTTTTTACCTAGCCTGAATTGTTATGGATATATCGGTTGTCATACCCTTGTTCAACGAAGAAGAATCGCTGCCGGAACTCACGGCCTGGATTCGGCGCGTTATGGCCAGGGAAGGCTTCTCTTACGAGATTATCCTCGTCGATGATGGCAGCACCGACGGCTCCTGGAAAGTAGTAGCGCAACTCACCACGGCCCACCCAGAAGTCAGGGGCATCAAGTTTCAGCGCAATTACGGCAAATCGGCCGGCCTTTACGTGGGCTTCGCAGCCACCCGGGGGGAAGTTGTTATTACGATGGATGCTGATCTGCAGGACAGCCCCGAAGAGATTCCGGGCCTCGTCAAGCTGATCAGGGAAGGGGGGTATGATTTGGTATCTGGCTGGAAAAAGAAGCGCTACGATCCCATCTTAACCAAAAACCTGCCCAGTAAATTTTACAACTGGACGGTGCGCCGCATGACGGGTATTCCCCTTCACGATTTCAATTGCGGGCTCAAAGCCTACCGCCGTCAGGTGGTAAAAAGTATCGAGGTTTATGGCGATATGCACCGCTATATCCCCGTGCTCGCCAAATGGGCGGGGTTCCGTAAGATTACCGAAAAAGTGGTGCAGCACCAGGAGCGCAAATACGGCGTTACCAAATTTGGCATCGAACGATTTATTCGGGGGCCACTGGACTTGTTGTCCGTCATTTTTATTTCCCGCTTTCGCAAACGGCCGATGCATTTTTTTGGCTCCATGGGCGGCCTGGTTTTTATCATGGGTTTTATCATCCTTTTTTACCTGAGTATAGCCAAACTCATCTACCTGGAATACGGCATTACCAGCCGACCCTTGTTTTATTTTGGTCTGATTTGTGCCATCATTGGCGTCCAGTTGTTTCTCACCGGTTTTCTGGCCGAACTGATTATTCGCAGCGCACCCGATCGCAATCACTACCTGATTGAACAAGAAATTGGCCAAGCCAGCTAGTATGGACCAGGAGGGAAAAAATATCTTGTTGCTCGGCCCTGCTTTCCCCTACCGGGGTGGCCTGGCTGCTTTCAACGAACGGTTGGCCCTGGCCCTGCAAGCGGCCGGACACCGCGTTACCCTGATCACCTTTACCTTGCAATACCCCCGGTTTCTTTTCCCTGGAAAAACCCAGTACACGACCGGTCCTGCGCCGGCAGGGCTCGTGATCGAGCGTCAACTCAATGCGGTAAATCCCCTGAACTGGCTGCGGGTAGGCCTGGCGCTGCGGCGTCGCCGGGCGGATGTGGTCATTGCTGCTTTCTGGCTGCCTTTTATGGCGCCTTGCCTGGGGACCGTACTCCGACTCCTCTCGCCACGGGTAACCCAGCGCATCGGGTTGGTTCACAATATAATCCCCCACGAAAAACGGTTCGGCGACCGGCTGTTGGCGCGTTATTTCACGGGCGCTGCCGATGCTTTCCTGACCCTCTCGGAGGCGGTCCGGGCCCAGGTAGCCCGCTTTACGACCGCGCCAGTACAGGTGACTCCCCACCCGGTCTACGACTCCTACGGGGAACTGCTGAACCAGGCCGCTGCCCGAACGCAGCTGGGGTTGGATACCGACGGGCGCTACCTGCTGTTTTTTGGCTTTATCCGGGCTTACAAAGGGCTGGATCTGGCCCTCCGGGCTATGGTGGACCAAAGGCTACAAGACCTGAACGTAAAGTTGATCGTGGCCGGCGAATACTACGGCAACGAACTCGAATACCAGGAATTGATTGCGGACCTGGGCATTGCCGACCGCCTGGAGCTCCGGACGCATTTCATTCCGAACGAAGAAGTTCGGTACTACTTCTGTGCGGCCGACCTGGTGGTTCAACCCTACCGCACGGCTACCCAAAGTGGGATCTCCCAGTTGGCTTATTTTTTTGAAAAACCCATGGTGGTCACCCGGGTCGGTGGGCTGCCCGAGATCGTGCCAGACGGGGTGGCAGGTTACGTCATCGAGCAAGATCCGGTGGAACTAGCAGCGGCAGTGGTCGATTTTTACGAAAACAACCGCGCGGCGGCTTTTCGGGCCGGTGTACTGCGGGGTAAAGCGCGATTCTCGTGGTCGGGCTTCGTCGATACCCTGACCGAATTATTTGTCCCCTAAATTAGTGAACGCTTATGCAAGACCAGATCAGAAAAGTTATCGAAAGCAGCATTGCGGTGAAGCAATTGGTTTTGGAAGATGCAGCTATGCTGGCCTTGATCGAAGAGGTAGTCAGGTGCTGCATCGATGTTTACGAGCGGGACGGAAAAATTCTTTTTTGTGGAAATGGGGGCAGCGCCGCCGACGCCCAGCACCTGGCGGCCGAGCTGTCGGGGCGTTTCTACTACGACCGGCCTCCCCTGTACGCCGAAGCGCTGCACGTCAACACCTCGTACCTGACAGCCGTAGCCAATGATTACGGCTACGATGAAAGCTACGCCCGCATGGTGCGTGCCGCAGGTCGGCCTGGCGACCTGTTGTTTGCCCTTTCTACCTCCGGCAATTCCCCCAATGTGTTGCGGGCGGCAGCGGCTGCACGGGCGGCAGGAATGACCGTGATTGGTTTTACCGGACAAGCAGGCGGGCAGTTGGCCACCCAGTGTGATCACTTCCTGGCGGTTCCCTCAACGGATACGCCACGGATTCAGGAAGTCCACTTATTGGTCGGTCACCTGATCTGCGAATTGGTGGAGGAAAGGTTGTTTCCAAAGACAAAGTAATTTTTTAAAAACCCTTTCCGTAGAAAAATTTTAATTTACGGCTAAATGTCAGAGAATCAATATTAAACGAGCATGGCAAAGCGAAAAAAGAATAACGAACGGGCCCTGGAAGTAGGGTTGGACCACGAAGACAAGCAAGTCATGTGGCGCACAGTAATGGTGTCCAGTGTTGTGCTGGCAGTGATTCTTACGGTAATTTACCTCGTGGCCGGCAAATTGCTCCCCGACAATCCAGGGTGGTTGAATGCCTTTCGAACGGGCGTAAGTCTGCTGGCTTTCTGGGTAGTCATCACTGCGACTATCCGTACCTACGATAATATTCGCGAAGGGGTAGCCTTTTTTTGGCTCATCGTCATTGGGGTGGCGAGTGCTACGCTGGGCATTCTGCTGTTTCTATTCACCTTGCGCGTCTGGAATGAATTGGGTAACTACGGCGCGGTTTTGCCGGCCTATAGCATTATTGGTTTTTACGCCGCCGGGGGGCTGGTAGCTTCGCTGATCTCGCTCATTCATCTGCGGGTGCCGGGTAATAAGAATGGCAACTTGCTGGAATTGTTGGTCATTGGCGTGGCAGTAGCCTTGTTTTTTTGGATCACCAAATAATCGCTTCTACAACCCACGCCCGTGGTGTGCTATTCCGCTGATTCTAATTTATTCTCCTTCCGGGTCTGGTAGAGTGAAATAACGATACCACCGAAAAGCAGTACAAAAATAACGACCAGACTGAGCCATTCGGCGGGTACCCAGTAGTTGTGGAGGAGCATCTTCGCAGCCACAAAAAACAAAATGATGGCCAGGCTGTATTTGAGGTACTCAAAGCGATCCATCATGGAGGCCAGCACAAAATAGAGCGACCGCAGGCCCAGGATAGCGAAAACATTGGAAGAAAAGACCAGGAAGGGATCCGTGGTGATGGCCAAAATAGCAGGGATCGAATCGAAGGCGAAAAGCACATCGGTGGTTTCAATCATCAGCAAGGCAATGAACAAGGGAGTGGCGGCAAGAATATGACGCCGCCGCACGAAGAAGGCCTCACTATTGATGGTATTGGTAACCGGGAACAGCTTTTTGGCGTATTTGATGACGGGGTTCCGGTTGGGGTCGATCTCCTCGTTGCTGGTCACCATTTTCCAGGCACTGTAGACCAGGATCGCTCCAAAAATATACATCATCCACTGGAAATGCTCCAAGAGATAAACGCCCACGCCGATCATCAGGCCCCGGAATACCAGGGCACCCAGGATGCCCCAGAACAAGACCCGGTGTTGAAACTGGGTGGGTATTTTGAAATATTTAAAAATGAGCGCCATCACAAACACATTATCCATGCTCAGGGATAATTCCACCAGGTAACCACTCAGGTATTTTAATGCGGCATCCGTGCCCGTCAGGTCTCGTTGACCCCAGTGGTGGTTGTATAAATACCAAACAACCAGGCTAAACCCTAAGCCAACGACAGCCCAGAGTGAGGTCCACTTGAGCGCCTCCCTGGTGGTAGGTACGTGAACTTCGCGGTTGAAAACACCCAAATCCAGGGCCAGTAAAGCCAAGATAAAAAGCAAAAAAATGCTCCAAAGTAGCATAGGAAGGTTTTATAAATAAGACCTGATTAATGTGTAAAGGTAACAACTGAGGGGTAGGGTGTTGTTTGGAAAAAGGTGGATTTTCGACAAAAGAAAGGTTATCTCCGTCCAATTTACCCCATTTTTAAAATTATCAGGGAAGAGGACGGAGATAATCGTGGAAACAATTAGGCTTCCATGGCCGCAATACCTGGCAGCACCTTGCCTTCGAGGTATTCCAGCATGGCGCCGCCACCGGTAGAAGCATGGCTGACCTGATCGACCAGGCCCATCTGAATGACGGCGGCTACCGAATCACCCCCACCAATCAGTGAATAAGCACCTTGTTGGGTAGCTTTGGCCACGTATTCGGCAATGGCGCGGGTGCCCTGGGCAAAGTTCTCGAATTCGAACACGCCCATGGGGCCGTTCCAGAGAATCGTTTTGGAGCGCAGAATGACTTCACCAAATTGCTTGATGCTTTCCGGACCAATATCCAGCCCTTCCCAACCGTCGGGAATAGCGCCGGTGGCGACAAACTTGCTTTCGGCGTCGTTGGCAAATTTATTGGCAATTTTATTATCGGTAGGCAAGTAGATATGGACGCCTTTGGCTTTGCCTTTGGCGAGAAGTTCCAGCGCCAGGTCCGTTTTGTCGTGCTCGCAGATGGAATTGCCGATCTGGCCGCCCTGGGCCTTGGCGAAAGTATAAGCCATGCCGCCGCCAATGATGAGGTTGTCCACGGTGTCGAGCAGGCGGTCCAGCAAAAGGATTTTATCGGATACCTTGGCGCCACCTACGATGGCGGTAAGGGGCTTTTCCGGGTTATGGAGCACCTTGTTGGCGCTTTTTACTTCGGCTTCCATGAGGTAGCCAAAGGATTTGTTTTCGGGCGTAAAATACTGGGCCATCACCGCCGTGGAGGCGTGGGCGCGGTGGGCAGTTCCGAAGGCATCATTGATGTAGGCATCACCCAGCGCCGCCAGTGCCTGGGCCAGTTCCTCGCTGCCTTTTTCTTCACCGGGCAGGAAACGGGTGTTTTCCAACAGGAGCACTTCGCCCATCTTTAGGTCGGCGGCCATTTTGGTGGCCTGCGGGCCAACGGGTTCCGGGCAGAACTGCACGGGTACACCCAGCACTTCTGACAGGTGGGGAACAATGTGGCGGAGGGTGCAATCCAGATCGAGGGTGCCGTCCTTTTTCCGCGGACGCCCCAAATGCGACATCAGAATAGCTGCACCGCCGTCGGCCAGCACTTTTTTGATGGTAGGAACGGCCGCCTGGATGCGGTTGTCGTCCGTAATGTGGAATTGGGCATCCAGGGGAACATTGAAGTCTACCCGAATGAGGACTTTTTTGCCAGCAGCATTAATCATAATGACCAGGATTTTTTGGAAGAAAAACCAACACTACCGCGAAGAGTAGGCTGAAAAAAGCAAGAGGTGGCTGGATCATCCAACCACCTCAGCTTAAGTGTGCTTATTTCGTGCAGATCAGGTGAGCCAGGTCGGCCAAACGAGCCGAGTAACCCGCCTCGTTATCGTACCAGCTAACCACCTTCAGCATGTTGCCGTTGATGTCGGTCATCAGGGAATCAAAAACCGAAGAGTAGGGGTTGCGGATGATGTCACCAGAAACGATAGGATCCTCGGTGTAGTACAACACGCCCTTCATGGGGCCGTCAGCAGCTGCCTTGAACTTGGCGTTTACTTCGGCTTCGCTGCCGGGAACTTTGTCTAAAACTACGTTCAACTCCACCATAGAACCCGTGATCACAGGAACCCGTACGGCAATAGCCGATAATTTCTTGCCGATGGCAGGGTACACGAGGCTAACGGCAGCGGCAGCACCTGTGCTGGTAGGTACAATGTTGTACGCCGCCGCACGCGCGCGGCGCAGGTCGCTGTGGGGGGCGTCCTGGAGCTGCTGATCGGCGGTGTAGGCGTGGATGGTGGTCATCGACCCCAACTGGATACCGTAGTTGTCGTGGATGATCTTAACGAGCGGTGCCAGACAGTTGGTCGTACAGGAAGCATTGGAAAAGACGTTGGCGCGACGATCCAGCTCCTGGTCGTTCACACCCATGACGATGGTCTGGATACCGTCGCCTTTGCCCGGTGCAGAAAGCAGCACGTCCTTGGCACCAGCCTTGATGTGCATGCCGGCAGCTTCTTTGGTCACAAAACGACCGGTACATTCCAGTACCAGATCAATACCGTGGGCAGCCCAGGGCAGCGCCTCGGGATTGCGCTCGGACAAACAAACGATCTTTTTACCGTTGACGATCAGGGCATCAGCGGTAGCTTCTACCGTGCCTTCGAAGGGACCCTGGGCAGAGTCGTACTTCAGGAGGTGGGCCAGGGTAGCATTATCCGTTAAGTCGTTGATGGCAACAACTTCAATGCCTTCTTTCTTGAGGAGGTTTCTAAAGGTCAGGCGACCAATTCGTCCGAAACCGTTGATAGCAATTTTCTTTGCCATGCTTATGTAGCGTTTGATGAAGGAAAAATGTAGGGAAAAGGCTACTTTTTGAATAAAAACTATCCTTTTCTAAAAGTTGAACAAAAATAACACCTTATAGTTAATAAACAAACTGGGTTAGTGTAAATTGTACAATAATAAAATAGCCGAAAAAAAAAGCGCCACCAGTAAAACTGATGGCGCTCGGTAGTCCGTACGGGATTTGAACCCGTGTTACCAGGATGAAAACCTAGCGTCCTGACCCCTAGACGAACGGACCATTGGTCGGTAAAATTGCTTAACAAGCTGGTGTGAATCTACTTTCACGCCTTTATTTATTGTAGTCCGTACGGGATTTGAACCCGTGTTACCAGGATGAAAACCTAGCGTCCTGACCCCTAGACGAACGGACCATTTGTTAAGCGGCTGCAATGATACTATAAAATTATTAATATCCGCAAGCCTGAGCGAAAAAAATGCAGCCCGTACGGGAATCGAACCCATGTTTCAGGAATGAAATTCCTGCGTCCTCACCGCTAGACGAACGGGCTGATGTGTACGGGAAGCAGAAAATTCAGCCGCCCTTGGCTGCTTTTTTTCTTAAAGCGTTGCAAAGATAAAAGCTTTATCTACGGATTACAAACAAAAATAAGTTTTTTTGGTTCCAGACCTTCACCTGCTTCGGCTCGATTTCCCCTGCCCGTAGCATGGAATAAAGCCAAAGGCCTTATCTTTGGGTGATTATGAAAAAAGCGTCGGTTGTCAGACCGGGTAAAAATTTTTATTAAATGAAAAAAGGACTGAAAGTCTTTAAGTTCGGCGGGGCATCTCTCAAAAATGCCGCGGGCATGCGACACGTGGCTACTATCCTGCAGCGTTTTGCCAAAGCGCACCTCGTGATTATCGCCTCTGCTACGGAGGGAACCACCAATGCCCTCGAGCTAGTGGTGCAGTTGCACCAGGCGGGTAAAAGCGAGGAGGCCCTCGCGCAGTTGCACACCGTTCGCCAGGCCCACTATGACATCGCCCGCGAGCTGTTGGGCGAACAACACGATTGCTACGACCAACTCAACGATCACCTGGTCGCAGTGGAATGGGTACTGGACGAAGAACCCCACGAAAATTACGACTACATCTACGACCAGATCGTGTCGGTGGGCGAATTGCTGTCGACCCAAATCCTGGCGGCTTACCTCAACCAGGCGGGGCTGCCTACCCATTGGCTCGATGCCCGCGACGTGGTCCTGACCGACGACATTTTTCGCGAAGGCTGGGTGCAGTGGGAAGAAACCGAGGAGCGGGCCGTCAAAACGGTCCTGCCGCTACTCGACCAGGGGGGCTTTGTGCTCACCCAAGGTTTTATCGGCAGCACCACCGAGAATTTTACCACCACGCTGGGGCGCGATGGCTCGGATTATTCGGCCGCCATCTTCAGCTACTGCCTCGACGCCGAGGGGATGTACATCTGGAAGGATGTGCCTGGTATTCTCACCGCCGATCCGCGCTTGTTCGACAATGTCATCAAACTGGACCGCTTGTCCTACCGCGAAGCCATCGAGATGACTTACTACGGCGCCAAGGTGATCCACCCCAAAACCATCAAGCCGCTCCAGAACAAGAACATCCCCCTGTACGTCAAATCCTTCATCGATCCCGACGGTGCTGGGTCGGTCATCTCTGACGAGATTGTGGACAAGTACCCGCCCATCGTGACCGTAGAGAAAAAGCAGGCCCTTTGTACCATTTCGGCCCGCGATTTTTCCTTCGTGGCCGAGCACCACATCAAACGGATGTTCGAGAGCATTGCAGAGTTGCGTTTGCAGGTCAATATGATGCAGAATACGGCCCTGAGTTTCAACGTCTGCTTCAATGACGTGGACGATAAGGTCGACCGCTTTGCGCAGGCCCTGGAAAAGGATTTCAAAGTCATGATCACCCGCGACCTGGAAACCATTACCATCCGCCACTACGACCAACTGACGCTGGACAGCATGAAGCGCGGCAAGATGGTGCTCGTGGAAGAGCGCTTGCCGCAAACCATCCTGATGGTAGTGAAAACCTTGCCCGTGATTACGCGGAAAGAGGAAGTCGTTTAATACAAAGCTATGCTGCCCACCAAAGTTGCTCAACTCATCGCTACCCAACAGCTTTTCAGGCCAACTGACCAGCTGTTGGTAGCCGTAAGCGGGGGGATGGATTCGATGGTGTTGCTGCACGTGCTGCAAACGTTGGGCTACCGGATAGGCATTGCCCACTGCAATTTTCATTTGCGCGGCGCCGAATCAGTTGCTGATGCGGCTTTTGTGCGCGCTTATGCAGCTGCCCACGAGCTGCCCTATTACGAAGCGGATTTTGCAACCACCGAAATTGCGGCCGAACGCGGGATTTCCACGCAGATGGCGGCCCGGGACCTGCGCTACGCCTTCTTTGAGCAAACCAGGCGGGAGCAAGGCTATGATTTCATCCTCACTGCCCACCACCTGGACGATCGCCTGGAGACTTTCTGGCTCAATTTTACCCGCGGTACGGGTTTGCAAGGACTGGTAGCCCTGCGCGCAAAAACAGGACACCTGCGCCGGCCATTACTAGCTGTCAATCGCGCCGAAATTGCCCTTTACCAACAAGCACACGAGCTGGCTTACCGCGAAGACAGCAGCAACGACAGTGATAAATACCGGCGCAACGAATTTCGCCACCACGTGCTGGCCCAACTCTACGCCTGGGAGCCGGAGCTGGCCGCACGGGCCGTGGACAACTTTGCCCGCCTGGAACAGATGTACGCCGTCTACCAGGCCGGGGTACAGCATTTTCGGGCCACCTTGCTCCGCGAAACACCCGACGGCTGGACCTGCGACCTCGCGGGGTTGAAACAAACCCCGGCTCCCGAAACCCTCCTCTGGGAATGGCTCCGCCCCCTCGGTTTTTCTGCCGAAGATGGTCGCCAGGCCCTGCACGCCAAAGCAGGCACCATCCTCACTGCCCCCGATTGGGAATTGCTGGTGCAAACGGAGGCTTTACTCCTCCAAAAAAAGCGGCTGGAGTTTACCCACTTCCCCTTGGTTTGGCCCGCAGCGCAGGCGGTGTTGCCGCTTCCGGGCGGCCGCTTTTTGCGCCAAGCACCCGCCGCGATCCCGAACCCAATCCCCACCAATTCCTCCGAAGCCTGGCTCGACCCCGCCAACCTGGCCTTCCCCCTCCGGGTTCGCCCCTGGGAACCCGGCGATACCTTCTGCCCCCTGGGGATGGCAGGTAAAAGCCAGAAACTGCAAGACTTTTTTGTCAATCACAAAATCGACCGGCTGGCCCGCGCCAGGCAATTGCTGCTCGTCAACGGCGACGACCGGATTATCTGGGTGATCGGATTGCGCCTGGATGACCGGTTTAAGCTGACGTTGGGGGTGGGGGAGGCTTTGCGGATATTTTACGTATCGGACACTTCCAAAGTATCCGATACGTAAAATATCCTAATTAGCCTTACTTTGTGGTGTTTCCTGAAAAATTGCCCGGTTGCACGGATTCCGCCTGGAGGGTTCCACGGCAGCCACAAATCAGGAGCATTTTCGTAAAATGGAATTGACGAACAGGATGCACCAAATGACTATTCCTTCCGGCTTCACCTATTTTTGCCGCAGCAGCATACTGTGGTGCCTGCTGGTACTCAGCAGTGGGCATTTATGGAGCCAGGATCCCCACTTTTCTCAGACCTTCATGGCGCCTTTGTACCTCAATCCTGCCCTAACGGCCACCAGCCAGTGGGACATTCGGGTGGGCGGCCAATGGAAAGAGCAGTGGCCCCAGGTTCCGGTGGCCTACCGCACCTTTGCGGCCTTCTACGACCAAAAAATCGATCCTTCCTGGCTTTCCACCGGACGGCTGGGTGTGGGGTTGCTCTTTCTGCACGACCAGGCCGGCGACGGTGACCTCTCCTGGACCCAGGTGGGGTTGCGGGCGTCCTATACCTTGCCCCTGGGCCCAGACCAGGCCCTGTCGGCTGGTGTCGGGGCCGATGTTGGCCAGCGCGCCTTTCGTGCCGACCAACTGCAATTTGGGGATCAGTACAACGGCGAATTTTTTGACCCCGACCAGACCACGACCGAAGTGTTCAATTCCCAGTCCAGCGGCCTGGCCTCCCTGGTGGCGGGCCTCCATTACCAGGGCGCCATCAGCCAATCGCGCAGCCAGCTGAATGTGGGCCTGGCGGCGTCTCATTTCAACCGACCGGTGATTAGCTTTTTTGGGGACCGGGACGTGCCCTTACCCGTGTGGGCGCGGGGGTACGCGCAGGGCCAGCTGGAACTCAACGAAGATTGGGATGCCACCCTGCGCGGTCATTATTTCCGACAAGGCGCTTACCAGGAGATTTTGTTAGGAGGGGGAGTCCAGTACTACGGCCTACCGGCAAAACAGCCCATCGTGCTGGGAGCGGCCCTGGCGCACCGCCTGGGCGATGCCTGGATAGTGGAGCTTTCGGCCTTGTATCAGCAGCAGTGGCGGGTAGGGATCAGTTACGATATCAATACCTCGGCGTTTCAAACGGCCACCAATGGTCGGGGTGGTTTGGAACTAGCCGTACACTACTACATCATGCAGGCTAAGCCGCCTGTGGAATTCAAATCCTGTCCAATCTTTTAGTCTATGGTACCTGGTGTGCGCTGGTTTGCGGGGATAATAATGAAGAGCAGTATTTGCCTGCTGTTACTGGTGTTGATGTGCGCGACTGACGTATCGGCGCAGCGGCCAGCAGCGCTGGTGCGCAAGGGCGATGCGGCCATGCAGGTCAGTGATTATTACACGGCCCTCCATTATTTTCGCCAGGCCCTGGCGGCCCGGCCAGCGCCCGATATTCGCTTCCGTTTGGCGGAAGCTGCTTTCCAGTTCAAGGCTTACGAGTTGGCTGCCGAACAATACGAGCTCTTGGTCGAAGGCAGTGCCGCTGCCCAATTTCCCGGCGCCCAATTGGGCCTGGGTTTAACCTACGGGTGCCTGGGGCAATACGACGCGGCAGTGCGCACCCTCGACACTTTCCTCCAGTTGGGCCGTGGTACCCGGCAACAGGTGAATACCGCTACCCAGGCTATGGCGAGTTGCCGCTGGGCCCTGACACAACCCGCCGATGACACCTGGAAAAGCGAGCGCCTGCCCCGCCGGATCAATTCGGCCTACGGCGAATTTGGGGCCTGGAAATCCGGTGATACCCTGTATTTTACCTCCTACCGCTTCGAGCGGGAGAAAGACAGCTACGATCCGCCCCGAAAAGTGAGCAAAGTCATGTTTTCCACCGACGATAAACGCGGCCGCCTCCTCGGTCGGGGCTTCAATGCCGATACCCTACTTACGGCGCATACTGCCATTTCGACCAACGGGAAACAGCTGTTTTTCAACCGCTGCCAATACGTGGCGGGTGCCCAGATTCGCTGCGATTTGTGTGTGCGCGGCACCGACCGGCGTGGCCGCTGGGAGAGTGGGTTCCAAAAATTGCCGGCTCCCGTCAACTTGCCGGAATATACCAACACCCAGCCCGCCATTCTCCGCGACACTGCCAGCCAACAGGAATACCTCCTGTTTGTCAGCAATCGCCCGGGCGGAGCGGGGAGTTTTGACCTCTGGCAGGTTCCCATACCCGCCGATCTGAAAAAATGGGAAGCGCCCCAACCCCTGGCGGCACTCAACTCCGCGGCGGCGGAAGTCAGCCCTTTCTTTTCGTTCGAACAACAGCGTTTGTACTTCAGTACCGACGCCGCGCCGGGCTTTGGTGGTTTCGACCTGGTGGGCGTTCCTTATACCGGCAACGGAAACTGGGGCCCGGCAGAGAACCTGGGTCCCGGGCTCAATACGAGTTACGACGAAACCTATCCCTTCTTCGAAAACGAGGACGTCCTCTACTTCAGTTCCAATAGGCCCGGCGGCACTTATCTCGATCCGGACACCAAAAACTGTTGCTCCGATATTTTTAAAGCCGAACGACTGGATCCCATTCCGTCGCCTCCTCCTGCTTTTACCCAAACCGAAATCCCTATACCGGTTCCTGCTGCCATACCGCCCGTAAAGGCACTGCCCCGCACGTTGGAAGAATTTCTGCCCCTGATGCTCTTTTACGACAACGACCAACCCGACCCGGCGACCCGCAAGACCACGACCCGCCGGACTTACGAGGAGACCTATTTTAACTACCTCAAAAGGGAAGAAAATTATTACGCACAATTTACGGACGAAGAGGAAGCCCAGGACGCGATTGCTGCCTTTTTCGAAAGCGAAGTAGTGGCGGGTTACGAAAGCCTGGAGCGCTTTTCCAGTATTTTGCTGGAACAACTGGCGGCCGGCCAAACAGTGGAGATCTTTCTCAAGGGCTACACCAGCCCCCGGGCGCAGGGCGACTACAACCTGCTGCTGGGCAAACGGCGGGTCAGCGCGGTGCGCAACCACTTCACGGGCTGGCGAGCCGGCATCCTGCAACGCTATTTGCAGGAAGGCAAACTGATTATCTCCGAAGTGTCTTTTGGCGAAACCCAGGCCGCTGCCGCCGCACAGGATGAACGGGCGGGCGAGCGCTTATCCATCTACAGCCCGGCGGCTGCCCGCGAGCGGCGGGTAGAGATTGTGGAAGTCAAGCGCGGTAATCGTTAGCTATACGCCACTTATGCAACATAACGTTTTATTCCGTAGCTTTGCGCTACAATCAATTTGTATTTCATGCCAAAATTAAAGAGTAACCACGCCGGGCAGCAAGCTCAACAAAGCAGTGGAATGATCGCCAAGGTGGGCATTTTTGGCGCCATCGTGGGGGGATTGTATTTTTTGTTCAATTTTTTCTCCGGTGGTAGCATCAGCGAACCCACGACCGCTGCCGACGCCGATCCTAGTGCGTATGCTGGGGAGGCTCATTTCTTGCCGGGTAAAATCAGCGGGTCGCAGGTTTATAACTACCAGGATTTCGACCTCAGCTACAATGAGAAATACGAACAGGCCGACTGGGTCGCCTATATCCTTACCCGCGAAAACCTGGACAAGCCCTGGGGGGAACGGGTAGACAATTTCCGGCCCGATCCCGCCATTCGCACGGGTAGCGCTACGCCCAGCGATTACCAGGGCTCTGGTTACGACCGCGGACACCTGGTGCCCGCCGCAGATATGGCCTTCGACGCCGTGGCCATGGATGAGACGTTCCTGATGAGCAACATTAGCCCCCAGTCCAGGAATTTCAACCAGGGCATCTGGCGCGAACTCGAAGAGTTGACCAGGGACTGGGCCAAAAAATTCAAACGTTTGTATATTGTGTCCGGCCCCGTACTCTCTGAAGCGCCCAAAGGGTACATCGGCAAGGGAAATCAGGTAGCGATACCTGTGGCTTACTTCAAAGTGATCCTGGATATCGACGAGCCAGAACAAAAGGGTATTGCTTTTTTATTAAATAACGAAGTGAATTATGAACCCTTGTATAAATTTGCCGTCTCAATAGACGAAGTGGAAGAATTGACGGGTATCAACTTCTTCGAAGACTTTATGCCCGAAGCGCTGGAAAACCAAATGGAAAGCAGCTTCAACATCGACCTCTGGCCGATGAGTAAGAGCAAATATGACCTGCGCGTAGAAAAATGGAATAAATAGACTTGTTCTGCGGGCTGGTTCGGTGGACTTTGCTAAGTGCACCACCAGGCTGAGAACAAACGTACTTTCGGACAAAAACAAAAAGATGCTGGATAAATTCATCGAAACCATCAACCAAGGCTACCAGTTCAAGGGGGAGAGTATCATCCTGGGGGGAGCCATGCTCGACAATAAAACCCAGACGGGCACGCTGGTCAAGCTGCCATTAAAGATGCTCAACCGGCACGGCCTGATCGCCGGCGCTACGGGTTCTGGCAAAACCAAGACCTTGCAGATCATTGCTGAGCAACTTTCGGAGGTAGGGGTGCCGAGCCTGCTGATGGACATCAAGGGAGACCTGAGTGGTATCGCAGTGGCCTCCGCAGGCCACGCCAAGATCGATGAACGCCACGCTGCTATTGG
Source organism: Bacteroidota bacterium (assembly GCA_003045895.1). Classification (GTDB taxonomy): domain Bacteria; phylum Bacteroidota; class Bacteroidia; order Chitinophagales; family Saprospiraceae; genus Lewinella. The sequence goes on from PZPC01000041.1 coordinate 35,592, forward strand.
CATCCCTTTTCGGGCCAGCGGAAGTCCGGTGGAATTGCTCACCATCTCCAAGGAAAAAGGCGTTCGAATGCGGGCTACGGTGTCTGAATTCGGGCCGGTTTTGTTTTCCAAAATACTGGAACTCAACGATACGCAATCGGGTATCGTCGCTATTATCTTCAAGTACTGCGATGACAATGCGTTGCCGCTGCTGGACTTGGCCGATTTCAAGAAGGCCCTGCAGTACATGTCCGGTGAGGGCAAGGCGGAAGTGCAAGAACTCTACGGACTGATTTCTTCGTCCAGTGTCGGGTCCATGATGCGCAAAATCGTAGAGCTGGAGCAGCAGGGGGCAGAAGTGTTCTTTGGGGAACGCTCCTTTGATGTGGCTGACCTTTGCCGGGTAGACGCCAATGGCCGCGGTATCGTTTCGGTGATTCGCCTGACGGATATTCAGGATCGGCCCAAGTTGTTCTCTACCTTCATGCTGCAGATTCTGGCCGAAATTTATACCACTTTCCCGGAAGCGGGCGATTTGGATAAACCTAAACTGGTGCTTTTTATTGACGAGGCTCACCTGGTTTTTGACCAGGCGTCTTCGGCCTTGATGAACCAGTTGGAGGCCATCGTCAAACTCATCCGTTCTAAGGGCGTAGGCATCTTTTTCGTCACGCAGAACCCGGCCGATGTGCCCGACAGCGTATTGGGACAGTTGGGCCTGAAAATCCAGCATTCGCTGCGCGCCTTTACGGCTAAAGACCGGAAGGCCATCAAACTGGCCGCCCAGAATTATCCGCTCACCGATTTCTATGATGTGGAGCAATTGCTCACGGAGTTGGGTATTGGTGAAGCCCTGGTCACATCGCTCAACGAAAAAGGTATCCCCACACCGCTGGTACACACCATGCTCCGCGCACCAGAGTCGCGGATGGACGTGCTGACACCAGCGGAAATTGATGACCTGGTCAAGCGGTCGGCGCTGGTGAAGAAATACAATGATGTCGTAGACCGCAACAGCGCCCACGATATTCTTTCCAAGAAGATCGAATCGGCACAAGCTGTCGAGCGGCAGGAAGAACTGCAGGCCCAGCAGGCCAAGGCGACTAAAGCAGCCCCGCGTCGCCAGGAAAAATCGATGATGGAAAAAGTGATGAGCAACACCACCACCCGTCAGATCGGGCGTACCCTGGCCCGTGAACTGGCCCGCGGACTATTTGGGATTTTGGGTGGTAAACGCAGGTAGTATTTGACTGGCAGTTTAAACTACCAGCGTTTGTAACACAAAAAAAAGCCCTGAGTTTTTCAGGGCTTTTTTTGTGTTATCAACCGAATTAGTGCGCTGTTAAGTTAAACTTGCCGGTTAAGAGGAGGGCTTTTGACCGGCAATATCCAGGCCGCCTATTTCCACATTTACACTTTTCCACTTTTCAAACATAACCGCTACTGATCTTCTGCCGTATTGGGATAGATGAGCCTTCGTTGGAAGGTTGTCCACGGAACGTGTCGGTAGTAATTCATGCCAAAGTAGCAGAGCAGGGCAAATAATTGCGTGGTATTTTGAAAACCTGGCAGGGACTGAATGACCTGTTGGTTCTCGTCCAGGAAGACGATGCTGGGGAAACTCAGTCGGCCGTCGAGCAGTTTAGCGGCCAGTTCGTGATACCCCACTTTTTCCAGGCGAACATAATTGTAGGATTCGTCGCGGAAGCGCAGCGCTGATTTGGTTTCGGCATCGAGTTTTACCGGGTTGAAATAGGTGTTTACCAGCCGCGCAATGGTCGTGTCCTGGAATATTTCGGTCTCCATCTTCTTACAGAGGGTACACCAATCGGTGTAGATGTAGACCAACGTTTTTTGTGGGGATTTTGCGGGTATTTGATTGTCCCAGGTTTGCCAGTTAATAGTAGGTACGGCGGCTTGACCAATCAGGAAACCCCAACCAATCAAAAAGGATAAAAAAGCAACGAAGGTCTTGTTCATGTTTTTTGTTTTCTCTGGGACAGGGCAGGTTTCAAGGGTAACAACCTTTACCGCGGGGTTTTCCCATTCAATGTTGCATCATCTGCGAGGTATTTAAAACAATCACAGGCAAACATTTATGAGGCTGCTGTTCCAGTTTAATAAACCTTTAACATGACCTTGCTCCAGCAACAGCAGGATGGTAAACCTGGAGTTGATCCGCTAGTAAATGAGTAGCGAAGACGGGTTCGACATGCAGCACCGGTGCCGCTTTCCCTGCGTGCCAAACCTGTGGCGTAGTAAACACCCTCGCTTCATCCCAGTAGGCCTGGCTAATGAACTGTTCGAGCAACCAGGCGCCACCTTCCACCGTGAGGTGGGCAATGCGCAAGTCTGCGATTTTGTGCAACAACGCGGGTAGCCAATCCACTGCGGAGAAATCGTGGGTGACGAAGCGGAGGTTTTTGCTTTCGGTCCGTGGGTTTTCCGTGAAAACCACCGTAGGGTGCTGGCCGTCGAAAAGTTGCAGGTGAGGGGGCAAGTTGCCCTTGCGATCCAGCACCATGCGCAGGGGCTGGGGCCCGGGAAAATACCGGGTGGTCAGGGCGGGATTGTCGGCCCGGGCCGTTCCTGCGCCAACCAGGATGGCATCGGTAGCGGTGCGCCACTTGTGTACCAGTCGCCTGCTGTAGTCGTTGGTCAGCCAGTAGGGCCCTGGATCAGCAGGCGCTATCAAATTGTTGTGGGTTTGGGCGTACTTGAGGAGTACGTAAGGACGGGATTGACTGACGTAGACATTGCGGTAGTTGCTCAAGTGTGCCCCTTCGGCGGCCAGTACCCCCGTTTCGACAATTACCCCCTGCGCCCGTAAACGGTACAGCCCGGAGCCATTTACGCCCGGCGTCAGATCGGTTCCAGCGACGACTACCCGTGGGATACCTTCCCGAAGGATGAGGTCGGTACACGGGGGAGTGCGGCCGTATATGTTGCAGGGTTCCAGCGAAATGTAAAGTGTACTCTCCCGAATCAGCGGGCGATCGGCAGGTTTTACACTGGCCAGCGCCCGTACTTCCGCGTGCGGACCACCATCGGTTGCGTAGAATCCTTCCCCTATAATTTTATCCCCGTGCGCTAAAACGGCACCAACCAACGGGTTCGGTGAAACGCTTCCGGAGCCCAGCCGGGCAAGGTCGAAGCAACGGCGCATTAAATTAAAATTAAGGCTCATAAGTATAAAAAAAATAGTTCAACAAAATTGGATTTATCACGATAAACGCTTTTATTTGTTCTTCGTAAAAGTGCATTTGTTTTTTTGTAAACTATTGACTAACAGATTTTTGTTAACAACAAGGTAAGTATTTACCTGGGTTAAACAAAAGGCCCTATTAAACCAATTACAAATGCGCTACCGGATTAAGTTAAAGAATGCCGAGGACTACGTGCTGCTCGACAGTGAAGTATACGAATACCTGGTTAACGACGAATACTTTGCGCGGGTAGATTTCATCAATAACCTTCGGCTGCACTCCAGTGGGTGTGCGGTTTTTCAGAAAACCTGGCGCAAGGCAGCGGGCGGCTACAAGACCGAAACCATCTACCTGCACAAGTTTGTTGCGGAAAAATTTCTTGCTCACCTGCAGTCGGGGAACCGTAATTTGGTAAGCGCCATCAATGGCAATAAACTGGATTGCCGACTCAACAACCTCACTTACCGGTCACGTTCCGTGGCCAGCCGCAAACGCAAGTCATCCAGCCGCATTGGCTATACCGGGGTTTACCAGGAAAACAATCGCTATCGCGCTGTCATTTCCGAGGGCCGAAAAACCATTCACATCGGTATGTACGCAACGGCGGAAGAAGCTGCTCTGGCCTATAACCGTAAATCTAAGGAACTTTACGGGGACAATGGTAAAATCAATGTTTTGCGGCAGCGTTCCTCCAAGGTTTAGTGCCCTGATTAAAAGGTCAGGGTTTGTTCGCCCGGATCATTTCCCGCTTTCCTGGCGGACCGGGAACCCCTTCCACGGTGAATCCCAAGTCGCGTAGGCATCTTTTGACAACACCTTTGGCGCAGTAGGTAACGAAAACCCCTCCGCTGGCCATCGCCGCAAATATTTTGCCGAGTACGGGGGCTTCCCATAGTTCCGGTTGGGAGCTGGGCGCAAAGGCATCGTAGAAAACCAGGTCGAATTGACCACTCAGCGGCGCTTCCTGGATCGTAGCGTGCCATTTTAACAATTGAAAATTGGTGCCAATAGGAACAACCTCATTCCAGTTGCTGTGGTGTAAGGCCAGAAAGTCGGCAGGACTTCCACCGAGGAGGGTGGGGTAGTTGAGGTACGCTACCTGTTCCAGGGGAACAGGTAGCGGCTCAACTGTTTCGTAAAAAAAATGCTTCTTGCTGGATTGCCCCACCAGCAGCGTAAGATAGGCATTGAGACCCGTTCCAAAGCCCATTTCCAATACCCGTACGCGCTCCCTGGTCGGCAGCAGTTGTCCTAAGCCGGCGTGGATAAATACGTGTCGCGACTCTTGGATCGCACCATATTTGGAGTGGTAACTAACGCCAAAAGCTTCACTGTATAAGCTGTGTGAGCCATCCTGGGTTTCAATAAGAGAAGGAAAGGCTGGCATCCGCAATTTAGCTTAGATTGGTTTAGAACTTGCTTTCGTAGCACTCGTGCAATTCATCCACCGAAATATCCAGATGAGAAGTATCATAGGTGCAAATACCACCTTTGATGAGCAATACCTGGGGCGATTCGTGGTGTACGTCGAAATGCTCAGCGATCATTCGCGAAAGGTTGCGGTGAGCCAGTAAGTCCAGTAAGTAGGGCTTCAGTTCCGCAGCGGGAAAATCCCAGTCGCTTTCCAATCGGTATTTTGCTATAGCACTGATGCTACAGCTGGTACTGTGTTTGAAGATCAGACAAGGTTGTTCAAAAGACAACGCCGTCAGATCGTGTACTTCGACCGGATCGGTCAAAGTAGCCCATTGAATCATAAGAGGTATGAGTTAATACTAAAAAATAAAGCGGACAACCGTCTGAACAGCATCAACCATCCAATCGTTCATATTGAAGTTGCTCGGACAGCCGTAGCCGCGATTGCAGGAAGACAAAACAAGGACAGCAGCTAAAGAAAGGATAGCGGTAGTGATACGGGGACGTGAAATTTTCATGGAGGTTAAGTTTTAAAATGTTCGCGGGAGGAATTACCCTTTAAGTCCAAAACCAACGAGTGGATATAAAAGTTTATTTCAAAATGGCGTCGCAAAAGTACGCTAATTCGTCATCTTGTGCAATAGCTGACGGTTTACCCTTGCACGAAAGCGGGGTTTTAGTATTTTTGTGCCGCAATTTATCCGTTTATAAATAAAGAGAGCAAGCATATGTCCAGGAAATTAGCGCTAAGAGACGCCCTGCGGGAAGCCATGGAAGAAGAAATGCGCCGCGACGATACGATTTTTCTAATGGGAGAAGAGGTCGCCGAGTACAATGGGGCGTATAAGGTGAGTAAAGGTATGCTGGACGAGTTTGGTGCCAGACGCGTAATCGACACCCCTATTGCCGAGCTGGGCTTTGCCGGTATTGGGGTAGGTGCGGCGATGAATGGGCTGCGCCCGATCATTGAATTCATGACCTGGAACTTTGCGGTGCTCGCCTTTGACCAAATTGTCAACAATGCGGCTAAGACCTTGTCCCAGTCGGCAGGAGATTTTATGTGTCCCATCGTTTTTCGTGGCCCCTCGGGTTCCGCCGGGCAGTTGGCGCAGCAGCACTCGCAGATGTTCGAAAGCTGGTTGGCCAACACGCCGGGCCTGAAAGTCATTTCCTGTATTGATCCCGCAGACTCCAAAGGCCTGCTCAAATCGGCTATTCGCGATAACGATCCTGTCTGTTTCATGGAATCGGAGCAGCTGTACGGCTACGAAGGCGAAGTGCCGGAAGGAGAGTACCTGGTGCCGATTGGCAGCGCGATTGTACGCCGTGCCGGAACGGATGTCACCCTGGTGTCTTTTAATAAAATGATGCTACCCACCATGGAAGCAGCCGAACTCCTGGAAGCGGAGGGTATCAGTGCCGAAGTCATTGACTTGCGCACCATTCGCCCACTGGATTACCACACCGTGGTAAAATCGGTTAAGAAAACGAACCGCCTGGTGGTCATTGACGAATCCTGGCCCTTTGCCTCGGTTGCCAGTGAAGTAGCCTACGAAGTTCAGAAATACGCTTTCGACTACCTCGATGCACCCGTGTTGCGCGTAAATTCGGCCGATGTGTCGTTGCCGTACGCGGCGCCTTTTGTCGAAGCTTTCCTGCCCAACGCCGAGAAGATTATCAAGGCGGTGAAAGAAGTGGCTTACGCAGGATCGCGCTAAAAATTCCGAATCGCTTTAGTAAGAAAAAAGCAGTCATCCCGAATTTTGGAACCGTCCAAAGTTCGGGATTTCTTTTGGGGCGGTGCCCTCGGGTTATTCGTGCTTTAGCGCGAATAATTTCCTTCGTGCTAAAGCTCTACGGTTGGGACACATTTTATTTCGATTCTTTGGCAAAAGAAGTGACCATCCAACGGTCGAAAAAGGCATCGTCTTATCGGCCATGGGGTCATTTACTGCGACCCCGCTGGGGTCGGAAAGCATTGACGGTGTTAGGGCTAATCGGGATGGGTAGGCGGCCGAAGCCGCCGTCCCCCCCACACCACCCGGCAT
>PZPC01000042.1 GCA_003045895.1 Bacteroidota bacterium
CGAGTTGTGAAATATAGAGTCAGAGAGGGTAGTCCACTAGAACAGGGATTAAGACATTTCTTGGTTCGTTCCGGTAAAAATTTCACCGTACGTCAGAGAGGGTAGTCCACTAGAACAGGGATTAAGACCAGATTACAGATTATCTTTCAGTGCTGCCTAGAGGGTCAGAGAGAGTAGTCCACTAGAACAGGGATGACCAGGTAGTAATGCGCCGCCGCTGGTGGTGTAGGAAGGCACGGGTGGTGTGACCTCCGCGAGGGGGAATGTTTTGGACACAATCCTTTGTTATCAAGAGGTACGCCATTCGGCGGGCAGTTTTGCTAAAAACTAAAATGGTAGTGGTTCAGGCGCTGAAGCACGCGCCCCACCTCGTGCGCGCTGAAGCACGCGCAACCGGGCGGAAGGAACCGCGCAGCGGGTGGACGACACGTGTCGGACACCTCCGAGGTGTCCGACACGTGCGGATCGAGCGGGTAACCCACCAGAACCGGAATTAAGACGTAAGAGGGCCATACTTCCCATCTATTTTGCCACTATAATATTCCAGCTGACCTAACCATTTCTGTAACTGTTCCACCTATGAACGCTTTATTTTATGATTGTGTATACCTCCTTAAAGAGGTTGCTAAATTCTTTGACATTACTTACGAAGAAGCCAATATTTGGATTTTTGTGATTATTCATCCACTGATAACAATCTTCTTCATCGTAACTACAATTCTCTTAACGCTTAAAATCAAAAAACTACGGCGTAGACTGTAAAGCCAGCCAGCTCCTCTCCAGAATAACCAACTTTATTTGGCTTCTGGAGAGGATCAGGCTTTTCTTTACACGGTCAGGGCAGGTAGCTCCACACGTATCGGATACCTCCGAGGTGTCCGATACGTGTAGGGCTTAATCCCTTCGACAGCTTCCGTGGCCAGGTAGGAAAGTCATCTTGCCAGAGCCCCCCAGGCGCATATCCTATCTAGTGGTTCAGGCGCGCTGAAGCGCACGCCCCACCGCGTGCGCGCTGAAGCACGCACCACCAGGCGGGCAGGAACCGCACCATATTGTCGTAGGCTCCAGCCTACGATACGGTATTACCCGGCCTCCTGGCCGGAAACAGTCCCTGGCCAAATTGTCCCGTCAGCTTCATGCGCCCTCAACATAAACGCCCGTGCCTCCATGATTAACTGCGGCCGGGCGGCCGCCTGATACTTCATCGCAGGCTGGAGCCAACGACGATTAGGTCGGGGTCTGGTCAGGACGCTCTTTTGCCCAGGCAAAAGCACAGGTTCGGGGAACCTTCCTTTCAGATCAGATCAGCGCACGCCAGGCGCATAGCCAGTGGTTCAGGCGCGCTGAAGCGCACGACCCACCGCGTGCGCGCTGAAGCACACACCACCATGCGCAAAGACTTCGCAGGGCTGAGTGGCACAGGTTGACCGGAATATACCGTGTAGCCCAGGGCGCCAGAGCACATCACTTTAATGTCGGCCTGGATCGACCGCAGGGTCTCGCCGCAGGCAGCCGGCAGGTCCAGCGCTGTTGGCGGCGTTGCAGGCAGCGGTCGATGGTGAGGTAGCGCAGTTGGGCGTGGAGGTTGCTGGGCATTGTTTTTTTGGAAAATATAGACTTTTTTTCAATGTGTGCAAATACACTGCGTACTACACCTTTAAATTTGTGACAGTTTGAAAAATTGGCCACCCTACTTCGTGGCCGCTTTAGCCTGACCACGAAAATTGTCAGAGAAGGTAGAAATTCAAATGGAGACTTGACGCTATCTCAATAAACAGAGCGAACCTGAAAAGTCAAACGATTAGGACAACTATAGATTTAAAAAACAAAAAATGGATGTGCAAAAAACCGACATGTTTATAATGTCAAACGGAAGATTCTTTGAAGGTCATCAAGTAAACATGATTAGAGAAAGACTACTTGTCCTTGATGATTCAAAATGGGCAATGTTATCTGCTACTCAATTCAAAGATCCAACAACAACTTTAATTGTTTCAATCTTAGCAGGAAGCTTAGGTATAGACAGGTTTATGATTGGCGACACAGGACTTGGGATTGGTAAACTTTTTACTTGTGGCGGTTTAGGAATCTGGACAATTATTGATTGGTTCATGATTCAAAAAGCAACAAGAGAAAGGAACATACATAAAATCCAACATTTTTTGTATTGACAACACTAAACAGGAACAAGCTGTACTCAATATTGCTTATAGCATGTGTGGCAGGGTATATTTGGCTTTATTTTAGCACAACATCGAACATAACTGAAAACAATTCAGTAGAAGTTTGCTTGATAAAGCATGTAACAAATATACCTTGCCCTTCCTGTGGTTCAACTCGTTCTGTAATTTTACTGACAAAGGGCAATTTCGTTGAAGCCTTAGGCTTAAATCCAATAGGCTATTTAGTAGCTCTTATCATGCTTGTAGCACCTATTTGGATTGTCGCGGACATGATATTTAGGGATAACTCACTATTCAAGTGTTATCAAAAAATTGAAAACCAACTTAAAAAGCCAAAGTATGCAATCCCTTTGATATTACTTGTCATTATCAATTGGATTTGGAATATCAAAAAAGGACTATGATACATGTAAAACAATTTAGTTACGAGCCTGGAGAACATGAAGCAGAGGCAGCCTCAAGCAGTTATTTGATGTCATTAATTGCAATTATAGTCGGTTTGCCGTTGCCAATAGTCAATTTAACAGCGACATTGATATTTTATTTAAGCAATAGAAAGTCTACTTACTTTGTTCGTTGGCATTGCACACAAGCTTTGCTTTCACAATTATCTTTGCTTTTCATAAATAGCTTTGGATTTTGGTGGACAATATCAATAATATTCACAAAAGAGACTATCACAAGTGAATATATTACCTACATAATTGCAGTAATAATTTTCAACTTTACAGAATTTATTGCAACTATTTACACTGCTATTCAGACAAGGAAGGGGATCCATGTAGAATGGTGGTTTTATGGTTTATTGACAAACTTAATTTGCAAATCAAATTCATAAAAAAAGCAATCATCCAAGATGGAAAGTGATGCCTTAGCGTAGACTGACTATTGCCATTTTCATTCACGGAGAGGCGAATATTGCTGTTGAGCCAGCGCTTGTTGTCTTCGTCGATATAGAAATAGGCCACATGGTTGTCAAAGGCAGTGGTTTGGGCATCTACTTCCGCAGTCCAGCCCGTGGGCGTAGGTGTCCCACTGCGCGCCGTCAAAACGGGCAATTACCACCAGGTCGCCAGCCAGGTACAGGTCGCCAGACTGGCTAAAGTACAGGTCGGCACCCAGGTAGGCGTGGATGTCGGTGTTTTCCGTCAGATTAGTCCATTCGCCATCGGCAAATTCATAGACGTCAAAGGAGGCCATGAAAACCGCTCCCGCAGCATTGATCTCAATATCCCAGGCTTCGAAGAACGACGCCCCCAGTGCTGCCTCATCGTAGTGCAGCGAGGTGGGGCCTTGCCAGCGAAACACCCCATCCGAAGTGGCCAGCCAGAAATCGCCATTGGTGACTATTCGTTTGGCTGGCGTGTGACGATCCCCGACGAGACGTGTCGGACACCTTCAAGGTGTCCGACACGTCTGATCCGCTACGATAACGAATTTATTTTGGCCCCTAAGGAATCACCAAAGCCTGCGTAGCCGACTGCCCATCCACGTGCAGCTGCAAAAAATACAAGCCTTTGGGCCAATCAGCGAGTAGCATGCTTTCCTGGAAATTGCCCGCCGGCAATTCACCGAAGTCCAGCTGGGTCATCAGTTGGCCCAGGGAATTGTACAGCAAGGCTTTTACTTTGGCGGTGGCCGGAAGCGTAAAAGCGAGCGTCGCATGTTGCGGAGCAGGGTTGGGGTAGATGGAGAAGTGGGTGGGTAGCCCGAGGTCTGAAAGCGTGGTGCTCGTGCTGCCCGTCGGGTAGGCGAACACCCCATACCCCCTACTGGCCCACCATAAATTGCCATTATCGTCGAACTTGATCTTGGACTCAATCGATGAAGATCGGTTGGGCACGTCCGCAATTAAAAGATCTTCCCATTCGCCGTTCAACAGGGTGGTCACGCCGTATTGGTGGGAAAAATAGACCTTGCCATTCGCGTCGCTGGCGATGGAGGAGGCATTGTAATTGGCGAACAAGTCGAAGTTGCCCGTAAATGGATTGCTGAAGGTGGTCCCGTCAAATTTGACCGCGCCGTATAAATAACCCGGTATCCAGGCGTTGCCATTGTGGTCAAAATGAAAATTGCCATTCACTTTACTAATCACGGGGTACTCAAGGTCCGAATAAGTGGTCCAAACGCCAGCGCTGGATACTTGGTGGATGAAAGTTCGCCCCTCGGGCTCCCACAGGTCACTTTCGGCGATCCACAAATTGTCGGCCGCATCTATGCCATGACCCGTAACGATAGCGGTGGATAGTGGCGAGTTGTCCGCATTATATTCACTTACGGCACCGTTGTCTAGGATATAAATGCTGGCAGAAGCGCTTGCATAAATTTTGCCTTGCGTATCCACCGCCAAACTTCTACAAGGCCCAAGGCCCATGAATGCCCAACCAGAGCTGGTGTAATGGTAAAGCCCACGGCTGGAAGCCAACCAAATGTCCTCAGCTGCCAACACGAGGATATCGTTGAAGCTTTCAAAAGGCAGGGTCGTTGTGGGCAGTGGCAGAAAAGACCAGTTGCCTTGCCCATCCAATTCCACAATATCATAGGCCGTAATAAAATACATAGCGCCATTGGCTCCTTTGTGCAGGTTGTAGGTATTGTTTGTTGCCAGGGTGTGCGGAGCGATCAGCGTAGACTGAATATGGCCGTTTTCATTCACCGAGAGGCGAATATTGTCATTGAGCCAGCGCTTGTTGTCTTCGTCGATGTAGAAATAGTCCGCATTGTTGTCAAATGCGCTGGTTTGGGCATCTACTTCCGCGGTCCAGACCTCGTCGGTGAGTTTGTAAATGCCATCCATCTGGGCATAAAAATATAAATCCCCGTTCGCATCTTCGGCGAATCCTTTGACGTGTGAACCGTGGGCGTAGGTGTCCCACTGCGTGCCGTCAAAACGGGCAATTACCGCCAGGTCGCCAGCCAGGTACAGGTCGCCAGACTGGCTAAAGTATAGGTCGGCACCCAGGTAGGGGTGGATGTCGGTGTTTTCCGTCAGATTAGCCCATTCGCCATCGGCAAATTCATAGACGTCAAAGGAGGCCATGAAAACCGCTCCCGCAGTACTGATCTCAATGTCCCAGGCTTCGAAGAACGACGCCCCCAGCACAGCCTCATCGTAGTGCAGCCAGGTTGGGCCTTGCCGGCGAAACACCCCATCCGAAGTGGCCAGCCAGAAATCGCCGTTGGGCGCAATTTCCAGGTCGTAGAGTTTCGTCCTTTGCGGATCGTAGGCGGGGTGGTCGGGGACCGTCACCTCCTGAAACCCGGTGCCATCAAACAGCGCCAGCACCACGTCGTAGGTGCCAATCCAGGCCGCCGTACCATTGGGCGCTTTCGTGATGGTTTGGATGTGGTTGTTGCTGAGCGTGGAATTGGCCTTGTTGAAAATTGTTTTTTCCAGCGTCGCTTTATTCATCACCACCAGCCCGGCATCAGTCGCCAGCCACAGTTCGGTGCCCGTATCCACCAGGTCGTTGATCTGCTGCTGGCTTTGGTACGAAACCCATTCCTGGGCATGGGTGGAACCGATGGATACGATCATTAACGCGAAAAAGAAGTTGGTCTTTAAAAGGCGCATAGCAATAGTTGTTTGCATCATTTTTAAATTAACACCAAACGAAATTCGAGGTAAAGGGCGAAGAACTAGTTTTAGCGATTTTTGCCTTTTCTCCCTTTAGGGTTGGGGTAAAAAAAGGCGAAAATTGCTGAAACGGTTTTTATGAGAAAGCCCTAATTCGAGGTGTTGGTCTCAAAACATACCCAAATCTAGGGCTATATTCTTGTTGTCTCAAGTAGAAAACTTATCATTAATAAGGTTTCTAAATGGTATTTTATACAGGTTATTCTATTTAAAAAGAATAATTTGGCCTGCCATTAATAAGAATTCAATTTTTATATAAATGAAAACAGCGTCCACCTTTTTATACGATTTAGTCCACACCCTGACCCAATCGGAAAAGCGTTACCTTAAAGTACAGGCGGGTGCGGGAGAAAAAGACTACCTCCACCTGCTGGACGCTTTGCTGGCGCAAAAGACATTTGATGAGCAGCAACTGGTGCAAGACCACCAAGGGGCCAATTTTGTCAGGCACCTGGCGGTCAACAAGCAATACCTCTATGCGTTATTACTCAACAAACTGACGCAGTTTGGCCAGCAAAAACTGGAAGACCAGGTCGTTGCTAAGCTGGCGGCCACGAACGTCCTGATCGAGAAAGGCCTGTATCGGGCGGCCTACCACGAATTGAGAAAAGGACAGCAAATAGCCACCCAGTACGAATTGTTCGAACTGCAAATGATGCTCTGTGGCCTGGAAAAGAAATTGCGCGCCCTGCAGCCCTTCAAAAAGCAGGATGATACCCACCTGGAGCAGCTTTTCAAGCGGGAGCTGGACAGCCTGGCGCAATTGAAAAACACCGTAGAATACGCGTACCTCGCCCAACAGGTGGTGCGGTTTCAAATGCAGTTCCAGAAAATCCAAAACGCCGCGCAGCACCAGCACCTCGCAGGCCTTACGCAGTCGGCCCAATTTCAGCACCTCCATTTAGCCACCAACTTCAAGAGCAAAATTTATTTTTACCAGGCCAATGCGACCTATCAGTTTGTGCAGGGCCAGGTGAAAAAAGCTTACGAAATCAATCGCGAATTCCTGGACCTGCTGGAAGCCAACCCGCACTTCTTGCGGCTTTATGCCGAACGCTATATCGCTACCCTGAATAATATGCTCATCGACAGCTTGGTCATCGGAGACTACGAGGTGCTGAAAGAAGGCATCAGCCGCCTGGTGATGACGCTGCAGCGACCGGAATTCAAATCCATCAAAAACATCGCCGCGCGGGTTTTCCGGCAGCGGTACCTGCTGCTCATCAACTGGAGCCTCAGCCAAAGGGATTTTGCCAAAGCTCTGGCGTGGATCCCGAAGATAGAAGAAGGACTGGCGCAGTTTGGCAAGAAAATAGAGAAGCACCACCGCATCACGTTTTATTACCTGATCGCCTATTTGCTTTTTCTCAACCGCCAGTACGACCGGGCACTCAAATGGAACAACCTCATCCTCGATGACCCGAAAGAAGATGCCGTCAAAGAGATTTTCTACTTTGCCAGAATACTGAATTTACTCCTCCACTACGAGCTGGGCAACCATGCGCTCCTGGAATCGCTCCTGGCCTCCACCCCCAAATACCTGAAAGCCAGAAGACCCATCTACGCCACCGAAAAGGCGCTGTTCCGCTACCTCGGCAAGCTCCTCCACCACCCCGACAAAGCCGAAAAGCAAAAACTGATGGCCGACTTTAAAGCCGAAATGGACGAACGCTTTCAGCAGCCGGCGGAAAAGCGGGTCTTTAATTATTTGGATTTGCGGTTGTGGGTTTGATTGATTTTATCTGAAGATGTACCATCATTTTTCCCACCAGGGTTTTCCGGCCAACAGGCTTAAAACCTAATTTTAAATACAATTTTTTCGCAGCCGGATTATCTTCATCTACCAGCAATCCCAGGGTCTGTTGTTGCTCAAGGGTGTATTTGTTGATAACGAATTGCAACAGTTCTGTTCCTATTCCTTTCCCTTGTTGCGGAATACTTACCCCGAAGGAGTCAATATAATATTCGCCTGGTTGCGTCTCTTTTTCTGGATTAAAATTTTCGTTGAAGTGTGTCCGTATATGCTGCAGCACCGGCGCTCGCAGCAGGTCTGATTTAGCGCCATCATAGAGGTTAATCGATCCGAGAATTTCATCGTCTTTTTCAGCTACCAAACAATTTTGAAAGGAATATAGGTTGTTTTCACGCTTCACGAAGTATCCCAAACACGCCTTTGCTTTTTCTTGATTTTTTACTCCTATAAACTCGTACAGGATGTCCTCCATAGCCAGAAACAGCTGTTCTGAAATGGCTGGGGCATCTTCTTTGGTGGCTGTTCTTATGTTCATTTAGCAAAATTAATTTTAATCCCGATAGCTGTTCCGTAACCACACCGCTTTTAGAACCCATCCCCCGCCCACGCTTTTTAGCGTGGGAGGCGTGATACACGCATTCGCAAGGTTTTAACCGTTGGGAATAGCCGGCCATCAGCCATTATAAAAAGTCGACTAGCCGTAATTTTTCGCCTTTGGGGCAATAGTTTTGGACTTGTTGCAAGTTAACTGCCAGCGTTGAATTTACTGATGTTCCCCCAAAAAAAATACCCGCCACCACCCAACCCAACCCTTGGTTTGCGCCGTCTTATTCGTAAGTAGCTTGTATTGTCAGTCCAATGTCAAAAAAAGTTATATTAAGTAACGGTTTGTACTTAAACCACCAGTAGTTTTACCGTTATCTTTCCAACACTTTTGGCGCCGCTACCTATTTATCTAAACCTATTCACGATGAAAATTTTCACCCCAGTCCTTGCCTTCCCCCTCTTCCTAATGCTCCTGCTGACCTCCTGTATCAGCGATCAGGTGGAGGTGGTGTCGGTCTATTATTCCGAAACAGAACTGCAGGCGCTCCAGCAGTTTTTGGATCTCCCTGCCGAACGCGATAAGTACACGGTCGTCCTGGCCGATCACCTGGCGAACTCCAGCAGTTTTGCGCCATTCATCAACGATGCCAAGGCCACCCTGGGCCGCGTGCTCTTCTACGACACCCAACTGTCGCGCACCGGCGAAACATCCTGTGCGAGTTGCCACAAACAAGCCCTGGCTTTCTCCGACGACAAAGCCTTCAGCACCGGGATCAACGGCCAGCAAACCGAGCGCAACTCCCTTTCCCTGGCGGCGGTCGCCAACTTCGCTTCGTCCTACGACAGTGGTGGCCCTGACTTTGGCCCTCCCAACGGTTTCGGGCGCATCGGCTTCTTCTGGGACGAACGCGCGGGCAGCATCTCCGAGCAGAGTAGCCTCACCATCGAGAACGATATCGAAATGGGCATGGACATCAACGAACTGCCCGGCAAGCTGGCCCAAAACGAATACTACAAGATTCTCTTCCGCAAAGCCTACGGCGACGAGGTGGTCACCACCCAACGCCTGCTCGAGGCCATCCAGGAGTTTGTCAATTCGTTTGTCGCTACCCAGTCGCGCTTTGACGAAGGCCTCAACGTGACCCGCCAACTGGAGCAGGACTTCCCCAATTTCTCGGCCCTGGAGAACCGCGGCAAAGCCTTGTTCATCGAAAATTGCAGCACCTGCCACGCGGCCGACATGAGTACCCCCATGGGTGTAAATATGGCCAGCAATGGCCTGGAGCGCGAGTACACCGACCTGGGGCTGGGTGGACTGACCCAAAACCCCGCGGATTTCGGCATCTTCAAGGTGCCCTTCCTGCGCAATGTCGCCCTCACGGCGCCCTACATGCACGACGGCCGCTTTGCTACCCTGGAAGCCGTCGTCGACCACTACAGCAGCGGTATCCAGGCCAACGACAACCTGTCGGAGCAGCTGCGCTTCCCCGACGGGAGCCCCCGCCGCTTCAACTTTTCGGCCCAGGATAAGGCCGCCCTCGTAGCTTTCCTACACACCGTCACCGACGAGCAATTTATCGCCGAATCCCGCTTTTCCGATCCTTTCCGGTAGGTGACGAGGCACCGCGATTTTTTGCCACCAAGGCTCCAAGAGCACCAAAATTTATAGCCACAAAAGCACAGCAGGCACAAAATTTTCACAAAATAATTTTAGTGGGATTTTGTGTCTGCTGTGTTTCTGTGGCTACCATCCTCCTTTTTAGTGAAATTTAGTGTCCTTGGTGTTTTTGTGGCTATTCTATTCTAAAATTACAACACCTGCTTCCAGTAGATATACAGTTTGTTGTTCTTGCCATCGGGCAGGCTGTTGGCCAGTTTGGCCAGGTGGGCGGTCACGCTGGCTTCGTAGCGGGTGCGTTCCCCGCTGATCCACTCGAGGTCGGTACTAGGGGCCTCCGACCGGCGGGCGGCATTGAACGTTGCGACCAACAGGTCGCCCCAGGTATCCAGGCCCGCCAACTGCGAATTGAGCAGGTACAGCTTCACGGCCTGCTCTTCGCCGGCAGCTGCCGTGGCGCGGTCCAGCAGGGTCAGGGCCCGGACGACGGAAGGAGCGCCATCCGCTTCGCTGGTCGCAAACTGCTGGTAACTATTTTTCAGCTGTTGGTAAATCGCCGCTTGCTCCGCCGGATTAGTCGTGGCGAGGAGGGTTTTGCCCAGTTCAATTGCTTTTTCCAGGGCACCATAGGCCAGGTCCAGGTTGATGAGCCCGGGCAGCGCTTGCATCATCGCCAGGTCGCGGCGATCATTTTCATCGCCCTTGTCTTCCTCTAGCAACGGTTCGGCCTTGCTGGCCGTCGTTTTAGCGGCGGCGTACTTCTCCTGGCGCCAGAAGATCAGCGCCTGAATGGCGTAAGTATTGTCCAGTACGTTCAGCTTTCGGAGCTGGGCTTCCCCTTTGAGGGCCGTCGCCGCCGCCTTGCTGGCCTCTTCGTAACACTTTTCGGCGGTCAGCCGGGGATCTATTGCCCCGGTCGCCGGATACAGCTGATCCAGGTTGACAAAGTTAGCGGGCAGCGTAGCAGCTACCTCCCGGTAGCGCTCCCGCATCTCCAGTTCGGCGCCCTGGCTAAAGGTCACCAATGATTTCTGGTACGCTGCCGGCGCCTTGCAACTGCTCATTGCACCCAGCAGCAGCACGAACAGCAGCATGGAAAGAATGTGTTGATTTTTCATAAGTTCTTGTTTTTTATATTTTTCTTAATTTCCGATTTCCCACCTCCGACTTCGAGCCTCTTTCCTCCTCCGGCACGCCCGGGCGTGCCACCTCCTCTAAAGGAGGACTTTTGACTGTCTTTAATTTGGGGAATGGTCACCCTCTGGAACCGCGAAAAAATCGAGCTGCCCGAAGACGGAGCAAGGTCAAAAGTCCCCCTTTGGAGGGGGAGAAGGGGGAGGACTTTTGAGTTTCACACGGCCATTTCCGACCTCCCGATTTCGCCCGCTTTTACACGTGCCCAACTTTTACACGTCTTCAGCGTTGCCTGCCACGTCTTCAGCGTTGCCTGCCACGTCTTCAGCATTGCCTGCCACGTCTTCAGCGTTGCCTGCCACGTCTTCAGCGTGGGCCATTTCCGATTTCCCACCTCCCACTTCGAGCGCCTCCCCTTTTACGCCTCCCCAATCTTCCCCAACAGCTCCTCCAGCGAAAAGGCCAGGTTGTTGTTGATCCGTTGGATGGCCTCCCCAATGGGTTGGCGGATAGCGTCTACGGTTTGCTGATCAGCGGGCCCTACGGCCAGGCGGAGCAGGTAGTGGCTGAGCAGGGTGCGCAGGGTTTCGGCGTTCGTCAGGGTCCAGGAGCCAGCGGTTCCGTGTTGGGTATCGTACAATTCCACCAGCAAGCTACCCAGGGCATATTCCAGTACCAGTTGTTGTCGGCCGCCGGCGGCGGTGACGATATGGAGGACGAGGGCCTGGCGTTGCCCCACCGCATCCAGGCCCGCCTGAATCAGCAAGCTGAAGGTTTCGAAGGGCAGGGGCTGGTCGGACCGCAGTTCACCCAGCGCCGTGTAGATGGCTTGCAGGGTCACCTGGATCAGTTTGTTGGGGCCTGCCCAGTCGGGTCGGGCTACGATGCGTTCCAACACCTTTTCGACCACCACGAGGAGTTGGCCGTCGGTCAGCTGGGGTCGCCACCGGCCGTTGGTTTTTTGGGTCGAAAGCTGGGTGAGCAGATCCTGGAGGGCCAGGACCACCAGAAAGCTGGCCTTGCCGGGTGCCGTATGCACCAGCAACTGGGCGTTCCGGGCCGTGGCTTCCAGGCTCAGGCGCACCAGTTCTGCCAGGATATGGCTGTCTTTAAAGCTGGACGCGTTCAGGGCGCTGGCTACGCCGGCTACTATTTCGCCGAGGGCCTTGTCTTTGCTGATGAGGGTGGGGTGGGTGGCCAGGGCGTCCAGGGCGGCGTCCAGCAGGGAATTGGCGAGCCGGCGGTTGAAGCCACCCGCGTCGTCCAGTTGCAGACCGGAGGCAAGGATGAGGTCCACCAGCTGCAGCCCCCGGTGGTCGGGATGGCGGCTGATGATGACGTCCAGCACGTAGTCCAACAGGTCGGTCAGCAGGGTGTAGCGGTCACCCGTCGTGGTGCGCTGCCGGTCGAAGGTGAAAGCGAAAACCAGACTCAGCGCCTGCTGCAGCACCGCTTTTTCCGGCTCCCCGGCGGACCACTTTATTTTTTGCAACACCAATTCGTTGGTGGCTACCGTCCGCAGGTTGAGTTCCAGCAATTGCAGGAAGGAATGGGCGCTTAAGCGTTCGTCGCGGGGGATGTTGGCCAGCCCATCCACGGTGGCGCGCACCACGGCGGCCAGGAGGGGCTTTCCGCCCACTTCGCGCGTCACCCAGTCGGGGCTACTGACCACCTTGTCCAGCAGCTCTTCAGTCACGGTGAGCAGCTGCGACTTGCTCAGGTGTGGCCGCCAGTTGCCTGCGTCAACGGGTTGCGAAAGTTCCTGCAGGATCAGTTGCACCGTCTGGATGAGCAGGCCCTGGGCCTCCCGCGCCTGGTGGGGGGAATGGTCATCGTCCGCCTCGTTTTGCCAGAAGAGGTGCAGGTTTTTTCCCGTATTTTCGAGCACCAGGCGCACGAGTTCCGGGAACAGGTCGGGGCGCCGGAAATTGTAGTCCTTCAGGGCGCTGCTCACGCCGGTGACCACTTCCTGGAAACCGTTGTTGTGGTGGATCAGCTGCGGGTGTTCGGCCAGTACCGTGAAGCTGCTGCGCAGCAGGCGGTCCAGGGTCTCCGCGTTCAGGCCCGCCTTGATCTGGAGCTGGTCGGGGTCTTTCAGGATGGCATCGAGCAAGACCGTACTGGTGGCGGTGATCAGGGCACTCGCGCCGCTGTTGGTTTTAAAAAACTGACCCGGCGCAGCAAAGACGTAGTGGCCGGAATTGGCAATGGTGCTGCGGAGCAGAAAGCGACCCCAGTTGATGGCTTCGTCCTGGTGGTCGTCGTCGGCGATCTCCAGGAGGCGGGTATTCAGGTCCTGAGCAATACCGCTACCGGCAGCCTGCACAAACGACTGGATCTTGGGGTCATTGATCAGGTGGTTGCTAAAGTCGGTGAGGGTTTCGGCGGCCGCAATGAAGAGTTGGGGCACGATCTTGCGCGACTGGGCTTGTAGCCGGGCATTGTCGCTGAGGGGCAGGTCGTCAAAGGCGCGG
Source organism: Bacteroidota bacterium (assembly GCA_003045895.1). Classification (GTDB taxonomy): domain Bacteria; phylum Bacteroidota; class Bacteroidia; order Chitinophagales; family Saprospiraceae; genus Lewinella. The sequence goes on from PZPC01000042.1 coordinate 13,346, forward strand.
AGGAAATGTTGGAGCGTCCGCCCCGTTGCCGATTGCTGGTTGAGCGCACCCGGAATCTTGTTGAAATAGTCGATGCCGATTTCCACAATCGTGCCCGCCACCAATTGCAGGGGGCTGGTGTGTTTGGCGCCCGCGTAGGTATACTGGCGGATGCTCAGCAAGGCGACCAGCTCGTCGGAGTTGATGCGGTTGTCGTTGAGCCCGTCCTTAAAATCCGGGTTGGCTTCCTGTGCCTGCAAGGCGCTCAGGCTCACAAAGCTTTCGACGTATTTTTCCAGTTCTTCGTCCGTGGGGAAGTCCGCGCCCGCAGCGCTTTTAAAACGCTGATGAATAGCTTGTAAGCGTTCCATCCTGGCAATAAACCGGGCGCCGCCGTCCGCTTCTTCGCTGTCGAAAAAACGTTGGGCGGTAAACGCGTTGGGGGTGCCACTGAATTTTGGCAAAGGCAGAACGATCGCCTTGGAACTGAGGCTGAGGGAATAAGCCCGTTGGGCATTGCGACCCAGGCGAATAGCGGAGTTGATGGCGAAAATAATCGCCTCGGCAGTCATAGCCATGTGTCAGGGTGTATTTAGGTTGTTAAAACGTGCGCCATCCGGGTTGCGGCCAGGATGCTGGCTTAAATTTAACAATAAAAATTAGCATCCTTACCTAAACCGAGCCTCATTAATCCAGGTATAAGTGGCCGGGGCGTGTCTTCACAAGCCGTATTCTTCCCGGGTCAGACCGAAAAGCATCACGTCGCTGAGCACGCCCGAGTCTTTGCGGTATTCGTGGCGCAGGTCGCCTTCGCGGCGGAAGCCCACCTTGCGGGCGAGGCGCTGGCTGGAGTAGTTGTCGATGAGGGTCTTCAGACTCAGTTTGTTGAGTTGGAGTTGCTTGAACGCAAACTGTACCATGCGGGCCAGTACTTCGGTCATGATGCCTTTCCCGGCGTGATCCTGGTGGAGGAAATAGCTGATCTCGGCGCGCGGGGTTTGCCAGTCGATGTGGCGAAAATTCACGAAACCGATCAGGTCGGCTTCCGTGTTGCGCCAGATAAAGAAGGTGTATTCCTCCTGCAATAACCACATGGCCAGGCGGCGGCGGACAAATTCCTCGCCAGACGCTTCGTCCTTCACGGCTTCGCTGAGTACGGGGAAATGGTCTTCCAGGTAACTGTTGTTTTCCTGGATCAGTTTGTAGAAGACCGCACCATCACCTTCCCGGCAACGGCGAATGACGGTGCGGGAAGTGAGGATAGCGGTATCAATATGAAAAAGTTCCGGGCGCATGGTCAGTGGGCTTGAAGGGGCAGTTGTTGGAAGATTTTATGTAAAAATACCTGCGTAATCAGATAGGTAGGCGCTACCCCGTCGAGCCCCAGGCTGCCGCTGGCCAGGGTGGAACCTGTTTCCAGGGGGTTGTCGGATGCGTAGTAGGCATAGCGCAGGACAACTTCCGGGCTGATGCTGTGGCGGATCTTGCTGGCCGATTGAATGGCTTTCTGGTAATGTGCGCCTTCCATTTCCAGGCCAATGGCCCGCCACGACGATTTGAGGAAGTAGCGCAGGACATCGCGATTCTGGAGGCTGGTGCCCAGCACGGTGATCATGGGGCCGGTGCAGACTTGTAAGCCGAGGTCATTGGCCAGGTCGGCAGTCGTCAGGTCGTTGTGGAAAGGGTAATTGTCGGCTGTCCCCTCAAAGACGTGTGCTGTAGGAACCATAATGTCTCCTTTATCACCCCGCAGGATGCCGGCTTTGCCCATAATGTTGATGGACTGTACGGGTAGGTTTTTGCGGTCAGCGACCAGCTCGTGGGGCCGCAGGAGTTCGTCGAGGGTTTCGTAGGCTTGTTCGCCAAAGGCATAATCCATGACGATCAGGACGGGAATTTGTGCGGCGTCTGCTGGTGCGGTCCAGTCGTAACGGCGGGGTACCTGCTTGATTTTGGCCAGGTCGAACAACTGTACCGATACATTGGTGCCACTGGTGTCATCCAGTTGGCGCATACCGTGCAGGCTGGCGTAGCGACTGACTTTTTGCCGCAGTTCGCCGTTTTCGGGCATACTCAGCAGGGGGAACAGTTCCTCGTGCGTTTTTTTAGGCAACAACTTTTGCAGGGCAGCCTCGGCGTAGAGGGAGTTCATCACGCTGTGGAGGTTGGCGCTGATGATGTGGAGCGGCCGGCCTTCCAGCTTGTTGTCGTAGATGGCTTGCTTGATGGCCTGCGCCCAGTGCTCGCCGTGCAGGTGGTGGCCGATCATTTCCCGCAGGGTGCTGGAAAAGCTGATCTCCCGGTCGTTTTTATCCCGTGCTTCTTCGCTGGAGAGCCGCCCCAGCCAGTAGGTGATGTGAAAGATGCTGTTGACGTTGTTGTCTTCGGCAAAGCGGCGGCAGGCCTCCACCGTTTCCTGGTAGGTGCGCCCCAGCAGGGTGCTCAGGTAGGTGTAGGCTACTTCCCGGTCGAATTCTTCGCCAGCGGCTTCCCGGCGCACAATTTCCTCCAGCATGCGCCATTCGCGCCGCTTTTCGGCCCGGTTGTTTTCGCTATTGCGCCGAATTTTCTCCGACTCAATGTACATAAAGGTGAGGTGGGTGAGGATGTCGTAAATATCACTGCGGCCCCGCGTCATTTCAATGTACATCTCCTCCTGGTCGATGCGGTAAGCGTTGCGCCGCCGCTTGGGCGGAATAATGGGCTGGAAGGTCGCATTTTCGTACCCTTCGCGGGAAATGAGCTTGATGTAGCGGCATTCTTCGATGCCTTTAGGCAGCCGTTGGAAAATGTACAGCAGCCCATTGAGTTCTACCCGTTCGGGTTCGTTGATGCTGCCGTAAATTTCGGGCCGCAACTCCGTCAGTGCCTCGATCATCGCTTCTCCGGAAACACCCAGTGGCTTGTAGCTGCCCCTGATGAGCAGGTGGCGCATGGCGATGTACAAGCGCTCAATGGCTGTCCGGCTGATTTGGGCGCGGGAACGGTGGAGCAGGTTCAAGGGCATAGGAAGTTTTTTGACGAATGAGCGATGGTTACAAAGTAGGGCTGGCTTCCGGAAGCTATTAGCGGTGGTTAGTTATTAAATGACCGGACAACCCAAATAGTTTTCCCAAAAGTGCGAACAAAGTTAGCAAAAGGTTGGGATACCTGTACCGGGGCAAAATCAGCTGATTATGAACAGCTGACCTGGAATGCCAACAGAAAAGGAGGAAAAACGCAAGATTTGTTAAACACCGGCAATAGAAAGGTGAAAAATTTTGCGAAAGACATCCCCGGCAATAGGATTGCTCCACATTTTTTATAACTTTCAACCTTTGTTTGGAAAACAGCTGTTAGCGGCTGTTTTTACACCCAAAAAAGGAACGGAACGCTGTTGTATTGAAAAAAAACACTTTTTATTATTATGATGAAGATAATCAGCCTTATTCTGGGAGGAGGAGCCGGTAGCCGCTTATTTCCACTTACCGAACAAAGATCGAAGCCCGCCGTACCCATTGGTGGGAAATACCGGTTGATTGATATTCCAATCTCCAATTGCCTGAATTCAGGCATTCGACGGATGTTCGTGCTCACCCAGTACAACAGTGCTTCGCTCAACCAGCACGTCAAAAACACCTATATTTTTGATTCCTTCAGCCATGGCTTTGTCGATATTTTGGCAGCAGAGCAGACCCTGAACAGCAACGAATGGTTCCAGGGTACAGCCGACGCCGTGCGCCAGAGTATGCACCACCTGCGCAACCATGATCACGACTACGTGATGATCCTCTCCGGTGACCAGCTCTATCAGATGGACCTCAAGGGGTTTGCAGAGTACCACGTCGCCCAAAATGCGGACCTGACCATCGCCACCATTCCCGTGACGGACAAGGACGCATCCGGTTTTGGTATTCTCAAGCAGAACGACAAGGAGATGATCGAAAGTTTTGTCGAGAAACCTTCTAAAGATATGTTGTCGGAGTGGACGTCGCCGGTAGCCGACCAGTACGCCAAACAAGGCAAACACTGGCTCGCCTCCATGGGCATCTATATTTTTTCGCGCACTTTCCTGGAGCGTTTATTTGACGAAAATCCGGATGCGACCGATTTTGGCAAGGAAATCATACCCTACGCCATCAACAATGCCTTCCGGGTAGCGAGTTTCTCCTACGGCGGCTACTGGGAAGATATTGGAACCATCCGCTCGTTCTTCGATGCGAATATCGCCCTGACCGAGCCCGTTCCTGCTTTTAATATGTTCGACAACGAGGATCGCATTTATACGCGTCCGCGGATGCTGGCGCCTTCCAAGGTTTTCGGTACCTTCTTCAACCAGTCGATCATTGCGGAAGGGTGTATTATCCACGCCCGCCAAATCGACCATGCCATTATCGGCCTGCGTTCCCGCATTGGTGTCGGCACGGAGGTGTCCAACACCATTGTGATGGGCAATGACTATTACGAAACGATCAAGGAACTGGAAGACCTCAATGGGAAACCAGCCATGGGTATTGGGGAGAATTGCTACATCCGCAATGCTATTCTCGACAAGGACTGCCGCATCGGTAACAATGTGCGTATCCATGGCAGCGCTGCCCTGGAAGAGTTTTCGACCGATACTTACGTGATCAAGGATGGCATCATTGTGGTCAAGAAAGGGGCCGTCATTGCCGACGGAACCAAGATTGGCTTACTGAGCTAAGCTAACTCGCTAAAATAAAAAGCGGGTCAATTGCACAATGGTGTAATTGACCCGCTTTTTTGTGTACCTGCCCGCAGGAAGGTGGCCAAAAACTTAGGCGCCCAAATAATGCTTGAGCAACTTGCTGCGATTCGCCGACCGCAACTTGTTGATGGCTTTGTCTTTAATCTGGCGAACCCGCTCGCGGGTCAGGCCAAATTTGTCGCCAATGTCTTCCAGCGACATGGGGTGCTCAACGCCAATACCGAAGTACAATTTGATCACGTCACACTGCCGTTCGGTCAGGGTCGACAGGGAGCGTTCGATCTCCCGCCGCAGGGATTCCCGGTATTCCAGGGCTGCATCCGTATCGGGGGTAGCCGTGTTTTCCAGTACGTCGAGCAAGCTATTGTCTTCGCCTTCCACAAAAGGAGCGTCCATGGATACGTGCCGGGCGGCTACGCCGAGGGTCGTCTCCACTTCTTCGGTAGGAATCTCCAACTGCTCGGCGAGTTCTTCGGGCGACGGTTCGCGCTCAAACTCCTGTTCCAATTCCGAAAACGCCTTGTTGATTTTATTTAAAGAGCCTACTTTATTCAGCGGCAAGCGCACAATGCGCGACTGCTCGGCCAGGGCTTGTAGGATCGACTGGCGGATCCACCACACGGCGTAGGAGATAAATTTGAATCCGCGGGTTTCGTCAAACCGTTGGGCGGCTTTGATGAGACCTAAATTGCCTTCGTTGATCAAATCGCTCAAGGAAAGCCCCTGGTTTTGGTATTGTTTTGCCACCGAAACGACGAAACGTAAGTTGGCTTTGGTCAATTTTTCCAACGCTGCCTGATCACCTTGTTTGATCCGCTTGGCCAGTTCAACCTCCTCTTCCGGAGTCAAAAGGTCCACTTTGCCAATTTCCTGCAAGTATTTCTCCAGAGATTGGCTCTCGCGGTTCGTTATTGATTTTGTGATCTTTAGTTGTCTCATCTATTTAACCTCGTTTATTGTCTTTTTGGAAAATAAAAAACCCGCCTTGTACACTTAACAAGTCGGATTTAATAGGGTATTAAACTATTCAGCCGGCAAAATATCCAAGAACCAAAGTAGAGGGGAGGATATTTTTGGGTTTACCATTGCTTGCTGCTGATTTATTATCAAATAAATAATAAGAATGCAAAAATACGCTCAAAACCGCTATTTGTCAAGCGTCCAGCATTTTTTATTACCTGTAAGTGTTTAACAATTTGGTTTTAGGAATAGTTGTGCTATTTATTATTATTCAAGAATTTCCACATATACTGTTTAAAGATTTGGAAAAGCGAATGGATTCTCTTTTATTGTGCGAGGCATTAATTGAACCAGCCAGCAAAGATTTGCCGTGGTAACCGCCTCTATTTAATTCAAGCCCTGACGTATGAACCGAGTAAAATTTACGGTTGAATTTATTTTCCGTGCTTCGCCGGGCATTTTGTACAATTTCTTGTCTACTCCGGCTTGTCTAACTCGCTGGTTTTGTGATGAAGTAGACATCAATGACCGGGAGTTTACCTTCTTCTGGAGTGGTGCTGCCGAAACCGCTGAATTGATCGAAGACATTGAAAACGAACTGCTCCGTTTCCATTGGGAAGAAGCGGAGGATGAGAAAGAATACCTGGAGTTTAAGCTCTACAAGTCGCCGGTAACCGACGAAACGGTTTTGGAGGTCACCGACTACTGTGACGAAGACGACCTGACCGATCAACGCCAGTTGTGGATGTCGCAAATTGAGCGGTTGCGCCAGGAAACGGGCGGCTAGGATCGTCCTTTTGTCTCCGCACCATCATTTTCTTTAAGCTACCCGCGCCAGGCGGTGTGGCATTCCTTAGACACCCCCTTTTTACGACTTACCTGCTGACCACCTGTTTCGGGTGGTAGCGGGTATTACCGCACCAGTTCCGGAAACCGCTGCCAATCTGCTTCCTGGGGCAAGCGCAGGGGTTCCTGCTGTCCCGACCATTTAAAAATCGAGAGGAGTTCACCCTGGACCTCCAGCCGGATGGTCGTGAATTCGCCTTTGGCGGGCACCATGCCCAGGGGGGGCTCCAGCAGAATGGTGCCGGGTTGCAGCACCACCACTTTCTTTTCCCCACTACTCATCCGCGTGCCGTTGCGGGTGTCGACCCGCTCCCAACGCAGCATCACTTCGGCTGCGGAAGGGTGGTCAGAGATGATCGCCAACTCCGGCGACCGGGCGTCTCCTACGGCAGCGGCCACAATAGGCGCATAGAGGTTGGCCAGCTCCTGGAAAAGCACCTTGGGCCGCCCATAGTAGTCGATGGCCGACCACGACGGTGCCGGCCAGCAGTCGTTCAGTTGCCAGAAAGTCGTACCCATACAGTAGCCCCACCGCAGGCGGTGCGAGAGGATGGCCCGTCGGATGCCTTCGTATTGTACCATCTGCGACTGGTAGACGAAGTCGGGGAAGTTCGTTGCGGGCTGGCCGTACTTTTTGGTAAATTTCCCAATCAGGCCATTGCCAATGTAGCTCTTCTGGTGGTGGGCCATCACGGGGCTATCCAACGACCACTCGCTGCTGTCGGCAAAGCTGGCGATGGTCTCCATATCGGGAAAAGACTGGAAGCCATATTCGTTCATGTAGCGGCCGACGGTGGTTTCGTAGCCGGAAAAATCATCGGGCCCGTGCCATACCCCCCAATAGTGGAGGCTGCCACGGCCCATATCCGCAGCTTTGTGCCAGGAACTGGTGGGGGTGGTGTGGGAATAGGGCCGGTCGGGATCTTCCTCGGCCAGAATACCGGGGATCAGGTTCTGAAAAAGATCGTCGTAACTCTGGAACATGGCATCGTTGTTTTTGCCATGGATGCCGTATTTCAATTGCCAGCCCCAGTTTTTCATCGCGAGGAATACCTCGTTGTTGCCACACCATTGGATAATCGAGGGGTGGTTGCGCAGGCGCCGGATATTTTCGCGCACTTCGGCCACGACATTGTCGGCAAACGCGGGAAAAGAAGGGTAGGCAGCACAGGCAAACATGAAGTCTTGCCAAACCATCAGACCCAGTGAATCGCACTGGTCGTAGAAGTGTTCGTCTTCGTAAATACCACCTCCCCAGACCCGCACCAGGTTGAAATGAGCGGCCTGGCATTGCTGCAGCAGGGTGGTCTTTTGCTCGGGCGTGATCCGCGTAAGCACCGCATCCTGCGGGATATAGCTGGCGCCTTTGGTGAAGATGGCCCGCCCGTTGATCTTGAAGAAAAAGCTGATGCCGTAGGCGTCGTCCTGCTGCACGAGCTCCACGGTGCGCAGGCCGATCTTGCGCTCGTGGGTGGCGATCAGCTCGCCGTCGCGCCAGAGTTCGCACACCAGGTGGTAGCGGTAGGCTTCTCCGTGGCCGTTGGGCCACCAGCGGCGTGGGCGGTCAATCGTGAAGTCGAAATTTACCACCTGCTCGTCGGCCATGAGGGGGCGCTTGGCGTAAAACTGGCCATTCTCCACCCCGCGCACCCGCAATTCGTACTGGCCGGGGGTCGTGCGGTTCAGTTGTACGGCTACCCGAACCTTGGCTACTTCCGGCGTGATGGATGCTGTATAGTATTGTACATCCTCGATGCAGGCGTGCTCCCAGCTTTCCAAAAATACCGGCCGCCAGATGCCTATGGTAACCAGGCGCAGGCCCCAGTCCCAACCAAACTGAAACTGGGCCTTGCGGGCAAAGTTGGCCAGGCGGGGTTCGCCGGTGTCATTGACCGAAGTTTTGTGGAGGGGGTAGGGGAAGGCCTCGATTTCTGCCCGCAAAGCCTGCAGCGGTGCCGTAAAAGCAACCCGCAGCTGGTTGGTGCCCGCCCGCAGCAGCGCCGTGACGGGCACTTGCCAGGAACGGAACATGTTGTCCGCCGTCAGGATGAGGGAATCATTGAGGTACACCTGGGCGTAGGTGTCCAGGCCCCGGAAATCCAGCTGGTAAGTGCGGTTGCTGTCCAACGTGGGGACTTCCCAATCGAGGAGGTATTCCCAGTTCCGTTCACCCACCCACTGGGCCTGGTCTTCGTTGGTGCCGTAGTAGGGGTCGGGCAGCAGGCCGCTGCGAATCAGTTCTTCCTGTACCATACCCGGCACCTTGGTGGGGATAGCGTGGGCTTCGGGAAATTCCTGGGCCCGCAGCTGCCAGTTCTGGTCCAGTGCTATACGTTCGTAGTTTTGTGCCATCGTTGGGGTTGCTGCTAATGCTGACAAAAAGAGCAGGCCAAGCTGCCCCGCCCATTTTAAGAACCGTGTTTTCATGCGGTAATATAGGAAGAGGTTATTTTATTTACCTTTGCTCCGCAAAAATATTATAAAAATCAATCCTTCAACTTAGGTAAAATATGGCAAATCAGCTACTAGCCGGCAAACGCGGCATTATCTCCGGTGCACTAGATGAACAATCCATCGCTTGGAAGGTGGCCGAACGCTGTGTAGAAGAAGGCGCCCAGATCGTTCTGACCAACGCTCCCGTCGCCATGCGTTTCGGTGAAATCAACAAATTGAGCGAAAAGCTCGGCGCGGAAATCATCCCTGCCGATGCCACCAGTATGGAAGACCTGGACAACCTGGTCACCAAAAGCCAGGATATCCTGGGCGGTAAGCTCGACTTCGTGCTGCACTCCATCGGCATGTCGGTCAACGTACGCAAGAACCGACCCTACACCGATCTCAAGCACGACTGGATGCTGAAAACGTTTGACGTCTCAGCCATCTCTTTCCACAAAATGATGCAGGTGCTCTGGCAGCAGGATGCCATGAACGACTGGGGATCCATCCTGGCCCTGAGCTACATCGCCGCTCAGCGCACCTTCCCCGACTACAGCGAAATGGCCGAAAGCAAGGCCCTGCTCGAAAGCTTCGCCCGCAGTTTCGGCTACCACTTTGGCGAACGCAACAAGGTGCGCGTGAACACCATCAGCCAGTCGCCCACCATGACCACCGCTGGCCAGGGCGTGAAAGGATTTACCGAATTCTTTAACTACGCCGACAAAATGTCGCCCCTCGGCAACGCAACCGCCGGCGCCTGTGCCGACTACTGCGTGCAGCTCTTCAGCGACCTCAGCCGCTACGTGACCATGCAGAACCTCTTCCACGACGGCGGGTTCTCCAGCATGGGCATGAATCCTAAGTTGTTGGAGGGGTAAAATACGTGTCGGACACCTCCAAGGTGTCCGACACGTATTTTAGGTTTTGGAGGGGTGGATACGTGTCGGACACCTCGAAGGTGTCCGAGACGTATCGGACCCATCGTACAAGTTTTAGTGCAATTTAAGCCCTTTATTTGATTTTCACAAAGGCAACCGGGCTGAAAACCGTCGCTACGCCAGCCTTCCTTTGCCTTGCCACACCGCCTGCTTAACCAACTGTTTTGGTTAAGCACCCCTGCCATTTTTATAAAAAATGGCAACCTTCTGTCGCAAAAGCCGTATACCCTACAAATATATTATATTTGTATTCCTTATCCCCAACCGCCATACACTATGCCACGCATCCTGATCGTAGATGATGACCAAGCTATTCGCCGCGTACTGCGCGATATTTTAGAATTCGAAAAGTACGAAGTGGTCGAAGCAGTGAACGGTACCGACTGCCTGGTGAAGCTCAGGCAAGGCAAGTTCGACGTCGTCGTGCTCGATATCAAGATGCCGCAAATGGACGGCATGGATGCCCTGGATCGCATCGCGATTTTGAATCCGGAAACCCCCGTGGTAATGATCTCTGGCCACGCCGACATTGAAACGGCGGTGGAAGCGGTGAAGAAAGGCGCCTTCGATTTCATCAGCAAACCGCTGGACCTCAACCGCCTGCTCATCACGCTGCGCAACGCGCAGGACAAGTCGACCCTCCTCGGCGAGAAAAAGGCGCTGCAGCGCAAGGTCAACCACCAACAGACTCCCCCGATGGTGGGTGATTCGGAAAGCTTGCAACAAATTCAGGCCACCATTGAGCGCGTAGCCCCCACGGATGCGCGGATCCTCATCACCGGCCCCAACGGCACCGGCAAGGAACTGGTGGCCCGCTGGGTGCACTACCAGAGCGGGCGCGCGGATCAGCCCCTGGTGGAAGTCAACTGTGCGGCCATTCCGGGTGAATTGATCGAAAGTGAGTTGTTTGGCCACGAAAAAGGTGCGTTCACCGGCGCTACCCAGCAGCGGGTCGGCAAATTCGAGCAGGCCCACGGCGGTACCCTCTTCCTCGACGAGATTGGCGATATGAGCCTCCAGGCCCAGGCCAAGGTGCTGCGGGCCCTGCAGGAACACAAAATTACCCGGGTAGGTGGCACCAAAGACCTGACGGTAGATGTACGCATCCTGGCTGCCACCAACAAAGACCTGCGGGTAGAGATCGCCGCCGGGCGTTTCCGCGAAGACCTGTACCACCGCCTGTCGGTTATCCTCATCCAGGTGCCACCTCTCAACGAGCGACGCGAAGATATTCCCCTGCTCATCACCCACTTCAACCAGCAAATTTGTAAGGAATACGGCGTAACGCCCCAGAAATGGGAAGCCGCCGCCGTGACTACCCTGCAGGGACTCAACTGGACGGGCAACATCCGCGAGTTGCGCAACGTCGTGGAACGGCTCCTCATCCTCAGCGAAGACCAGGTTAGCCTCGCCGACGTGGAACAGTTCGTACTGCCCGCCGCGGCCGCTCCGGACGAACGGGCGCTCCGGCAGTTGTTTCACCGCTTTGGTAGCCTCGCAGAGCTGCAGGCCCACATCGCCGCAGAATTTGAGAAAATTCAGGAGCTGACCACTTAGCGGTGCTTTGTTGGGTTTTTACCCCTCGTGCGATTTTTTTACCAGGCGTTCCCGCACCAGCGGGGTGAGAAATTAGCCGGCCAAAAGGTGGGATCGCAGTACGCCAAAATCACTATTTTTGGCATCGTACTATGAATCCTTTTCGGAAAAGCCTATTTTAGATCGCAAAAAGTAGCCAGATGACGCGTTTATGTTTACTTAGCTTCGCCCTCTTCTTTACCATTCCCCTCTCTGCACAACAACTCCAACTCGATGGCCTGTGGGAAGGAACCATCACGGTGGGAGGCATCACCTCGACCAAAGGCTATCCGGTGCAGATCTACCTCGAACGTTCGGGCCGCAAGGTCACCGGCCGTTCCTACGTTTATCTCAGTAAAAATCGGGTCGTAGAAATGAACATGGCGGGCCACCTCTACGAGGACCTGTCGATCTATATAGATGAAGTAACTTTCGTCGACCGGCAAAAGGATGGTTACGTGCCGCCCTTCCTGCGCAAGTACCAACTGTCCTGGAACCGCAGTATCAACGGCAGTTCGCTCAACGGGTACTGGCAGGAAGATCGCAAAGAAATTTTCGCGGGCGACCGCGAGCGCGGGCGCATTTTTTTGAAAAAGGTGGTATCGAATAAAGCCTAGCAGGTCGGTTTATAGCCCGGCCTGGCTTATTTCCTTACGTATTCAGCGCGCCACACACACTGAGCACTTGGCCAGAAATGTAGGAACTCATGTCTGAAGCCAGAAATACACAGGCATCCGCCACTTCCGTGCCTTCGCCAAACCGCCGCAGCGGAATGTTGCTGAGGTAAGCTTCGCGGGTTTTTTCGTCCAGCTCGTCGGTCATATCGGTCGCGATGAAGCCCGGAGCGATGACGTTGCAACGGATGTTGCGGGAGCCCATCTCCTTGGCGATCGATTTGGAGAACCCGATGATGCCCGCTTTGGAAGCCGCGTAATTGGCCTGTCCGGCATTGCCCGTGATGCCTACGATCGAAGACATATTGATAATCGAACCCTTCCGCTTTTTCATCATGGGCCGCACCACGTGCTTGGTGAGGTTGAACACGGATTTGAGGTTGTTCTCAATGACCGTATCCCACTGTTCTTCGCTCATGCGCAACATCAGCGTATCGCGGGTAATACCAGCGTTGTTGACCAAAATGTCGATCTGTCCGAAAGCGGTGATCACATTACTCACCAGTTGCTCGGAAGCAGCGTAAGAGGCCGCATCCGATTGGAAAGCCTGGACGGTTACCCCGTATTCGGCGCTTACCGCTGCGGCCAGGGCTTCGGCCTTCTCGCGGGAAGAGTGATAGGTAAAGGCTACCTGGGCACCAGCGGCCGCAAAGCGACTGACAATACTGGCACCAATGCCCCGTGATCCGCCCGTAACCAGGGCAACTTTGTCTTGCAGTAGGTTCATGTCTATTTTTCTTTTGTGCGGTGAAGGTAAGCAATGTTTAAAATATCCAGGGCCAGCTCCGCCGGAATTCCACCGGCTGATGTGACTGTACTCAGATAAGCAGCCAATAACCCGGTGAACTTTGGGCATTCCCCGTATCTTTGGCGAATAATTCATGGTCCAATGCGTCACTACCTGTTTCTTTTTATCCTGTTGCTGCTGGTCAGCGGCTTATCGGCCCAGGCTGATTTTTACCAAAATTATACCTTCACCCGGGCGGATACCCTGCGGGGCAGTTTGCGGCCGGAGCGCACTTGCTTTGATGTTCATTACTACGGTCTCGATATTAAAGTCGACGAGAAGAAGCTAGGTATTGCGGGGCAGGTAACCATCGCCTACGAGGTCGTAGCAGATTTCCAAACGCTTCAGTTGGACCTTTTTGCCAATATGAAGATCGACCATATTATGCACGGTACGACCGAGTTGACCTACGATCGGGAAGCCAATGCCGTTTTTGTGCATTTTCCGGCAACCCAGCTGGCGGGCAGCAGCAGTAGCATCATCGTCCAGTACCACGGCCAGCCCACCGTGGCCCGCAATCCACCCTGGGATGGGGGCTTCGTCTGGAGCCACGACAAGCGCGATCGCTCCTGGATTGCGGTAGCCTGCGAAGGCACCGGCGCCAGTCTCTGGTGGCCCAACAAAGACCACCTCTCCGACGAGCCCGACAGTATGCTCATCAGCATCACGGTACCCAATAAATTAATGGCAGTAGCCAACGGCCAGCTGCGCGGCACCACCGTGGAGGACCGCTGGACGCGCTACGACTGGTTTGTGTCTTACCCCATCGACAACTACAACGTGACCCTCAATATCGGCAACTACGTCCATTTTAAGGACGAATACCACGCCGCCGATGGCGATATCCTGGCGCTGGATTACTACGTGCTGGATTACAACGAAGACCGGGCCCGTACGCACTTCCAGCAGGTGAAGCCGGTGTTGGCCTGCTACGAGCACTACCTCGGCAAGTACCCCTTTTGGGAGGATGGTTATGCGCTCGTCGAAACCCCCTACCTGGGTATGGAACACCAGGGGGCCATCGCCTACGGCAACCAGTTTATGCGGGGCTACCTGGGGGGGATGATTCCGCGCGATATGGATTGGGACTACATTATTGTGCACGAAACCGGGCACGAGTATTTTGGCAACAGCATCGGTTGTGCCGACCTCTCGGAGATGTGGATCCAGGAATCCTTCACGACGTACCTGGAAGCGCTGTTCGTAGAATTTACCATGAGCTACCCCGACGCGCTCCGCTACCTCAGCAAGCAGCAATACTACATTGCCAACCAGGAACCCGTGCTGGGCCCGCCGGGGGTGAATTGGGAGAATTGGGACAGCAGTGACCACTATTACAAAGGTGCCTGGATGTTGCACACCCTGCGCAATGCCATCGGCGACGATGCCCGGTGGTTTGCGATCTTCAAAGGCTTTTACCAAACCCACGCCCTCAGCCTGGTCACGACGGAAGATTTTATCCAATATGTCAACACCCAGACCGGCCAGGATTGGCACCCGTTCTTCGCCCAGTACCTGGGCTATACGGCCGTCCCAACCCTGGAATACCGGCTTACGCCCCGGGGCAAAGACCTGCAGGTTGCCTACCGCTGGGTAGCCGATGTCGCCGATTTTGCCATGCCGGTCCGGTTGGGCAAGGCGGGCAATACCATCCGCGTGACGCCCACCACTACCGAGTGGCAGGAGACGCTGATCGCTAATGCGACGCCGCAGGATTTTACCATCGCTACGGAGCTGTTTCTCATTAAAACCGATGAAGTAAAGGAATAACCAGTGCTTTGGGTAAAGCTTAATTGCGGGCAGCACCCGTTTTCAGGCTCCTGCTGTGTTATTCTTCCATCAGGAACTGGATCCCGGCCTTGGCCCGGAGGGTGTCGCCGGGTTCCAGCGTTTTCAGCCCGTCGCCATTGTGGAAGGCATCCACGTTGCAAGTCATGGGTTCCAGGGCGATAGAGGTGCCGTAGGGTGGCGTAAAGACCTGGAGGAAGTTGAACTTGTCGGGCCCCGTTTCCTGCCAGTAGCGCAGCGCACCCCGCGGTCCGCGCAGGTAGGCGCCCACTTCGAGGTGGGTCTCGGGCACGGCAAAGCAATTGTCGAGCACCGTGCTGCCAATTTTGCGGCGTTCGGAAAATTCCGTGTAGGGGTAGCGCTTGCCCGTAGGGATCATCCGGGCATCGATACCGACCAGGTCCATGCGGGGCAGAATCAGTTCGCACGCTGCAGCGGTATCCCCCAACTGAAAGTAGGGATGCCAACCCAGGCCGACAGGGATGGGATTGGTGCCGGTATTTTTTAGCCACATTTCTACCCAGAGCTGGTCGGGGGCATGCAGGCGGTAGGTGAGCCCAAAGGTAAAAGGCCATGGGTAGTAAGGGAGTTCGCCGGCGTATTCGCCTTCCATCCCGATGTGAGCCTGGTCTTCTTCCAGGCTCAGTTCGCTAACCACCAGCGGGCGCGCCATGCCAAAACCGTGCAGGGCATGGTGAAAGGTAGCGTCGTTGAGGGGAAACTGGTAGGTCTTGCCCAGCCATTCGTAGTGCCCTTCCCGGAGTCGGTTGGGAAAGGGATAGAGCACGCCGCTCTTGCCCCATTTGTTGAAGTCTACTTCTTCCGGGGTCTGGTAGCCATCGAGCACTTCCTGCCCTTCCAGCACCACGCTCAGCAGGCAGCCACCCCGCGAGGGGATAAAGCTGATGGACTGGGGATGGAGGCTGTGGCTAACGGTGTGGCGCTCGAATTTGCCGAAATTAGTCGTTTGAAGTTGGTACATATCGTTTCTATTAGGCTATTCGCCACTGTTTTCCTGGCTTTCCAGCAGCAGGCGCTGGGCTACGCCGTTGCTCCAGCCGAAGCCATCCTGTAGGTCGTATTCGCCTCCGCCAGCGGTGAGGGTCATGTCCATAACGTTGTACTTTTCGACCATTTTAGTGGTATTCTCGTACACCCGGATGTTGTTTTCCAGCCACTGATCGCGCCCCTGGTTGGCCAGTTCGTCGTGCTGGTAGTTTTTCAGTCCCCGGTAGGCGATCCACTGTAGCGGAGCCCAGCCGTTGGGCGCGTCCCACTGTTCACCGGTATTCACCAGGGTAGACGTGTAGCCACCAGCCTGCAGGAAATCGCTACCCAGCTTCTGCGCTACCTGTTGGGCTTGCGCCGGGGTGGCCATTTGAAAATACAGCGGGTACACGCCAGCCATACTCAGGATGGGGGTAAAAGCCGCTTTGCGGAAATCGTAGTCGCGGAAGAATCCCGTAGCAGGATCCCAGCAGGTGGCCAGGAGTGCGGCCTTCCGGGCTGCCGCTTTGGCCCGGAATTTGGTGGCCTGGCCTTCGTCGAGTTTTACTTCGTACCCTCTGGCAATGGTGCTTTCCAGGTGGTAGAGCAGGGCATTCAAATCTACGGGAATGATGTCGGTGGTATGGATGGTGCGGAGGTGCTCGCCATCGGCCAGCCAGCGGCTGCTGTAGTCCCAGCCCGACTCGGCGCCCGCCCGCAGGTGGCGGTAGACGGTCTCGGCATCGCCGCCGGCCTCCCGGGCGGTTTCCAGGTCTTCGCGGTAGCTTTCGGCGCGCGGATAGTCGCCAGTGTCGTAGAAGCGATTGAGCAAGCGGCCTTCGCCGAGGTAGACCACGTGGCCCGCGGCCGGATGG
This sequence comes from Bacteroidota bacterium, assembly GCA_003045895.1. Taxonomy (GTDB): domain Bacteria; phylum Bacteroidota; class Bacteroidia; order Chitinophagales; family Saprospiraceae; genus Lewinella. Next base: position 29,899 of record PZPC01000042.1, read on the forward strand.
TCGGCGTTCACCTGGGTGCTGCCGTTCATCCAGAAGTCGTATTCCCTGGTCAGCTGTGGCAGGTAGTTGGCGTAAGCCTGGTCAGAGGTGATTTCTGCCAGCAGTTCCACCATCGAAGAAAAGAAGGGCGGCTGCGACCGGGTGAGGTAGTAGGTGCGGTTGCCGTTGGGGATGAAGCCTACGGTGTCGATGAGGTGGGCAAAATTTTTGACCATGTTTTCGATCATATCCAGGCGGCCATCCACCTGGAGGCCTAGCATGGTGAAGTAGCTGTCCCAGTAGTAGATCTCGCGAAAGCGGCCACCCGGCACGATGTAGGGGTAGGGCAGGCGGATGAGGCTCCCGGTGGAGGGGGCGTCGGGCTGGCGGGTGAGCACCGGCCAGAGGCTGATGATGTGCTCGGCCATGCTGGCGGTGGCATCGGCCTGGAAATCCGCTCCGTGGGCCTCGGGCAGGGCGAAGTTTTCCAGGATGAAGGCCCGCAGGTGAAACTCGGGTTCGTCTTTGAGTACGGAATAGCTCGAAAGAATTTGATCGGTCGGGTATTTGGGTTCGCAATCGACGAAGGTCTTGCTGTCGGGGAAGACACCAGCCAGTTGGACGGCCTCGAAAAGGCTGCCCCAGCGTTCGTTAGGTGGAAGCATCTGTTTGTTTTCTACGAATTCAATAGGTGGTTCCTCGTGCTGGCGGCAAGCACCCAAAAATAGTACGACCAACAGCGGGAACAGGAGTTTCTGCATGTGCTAAAGGTATATAAATTAAGCCTGATTATACAACGCCAGCTGCCGGGCAATGTATTTTCCGATGATGTCGAATTCCAGATTCACCTGGCTGCCTGCCTGCAGTTGGTGAAAGTTGGTGTGTTCGTAGGTGTAGGGGATGATGGCTACGCTGAATTCATCGCCGACGGGTTCTACCACCGTCAGGCTCACCCCGTTGATGCAGATGGAGCCTTTGTCGACCAGCAGGTGTTCCGGCGCCGGGGTGTAGCGGAAGCGGTAGTACCAGCTGCCATCCGCATCGTCGACGGCGATACACTGGCCTACCTTATCGACGTGCCCCTGAACCATGTGCCCGTCGAGGCGGCCGTCGGACCGCATGGCTCTTTCCAGGTTGACCAGGCTGCCTACCTGCCACTGCCCCAGGCGGGTGCGTTTCATGGTTTCTTCGATGGCCGTGACCACGTGCTGGCCCGGCGCCAGTTCGACTACCGTCAGGCATACCCCGTCGTGGGCCAGGCTCTGGTCGATCTTGAGTTCGTCGCTGAGGGGGCTGGTAATGGTGAAATGGTAGTTGGTGCCGGATTTTTCGATGTGTGCGACCCGGCCTTGTGTTTCGATGATTCCCGTGAACATGTTCGTGCTGGTTTAAAATTGTCCACAAATAACGAAAAAGCGCCTCATAAAGTTGATACCTTGGAACCAACCAGCCGGTATCTTCCGTAAATACGTTGAAAAAAACCATATGTCATCCCCCCTTTCTTTTCGTCGTTTGCCCGTGCCGCAGGTGCAGCTGGGGCTGGCCTACACCCTCCGCAACCAGGTGCTGGTGTACGTGCCTTTTCAGCTGTATTTGCGCGAAGACCAGCTGCGGCTGACGGGGGAAATGGGCTACTACCGCTACAACTATTTTTTCTACGGGGTCGGCAACGATTTTGTCGATAACAAAGGGGAAAACTACGGCGTCAATTACCCCCGGCTGCGGCTCAATGCCCTGCGTCGCCTGGGCACACACCAGCTGGCGGGCCTGCGCTACGCCTTCGACGACTGGCAGGTGTACGACCAGGAAGCGGCGGGTTTGCTGGCCGGGGAAACCGTGACCGGTAGCACCGGATCGGTGACCAGCGCCCTGGGCCCGCTGTGGCAGTGGGACAGCCGCGACCACGTGTTTTTTCCCACCAGCGGTTGGTGGGCCGAAGCGGCGGTGCTGGCCAATGGCCCGGCCCTGGGCGCCAGCCAAAGTTTTACGAAGTGGAGCCTGGACGTGCGCAAGTACTGGAGCCCCAAAGCGGACCGCGTGTGGGCTGGCCAGCTCTACCTGGAAGGCAACAGCGGTGAACCGCCCTTCAACCAACTGGCCCTGCTGGGCGGCACCAGGCTGCTGCGCGGCTACTACGAAGGCCGCTTCCGCGACCGCCAGCTGGCGGCCGCTCAGGTCGAGTACCGCTTCTCCATTCGCGGGCGCTTCGCCGGGGTCGCCTTTGAAATACATGGATCCGGTGGTGGTTGGTTTTTTGATGGCTGCTCTGGCGATTGCCCGGGGTGCTTTCAACGCCCCTGGTGCAATACCGGCAATAGCGCTTTCTGCTCCGAAGACGGAGAAGCGGGAAAAATGCACCTGATTGATGAGTTGAAAGATTACGTATCGGCCAGCCCACAATCCCTGAGGATGCTACGGCGCTTATAATTTGTAGCCGTGGGCTACAACCGCGAGGAATGGTATTGTAGGTGTAGTTGTAGTATAATAGGTTAAGGCGTAGTTGCAAACCACGCTCAGCGGGTACTGGCGCCTACGACGATTTCGAGGCAGCTGACCTCGGTCTCGCCCCACCTTTACACTTTTACCCCTTTACACTTTTACCCCTTTACACTTTTACACTTTTACACTTTTACCCCTTTACACTTTTACCCCTTTACACTTTTACCCCTTTACACTTTTACCCCTTTCCCCCCTTTCCCCAACTACTGCGGCATATCCTGCGCGACCCACTGCTTGAGCAGGATGATCTCGGCCGCCGTCAGGGCAGGCTTCTTGCTTTTGAAAGGCATGAAGTCTATATCCTCGGCGGGGAGTTGAACGCGGTAGAGGATATCGGTAATGTATTCCCTGGTGGCTGCGTAGGTGTCGAGCATCTCCTTGCGGCCCTGCTCCGGAAAATGGCAGGGGGTGCAGCTGAGGAGCATAATGGGCCGGATATCCTGTGCGTAAGAGACCACTGGCTCGGTAGGTTCGTTGGCTTTGGCCCGGGCGGCGCTTTTGGCGGTACTGCAACATTCGAGGGACAAGACCAGGAGCAGGGACAGGGCCAACAAGGCCGTTTTGTAAGGCATAGCTAGGTTCATGTTGGGCGGTTTTGTTTTGAAAAATATCTCGGGTGGTTTAAGTCCGTAATTTGATGCTTTTAAGGTAAGCTAAATCCTCATTAATTCAAATGAATACAGGCCCGACAATCAGGGGCCGCCCCAAAATCTTAAATGATGTAAGAGGTAAGATTTACGATGTTTGATTTTTTTGGCGGAGCAGACCGCCTGCCGTGTTGCGCTAAGGATGGTAGTGGAGCCCGCCTGGCGGGCTGCCCGCAGGGCCGCTAGCCACGGACAGCCTGACGCTGCTGCCCCCCGCAGCAGGCGGAGGGGGGCAGCAGGGGAGCGCCCAAATTAGGATTTGCCAATATATCCCGGTTGGGGTACATCCACTGGTGCGTCTTTCGCCTTATTTCCAGCCAAGTTCTCAGTACACTACCACGCGGGCGGTGCGCAGGCCCGTGGGGGTAGCTGCCCGCAGGAAATAGATGCTGCGGGCCCAGCGGCTGCAGTCGAGACTGGCAGCGGCGGGGGTGCGCAACAGGAGTTGTCCAGTGGCGGTGTACACTTCCAGCAGTTGGCCCGGTTCGAGTCCCGCAATGGTGAGTTGGTCACGCACCGGGTTGGGGTACACCGTGAGCAGGGTAGGGGAGTTGGGGGCGTCGGCGGTGCTGGTGATGGTGAGCCCACAGAGGTCGGTGGTGGTGTTGGGGGGGTAGAAGATGGCGCTGTTGCGGGAGGCGTGGCAGATGCGTTGGGCCACTCCATTGGGCAGCAGGGCGTTGCGAAAGTAGGGGAAGATGACGCTGGCAGAGGGGCCGACACCCTCGATAAAGCGGAGTGTGTCGCAGATGCCCGCCTGGCCGACCTGCCGATCGAAGACCAGCTCGCGGCGGCCAGCGCTGGTACGGACGGCGATGACTTCGGCCAGGTCGCCGCTGCGGCCGTCGCACCAGCGGGCCTGGAGGCTGACGACCGACCCGGCGGTGAGGCTGATGTCGTAGACGAGGAATTCGTTGCTGCTGGTGGTGGTGCGGAAAAACATTTGCCCCGCGCCGGGGTCTTCGCGGAGGTAGCCCACCAGCATGTCGGCTTCAAAGCCGCGCTTGAAGAACACGCGGTTGTAGAGTTGCCCGTTGATCTGCTCAAAATTGGCGACCGACACCTCGGCGTCAATGGGGCCCGCGTCGGTTTCCAGTTCCGTTTTGAAGAAGACTTCGCCGTTGATGATGACGGGCACGTAATTTTGGGCCTTTAGCAAGGGCAGGGCCAGGAGACAGAAAAAGAGGAAGCCAAGGCTACGCATAAGAGCAGGTTTTGATTTGCGGATAAATTGTGTGTTACAAAGAAACACAGACCCGGCCAATTGTTGGCAAGATACCGGCGGCAGTTGGAAATATAAAAGCAGAATGCGTCGAAAAGCTATTTTTTTCTTTCAGAACTGTCCGATTTAGCTACTTTTGGTGGTGGAAGTGGCAGGTTTTCCCTTCACCATAAAAGCAAGTAGGGCGTGTTAGGCATTTTTCGAACGAATCAATTGATGATGGGGGTGGTGCTGTTGGGCTATGCCCTGCTGCTGCACCTGTCCTGGTTTTGGCAGGTCGTACCACCGGTAAATGCGGAGCCCGGCCTGGGCAACAGCCTGGTGGTGCCCTGGTTGCTGGCGCACGCAGGCTGGCAGTTGCCGGTGATCATCTTCCTGCTTTTTTTGCAGGGGATGCTGGCCAATAACATTGTCTTTACCCACCGGTTGGCGGGTAGTGTCAACCTGTTTCCCGGGGTTTTCGTGGTACTGCTGGGCTCGTTGCTGCCTGCATTTTTGGGTTATTCGGGTTACCTGGCGGCCAATGTGTTCCTGCTGCTGGCCTTGCGCTCTATGCTCTTGACGTTTCGGGTGAACAGCGCTGCCGACCTCATCTTCAATACGGGATTTTGGATAGGCATGGCCGCTTTTTTTGTGCCTACGTACCTGTTTTTTTTGCTGCCCATCAGTATAACCCTTACCATTCTGAAGTCGGGAAAGTTTCGCGACCAGTTCATGCTACTCATCGGTGCCCTACTGCCTTTGTACCTGGCGGCTATGGGTTGCTACTGGTATGACCAGTTGCCGCTGTATTGGGACCAGCAGTGGGGGGCGGGGTTTGCTTTGCCGCAGTATATCGATTGGGCGACGTTGCCCCTCGTATCTACGGGCGTGATGGTGGTCATTACGGGGGTTGTGCTCATGAGCCAGGCCCAGTACCTGGCCAAGACCAAAATGGAGGTGCAGACCAAGATCAGTGTTCTGTACTGGCTCCTGTTGGGGTCGCTGCTGGGGGTGTTGTGGGCCATGCCCTGGGGGGTGTACCGCTGGCAGGCCGTGGTACCCGTGGCGGGTATATTGCTGAGTTTCAATTTCACCAAGGCCCGGCCGCCCGTGGCCGAAGCGTGGCATTTGTTGTTGCTGTTGCTGATGTTGATTCTACATTTTTCGGCCATCTATCAGCTGTTTCCGGTCTAATCTAATCTAATTTAAGCGCTGGCCTGAAAACTACCCGCAGGGTCAAAAAATGCCCTTTTAGTCCTGTTCTGCGTTCCGTCCTCGCCTTAACAGCCAGGCACCCCGAATTTTTTAAAAGCCAAAAATGGCGCAATTCATTTTTTTTCCGTCACGAAGTACTACTTTTACACTTCTATTTATCCGTTCAATACCAGGTTATGAATTTTGGCGTAGTTGTTTTCCCCGGATCCAATTGTGATGATGACATGGTGCACGTGCTGAGTACCGTCGTAGGTGCCAACGTGCGCAAACTCTGGCACAAGGACCACGATCTGGGCGGACTTACCACCAGCGACTGCATCATTCTACCCGGTGGTTTTTCTTACGGCGACTACGTGCGGAGTGGCGCTATTGCCCGGTTGTCGCCCATTATGACCGCCGTGATTGAACACGCCCGCCAGGGGGGCTACGTGTGGGGCATTTGCAATGGCTTCCAGATCCTGTGCGAAGCGGGCTTGTTGCCCGGCGCCCTGCTGCACAATGCCAACCAGAAGTTCATCTGCAAAAATGTTTACCTCCGCGTCGTGACCAACCAGTCGGCCATCACTGCCGATCTGGATCTCCAGCGGGCCTATAAAATCCCCATTGCCCACGCCGAAGGTCGCTATTATACCGATGCCCAGACCCTCGCTGAACTGCAGGCCAATGACCAGATCCTCTTCCGCTACTGCCACCCCGATGGCACGGTGGATGACGCCGCCAACCCCAATGGCGCCCTCGACAACATCGCCGGCATCTGCAATGCCCAGCGCAACGTTTTCGGAATGATGCCACACCCCGAACGCGCGGCCGAAGACATCCTGGGTAATACGGATGGCCTGGCGTTGTTTACCAGCTTGCTGGCCCATACGCCCGTGGTGGTGTAGGGGGTGTTTTGGGGCTTTTCCCCCCCTTTCTCCTTCCCCCTCTTTTACACCTTTCCACTTTTACACTTTTACACGCGCCTGCCACGTCTTCAGCGTTGCCTGCCACGTCTTCAGCGTGGGCTTATTTCCGACTTCCCACCTCCCACCTCCGACTTCCCACCTCCCACTTCCGATTTCCAATTTTTCCTTAATTATCTCTTAAAACACTACCTTTGCGCTTTCTTTTGCAAAAGGTAAGAAAAACGCTATGTCAGCTAAAAAAATCCGCAGTGCACTGATCTCCGTTTATTATAAGGACGGGTTGGAAGAAATCGTGCAGGAACTCCACCAACAAGGTGTACACCTGTACTCTACGGGGGGGACCCAAAAATTCATTGCCAACCTGGGTATTCCGGTTACGGCGGTGGAAGAGATTACCTCTTACCCTTCTATTCTCGACGGGCGGGTAAAAACCCTGCATCCGGCTGTTTTCGGCGGCATCCTGGCGCGCCGCGAACCCGAGCATTTGGCGCAGTTGGAGGCCTATAAACTACCCGAGATCGACCTCGTGATCGTTGACCTTTATCCTTTCGAAGAAACGGTAGCTACTACCCATGAAGAAGCGGCCATCATTGAGAAAATCGATATTGGAGGGATTTCTCTCATCCGTGCGGCGGCTAAAAACTTTCACGACGTAACAGTGGTACCTTCCCGCGAGGAATACGCCATGTTCTATGCCTTGCTGAAGGACAAAGCGGGCATGTTAACGCTCGACGATCGCCGCGAACTGGCCCGCCGGGCTTTCAAGGTGTCTTCCAACTACGATATTGCCATCTTCAATTACTTCAACGAAGGCACCACTGATATTGCCTTTAAATACAGCATCCACCGGTCGGATATCCTGCGCTATGGCGAAAACCCCCACCAGTCGGGTGTCTTCTTCGGCGATTTTGAAGCGGTATTCGATAAGATCAGCGGAAAAGACATCTCCTACAACAACCTGGTAGACATCGACGCCGCGGTCCAGATCATGCGGGAACTCCGCCTGGGCGATCCGGCTTTTGCTATCCTCAAACACACCAATACCTGTGGCCTGGCCGTACGCCCTACGCTCAAGGAAGCCTGGGATGCTGCACTGGCCTGCGACAACGTATCGGCATTTGGTGGTATTTTTATTTGCAACACCACCGTCGACCTGGCTACCGCAACGGCGATCAACGAACTCTTCTACGAGGTACTCATCGCGCCCAATTTTGCTGATGATGCCCTGGAATTGTTAAAGGGCAAGAAGCAACGCATTCTGCTGCAGATCAAAGATTATTCGATCGAGCCCCGTTCGTTTCGCTCGCTCCTCAACGGGGTAGTGGAACAGGATACCGACCTGCGCCAGGAAACCATCGCCGACCTCAAAGTGGTCACGACGGTATCGCCGACCCCGGAACAGGTCAGCGACCTCCTGTTTGCCAATATTGCGGTTAAGCACCTGAAATCCAACGGGATTGCACTGGTCAAGAACAAACAACTCATTGGCATGGGCTGTGGTCAACCTTCCCGGGTCGATGCCCTGCGGCAGGCCATCCACAAAGCCAAGGCTTTTGGCTTCAGCCTCGAAGGGGCCGTCATGGCTTCGGATGCTTTCTTCCCCTTTCCCGACTGCGTAGAAATTGCGGACCAGGAGGGGATCAAGGCCGTTACCCAACCCGGTGGCTCCATCAAGGACAAAGACAGCATCGCCTACTGCGACGAACACGGTATGGCCATGGTCATGACCGGTTACCGCCACTTCAAGCACTAACACCTTTTATTATTGTCCCGGCACTTACACTTTTACACCTTTACCCTTTTACACCTATTTTAATTAACAATACTTTAAGTTACCCACCCGGCCACCAGGGCGTCATAAGCAGGATATTGAGCGTTATTGAAACAACAGTTGGTTAGTTCATGCATAATCTGGTCATCGACATTGGTAATACGCGGGTTAAATACGGCCTGTTTTCCAGCGGAGTGCTGGTCGACAAAGTAGTAGTCGACCAATTGTCCTTGTCCGATATTTTGCAGCTGGCAACCAACCACCGTGTAGAAAATATCATCTATTCAAGCGTGTCCAACTGGTTGGCGGCTCCGGAAGCAGCCATTTTGCAAAACCGGTATCGGATAATGGAACTAGCGGCGACTACGCCACTACCCATTACCCTCGGTTACACCACCCCTGCTACCCTCGGTAAAGACCGGCTGGCAGCAGTGGTAGGGGCATGGAGTTGTTATCCGGGCCAGGATTGCCTGGTCGTTGACGCAGGTACCTGTATAACAACAGATTTCCTGCGCGCTGACGGCCACTACCTCGGCGGCAATATCGCGCCGGGTATCCGGCTGCGACTGCGCGCCATGCACGAGTTTACTGCCCGCTTGCCGCTGGTAGAACCCGGCACCTGGACGCAGAACTGGGGAACCAGCACCACCACTGCCTTGCAAAACGGCGGCTGGTTGGGCGCGGCGCTGGAAATCGAAGCCCTGGCGGTCCGGCAACAGCGGGAATGGCCCGACTTAAAAGTGCTAATAACCGGTGGCGATGCGGAAATTTTGGCAAAACGAATAGAATACAAGATATTTGTACACTCAAATTTAGTCCTCCTGGGACTCAATAAAATTTTAACTTATAATGTCGAATAGTTGGCGTAGCCATATCGTGGTACTGGTTTTGAGCTTGCTCAGTGTAAGTGCCTGGGGGCAAATCCAGAATAACAATATCAGCCCCAAAATCAATTCGCCACTTTCGCGTTTTGGTCTGGGCGACCCTGCCCAACAGTATTTTTCGGCTGCGGCAGGAATGGCTGGCCTCAGTGCTGGTTGGCAGGATCCCTACCAACTCAACGTCCTCAATCCGGCGTCCCTGGCCAGCTTGCAGTCTACGGCTTTCGAAGGCGGAATCTATGCCCGCCGGACAACCCTGGAGAGCAACGGCAACTCCGATTTCAATTGGAGCGGCAACCTCCAGTACTTAGCCCTGGGTTTTCCCCTGCGCAATGTCATTAACCAAACCCTCGACCGCCAAAGCAACGATTGGAACGCGGGCATGAGCATCGCCCTGGTTCCTTTTTCTCAGGTAGGCTACGATATCCGCCTCATCGATCTCAACAGCCCCGGCGTAGAGATCAGCACCAATACCCTCAAGGGATCGGGCGGCACTACCCGCTTGCGCTGGGGCACCGGCATCCGCTACAAGCAACTGTCGGTAGGCATTGACGCCGGTTTCCTTTTTGGCAAACTCATCAATAGCCGCCTCGTCAATTTCGACTCCCTCGAGGGCTCGCTGGATACCGAGTTCCAGGACGACGTGAGCTTTCGGGGTACGACCTGGACCCTCGGCGCCCAGTACGCCTTTGAGTTCAAAGAGCTCGATAAGAACGGTAACCTGGTGCCCAATGGTAAGCGCATTGTATTAGGCGCTTATGCTGGCAACGAGAAAGATATCTCCGTAGAGGGTACCCGCTTTACCCGCCGCTACCTGTCGACCATCGTATCTGATACCCTGTTCAGCCAAGTGGCACTGGCGGGTTCCGCTACCTTGCCCTCGTCTTATACGGTGGGCTTGCATTACCAAGATCTCAACAAGATCAACCTGGGCGTTGAATACGGTTTCGTCGGTTGGAGCAATTACCGCAATGCCCTCAAGGAAGATGCCCTGAGCGACACTTACTTCCTGGCGGTTGGGGCGGAATATACCCCCAACTTCAACTCCTATAACCACTACTGGGAACGCATCCGTTACCGGGCGGGCTTCCGAATGGGTACCGATCCCCGGACCATCGACGGCGCACAGCTCAAAGGTTATTCCTTCACCATCGGTGCCGGATTCCCGGTCGTTTTACCCCGCCAACAGGTTTCTTTTGTCAATACTTCGGTAGAGCTGGGCCGTAGTGGGGTGGACAATGTCTTCGAACAAAGTTTTGTGCGGTTCAATTTGGGCTTCACACTGAATGATAATTCGTGGTTCTTTAAACGCAAATTTAATTAAATATGACTATTCTTAAAAAAATCGCTGTTGTCGTAGCACTGTTGTTGGTGGGAAATACTGCCGCCTGGTCTCAGTGTACCAACTGGAACGAGATCGCCAAGAAAGGCGAAGCAGAAGATGCACACGTAGTTTACCGCCCCTACCTAAAAGATAAAACGGTAGCCGAGGTGACTGCACTTGCCGAAAGTGACTTCAACCTGGCTTTCGCCAACTGGCAAAAGGCCTACACACTGGCACCCGCTGCCGATGGCCAGCGCCCTACTCACTACATTGATGGCATCACCCTTTACCAGGCTAAAATCGCCAAAACGGAGGATGTAGCCCAAAAAGAGGCCTTTGCCAAAGTTATTCAGGGCCTTTACGACGAGTACCTACAGTGTTACCCCGATGATCGCAAACTTATCCTCGGTCGCAAGGCCTTCGATATGTTCTACTCCTATGGCTACGGCTATACCCTCGAAACCCTCGAAGCCGTTAAATTGGCCATTGACGAAGCGGGCAACGATGCGGAATACCTGTTGCTCGATCCCACGGGTCTGCTCCTGGTTTACCTCTACGAAGATAAGCAGATCGACAAAGCGACGGTCCAGTATCTGTACAATAAGGCTTCGGCTTTCGCTAATCACAACATCGAAAAAGGGCACCCTTACAAAGCGTACTACGAGTCGGGTAAAGCCAACATGGATGCTGCTATCGAAAAGATCGCTTCCGAAGTATTCGATTGCGGTTACTTCCGCAATTCCCTGCTGCCTAAGTACGAGGAGAACCGCAACAGTTGGGAGGCCGTCAACTACGTCTGGCAAAAACTCCTTAGCGAAGGTTGCGAAGAAACCGATCCCGCACTGGCGCCCCTGAAAGCCGATTACGATCGCCTCTACGCGGTGCGTAAGGACTCCCTCGACATTGTTCGCCGCAAGGAGGATCCTTGCTTCGATGGCTCCAAGCTCCAGGAAGAAGGCAAGTACCAGGAAGCCCTGGCTCGCTACCAGGAGTGTGTCGACTCGACTACTGATCCTGAAATGAAGGCGCAGATCCTTTACTCGATGGCCAGCATCCAAACCTGGCAATTGGGGCAGTACGGTACGGCACAGTCCAATGCCCAAAGAGCAGCGTCCATCAAGAGTGGTTGGGGCAAGCCCTATATCCTCATGGGTGACATTATCTCCAAGCGTTCTTCGGCTTGTGACGACTGGAACCGCCGCCTGGCCGCCATTGCCGCTATCGACAAGTACAGCTACGCCCGCTCTATCGACTCCTCGGTGTCCGATGATGCCGGTAGCCGTATCGGTCGCCTGTCGGGTTCGCTGCCTTCCCGTGAAGATGGCTTTATGCGTAAAACCAGCGAAGGCCAAAGCGTAACCATTCCCTGTATCGGCGAAACGGTTAAAGTCCGCTTCCGCGACTAAGTAGGCGTAAAGGAATAACGCAGCTCAATGACTGTGGTTACCTTTATCTTATTGATTGAATCAAGATCGGCCCCGACGGAGACATTCGTCGGGGCCGTTTTTATTTGCGTGAGCATCCCGTTAAGTACGTGAGCAGTCAGCAGCGCAGGATGATTGTCAATTTGTTCAACTCCAGCAGGAACGCATTAGATTAGCGCATGACCGATAAGGCGATGCTTTTTCGTTCGTTGGATGGTTATGGCTACTATATAAGGTAGCATTCAGGTCGAAAAACCCATAGGTAGGTGCGCTCCAGCTCCTGACCGGAGGGCCAGCGGTTTCCTGCTATCACTTTCTCGCGAAAAGGGTTAAAAAAATATAAATTGCCAGCTGCGCATACCTGCGGTATAAAGACGCACAAAAG
>PZPC01000043.1 GCA_003045895.1 Bacteroidota bacterium
CCTTGGCTTCGTCTATGAGATTCCCGTCAGCGGGCTCTCTCGGAACTTGGACCCTATTTTATTAGCGTCCGCATCCGTTAGTGTAGGGCCATGCCTGGCACACACATACTTGGACCTCCCTGAGGTCTTGGCAAATGACCGCTGCGCGGTCATTTGCGTTAGCACTAAGATTTAACCAAGATCAAGGCAAAATACCTTCTAGCTACTATGATAAGGGGTCGGCGAACCATATTTCTCGTGGGATGACGCTTTTGAATTTTGGAATTTGAATGATCAAAGGTAGAGATGTGTCCCAACCGTAGCGCTGAAGCACGAAGAACCCGAGGGCAGCGGGGGGCACGGCCCCAAAGCCTGTCTGAAAAGACAAATCACTCCCATTATCCAACAGGCCGCTCCAAAATTTGCTGCAACACCGCCTGCGCGGCGAACAACCGGTTGCGGGCCTGCGGCAAAACCAGCGACTGGGGGCTGTCGAGCACGGCGTCGCTCACCACCACGTTGCGGCGTACGGGCAGGCAGTGCATAAAGTAGGCGTTATTGGTGAGGGCCATTTTGGCGGCCGTAACCTGCCAGTCGGTAGCTACGGGCAGGCGCTGGCCGTAGGGGTGGAGGGCCGACCAATTTTTGGCGTAGATGAAGTCGGCGCCAGCGAAGGCGGCGGCCTGGTCGTGGCTGACGGGCGTATCTTTTACAAAGGCCGGATCCAGTTCGTAACCTGCCGGATGGGTCAGCACCAGTTCTACCGGCGCGTGTTGCAGCCACTCCAAAAAGGAGTTGGACACCGCCTGGGGCAGCGTCCGGGGATGCGGCGCCCAGGTAAGTACTACGCGCGGGCGGTCCTGCCGCTTGTACTCTTCAATCGTCACCCAATCGGCCAGGCTCTGCAGCGGGTGGCGAATGGCCGATTCCAGACTCACGACGGGTACGGTTGCGTGGGCGATAAAAGCGCGGAGCACCTCGTCGGCGTAGTCGGTAGCCCGATCCTGCAGGCCGGGGAAGGAACGCACCCCAATGATATCGGCATACTGGCTCATCACACCCGCGGCTTCGCGAATGTGTTCGGCGGTGCTGCCATCCATGACCGTGCCATCGGTAAATTCCAGCTGCCAGCCTTCGGCCGCGTTGAGGGTCATCACGTTGCACCCCAGGTTGCGGGCGGCCAGTTCCGTGCTCAGGCGGGTACGCAGGCTGGGATTGAAGAACACCAGCAGGACGGTCTTATGGCGGCCCAGGTCAGGGTGGGCGTGGGGGTTTTTCTTAATCGCTAAGGCGGCCTGGACCAACAGCTGTGGGTCGGCGACATCGTAAACGGAGGTAAATTGCTGCATGGCAGTCCTGCTTTAATGACTTAATAATTACAAATATCCGAACTCGTCGGAATCTTCCTGGTATTGGTCTAGGTTAATGGCATCAGGGCCAAAAGGTAAATAACATTGTAAGTATTCCTCAATAACGAGGACTGTTTTATCCCTAAAATCATCTAAAATGAAAGTCTCCATGTTCAAATCCATCCTGTTCGCCAGTATTATTTTAGCGGTAAGCTGTGAAAAAGAGCACCTTACTGTAGCTGCGCCTGGTACCTACCAGCCTGACCTGGCCCTGGAGCAGCAAGTGGCGCAAGATAACGGGGCGACGGTCTCCATCAGCTGGTCGGAAAAATTACCTGCTGACCCTCGGTACCAAATGGCCACCGTATCATCAGCCCCTACTGCGGGAATCAATATAGACAGCGGTTGCGGATTCATTGATTGTAATGAAGCGATTCAGCAAATGGTGTCCCAGCTGCAAGTAGTGACAAATGCGCAATGCGAGGACCAGTACGCCTTTGTGCCTTGCTGCCAGAACGGCCGCCTGACTTATGCCCTGGTAACCGTTTTCCAGACCTGTAGACATACCTTTACCGAAGCGTACACCTTCTAACCACTGATGGGATCAAACGAAAAACAGCCATCTCGCAAGAGATGGCTGTTTTCGTTGACGGATCAACGTTGTGTAGAGCATTATTTCACCACCAGGCTCAGGCCGTTGATAAAACCCCGGCAGCCTGGTTGCTTTTATTAAGCACCTTCCAGGGCAGCGGCACCGCCAACGATCTCGAGGATCTCTTTGGTGATGGCTTCCTGGCGGGCTTTGTTGTAAGTGATTTTCAAATCCCGCAGCAGTTCGTTGGCATTTTCCGTTGCCGATTCCATAGCAGTCATTCGGGCGCCGTGCTCAGAAGCATGGGTATCGAGGAGAAACTTACGGAACTGGGTTTGCAAAATGCTCGGTACCAGGTGGCTCAACAAACCCTCTTTGCTGGGTTCGAAAATGTAATCGGCACGCCTGGTTGATTCCCCAGCGACAATTTCCACTTTAGGTACGGGCAAGTAGGGTACGTGTACGGTTTCCTGGAGTGCTGCATTGCGAAACTGGCCGTAGGCCACCTCGACGGCATCAAATCGGCCTTCTTCGAAAGCATCCATCAGGTAATTGGCTACGCGCCGGGTGTTGTCGAAACTCAGGTCATCAAAGAGGTTGACGTAATCCTTGATGAGTTTAACGGAGGAATCGGCAAAGCGCTTTTTAAAGTGCTCATAACCCTTTTTGCCTACAAAAACCATGGTCAGGTTTCCGTTGGCGAGTACGTTGGCAAATTTACCGTTCAGGGTAGCGTGGGCGGCTTTAATCACGTTGGTATTAAAAGCGCCACACAATCCGCGGTTGGATGTAACGACCACCAGACAAGCCCTTTCCACCGGCCGTTCCTTGCCAAAGACGGTACCAGCATCACCTTCCAGGTTGGTCAGGATGTTGCGCAACATCGCGTCCAACTTATTGGCGTAGGGGCGCATTTGCGTAATGGCATCCTGGGCCCGCCGAAGCTTGGCCGCCGATACCATTTTCATGGCCTTGGTGATCTGCTGTGTATTATTGACCGAAGCGATCCGGTCGCGAACTTCTTTGAGGTTCCCAGCCATCGGGAAAAGTTTTTAGTGATGTGTTTTTGACCTTGCGATCAAAAAAATGATTTACTTGAACTGTCCAACCAACTCCTTAGCCAGTGCTTCCAGCTTAGTGAGGTCGGCAGCGTCGTACTTACCCGCGCGGAAGTTGTCGAGGATACCTTGTTCGCGCTGGCTCATTTCCAGCAGGAACATTTCTTCGAACGCCTTCACTTTCTCTACGGGAACTTCGCGCAGTAAGCCTTTGGTGCCGAGGTGGATGATCGCTACCTGCTTCTCTACCGATACCGGCGAGTACTGGGGTTGCTTCAGGATTTCCACGTTGCGCTTACCTTTTTCGATTACCGAAAGCGTCGCGGCATCCAGGTCGGAACCGAACTTGGCGAAAGCTTCCAATTCGCGGTACTGTGCCTGGTCCAGCTTGAGGGTACCGGCAACTTTCTTCATCGACTTGATCTGGGCATTACCACCTACGCGGCTCACGGAGATACCGACGTTGATAGCGGGGCGCACCCCGGCGTTGAAGAGGTTGGATTCCAGGAAGATCTGGCCGTCGGTAATAGAAATTACGTTGGTCGGGATGTAAGCCGAAACGTCGGCTGCCTGGGTTTCGATGATCGGGAGTGCCGTCAGGGAACCACCACCTTTAACGATGTTTGCCTCCTTGAGGGAATCGGGCAGGTCGTTCATGCTCTGGGCCAGGCCGTCATCGTTGATGATCTTGGCGGCGCGCTCCAGCAGGCGGCTGTGCAGGTAGAATACGTCACCGGGGTAAGCTTCGCGTCCTGGCGGGCGGCGCAGCAGCAGGGAAACCTCGCGGTAAGCGACGGCCTGCTTCGACAAATCATCATAAATGATGAGGGCCGGACGACCCGTATCGCGGAAAAACTCCCCGATACAAGCACCTGCGAAGGGTGCGTAGAACTGGAGTGGCGCCGGATCAGAAGCTGCGGCACAAACGATGACCGAGTAGGGCATCGCACCGTTTTCTTCCAGTACGCGGGCTACCTGGGCTACGGTTGAAGCCTTCTGGCCACAAGCGACGTAGATACAGTAGACGGGCTCGCCACGGTCGTAAAATTCTTTTTGGTTCAGGATGGTATCGATGGCAATAGCCGTCTTACCGGTCTGGCGGTCGCCGATGATCAATTCCCGCTGGCCACGGCCGATAGGAATCATGGCATCGATGGCTTTGATACCCGTTTGGAGGGGCTCGGTTACCGGCTGGCGGAAAATTACACCAGGAGCTTTGCGCTCGAGGGGCATTTCGTAAGTCACGCCGCCGATCTCGCCTTTGCCGTCGATCGGTTCACCCAGGGGGTTCACCACGCGACCGAGGTAGCCTTCGCCGACGTTGATGGAAGCAATACGGCCCGTACGGTGTACGCGGGAACCTTCGCGAATGCTATCGCTCGGCCCCATGAGTACAACCCCTACGTTGTCTTCTTCCAGGTTCAGTACGATGGCCTGAACGCCGGTTTCAAATTCTACCAGCTCACCCGCGCGGGCGTTGAGCAGGCCGTAGACACGAGCGATACCGTCGCCTACTTGCAATACCGTGCCGTATTCTTCCAGTTCCGTTGCGCTATCGAAACCAGAAAGTTGTTGCTTGAGGATTGCGGATATTTCGTCAGGTTTTACGTCAACCATGAGCTATAGATATTTTGGTAAAATGTTCGAATTAAAAAGAGGTGTTGTCCCTCTAATGCTGAAAACTACGCTTGAGTTCGTCAAGCTTTTGCTGTACACTGGCATCGTAGATGCGGTCACCGATTTCGAGGACAAAACCACCAATCAGTTCCTGATCAACGGCCGTGGTGATTTCGACCTTGGTATCCGTAAAGCTGCTGGCTTCCAGTTTTTTCTGCAGGCTGGCCAGGGCCGCTATGCTCAGGGGTTCAGCAGTCGTGACCTTAACCGTAGAAATATGGTTAAGCTTCTTGTACTGGGCGATGAACTCACTGGCGATTTCCGGCAGGTAAGGTTCGCGGCCTTTGTTAATCAGGATGCGTAAGAACGCCAGGGTCAGCTCATCGTATTTGCTCCCGAAGAGTGCCTCGACAATCGACAATTTCTTGCCCGCATTGACGATGGGGCTCTTCAGCATCAGCGCAAAGTCCTTGTGTTGGGCTACTTGCTGAAAAGAAGTCACATCGGCGAGGACCCGGTCGAGCTTGTGGTGCTCCTGGGCCAGTTCGATGAGTGATTTGGCGTAACGACCTGCAATTCTTTGTACAGACATCTTCTATGCGTTGTGGTGCCAGCCGGAGCTGGCAGAAACACCGGAGTGTTGGGGGAATTAATTCAGCTTGATCTCGTCGACCAGGGTATTCACAAACGCTTCCTGGTTATTGGCACCAGTAAGTTGCTTGCGCAGTACCTTCTCGGCAATGGTGATGGCCATTTGACCCACCTGGTTCTTCAGTTCCGTTACGGCAATCTGGCGTTGGTTCTCAATTTCCTGCTGGGCACTGACCACGATCTTCCGGGCTTCGGTGCGGGCCTGTTCCTTGGCTTCTTTCAGGATCTGGTCCTTGGTCTCCTTGGCTTCCTTCAGGATTTTGCTGCGCTCTTCGCGGGCCTGAGCCAGAATCTTCTGGTTCTCCGCCTGGAGGTTAGCCATTTCTTCGCGGGCACGCTTGGCTTCATCGAGGGCTTCCTGGATGTCGTTATCGCGCTTGGTCAAGGCGTTTTGGATCGGCTTGAAAGCCATGCGTCCCAAGACCCCCCACAGTACGATAAAGATGAGGGCCGTCCAGAAGATAAGTCCTGGATCAGGTCGAATGACCGAAAATTCAGCTAGCAGAAAAATATTCATGGTGAGTATACTTTAGCTCTTAAGTATTTTATTTTTGAGAAACACTTTTTATCAAGCGGGACCGCAGCCAACCGCTGCGGTCACCGGATGAAATCTTTGTGCACTGTTGCTTACTAGCCAGCCAAAAGGCCTACTACGATAGCAAACAGGGCAGCACCTTCCACCAATGCAGCGGTAAGGATCATGTTGTTACGAATATCACCAACAGCTTCTGGCTGACGAGCGATCGCGTCCATTGCGCGGCTACCAATCAAACCTACACCGATACCGGCTCCTAATGCGGCAATACCTGCTCCAATTGCACCCATGATAAATGGATTTTATTGATTATAAAAAAAAAGAGTTTCAAATTAAATTAGTGTGCCCGTTCGTGGTCGTGATCGTGGTGTTCGTGTTCTTCCACCGCAGCGCCAATGTAGCTGGCCGTGAGGATCGCGAAGATGAAGGCTTGCAGAAAAGCAACCAACAATTCGATCAGGTTCATGAACGCGGTGAACAAACCACCGATAACTGCTCCCGTAGCGGCACCGCCAACACTGTCGCCGTTGTTGCCAAACAGAAAGATCAAGCCGATTAAGCTGAGGATAATAATGTGTCCGGCAGAAATGTTAGCGAACAAACGTATCATCAACGAGAAAGGTTTGATGAACAAGCCCAGAATCTCTACCGGGGTGAGGATAACTTTCACCCAGGCCGGAATGCCCGGCATCCAGAACACGTGCTCCCAGTAGTGACCGTTGCCATTGAAGTTGACGACAATAAAGGTCAGCACCGCCAACACCAGGGTTACGGCCAGGTTACCCGTTACGTTGGCACCACCGGGAAAAAAGGGTACCAACCCCATCAGGTTACAGAACAGGATGAAGAAAAACAGCGTCATGATGAAGGGCTGAAAGCGCTCGTAGTGCTTCTCACCGATCATCGGCTTGGTTACTTCATCGCGAATAAAGACGAAAAAAGGCTCCATGAACGACTGGATTCCGGAAGGGGCCTGCCCTTCATTTCTGCGGTAGCCCCTGGCTACTGCGCTGAACAGGAACAACAGCAGCAAAGCTGCCAGCATCATGGTAAATACATTCTTGGTAATCGAGAAGTCGTAGAAGGAAGTAAGGCCTCCACCCAGGACACCCCCGTCGAGGGTGCTGGGCCTTTCCAATTCCCAGAGGTGGTTATTGGCACAGGCGAAATAAACGTCTATCTCCTTTTCTTTGCCCTTGCTGTCGGTGATGGTCTCTACTTCGTGCATGATACCATTAATAGGTACCTCCCCCATAGGGAAATCCGCGTCGGCAATACGGTTCACCCGGCCGTGGTTGATCAGGTAGCGATCAACGGCTGCATGACCGTGATGGAACATGCTGCTGGTACCGATGGTCCAGCCATGGTCCGGCGCATAAAGAAAGATCGGCAGTGGAATGTGAACATCCTTCCAGATGTGGAATTCATTGGCATCAGAAATGTGATGCATTACCGTAGCCACGGCATCGTAATCACCATCTTCGTCTGCTTCTCCACAACTGTGAGCACCTTCAGCTGCTGCTTCGGTGCCGTGGTCGTGTCCTTCATGCTGCGCCAACAATGAGGCTGTAGACAGCGTCAGGGTGAGCGATAATACTAGTACTAGAAAACAGTAAGATACATTCACGCTGGTTCTGCTTTTTTTGGTCGTTTTCAAAAACCCGTGCAAAAGTAGACACTTTGCTTCGTTAAAAAAAACTCCTTTGCGCTTTTTTTCCCGTCAGGTAATACGAAAGAGGGGTTGATAAACAACCACTTAGCAGGTATTCCAGCATTTTGCGGTAGCTACATTAGCGATTTGTTCAACAATACGGGTATTTGTTCGCCGTTCGCCTGCTTTAGCAAAATATTTGTTGGGGCATACGGCCTTTTGATAGGCAGGCCTTATTGGTCTTTTTCAGCCCATATTATTCCATTGCTCCTGGCACAGGCTTGCCTGTTGTTCTGTCTACCTATTTGTTTATACGAAAAATCTCCCCGGCACCAAAGTAGCCGGTTTACCCTGCCTTTGCTTCCCAAACAGGGATTCCTGGCGTTGCCGAGCGCGCACCGGGAAATGGGTTGAGCTGACTTATCAAGTGGGCTCCACGGTAAAAAGCTTTTCAAAACAAGAATAAAAATCTGCTAAAAACGGTACATATTAAGGTTGATTACAAGACTTAAATGTAATTATAAATTATTTTTGATTTTATATTTGATTTTTTATTTTCATTTCCATATATTTGCTCTATCATACTGCAAGAAAAGAAATACAAAATAGTATAATTTATAACCCGTCACAAATAAAATTACACAACACACTCAATTAAGTGTGTTGTAAAGTCCCCCACAAATTTGTACATTTTACACCCTTCCCCCCTTTGGTGTAACTACTTTTTATCCCCCTCCTAAACTTTGTCTGAGTAATCACTTTGATTCAAAGTGTTTGCTGCTTACTGTGCCAATCATTATTCGATGATGGTAGCCTGTTTTCAGCCTACCGTCTTGTCTTGCTGTTGTATGGCTAAGGTGTGTATTGCGGTATCTGCAATTATCCTAAGTCAATTACTACCAGCTACTTGATTTATTCCACCTGCACAAAACAGGTTTTATATATTTCACTCAAAACACTATAACATGACACAAACTTACCTGAATAGCGCCCTCCCCCCCTAGCAACTAGGGCGTTTCGCTTTCCCCCATTCACTATACGGGATTCATTGACCAGCAGAATAGGTCGTCGATATTGACCTTGCGTCGCTTTCGATTGGCTTATTTTCTAATCGTCTTGTCTATCGCAAGGCCTGTCATTGCTAGGTATTAGTGAATACCCATCATGTTGTTTTAATATTCAAATTTAAAAGAAAAGACTTCTTTTAAAAGGGACATGCTATGCCCTAAAAGGAGGTTAAATGGTTTTTGAAAAGCTTACCCGCATCATAAAAATTTCCAACAGACAACGCAAGCACTATGACACACTTAAACACTATAACGACACACACACAAAACCTTTTTGCCACCTTCTTTTCCAGAAGTTCTTCCCGCAAAAAGTTTCACCTATTTATCTCATTGTGTTTCGCAATGAGTTGTACGCTATCACTTACAGCGCAGCCGTTTCTTCCCTGTGATTGCGCGCAACGCTGGACCGACGGTGCTGGCTGGTCGCCTAATAACGAATCGGGAGTTCCCGATGACAGCCAAAACCCGAACAGCCCCGCCAAAGGGATTATCAAATGCGCCTCTCAGGCAGGCACTCAACCCCAGGTGGCGCCTGTCAATAATTGCACGTATAATCCTGGTGAATTTCTTATTGATGTCTCCAATTTAGGCTGTATCAACCCCTCTACGCAGACCACCTTTCCAGTGACGAATCCTACCCCAGGTCAACCGATTATTTGGCTCAACTTTGATGTCAGGCCATTTTCCGGCAACTTTGATGTACAAATCAATGACAATTCTGGTGATAATATTGGCTGGGCGCTTTATGTAGTCCCCAATGTACATACCAACTATGTATATCTATGGGATGACAAGGGGACGCCCGGCACAAGCGATGACGTATACTTAAGTGGCATTGATATAAACAATCCCACCTGTCCTACCCTGCAGCTGGTAGCCTGCGGAACAGAAAGCACCAACACCTGGAATAACATCCCCATTGATGCTAGTATTTTCTCCCAAAGCACCAATTGGTACATAGCTATTTGGGATCAGGATGGTACGGATAACGAAGTGCAAATCAACAATTTTAAAGCCCGTTATGGTTGTGGCAGTGACCAATACTGCCAGATTCGGGAAGTCGTGCGTTCCGTCGAGTGCACCGATGCCAATACGTATCAGGTAGACGTTGAGCTTTTTGGCTTAAATGGTACCTGGATTGGTGTGGATAACACCAATACCCCTGGGGTTACCTTTACCTACGCCCCTAATCCTTTAACTTTTACCAATAATGCGGGTACCCAACCAGGAATCACCATGGGAACCCTCACCGCAACCTATCCCGTGGGGACGAATTACGATTTCACCGTCACCAAAACAGCAGGCGACGACCCCTACTTTGGTGAAAGCTGCGACCTGCGTATTTTGGGCTCAGCCCCTGATATACCGGCCTGCTCCATCAGCGGCACTACCGATATCCAGTGTGATGGTACTTTGGGTACGGTTACCTTCACTATTACAGGCGGCTCCACTGGTATGACCGGGCTTTACGGTTACGTCATCAAGAATTGGCTGAATCAGACTGTTGCTTCAGGAAATTCCAATGGTTCTTCCGTTACGGTAACCGATCTACCCTTTTCAGGTGGCAACAATTATACCCTGACCATTACCGACGAAATTAATTGTAGCCAAAATTGTACGTTTTTGATTGAAGATGCTGTTGGCTGTTGTACTCCTCATGTAGACTGCCCCGTTGATTCCGATCTTGGTGTTTTTGATTGTACAGACATCGCTAACTTACCAGGTTATCCACAAAATGCAACTGACTTACTGAATGACTACAACATTGAGGTAACCTTCTGTAACAACCTGGTAATAGATACGGATGATAGTGAAACCCCTAATGTATGTACGACTACTACACAGCATATTACCCGTACCATCACCATCTATGATGAAGTAGATGGAACGATTGATGCGGGTGATATACCTGTTGACTTTTGTGAATTTACTTTTACGGTAAATCCGAATTTACTGACAGTTGACTGCCCAGGCAATGTAAGCCTGCCAAGTTGTAGTACCGATGCGGAGATCATGGCCGCCTATGCGACCTGGTCGGCTGGCTTTGACGTCAATGATGGTTGTCATCCAAGCTCAAATATCGGGTCCATTCCAGCCCTACCGGCCTTTGTCTGCGGTGGCGGAGTAAACCTAAGCTTTACGCTGACGGCAACGGACGACTGTACGACGAAGTCTTGTACCTCTACCTTTACCGTAGCGGCAGGTACGCCATTAACAGTTGATTGCCCAACGGATGTAAGCCTGCCAAGTTGTAGTACCGATGCGGAGATCATGGCCGCCTATGCGACCTGGTCGGCTGGCTTTGACGTCAATGATGGTTGTCATCCAAGCTCAAATATCGGGTCCATTCCAGCCCTACCGGCCTTTGTCTGCGGTGGAGCGGTGAACTTATCCTTCACCCTGACGGCTACCGATGATTGTATCACCAAGTTCTGCACATCTACCTTTACGGTAGCAGCAGGAGAGGTTCTATCAGTCAACTGCCCTAATCCAAGAACGGTAGGTGCCTGTACATCGCAGAACGAGCTTAACAATGTTTACGCGCAATGGCTGGCTGGGTTTGAAACAGTAGGTGGATGTAATCCAACTTCTACTGACCTGGCAAACTACCAGACGCCACCGAGCGCCTGTTCGGCTACCAACATCGTCATCAGCATCACCTACCAGGCACAAGACGACTGCAATACGGCAACCTGTACCTCTACCTTCACCGTGCCCGCGCAGCCCGCACTTAGCGTCAGTTGCCCCGAGCCCATGACTGTAGGTGCCTGTATGTCGCAGGTTGACCTGAATACGGCCTACGCCAACTGGCTGGCTCAGTTCCGGACCTTTGGTGGTTGTAATCCGGTCTCTACCAACCTCGCGAACTTCCAGACGCCGCCGAGCGCTTGTTCGGCTACTCCTACGGTCATTTCAATCCGCTACGTAGCAAAAGATGATTGTAACGAAGCCACCTGTACCTCCACCTTCACTGTACCGTCTCAGCCCGCACTCAGCGTCCGCTGTCCCGATCCCGTGACCGTGGGTGCCTGTATGCTGCAGGCGGATCTGAATAACGCCTACGCCGCATGGTTGGCGCAGTTCCAGACCATCGGTGGTTGTTCACCGACGTCTACCGACCTGGCGAACTACCAGACGCCGCCGAGCGCCTGTTCGGCTACCGACATCGTCATCAGCATCACCTACGAGGCCTACGACGACTGTAATACGGCAACCTGTACCTCCACCTTCACCGTACCGGCTCAGCCCGCACTCAGCGTCAGTTGCCCCGAGCCCATGACTGTAGGTGCCTGT
Source organism: Bacteroidota bacterium (assembly GCA_003045895.1). Taxonomy (GTDB): domain Bacteria; phylum Bacteroidota; class Bacteroidia; order Chitinophagales; family Saprospiraceae; genus Lewinella. The sequence goes on from PZPC01000043.1 coordinate 11,794, forward strand.
ATGTCGCAGGTTGACCTGAATACGGCCTACGCCAACTGGCTGGCTCAGTTCCGGACCTTTGGTGGTTGTAATCCGGTCTCTACCAACCTCGCGAACTACCAGACGCCTCCGAGCGCTTGTTCCGCTACCGATATCGTCATTACGATTAACTATCAGGCGCAGGATGATTGCAACACGGAATCCTGCTCGGCTACCTTCACCGTGCCAGCTCAGCCCGCACTCAGCGTCAGCTGCCCCGCCCCCGTCACCATTGGCGCTTGTGAATCGTATATGGATCTAAATACAGCTTACGCCAACTGGCTGGCTGGCTTCCGCACCATGGGTGGCTGCTCGCCTGTCTCCACGGATCTTTCGAGCTACCAGACACCGCCCAGTGCCTGCTCGAGGAACAACCGCGTGGTTACCATCAACTATTCCGCAGCAGACGGTTGCAACCAGACAGCCTGCTCTTCGACCTTTACCGTACTGGCGCAGCCCAGACTTAGTGTCAGTTGCCCCGAGCCGATGGCCGTAGCAGCTTGTACGTCACAAACTGATATAAACATCGCTTACGCAGCCTGGCTGGCTCAGTTTCAGACCTTTGGTGGCTGTTCGCCTGTTTCAACCAACCTGGCGAACTACCAGACACCGCCCAGCGCTTGTTCCGCTAATGGCGTCGCTACGATTGTAACAATCAGCTACGAAGCAAAAGATGATTGTAACGAAGCCACCTGTACCTCCACCTTCACCGTACCGGCTCAGCCCGCACTCAGCGTCCGCTGTCCCGATCCCGTGACCGTGGGTGCCTGTATGCTGCAGGCGGATCTGAATAACGCCTACGCCGCATGGTTGGCGCAGTTCCAGACCATCGGTGGTTGTTCACCGACGTCTACCGACCTGGCGAACTACCAGACGCCGCCGAGCGCCTGTTCGGCTACCGACATCGTCATCAGCATCACCTACGAGGCCTACGACGACTGTAATACGGCAACCTGTACCTCCACCTTCACCGTACCGGCTCAGCCCGCACTCAGCGTCCGCTGTCCCGATCCCGTGACCGTGGGTGCCTGTATGCTGCAGGCGGATCTGAATAACGCCTACGCCGCATGGTTGGCGCAGTTCCAGACCATCGGTGGTTGTTCACCGACGTCTACCGACCTGGCGAACTACCAGACGCCGCCGAGCGCCTGTTCGGCTACCGACATCGTCATCAGCATCACCTACGAGGCCTACGACGACTGTAATACGGCAACCTGTACCTCCACCTTCACCGTACCGGCTCAGCCCGCACTCAGCGTCCGCTGTCCCGATCCCGTGACCGTGGGTGCCTGTATGCTGCAGGCGGATCTGAATAACGCCTACGCCGCATGGTTGGCGCAGTTCCAGACCATCGGTGGTTGTTCACCGACGTCTACCGACCTGGCGAACTACCAGACGCCGCCGAGCGCCTGTTCGGCTACCGACATCGTCATCAGCATCACCTACGAGGCCTACGACGACTGTAATACGGCAACCTGTACCTCCACCTTCACCGTACCGGCTCAGCCCGCACTCAGCGTCCGCTGTCCCGATCCCGTGACCGTGGGTGCCTGTATGCTGCAGGCGGATCTGAATAACGCCTACGCCGCATGGTTGGCGCAGTTCCAGACCATCGGTGGTTGTTCACCGACGTCTACCGACCTGGCGAACTACCAGACGCCGCCGAGCGCCTGTTCGGCTACCGACATCGTCATCAGCATCACCTACGAGGCCTACGACGACTGTAATACGGCAACCTGTACCTCCACCTTCACCGTACCGGCTCAGCCCGCACTCAGCGTCCGCTGTCCCGATCCCGTGACCGTGGGTGCCTGTATGCTGCAGGCGGATCTGAATAACGCCTACGCCGCATGGTTGGCGCAGTTCCAGACCATCGGTGGTTGTTCACCGACGTCTACCGACCTGGCGAACTACCAGACGCCGCCGAGCGCCTGTTCGGCTACCGACATCGTCATCAGCATCACCTACGAGGCCTACGACGACTGTAATACGGCAACCTGTACCTCCACCTTCACCGTACCGGCTCAGCCCGCACTCAGCGTCCGCTGTCCCGATCCCGTGACCGTGGGTGCCTGTATGCTGCAGGCGGATCTGAATAACGCCTACGCCGCATGGTTGGCGCAGTTCCAGACCATCGGTGGTTGTTCACCGACGTCTACCGACCTGGCGAACTACCAGACGCCGCCGAGCGCCTGTTCGGCTACCGACATCGTCATCAGCATCACCTACGAGGCCTACGACGACTGTAATACGGCAACCTGTACCTCCACCTTCACCGTACCGGCTCAGCCCGCACTCAGCGTCCGCTGTCCCGATCCCGTGACCGTGGGTGCCTGTATGCTGCAGGCGGATCTGAATAACGCCTACGCCGCATGGTTGGCGCAGTTCCAGACCATCGGTGGTTGTTCACCGACGTCTACCGACCTGGCGAACTACCAGACGCCGCCGAGCGCCTGTTCGGCTACCGACATCGTCATCAGCATCACCTACGAGGCCTACGACGACTGTAATACGGCAACCTGTACCTCCACCTTCACCGTACCGGCTCAGCCCGCACTCAGCGTCCGCTGTCCCGATCCCGTGACCGTGGGTGCCTGTATGCTGCAGGCGGATCTGAATAACGCCTACGCCGCATGGTTGGCGCAGTTCCAGACCATCGGTGGTTGTTCACCGACGTCTACCGACCTGGCGAACTACCAGACGCCACCGAGCGCCTGTTCGGCTACCGACATCGTCATCAGCATCACCTACATGGCCAGCGACGATTGTAACTTGGTTTCCTGTACGTCCACCTTCACCGTTCCAGCACAACCCGTGCTCAGCGTCAACTGTCCGGGTTCCGTGACCGTAGGCCCCTGTATTTCACAGGAAGATTTGAACACGGCCTACGCAGCGTGGTTGGGACAATTCCAAACGTTTGGTGGCTGTAGTCCAATGTCGACGGATCTGGCGAACTTCCAGACGGCTCCAGTCATTTGCCAGGATGAGGATGTCACGGTGACCATTAACTATTCCGCTAGTGACGATTGCAATACCGCTGCTTGCTCCGCCACCTTTACGGTTATCATGGACGTTGATCCCCCGGTTTTTGATCCGGAGGCAATGGATATGACCGTAGAATGTGATGGAGAAGGCAACGCAGCGGAATTGAATGCCTGGTTGGCCAGTCATGGCAATGCCATCGCTACGGACAATTGTGTCGCAATTACCTGGACGGATGATTTTGAGGAACTCAGTGATTTGTGTGGTGCAACCGGTGCGGCCACGGTAACTTTCACCGCTACCGATGGTTGTGGCAATGCCAATTCTACCACGGCGACCTTCACCATTGAAGACACCCAGGCCCCGATGATCTCCTTCGACCTGCCCGATGGCGCTACCATGGACGTGGAATGCAACATTGCCGATCCAAACTGGACGCCCTTTATGGTCACAACCGATGATCTGACCATTGAAGACGCCTGTTCCAGTCGCGATATGATTACCGTCACCTACGAAGATGTACTGATTGCCGAAGGAATCTGTGGCGTGTCTGACTTCCTGAGCCTCTGGCGCTGTACGTGGACGGCTACTGATGATTGTGGCAACAGTTCAACCTATACCCTGTTCCTGCGCATTATCGATACCCAGCCACCCAATTGGACCTCGTTCCCGGAAGACGTGACCATTGAATGTGGCGCCGCCTTACCGCAAACGCGCCCAACGGCAACGGACAATTGCTCGGAGATCCGGCTGACCGCCAGTGACCGCACCGTGCCCGGAGCTTGTGCCAACACCTATACGGTTATCCGCACCTGGACGGCGATAGATGGTTGTGGCAATGCGACCTCACAGGATCAGGTCATCAACGTCCAGGACACCACGGCACCGGTAATTGTCTTTACCGACGGTTACGTGAATACCTATACCAATGGACAGGCTGTATATACCGACTGTGAAGAATGGGGCCGCATTACGGCGCTCAGCTACGCAGCTACGGCGGTGGACAACTGTGCCGGACCCCGGGCCGTCGACTTCTGGTTTGACGACCACGGTACCTTCGACTGCGCGGAATACGGCTACACGGGCTACATCACCACCTACTGGCGCGCGACGGACGAATGTGGCAATACGGCTACGTCCAGCCTCCACTGGTATTTGGTGGACCGCACGCCGCCGACGTTGAGCAACATTCCTGCCGACGCCTGTGTGACGGTGCTGCCACCGGTGCCCAACAATATCCAGGTGGTAGATGACTGTGAATTTGCGACCCTCGCCTTCACGCAATCGGATCCCGTAGCTTGCGACAACGTACAATACATTGAGCGCACCTGGACCGCCACCGACGTGTGTGGCAACACGGCCACCGCTACCCAGCGCCTGACGCTGATAGATACCGAAGGACCGACGGTGACGATTGACTACCCCGGGCTGACCGGGCTGGCCAGCGGCAGTACCGCCCGCCTGGAAGCCAACTGCACCGAAGATGGACAAGCTATCCTGGCGAATCTCCTCCCCTTCGTGGTGGTGGATGACGGTTGTAGTGGCGTGACCTTTGAATTCAGCACCGAGTTGGTTGGCAGTGGCGACTGTAACAGCACCGGCTACCTGGCCCGTTATACTTTGCGGGTAGTAGCCAAGGATGTTTGTAACAACACCACCAACTATACCCTCAACCTGGAGCTGGTGGACACGACACCTCCGGTGGTAAGTGCACCCGCACAAATTACCGTCAATTGCGGAGCGGCTATTCCGTTCCCCGCAGTGGCAGACTTGTGCAGTGGGGTAGCCGACATCAGCTTCGTTGGTTTGCAACCGAGCGTGGTGAGTTGCCCCAGCAATCCCGTTTACTTCCAGCGCGTTTGGACGGTAACCGATGCCTGTGGCAACCGGACGGACTTCACCCAGGACATTGCCATTGTGGACCAAACGGGACCCGTTTTCCGCAATGTACCCGCTGATGCCTGCGACGACACCAGTATCCCAACAGCGGTAACAGCCATTGACGAATGCAGTGGCACCAACGCCACCGTGGTACTGACCGAAACGACCACCAACCCGGCCGAGTGTGGGCAAATCCTCACCCGCACCTGGCGGGCAATGGATGCCTGTGGCAATGTGTCTACGGCTACCCAGCAGGTTTTCTTTACCGATAATGTGGCGCCGACCATCCGCTTCACCCATCCGCTACTGACCAACTTCCAGGATGAACAGGAACTTGTATTGCCCGTTGGTTTAGGTTATGGCAACCCCCACGAACCGATCGTTTTCGCCCCTGGCGATGTACAGGTAGTGGATAATTGTGCCGCGAATCTGACGGCGACCGTACAGCTGAGCCTCCTCAGCGAAGGCGACTGCGATGTAGACGGCTACCTGGCTCGTTACCGCGCTACCTGGACAGCCGTTGACCCTTGTGGCAACCGTACGGCGATCAGTATCCTTGTCACTTACGTGGATACTTACGCACCGGAAATCTTCCAGGTACCGGCCGACCTCGTCCTTTACTGTGACGATCCTATTCCGGCGCCCGGAACGGTATTTGTCAAAGACGACTACACCCAGGGCATTGAACCGGTCTTCACCGAAACATCGGTGCCCACGGCCTTCGGCACCCGGATTACCCGTAGCTGGGAAGCTACTGACGAATGTGGCAACAGCACCAAAGTGGTGCAGTACATCGACATTTACGACAACACCCTGGCATGCGCCTTCAATATTCCGGAGATTATCAGCTGCAATTCAGCGGGTAATACCCTGACGGTGAACGTGACGGGCGGCACCGCCCCCTACACTTATTCCTGGGACATGACCGATTGCGACGGATTCATCACGGCAGGAGCCAATACCCGACGCATTACCTACACGGTAGGATTCACGACCCAGAACTTCTCGGTCACGATCACCGATGCCAATGGTTGTGAGCACGTATGTACGACCAGTATTGCCTGTATCAAGCAGACGGAGACGCCCATTGATATCTTCGGATTGACGGGGCCGAATACGGGTTTGGTAGCAGCCTACCCCAATCCGGTGGACCAACTGCTGAACGTAAAAGCAGCCTACCTGGTGGGAGAAAAACTGACCCTCGGCGTCTACAATATCTATGGCCAGGAGGTCCTGTTTAAAGTAGTAGCCGAATGGCCGCAGGAGGGCCTGGAACTGGACACGCGTTTGTTGCCTAACGGGACTTACCTGTTGCGTCTGCAAAGCGAAAACGGCCAACCGGTCAGTCGGCAGATTGTCGTATTGCACTAATGGTCGGTAAGCACCTAACCAGGCTTATTTTCAGCACCTGAATAAGTTTTGTGTAGTTGTCTGTAACGCAGAGAGCGTCTTCCCGTCAGGGAGGGCGCTCTTGCAATTTATAGCGCTGGGGGTGAAAAGAATGGGGGTTCGGGTCCGATATTGCTGAGGTATAACAGGCTGTCGTATAGCGATCGCCTTCCTAATTGGGCGTCCCCTTTGCTTTTCTCGTCACTTAAACTTATGCAGCGATTTTTTCAAAAAGAACTCAACAAAACCAGGTGACACCCTATTAAGGATGTAATTCATTTTGCCCATGGTACTGTGATAGCTGGATTTTTTCCGCCGCTTAATTTGTCGAATCAGTTTATCTACCGTGACAGCAAGGGGCGTGGCCTGGATGTTTTCTCTTTTCTGCAAAAACTCCAATTCTCCTTTTGCATTGTAGACCGTTTTCTCCTTAGCTGTTTCCGTAAAGCCCACGTAAGCCGTACCTACGTGTACATTGTGACCATGCAACTCAAGCCGCAAAGACTCGGCCAAAGCGGTCAGCGCCATCTTGGACGTAGAATAGGACGTAAAATAAGGCAAACCGTGTATGCCCGCCAAACTGGAAATAAAGAGCATACTGCCCTGTGATTTTTTCAAATGCGGAATGGCGAATTTTGAGACATAAGCCGTTCCCAACAAATTGATTTCAATCACGGTCTTAAATACCGCCAGGCTCCCTTCTTCGAGCGATGCCTTGGCCGACATGCCCGCGTTATTGATTAAGATGTCCAGGCGCCCAAAATGGCTGACGGTTTCTGCAATGAGGCGTTCACAAAAGGCGGCACTTGAAACATCTCCACCAAGCGCTAACACAGCTATATCTTTATGTTGGAGCTCCAGGAGCACAGCCTCTAATTTCTCCTGGTTGCGGCCATTGATCACGATTTTCGCGCCATAACTGCCCAATTGGAAAGCCAGCTTTTTCCCAATCCCCTGATTAGACCCGGTGATGACGACTACTTTGTCTTGAAAATAGTTTTGCATAGTTGTATTGATTCTACATGTACTTATGCTCAATCAACCAATCCGCACTTTCCTTAATGGCAAGGTGCATGGGTGTCTGAGGGAGATCCAATTCTGCTATAGCTTTAGCCGCTGAGAAATAATGTTCATCTACCGCCATTTGGGCCATGGCGTAGCTTACCATTGGTTCGGAACCAAAAATAGGAACGGCCATGGTACTGAGATACCCCACGGTTTTGACCACAAAATCAGGAACCGCAATTCTTGGTGGCTTCACCCCCACTGTTTCTGCTATGAGGGTAAAAATCTCTTGGTAGTTCATGTTTCGATGACCCAAAACATAACACTCCCCTATTCGTCCCTGCGTGATGGCATTGGCAATAGCCACGCAAACATCCTTAACGGCAATGTAGTTGCGTCCACCTCGGGTGTAGCCGTTGACTTTTCCCTTGTAAACGCTCAACACCATTTTCGCGCTCCCAATACGCGCGGGATAAGGCCCGAGCATGAAGGTAGGATTCAGTACCAGGGCCGGAAAATTATTCTCTTTGACCTCATTCAGGAGATAGTTTTGTGCTTCCAGCTTGGTGTCCATGTAATCCATACCGTATTTCCCCGAAGCGTAGGGCCTGGTTTCTACCCCCGGATCTTCCTTCGACCCAAAACCGAACGTATTGGCCGTTCCGATATGAATAAAGCGAAGAACCTGGTGTCGTTTGGCCGCAGCAACCATATTCATGGTACCGCCCACGTTGATCTGATGCTGCATAGCCGAACGATAAGGCCAAATGGCCGTACTAGCAGCTGTATGAACAACCACATCGCAACCCGCCATAGCAGCTTCAATAGAAGCGACATCCAGCAAGTTGCCATACTTTATGGTGATGGGGAGGTCTTTAATGGTGGCGGGGTCTTCGCCTTCCTTCACAAAAGCAACGATCTGGTAATCGCGCTTGAGCAGTTCCCGGATCAGATTGCTGCCCACAAAACCATCGGCGCCAGATATAAATACAGTCATTGGCTTTTTTAACGCGCGAAGGTAAGTTGCTTTTGGGACATGGGCCGGGGGAGGATGGTAAAATGTGATGTTCCCCCAAAAAATCGGACACCCCACTACCAGCTGTCCGATTTTCCGAAAAGTTTAAGATTTTGTTACTTACTCCACTGCCACCTTCGTACCCGGCAACAGCTCCTGTTGCAGCAAATACTCAGCAATCTGGATCGCGTTGGTGGCTGCTCCTTTGCGCAGGTTGTCGGCTACGATCCAGAGGTTGAGGCCATTTTCGATGGACTCATCGCGGCGGATACGCCCCACAAAAACTTCGTCGCGGTTTTTGGCGAAAAGCGGCATGGGGTAGCGGTATTTTGCGGGCTCGTCTTCTACGATCAGGCCCGGGGTGGCGGCGAGCAGTTGGCGCACTTCGTCGATATCGAACGGTTGGCGAAATTCTACGTTAACGGCTTCGGAGTGACCACCGTGTACGGGTACGCGCACGGCCGTGGCGGTGATGCCGATGGTGTCGTCGCCCAGAATTTTGCGGGTTTCGTGGACGAGTTTCATTTCCTCTTTGGTATAGTCGTTATCGAGAAAAACGTCACACTGCGGCAGGCAATTTTCGAAGATGGGATAATGGTAAGCCATCTCTTCCGGCGTTATTTTCTGGCCCGTTTTTTCCATTTCGTACTGGTGAACGGCTTTTACGCCCGTGCCCGTGAACGACTGGTAGGTAGAGATGACCAGGCGGCGAATGCCGTAGCGTTGGTGGATGGCCGTCAGTGCGACCACCATCTGGATAGTGGAACAGTTGGGGTTGGCGATGATCTTATCCTCGGCGGTGAGGGTATTTGCATTGACTTCGGGAACGATGAGTTTCTTGGTAGCGTCCATTCGCCAGGCCGAAGAGTTGTCGATTACCGTGGTGCCGACGGCCGCAAATTTCGGGGCCCACTCCAGGGAAGTGCTGCCGCCAGCAGAAAAAATAGCAACATCGGGACGCATTTCAACCGCCGCCGCCATACCGATGACCGGGTACGCCTGGCCGCGAAAAGTAACGGTTTTACCTACGGAACGCTCGGAGGCGACAGGGATAAATTCCGTGACGGGAAAATTGCGTGCTTCCAACGTTCGGCAAACCACATTGCCCACCAGACCGGTAACGCCAACAACTGCTAATCTCATGATTGAATTTAAATTTATTTAAATGGGAACGCAAATATAACCCCTCTTCTTCCTTTTTAACTATTTTTGGAAGATGAAAGCAACCCTTTTTTTAGGCATTATACAACTGCTGGCCTGGCCACTGGCCGCCCAGTTCAGTGATGATTTTTCTGCTGGCACACTTGCTGCTTACTGGCAGGGCGCACCCGAAAAATTTGCTGTCAGCAGCGGCACACTCCAACTCGACGACTTACTCCCGGCGAGCAATAACATCACCGATCTCTACACGCTCGTACCCACCAGCACTGCAGCGGAGACGACCTGGAGCCTGACGCTGCGTTGTGATTTTGCGCCTTCCACCAGCAATTACACCACGGTTTACCTGGCCACCGACCTGCCCCCCGTTGCCGGAGCCGTCTTCCGCGGGTATTACCTGAAGGTAGGCGGGATTTCCGGCGCCAATGACGCGCTGGAACTCTACCGCCAGGACGGCAGCAGCAGTACTTTGCTGCTGAGCGGGCCATTAGGAGCAGCAGCCAATGACCCCGTTTCGATCGGTATTTTGGTACGACGCACCGCCGCCGGCGAATGGATCCTGGAAGCGGATTACAGTGGCGGCGAAAATTATGACCCCCAGGGTAGCGTCGTGGATGCGACCTACCCCGAAGCCCAGTATTTTGGGCTTACCTGCCGCTATACCGCCACGCGCAACACGGCTTTTACGTTTGATAATATCCTGATTGATCCAGTGGTCGTGGACTCCGAAGCGCCCCTGGCGTTGAGCGCAATGGCTGAAAGTGCGAATTCGGTCATCGTAAGATTCAACGAACCCCTGGCCGCTGGCGCCCTTGACGCCCCGGCCAACTACACCCTGAACAATGGGCTGGGTGCTGCTCAAACCGTTGCTTTTGCCGACGGCGACCGCACGCGGCTGGCCCTGGGCTTTGGTCAGAGCCTGGTGAGCCTGACGACCTATACCCTGACGCTGGTCAACGTGGCCGACCTGGCCGGAAATGTCAACGCAAGTCAAAATCTCGTCTTTGACTATTTGCTCGCCGTAATGCCGCTTCCCGGCGACCTGGTTCTCACCGAGATTTTCCCCGATCCTACGCCTCCCGTAGGGTTACCCAATTTTGAATACGTAGAAATTTACAACGCCAGCAACCAGGCCCTCCAACTGGGTGGCCTGGGCTTAAGTACGGGTTCCACCCCCCGGCTGGTGGACGAATACGTGCTCTTACCCCAGGCTTACGTGACGTTGTGCAGCAACGATGCGGCGGCAGAACTGGGCGTATTGGGCCCCGTAGTCACTTTGGCCTCCTTCCCGGCCCTCACCAATAGTGGCGACGAACTGATCCTGACCAATGCCCAGGGGCAAGAGCTGGTGAACCTGGTCTACGACCTCTCCTGGTACCAGGACCCCCTACGTGCTGACGGCGGCTATTCACTGGAGCTGATCGACCTCGCCCTGACCAACAGCTGCCCCGGCAACTGGCGGGCCAGTACCGCTACCCAGGGCGGCACGCCGGGCCAACCCAACGCCGTGTTGGGAACCGCGGTAGCAACCCAGGCGCCCGTTTTGCTTACCGCTTTTGCACCCAGCGCCACGGAGATCATTGTCCGCTTCGACGCTATTCTCGGGAGCGGCGTCGATTTTATGGATCTGTTTGCGATTAGCCCAACCATCGACATCGGCAGTGCCTTTCTGGAACCAGATGGCCAATCGGTGCACCTCTTCCTGAGCGAGCCCCTGGCCGAAAACACCCTGTACGAGGTCACTGCCGCAGCGGGTATTTCCGATTGTCTGGGCAACACTTCCACGGCCAGCAGCAGCGTTACGGTGGGGCTCACGACCCGTCCGGTGCCCGGCGATCTCCTGATCAACGAAATCCTGTTCAATCCCTACACCGGGGGAGTAGACTTCCTGGAGTTGTACAACCCCGGCCCCAGGATCCTCAACCTCCAGGGGCTGCGCTTGCGCAACGACGCCATCACCTCGGGCACGCTCAGTACGATCGTGGAGACGGACTACGTCTTGTTACCCGGCGCCTACGTTGTTTTTACTTCCGATCCGGCGAATATCCTGGCCAACTACATCGTGCCGCAACCAGCGGCATTAATAGAAAACGACCTCCCTTCGCTGGGTGACGGGGAAGGCAACATCACGGTTTTAAACGCCAGCCTCGAAGTGCTGGATGCACTGAACTACACCGAAGACTGGCACTCCCGCCTCTTGAGCGACCGCAACGGGGTGAGCCTCGAGCGTTTGCGGAGCGATGCCCCTACCCAGGGCGAGGGCAACTGGGCTTCGGCGGCTTCCACGGTGGGTTTTGCGACACCTACTGGCCGAAATAGCCAGGATCGGCAGTCGGTGATTGTACCGACGGACAACTTCTTCTCCCTGCCGGAAAAAACGTTCTCGCCCGACGGCGACGGTTTCCAGGACTACCTGGAGATCCAGTACACCACCGACCAGGCGGGCTACGTGGCCAAACTGCTGGTCTTCGACGCCCAGGGGCGGATGGTGCAGCAACTGCAACGGCTGGAACTGCTGGCTGGCCAGGGGAGCTTCCTCTGGGATGGCAGCACCGAAGCTGATTCGCGGGCACGCCTGGGTATTTATATCATTGCGGCCGAAATATTTACCCCACAAGGGGACACCATCAAGGAAAAACTAACCTGTGTACTGGCTGGTCGACTGGATTAGCGTTTGCCGGGAGGAACGGCCTTCAGCCCATCCGGGCAATCTGCTTGAGCACCTTCTGTGCGCGACTGCGATAGCCCGCGCTGGCGTAGGCCATACCTTCCTCTAGTACAGCTTTCAATTCTACCGCCAGATCGGGATAACGGAGCAGCCGATTAGCCAGGCAGCCCATGGCGTGCACCTGGACCGCAACGGGGGTCTGTGGCTGGGCAAGTACCACAAAGCAAGCCTGGACCAAACGCCCCTCCAGGTCTTCGGGTAAATAGATATGGGCATCCGCAATAACCTTGAAAATATTGCGCGGTACGGCCGGATGCCGGGCTGCCTCCAGCGCGGTTATCAAATCATTCCAGTGCGGCTCGAGCAACGAAGGTTGGGCGCACCCCACCTCACTCAGCACCCAGGCTGCGCGTTGAACCACCCGAACTTCGTCGTGCAGCAAAATCGTGACCAGCTCCGAAAATCTTTCGGCATCCTGGCCGATCCAGGCGGCTATCCGTTGGGTATTGACTTTGGAATGGGTGAAAAGCAGTTGGGTACGGAGGTTCATATAAGGCTTAGTCTAATCTTTCAAATGCTTGTGCAACCAGCTGAGTACCCGCGCCATCTCTTCGCGCAGGTCATTGATCTTGTCGGGATAGTTGTTGTGCATAAAGCTAAACACAAACACTTTACCCGTAGCGGTACGCAAGTAGCCACTCAGGCAGTGGATGTGGCGCAGGGTGCCGGTTTTGGCAAAGATAAAAGGTTTCCCATTTCTCCCCTCGTACCACCTGCCAAGGGTACCCGACTGCCCGCCAGCCGGAAAGAGGCTAAACAAGCGTTCGGCAGGAATCCGCTGGTAGAGTTGGTCGAGTACCAGGACGAGGCTATTGGGCGTAAGCTGGTTGTAACGCGATAGGCCCGACCCATCGACCCAGTCGATGGGCTGGGGCAGAGCGGCCAACAAGGTGTCGCGTACGTAGGCGATAATTTTTTCCGTCTGTATGGTACCGTAGCGCTGGGCACTGCACATGAGGAGCAATTGTTCGGCCAGGAAATTGTCGCTGTCCTGCAACAACTGCCGGTACATCGTGTCGGGTAAGGGGGCACGTAATAATTGCCGTTTTTTTGCTGGGGGCAGCGGTGCCAGATTGTACCCTACCTGGTGCTTGAACGTATCCTGAAGGAGTTCGGCGGCCAACGGCAAAGAATAACGAAAAGGCAACACCCGCTCCAATTCGCCGGCGCGCAAGGCGCGGGCGCCAAAAGTAAAAATGTTGCGGTCTTCGAGCCGGCCTACCGTCGGTTCCCTGACGTAGATCAACTTGTCCTGAAAATAGGCTGGCAACAGCTTGATGGGTGCCAGTCGGGTTTTCTTTTTTATTTGCACCCCGTTGCCATAGACAGGGAAAGCGGCTTTTTCCATTTGGTAGCCAAAGGAATAATCATCCCAGGACCAGCCTTCGCCAAAACGGGCATCCTGGTAGTGGGCGTCGGAAAGCAGCCAGACCGGTTCGGGGCATAGCCGCAACCAGTTGCTGAGCGAGTCGTAGCCCACAAAATCGGGATGCAGGAACAACGGGTTCCCCGAGCCCCAAAGTTGCAGGGTGTCACCGTGGCTTGCGAAGGTGACGAGCGGCATTTGGCCCAGGAGGATGGATTCGGCCGCAAAAAAAGTCAGAATCTTGGTGTTGGAAGCCGGGGTAAAATATTTGTCGGCCTGGTAGGCATAGACGAAGTTGCGGTCGGCGGGATCGAAGAGCGAAAATCCGGAAAATCCGCGCATAAACACGGGAGAAGCTTCCACCATTTGCTTCAACTCGTCGTATTCCTTGTTGGTCAGGTGTTTTTGGGCCTGGCTGGCCACTGGTAGCAGACAACCCATAATAAGGCAGCAATAGATGCGAATAAAGCAATGGCTCATGGCGGAAATGAATTAGGGCGCAAGGTAGTTGTTTCTGGGAAATCCGGACTTCTGAATGGGTCGGGCAGGTATGTTAAAATCTGTGGTTGATGTGGAATTGGGAGCGAGATGGGCTAGGGGTCTGTCAAGTGTTAATTTTCCGGTTGAGTGTGAGCGAATTTTAGGGCCAATCAAGGCGGGGGTTCCCGCGCATAGCACCGCTACGTAAGGGGTTCTCCAACGCAGAGTGGCCGCAAAAGACGCCACAGGCTACCTGAAGTTTTAGCCTTGACAGACCACTAGGGGGGTGAAGTGTAAAGGGCCGGAATTGCTGAAGGGTGGGATTGGATTGGTTAGATTAGATTAGGTGGTGCTGTCCTGTTTATGTGGCAGAGCCCCGCCAGGGCGGGGCCCCACCCTTGGGGCCTTGGTCACCGCACACCCTTTCCACGCTCGTGGTCCGGGCACGCCTCTATACCTTCCTCCGCGAACGAAGGAACCAGCAATGCGTTAAAAAAAACCGCTGATGAGCCTCACTGACTGGGCGAGGGTAGTTACCGCTGATAGTGGAGCAGTTTAGTCAGCCTGCCCCGAGGATTACAAAGATAATCGTTAGCGCAAATAAACCAAAATTATTTTTAAATAATTATTAAACAAACAAAAAAATAAATTTACCAACTTTTTAGAAGGCATCCAGGTGGATAAAGGTTAGACTGGTAGCTAAACAAACGCTCACGTAGCTAAAAATCATCCCCGATTCATTTTTTTTCAGAACTTAGCCTGGCAGGTACTATCCTGCCCGTCGCTTATGAAAAAGTTATGCATTCTTCTCCTGCTCAGCTCCTGTGGTATTGGGCTGCAGGCGCAACTTCCTAGTCACGACCTGGCCGCTTTCCAGCAGGCGCGGGCGGGATTGGTGGTCATTAACAACGCCGAGCAGCGGTTACCGCTGGGCGGCCTGGACAGTTTGCGGCCGGCCTTGTTCAGTATGGGGCTGGCCGATGACGAGGAATTGTTCCACACCCTGAATACTTACCTGCCGGTGGCGCGCCTCCATTGGGAAGACGAGGAAATTCTGCTGGAGTCGACCTACCCACACCGACTGCCGGTCAATTTGATAATCCTGGCGTTGGACGGAGAAGCAGCGGCGGCTTTTCCGTGGACCTCCTTTTTCGACCATCCGATCATCCCCGTGGTGGTGGTCATTTTCGGGCGGGGCAGCGTCACGGCGCGCTTGCCGCCGACGGCGTTCACTACCTGTGTATTCAGCGAAGACCGCTCCCCCTGGGCCCAATCCCTGGCTGCCCAGCTCCTGTTCGGGGCCATTGGCAGCGACCAATTGCTGGGCGCAGCGCTCAATAGCAGGCTTCCGGCAAGAAGTGGGCAGGTCGTTTCACCTGTTCAACGCCTGGCCTTCGCCCCGGCAGCAGCGCTGGGTATGAACGATACCCTGCTGCAAGACAGCATTGCGGCCATCATGGCCGACGGACTCGCCCACCAGGCCTTCCCGGGCGGGCAGGTGTTGGTGGCCAAAGATGGGGTAGTGGTGTACCACGAAGCCTTTGGCTACCATACCGACAGCCAGGAGCGCCCTACCCTGCTGACGGACATCTATGACCTGGCCTCGGTGACGAAGGTGACCTCAGTTTTGCCAGCGCTCATGAAATGGTACGGCGAGGGGACCTTTGACCTGGATGCCCCTCTGCAGGCCTATTACCCTGCCGCCCAGGGCAGCAACAAAGCCGATCTCAGCTTTCGGAGCATGCTCTCGCACCAGGCCCGCCTGCGCCCCTGGATCCCCTTCTGGCAGGCTACGCTGCGGGGCAACGGCAAGTACCCGTGGTCGAAGCGGCGGGATCCTGAGCGGATCAATGATTACCGCTTCCGTTGGTGTTCGCTGGCCCGCCAGCCGTCGACGCGGTTTCCTGTTTACCTGGCCGACGAGCTGTGGCAGCACCGCCATTACCAGCGCCAGATGATGAAGGCCATCCGGAAGTCGCCGCTGAACGACAAGGCGGAGTACGTCTATTCGGGCCTGCTGTTTTACCTGCTGCCCGAAATAGTGGCCACCCAAGCCGGGATGGATTTTGAGACGTACCTGAACCAGACCTTCTACTGGCCACTCGGTGCTTATACCCTGGGCTACAATCCGCTGCGCTATTTTCCGCTCGACCGGATTGTGCCGACCGAGCGCGACAGCTTTTTCCGGATGACGCTGATTCACGGACACGTACACGATGAGGGCGCCGCCATGATGGGTGGGGTGTCCGGCAATGCCGGGCTTTTCGCCAATGCCTACGACCTGGCCAAACTCATGCAGCTGTACCTCAATGGCGGTTCCTACGGCGGGCAGCAGTACCTGGCACCGGGGGTGGTGGACACCTTTGCTAGCCGCTCCTACGCCGCGCTAGGCAACCGGCGGGGCCTGGGGTTCGACAAGCCGCTGCTCGAATACGACGCCTCGGCGAGCTCGGTGGCGGAGGCGGCCTCGGCGGCGAGCTTTGGCCACTCGGGCTACACGGGCACCTTCACCTGGGCCGATCCGGAAAACGGACTGCTTTTTGTTTTTCTGAGTAATCGGGTCTACCCCAGTCGCAACAACCGGGGCATCTACATCCGCAATATCCGGCCCCGCATCCACACCATTATGTACGAAGCAATCAAATGAAGGTGACCGCGTTGACCAGTCTAAATTCCTGGTTATTCTCTCAACTTTGTAACAAAGGGGATGTTCTTGATACTGATTATTAAAACAATAAGCTCTACGATATGAAATGGATTGCCCGATTACTGCCGCTCAACTTACTGGTCTTCTTTACGGTGACCCTCGCCGCCCAACCCGCAGCGGTGGCCAGCTTCGCGCCAACGACCGCCGAGAACTTTCTGCTCTGGAAAATTTCCGGACAAGGACTCCAGTCACCCAGCTACCTGTTCGGGACCATCCACATGATTCCGGAGGAGCACTATCTGCTTAATGAACCGACGCAAAAGGCCTTTGACAAAAGCACGCGCATCGCCTTCGAAATCGATACCGAAGACATGATGAACCCCGCCGCCATGATGGGGCTGATGAGCAAAATGTACATGAACAATGATACCTCCCTGGCCGACCTGCTCCCCGCCGAGGACTACCAACTGGTGGCCGATCACTTTGACGAGATCGGGCTGCCCATGGTTTTTATGGGACGGATCAAGCCTATGTTTCTGACCGTGCTGGCCGGTGAAGGCATGCCCAACGCCAAGCCCGGCGCGGGTGGCATGGGAGCGATGATGGGCGAAGGGATCAAAAGCTACGAGCTCGAACTGACGGAACGGGCCAAAACCCAGGAAAAACCCATCGTAGGCCTGGAAACGGCCGAATTCCAGATGAGTCTCTTCGACAGCATTCCCTATACGGCCCAGGCGCAAATGCTGCTGGAAGCCATCAAATCGGAACAAGGCGATTCGGATGACGCCACCGACACCACCATGGACAAGATGATCGAGCTGTACACCACCCAGGATATCGTGGGCATGCAAGGCCTGATGGACGACGATTCTGCCAGCGGCATGGGGGGCTACGAAGACCTCCTGCTCCTCCAGCGCAACCGCAACTGGATTCCCGTCATGCAGGGCCTGATGGCCAAAGAAACCGTCTTTTTTGCCGTCGGTGCAGGCCACCTGGCGGGTGAAGAAGGGGTGATTGCGCTGCTGCGCAAGGCGGGCTATACGGTGGAGCCGGAGGAATAAAAGGGAGGTCGGAGGTCGCTCGAAGTGGGAGGTCGCTCGAAGTGGGAGGTGGGAGGTCGGAAGTGGGAAGTTTTAGGCCGAGGAAAGGTGGATAGGGTAGCACAGTGAAAACGTATTAACGCATCTTTACGAACAGTCTCCTTCCACCCACTCACAAAAATGACCATTGGATGATGGAATGCAAAGCCTATTTTGTAAACAGGTTTTTGGGTTTCCTGCTTATGCCTGGTATTAGTGTCCTGCCTGGCAGCATTTGGAGGTTGCTTATTTATTCGCTATGCGACTAACAGGAGTTGTTTTTATCTTATCAATTTAGTGCCCTACTCCCCTAAATTTTTTATACCTTAATCGCCACAAAACAAGGTCGCATGAGTTTAACCATTGGAATTTTGGCGGAAGCCAATGACAATCGCGTAGCATTGGTACCCAAGAATGGTGAAAAGCTGATCGCACTGGGAGCCCACCTGGTGGTAGAAACCGGTGCCGGCAAGGCGGCGGGGTTCAACGACGACACCTACCTGGCCATCGGCGCCAAAGCAGGGAGCCGGGCCGAGGTCATCAAACAGGCCGACCTCCTCCTCAGCATCTATCCGCCCGCCAACCAGGAACTGGCCACCTTTCCCGCCGGGAAAACGCTGGTCAGCCAGTTTCAACCCTATTTCGATCACGAGATCACCGGATTTTTGCAACAGCACCAGTTAAAGGCCTTCAGCATGGATATGATCCCGCGCTCGAGTCTGGCCCAGAGCATGGACGTGCTGTCGTCTATGGCCTCCATTGCGGGCTACCAGGCGGTGCTTTCGGCCGCCAAGTTGTTGCCCCGCTTCTTTCCCATGATGATCACGGCTGCCGGGAGTATCAAGCCCGCCAAGGTCTTGATCCTGGGAGCTGGGGTGGCGGGCCTGCAGGCCATTGCTACCGCCAAACGCCTGGGTGCCGTAGTGGAAGCTTTCGACGTGCGGCAGGCGGCCAAGGACGAGGTTCAAAGTTTGGGCGCGCGCTTCGTAGAAGTGGAAGGCGCCAGTGACGATCGCACCGCCGGCGGCTACGCCGTAGAGCAGACCCCGGAGTTCCTGGCCCGCCAGGCAGCCACCATCCAGGATCACGCCCGCCAGGCCGACGTCGTGATTACCACCGCTCAGTTGCGGGGCAAGAAGGCCCCCATCCTCATTGAAGCAGCAACGGTGGAAGCCATGCGCCCCGGTTCGGTGGTCATCGATCTGGCAGCCTCCACGGGTGGCAATTGCGCCCTTACGGTAGACGAAAAAACCATCGTCCACCACGGCGTCACCATCCTCGGACACTCTGACCTGGCCAAAGAGATGCCTCAAAATGCCAGCGAAATGTTCAGCAATAACCTCTTCAACTTCCTCAAGCTACTCGTCGTAGACGGAGAGTTGAAAGTGGATATGAGCAACGAGATCGTGAGCAACACCCTGATTACCAAAACCTAGCACCTGGCACTGGCCGTACAAGTATGACCTGACTCCAGCGCTTGACCGTCATTTTCAGTAAAAATCTCTTTTTAGTTTATACTATTCAAAATACAGCCCCTTATGGATATTGCACAATTGGTGGCCTTTGTCGATGAGCATTTGCTCATGTTCTACTTGCTGCTGTTCACCATCATCCTTGGTTTCGAGATCATTGCCAAAGTACCTACGGTTTTGCACACGCCGCTCATGTCGGGTGCCAATGCCATCAGTGGCATTGTGATCGTGGGGGGAATCCTGCTGGTCAAGCAGGCTGCGGCTACCGACTTGTTTATGCTGATCGGCGGCTCGCTGGCCATCGTTTTTGGTATGATCAACGTCATTGGCGGCTTTGTGGTCACGGACCGCATGCTGGAAATGTTTAAGAAAAAGACAAAATAGACACCATGCTAACAGCTATCATCAATTTATCCTACCTCGTGGGTGCCCTGGCATTTGTCTGGGGATTGCGCCGTTTGAGTTCACCCGACACAGCCAAGGAAGGCAACCGGCTGGCAGGCATCGGCATGGGTATTGCTATTGTCGCTACCCTGGTGGCACCCAGTGGAGGTGGCGATGGCAACTACGCCTGGATTGCCGTATCCCTGGTTATCGGCACGGGTATTGGCTGGCGTGCCGCCAAGAAAGTAGCCATGACGGATATGCCGCAACTGGTGTCCGTCTTCAACGGCCTGGGTGGCGCGTGTGCCGTGGCCCTGGCCGGCCTGGAACTGGGGCAAGTGGCCAATGGCATGAAGGAAACCTCGACCAGTTCGCTGGCGATACTACTGACCACGCTGCTCATTGGTGGCGTCGCCTTTACGGGTAGTATCCTGGCCTACCTGAAGCTGGATGGCAAAGTAAAAGACGAGAAGATCATTCTGCCCCAACACAGCGGCATCAACATGATCTTCCTCCTGGGCCTGGTGGTTTTTGCCGCCTACCTGGGCTGGTCGTCGGGCAATATCAGCTGGCTAACCATCGGCATGTTCACGGTGCTGACGTTGGTCTACGGCCTATCTTTCGTGGCCCCCATTGGCGGTGCGGATATGCCCGTGGTGATCTCGCTGCTCAACTCCTTTTCCGGTCTTTCGGCCGCGGCGGCTGGTATGATCTACGACAACCAGATTATGCTCGTGGGGGGTATCCTGGTCGGTGCGTCGGGCACGATTCTTACCGTCCTCATGTGCAATGCCATGAACCGCTCGCTGCTCAACGTCCTCATTGGTGGCTTTGGGGGTACGGCCGCCGCCAGTAAAGCAGCGACCGGCGACCAGAACATCCGGGAGGTTGGCCTGGCCGACCTCGCTATCCAACTCTACTACTCCGACAAAGTCATGGTGGTGCCCGGCTACGGACTGGCCGTGGCCCAGGCCCAAAAAGCCGTCAAGGAACTGGACGAACTGCTGGAAAACAACGGCGTGGAAGTGAAATACGGCATCCACCCGGTAGCGGGTCGCATGCCCGGCCACATGAACGTGCTCCTGGCCGAAGTGGACATTCCCTACAGCAAGCTGCTGGACCTGGAAGAAGCCAACGAAGAACTCAAAACCACCGACGTGGTGTTGGTGGTCGGTGCCAACGACGTGGTGAACCCCTCGGCCGAAGATGATCCCGGCAGCTCCATCTACGGGATGCCCGTGCTGCAGGTCTGGAACGCCAAACACGTGGTGGTGCTCAAGCGCAGCATGAGCCCTGGCTACGCCGGAATCGAGAATCCTCTCTTCTTTCACGCGAAAAACAAAATGCTCTTCGGCGATGCCAAAGCTTCCTTGCAGGCACTGGTGGCCGAGGTGAAGGCGCAGTAATGAAGCGCTAATGGTTCAGGTATTTTGCAGGTTTTCATCCATGGCATACCATATCCTAAAAGCCCCTTGCTTCCTTCTGGCAATGGGGACTGTAAATCCGTTGTGGAGAAGAACAGCAAAGTGATTCAACAAGGACTGAATATGGCCTTTGTTGACCAGATGAGATTTATGGCACCGGAAAAACCCTTTATCGCCTAAGAGTTCTTCTAATTCGCCCAACGTTTTGGTGGTGAGTTTCCTTTTATCGTTGGCGAGATAAATATAACTGTAGTTTCGCTCCCCTTCTATCCGAACAATATCTTTTAAGACCAACCGTACTTCACCTTCCTGTGTTTGTAGCACCAGCTTTTTGTCGGCATCATTTTTTGTGTTCCAATTAAACAATGCCTGTTTTATGCTTTCGGAAGGGTCACTATTTTTTGCTTTTTTTTTATACCTTTTTATGGCCGCTTTCAATTCCCCCAAATCAATGGGCTTCACCAAATAATCCAACGCATCAAAATGGATAGCCTTGATGGCATAATGACTGTAGGAAGTGATAAAAATGGTTTCGAACGAAATATCTTCCAGTTTGAATAGCATTTCAAATCCAGTCATATCTGGCATTTCCACATCCAGGAATACCAGGTCTGGCTGGTAGTGTGCAATTTTCTGTAAACCTTCCAGCCCGCTACTTGCAGTAGTCAGCACTTCCACCTCCGGTAAATACTGGCTCAGTTTATCCTGCAGCAAATCCCGGATAAACGGGTCGTCGTCTATGATAAGGCATTTTATTTTGTTATGCTGCATATTGTCCGGTTTTACAAATTAAAGGTTCATTGGCCTTTTAATATCCACGAAAAACATTTCGATATCTCCTTTTCCTTTGGCTTGAATTTTACCCCTGTTCACGAATAAATATTCAGAAAACTCTTTGATCTTATCATAAGTTGATTGGCTGATATTGACTTTCCCTAATGATAAAAGTTTTTATTTTCGCTGAATCCATATCACTCACCCTTTCACCTCTTCATAAATCGTCCCAATCAATTCCTCCGCCTTATAGGGCTTCGGAATATAATTATCCATCCCGGCAGCATAGCAGCTATCTACTTCTGATTTTAACAAACTGGCGGTCATAGCGATGATGGGAATCGCTTTTCCGCCGCCGGCCGACTTTTCTATTTTCCTGATTTCCCGGGCAGCTTCAAAGCCGTTCATGTCTGGCATTTGCACGTCCATCAGGATGAGGTCGTATTCACCTGTTTTGAATTTCTCAACGGCCAAAGCCCCATTTTCCACCGTGTCTATTTTCACGTCTTCGATGTAAAAAGACAGGTCGTCCTGGGCGATCAGCTGGTTGAACGGGTTGTCTTCGGCCAGCAGGACGCGAATGCCTTTCAGCGAGGCCGCCATTGTTTTCAGCTTATCTTCGGTGATTAAGTCTTGCCCGATGGCATCCGCTTCAGCGGCAACGATAGGCAGCTCGACGTAAAAAATACTGCCTCGCCCGTTCTCGCTTTCTACCCTTATTTTTCCCTGTTGCAGCTCCACCAATTGCTTCGAAATGCTGAGGCCGAGGCCGGTACCCCCATATTGGCGTGCCGTGGAGCTTTTCCCCTGCTGGAAGGCAACAAAGATACTGTCCAGCTTGTCGGCCGCAATACCGATGCCCGTGTCTTTGATGCTGAACCGGAGTTGATCGGCCGATCTGGTTACGGAGATATCGACGCTTCCTTTTTCCGTAAATTTAATGGCATTTCCGGCCAGGTTGATCAAAATTTGACTCAACCGGGTGGGGTCGCCCATCAACACGGAAGGCACATCGTCCGCAATTTCACCCGTAAGTGTCAGCCCTTTTTCCTCGGCTTTGTATTTTAGAATTTGGACCACGTTTTCCAGCACAGCGGCTGGCTGCATCGGCATGCTTTCGATGTCCAGTTTACCCGCTTCGATTTTTGAGAGGTCGAGTACGTCGTTCAGGATGATGACCAGGTTGTTGGCGCTGGTATGCATGGCGTTGAGAAAAGTATCCTGAGCAGGGAGGTGTTCATTCCGTTTCAGGATTTTTACCATGCCCGAAATGGCGTGCATCGGCGTACGGATTTCGTGGCTCATATTGGCCAAAAACTGCTCCTTGTATTTTTCGGATTGTTCTACTTTTTTCTTTTGTGCTTCGATGATGACCTTTTGTTGGCGGGTCACTTTGAGGCGGTTGAAAATAACCAGGGCCAGCAAGGAGATGAGTAGCAGCCCTATTCCGATGGCGATGGACAGCTTTTGTTGCGCTTCTTTTTTTTCGGTTTCGACGGCTACCCGTTTTTCATTCTCGAGGTCGTCGATGGCTTTTTGTTTTTCATAATTGGATTTTACTTGTTGTTGAATGACCGCTTTTTGGTTCTCTTCGCTCTTCAAGCTATCCCGTGCCAGCATATAAAGCTCATTCATTTGCAACGCTTCCTGATACCTGCCAGTTGCTTTATAGCTGGTGGCGAGCTGCTTCGCAACCTCTCCGACGGTGCTCATCGCACCCATTTCCTGCGCCAGCTTAAGCGCCAGCGCACCGGTGGAAATCGCTTTGGCGTGATTGCCCTGAGCCGTATAAATTCTCGCTATCTGTCCTTGCGCAAAGGCCGCGTTTTCTTTCTTTCCCGTTTTTTCTGAAATAGCTAAACTTTGGGTACTGTAATCCAATGCCAGCGCATAATTGCCTTCTTCTAGATAGCTATTTCCGATTGTTACAGCTATCAACGCTATATTGTCCATTGAGCCCATTTCTTTAAAAACCTTCAAAGCTACCAGGTAATTTTCCATGGCCCTTTCACGATCTCCTTGTTGCTCATAAATATTCCCTATATTTAAAAGGGTACCTGCGGTGTTTGCTTTGTCGCCGATTTTTTTTAAATAGGCTAAATTTTGAGTATATATTTTAAGCGCCTCCTGGTGATCCCCAAAATCACGATAGGTGCCAGCGATCATATTTTGCACACTTGCCTGACCAGAAATTCTTCCCGTTGCTTTATAGTGGTTATAACTTCGATTTAAAAAAACCAGCGCTTGATCAATGTCTCCCCTTTTACTGTAAATGTTACCAATCATACTTAACATCGCTCCTCTATTAAGTTCGCCCTCCAGTTCTTCACTCCGGTGTAAACATTGAAATATATTTTCAAGCGCCTTGTCATAATCACTTTTTTCGTAATAAATAAGTCCTATAGCAAAATAGGTATCAGATATCTTGTACTTGTCTCCGAGTTCCTCGAGCAATTTTAAAGATTGAAAATAATAGGTCAGTGCTTTATCCTGATCACCGCTCTCCTGGTAGATATACGCTATTCGAGTTAAGTCATCCGCCATTTTGTAGCTGTCTCCAAGTGCTTCGCTCGTCTTAATCTCTTTTAAAAAATGGTCAAGGTTTTTATCCGTATAGACTTGCGCTAAAGAATCTATCCTGGGCGATATCAGCATTTTAGCATCATTGGTCTCATTAGCCGCTATTGATACCGCTTCAGTTGCGGTCGGATTTTGCGTACTGCCGATCAGCGGATCGGATGTAACGTCAAATTTATCCATTATCATTTTCCGGGTCTGTTGCATGGCACTGAGCGTCCATCTACTATTTTCATTGTCAGTTGTTTCAGTTAATTCTTCCTGAATGGCCAAAGCCCGATCTATATAAGCCAAAGCTTGCGCGTTATCCTGTTGCTGAAAATAATACAAAGACAATGTCCCCAGAATAAATATTAGCCGCTTTTTATCAGCTAATTCTTCAAAAATTTTGAGCGCTTTAGACAATTCAGCTAATGCGCTTTTAGCATCGTTTTGTCTCATGTAACCCATTCCAAGGTACCCGGAGTTTCGTCCGATGAGCATTTTATGACCGATTTCTTCCGCTATGGTTCTGCTTTGGATAAATAATTTTGCCGCTTCTCTAAAATCACCTTTCTTAGCATAGCTACTCCCTTGTACAAACAATGCCTTTGCCATCCATTCTTTTAGGCCATTGGCTTCCGCTAAATCATACTCTAATTGAGCATAATAGAAAGCAGTGTCGGGGTTAATGGTGGTAGGCAAGCCATCTTTGTCTTCATGAAAGGCGTGAATGGCCTTCAGCCGGGTGATAACAGGCTGGCTTTCGTCACGCCATACAGCCCAAAGGGAATCGGAGTTGACTTGCGCTTGCGCGCCTAAAGACAGCGTAAAAAATGGGATAATCAGGAATACGGTGCTTATTTTCATTTGTCGGGGCTTTAGAACGCTGTAAAATTATTTTTCACGATTAAAGCGACCTCTTTAATGGCCCCGTCCAGCTTTTTCAGCATACGATCTACCAGCGTTTTCAGCTCTTTCCTGGACATGGTCTCATATTCATGCTCCAGGCGCCGGATGGGCGTGAGCATCCCGGGGATACCAAAGAACTGCAACTGTGGGCTCATCTGGTGCAGTATCTGGCGGATCATTTTCCGGTCATCTGCCTGCAGGCACGCCTTGAGGTTTTCTACCCGGGGGGGGATCAATTCCTGAAACTGGTTTAAGTATTTCAACATCCGGGCATTGTCTCCTCTCGAAATGCTGATCAGGTTTTTCATATCTATATAGGTGGTGTTCCAGTTTGTTTTCATGTTTGATCAATTGACTGCTAATTTTCTTTTCGCAAGATAGAATTAAATACCTGTGCGCAAAAAGCCATTGATCCAACGGTTGATCCAACGGTCGGTCACCGTTGGATCAATGGGGTTACCGTTGGATTTGGTAGTCGTTACGATCAACGTTATTTTTTCGACAACGTCCCCGACACGGCAACGCTTGTTGACTTTCCCTATTTTATTGTCCGCAGTTTCGATAGCAGTGGTACACCCCGTTTTAGTACGACAAACACCGTAGACGGCGGCATCAGCAAGTCGTTTGTGGTGCAGCGATGAGTTTTCAGACAGGCTCCTCGCGCTTATTACCCCGTCACCACCCGCACCGGCACGCCGTTAAAGACGGCATTGCCGGTCAGGGCATCCAGCAGGTGAGGGTCGGTGATGTCGTTCATGCTCACGCCGGGGTGCGCTTCGGCCACGGCCTGCTGCGTGCCGCGGCGGGTGTGTCCCCAACCGTGGGGGATGCTGACCACCCCCGGCATTACTTCATCAGAAATTTCGACGGCGATTTGCAGGCTGCCCACCGCCGATTGCACGGTTACCACCTGGCCGGCCACCATGCCAGCCGCAGCGGCATCGTCGGGGTGTACCAGAAGGGTGCAGCGGTCGCCACCTTTGACGAGGCGCTGGCTGTTGTGCATCCAGGAGTTGTTGCTGCGCAACTGGCGCCGTCCGATGAGCCGCAGGGGGAAGTCGGGCGCCACGTTGTCCAATTCGACTAGCTGGCCGTCCAGGCGCACCAGGTCGGCCAGGAGGGATGCCGGAGCCAGGTCGATTTTTTTGTCTTCGGTAAACAGCCGCCCGGGCAATACCGGCTGCAGGGGGCCCAGGTCAATGCCGTGGGGATGGTCCTGGAGCTGTTGGACGGATAAGCCTGTTTTGCCGTAGGCGCCGAAGCGCAAACCCGCATCCACCATTTGCGTGGGGGTAGCAAACGGCGGGTCGTAGGTGCCGCCCGTCAGGCGGCGGGTGAGTTCCTGGAAAATTTCGTAGTCGTGGCGCTGGTCGGCGGTTTTCTCAAAACAGGGTTCCGAGAACTTCGCGGTATTGCGCACCGCCAGGGTGTGGAAGACCACGTCGTAGTGGGTGGTCTCCAGGCCGGTAGTCGGCGGCAGGATGATGTGGGCGTGGCGGGTGGTCTCGTTGAGGTAAATATCGATGGCGACCATAAAATCCAGCTGCCCGAGGGCTTCATCGAGGGCTGCGCCGTTGGCGGTTGACAGGACGGGGTTGCCCGCCGAGGTGACCAGGGCGCGAATCTGCCCGTCGCCGGGGGTCAGGATCTCTTCGGTCAGGGCGGCTACGGGGAGCTCGCCGAACCGCTCCGGGTGCTGGCTGACGCGGCTGGACCAGCGCCCCAGCTTACCCGCCCGGTTGGGCAGAACGGTGTCCACGGCAGGCGTGGTGAACATGGCGCCGCCGGGCCGGTCGAAATTCCCCGTCAGGATATTGACCAGGTTGACCAGCCAGTTGCACAAGCCGCCGAATTCCTGGGTAGACACGCCCATGCGACCATAGCATACGGCCCGCTCCGCAGCGGCAAACTCGCGGCTGATGGCCTTAATTTTGGCCGCCGCTACCCCCGTCGATGCGGCTACCCGCTCGGGGGTATAAGCCTGGACGGCCGCCGCAACAGGCTCCAGGTTTTTTACGTGATCCGCCAGGGCGCCTAACTGCACCAACCCTTCGGCGAAGAGCGTGTGGACGATGGCCAACAAAAACAGCGCATCGGTACCGGGGCGGATGAAGAGGTGCTCGTCGGCCTTGTCGGCGGTTTCGGTGCGGCGGGGGTCGACCACCACCACCCGGCCGCGCGCCTGGATGGCCCGCATGCGTTTGGGGAAGGCGGGCGCCGTCATGAGGCTGCCGTTGGAGACCAGCGGGTTGGCGCCCAGGACGAGGAGGTAGTCCGTCCGATCCAGGTCAGGCACGGGCAAGAGGAAATAATGCCCGAACATCAGGTAGGCCACGAAGTGGTGGGGCAGCTGGTCGGCAGAGGTAGCCGAAAAGAGGTTGGGGGTCTTGAGGCTGCGCAGGAAATCGGGCAGGAACAAGGTGGTGCCAAAATTGTGGGTATTGGGGTTGCCCAGGTAGACGCCTACGGCACTGCGGCCAGCCGTGGCCTGGAGGTGCTGCAACCTGGTCGCCACCTCGTCGAAAGCTTCCGTCCAGGAGATGGTCTCCCACCCCGTAGCGGTGCGCCGGACGGGTTGCCGGAGCCGGTCCGGATCCTGGTAGATATCCTGCAAGGCTACGCCCTTGGGGCAAATGTGGCCCTGGCTGAGGGGATCCTCCTGGTCGCCGCGGATGGATAATATTTCGTCGCCGCTCACCTGGATTTCGAGGCCACAGATGGCTTCGCACAGGTTGCAGGCGCGGTAGTGGGTGCGGGGGGTATGCTTCATGGGGTTAAGCTAAGGAATATTTTAGAGCTATGCCCAACGGCGCCTGCTTTTTCGCTGCCGTCAGTTTGAAAGGCACAAAAAATTTACGAAACAATTTTGGTGAGATTTGGTGGTTACCTTTTTTTAACCACCGAGTGGATAATCCGGAGCAAGTTGGAATATGCACACTACACAAAAACACACCTTTTGTACCATTAACACGGGTAAATGGTGCTGATTGTTTGTTTTTCGGTTTTTTTAAACATAAATTTTTGTTTTTTTGGCCCCGAAATATAATCAGCCATGAAACAAAACATCGAACGCGCCCGCATCTTTCGCCAGGCAGTAATGATTACCCCGCCCGGAATTCTTCGCTTGAGAATGCTCCAGAAGCTATTGGGGATTTATGAGGGCATTGAAGTAGACGGAATACACTTACCTCTTTAGCTCCGCTGAGGCGGGATCATAATAATAATCACTGATCGTCCCATCCTTGATTTTGTCTACCACTTCATCAATGATAAAAAGGGGAACCAAGAACCATTCCCTTGCTTTGACAGGCTTCCCGAATCGATCAATAATTTCTATGTCAAACTTTGCTGCATCAAAAAATTTGTGCACGATGCTTTCCAGCTTTACCCGATCTATATTAGCTAGCTTGTAGGTGGCAACAATTTCCACATCGGCCATCAGGAAAGTGGGATCATTTTTGGCATTGGCGATTCGTGTTTTGACATCGCCTCCCGTTACACCAATTTTGTGAACAACGTCCTTGCTTTCCTGAATAACCGGATGCTTGGACAAACTGCGCAATACGTAAATGGTGCCGCTTTCCTGGTCGTCCTCACTGTTTTCGCCGGAGAAGAGGGGGCCTGCCGGGCCCAGGTCGGTGATGAACCTACTCGTCTCATCTTTGTACATGGCCCTCATGAGCGACCGTAGCAAAATGTTACTCTCGGTACCGTTAGCATAGATAACCCGCAATCTTGCATCTTCCTCGCCGTTGGGAGCTTTGATGGACTCACCCATCTCTGCTATGTAGGTGATCTGCCCACCAACAATTAAGAATTGTGTCTGCTTTAGATGTGTCTTCGTAAAACCCGCATCTTTGCGGAATCGAATTGTTTCTCTGATACCGGCGTCCAGCTGCTTTTTGACCATTTCGAAAAGCGGCTTGAACCGATCAAAATCTTCACACCGTGTTCGGTTAGCAATCTCTTCAG
This sequence comes from Bacteroidota bacterium, assembly GCA_003045895.1. GTDB lineage: Bacteria > Bacteroidota > Bacteroidia > Chitinophagales > Saprospiraceae > Lewinella. The sequence goes on from PZPC01000043.1 coordinate 41,036, forward strand.
CGGCTCTTTTCTCTGCTTGCGATTTTACGTGTTTCAGGTTGGTGATTGACGCTTTAGCATCAATATCAACGCCCAGTTGCCTCAACAGCTCTTCATCTTCTATATCCTCTGGAATTGATAAGTCGGCATCATTTTCAGCCGATAGTAAGTTTTGGGTATCCATTTCCTCTAGCAATTCCCGGCATTCTTTTAGGCTCCGAATCCGATCCAGCCGAACGGCGTAGAGGCGCTCAAAAATATCCTTGTCCTCACCGTGGGTAGGTAGGTGTCCATGTTCTTCCACAAACTTTTGAATCTCTTCAAAACCGGCAATGATACGCTCCTCCCTGGCCGTATACGTAGCAGCCTTTTTAGACTCAACCTCTACCCCCAGTTCTGCCAAAAGGGCATCATCCTCTTCCGTAAATTCTTGCTTTTTAGCCATTTGATTGTTCCACTTTTAACCGTGCAAGTACTGCAATTCCCTGCGCCATTCGCTGCTCCCAGGCGTCGGACGACTTGATGTCTGGTAATCGCCCGCGTTCTGTCTTAAATTGCAAAGCACGCCTGGCCAAGTCTCGCGCTTCCTCCAAAGAGATATTTTGTTTCCTGGAAGAAATAACCTCCGCCATGGCTTTGAGACTACTTTCGGTCATCGCTTTAGAAAGGATGGAGTAGGCCTCACTGAAAGGGTTGATACTATCAATCCAATCCACATCCAACTCACGGACATCCATGGCAAATTTACGAATTCCGTCAATCAATGCCGTATTGGCTTTTTCACTAAATCCTTTATCTCCATTGATGATCTCTTTTGCCTTTTGCGTTAAATTGAG
>PZPC01000044.1 GCA_003045895.1 Bacteroidota bacterium
CTTTTGTGCGTCTTTATACCGCAGGTATGCGCAGCTGGCAATTTATATTTTTTTAGCACTTTTTGCGAGAAACTACGCGCGCCGGTATCCGCATAAGCACCCTTGCCACCAACGTGTGGCCCAGGCGCCTGCCAGGTAGGATATCCGGCCCTATTCCGCCTAAGAAATGGGCAATAGCAGGAACCTATTTAGAGCGACTGCAGGAAAGCGCGCATAAAAACCCCGACGGGTGTACTGGCCATAATGGGGAGTTCCTCGGTAAGGGTGCTGTCGCCATTGAGGAAGCGGAGAAGCCGGGCGGGCGGGTTTTTCTGGAACAGCCTTCGGAAGAGCTGGTCGCCAGGGTATAGGTCTTTGGCCAGCACCCGCAGCATGGTGCTGTCGTACAGGCGGTGTCGCTTCTGCTGTAACGTAGTGCGCAGCCGGGGATCCCCATTCTCCAACAATGCGGCTACTATGCGTTGCATACGCTGGTGTATATATATAAAGGTGTAACCGGTAGCGGCACGGGTGTCGCCGCCGACCAACCCGACGTTGATGATCTGACCATCGTGCGGCGGAAAGGGGTAGTCGGTCATAGGAATATTACCGGCCTCGGTACGGACAACAGAAAAAGGGCCGAGGTGGGGCCAGTGGTCGCGCAGGTAACTGGAGATGATGGTATCGTAACCGGCGGCGGAGAGGTGCGCATTGGAGAAGATCGCCACTTCGACCAGGGCTTCGGTTGGGGAGGTTGGAAGGACGTAGAGGAACCGGAATTCGCCTTCCTGGGGCGTCCGGAAATCCATCATGACCGCCCGTTGGGGATCGAAGACAGGTTGCTCGGTTTGGATAAACCAGCCGCGGAAGTGTTGGTCGAGGTAATTGACCTGGCTTTTGTCGATGGCCGGATGGCCCGTGCTGTTGATGCACCAGGGCGCGGTGAACGTGCCGGCATCGGTGGCTACCCGCACCCCCGTGGGGGTGTTTTGGATCGCGTTGATATTCGTTGTGAGTTGGTGGACATTGGGGAAAGCAGCAAAAGCCTGGTCGGTGAAGCGGTAATAGTCGGCCGCCAGAATCATTTTGTAGGTAAAGGGGGCGATATCCAGGTCGCGCGCAAAGCCGTCGGCATAAAACTGAAGCTGCGGCCACTGGTGGTGGACAATCTCCTGGAAGGGGCCGGGCGTTTCTTCCCAGAACGACCAGGTGCGGTCGTCGGCGGTTTTCTGCTCGCGGTCAAGGAGGAGTATTTTGCTGTCGCGGAGGGGGGATTGCAGCAGGTGGTAGACAAAGCTGCGCCCGGCCGCGCCGGCACCGGTAACGATGAAGTCGTAGGCCGTTTGTTCCTTCGTCATTAGAGGAATAAGTTGAGCAGCAGAAAAAAGACGAGTTGGGCCAGGGCATAGACCAGTAAGAGGGGGCTCTGGAAGCGAATGTTGAAGTACTGGAGTGGAAAGCTGAACACCAGTGCCACCACCGACCAGGCCAGGTAATTCTGAAAGGGAACGCTAACGGTGGCCCACTGCCAGTAGTCGAGGGCGATGGCCACGGGTTCGATACAAAAGTCGTAGGCAGCTATGAGGATGCTGGCGACCAGGGCAGCCAGAAAAGGAGACCGCACCCAGCGTGCTGCCAGGTCGTTGGTGGCCAGGATGAGGAGGGTCCAGTTGAGGGCGATGACCAGGGGTACGTTCAGCCACTGAATCCACATGGTGGGGCCGTAGTGGTAAACGCCAAAAATGCGTCCGGTGGCCACGCCCGCTACTTCGATAAAGAAGGTGCTGACGTAGGTGAGAAAGGCCCAGTAGAGGAGGCGCCGGTCTTGCCCACGCCGATAGAGGAAATAGAGCAGGGGGACACAGATGAAAAACAGGAGGGCGTCGGTGGTGTAGCGGGTAAACGGAAAAACAGCCGGTAGGAGGTGTGCCTGCACGCCGGAGAGGTAGGCGAACACCAGCAAACCGGCGAACAAAAACTCGTCCCGCTGGAGATCCGTGCGGGCAGCCAGTTTATCCAGATAAGTTCCAATCGTGTGTGCTCTTTCTACCATTAATAGAATAACGCTGGCAGATCGGGTTGCGTACCTACCTGCCCGGATGTCTACAACAAGTTGAGGCTATTGCGCACCGCACTGCTGAAGAGCAGGACTACCTTGCGGCCGTCATTGACACGGATGCGCTCTTCGGCTACCCGGCTGGCGGGCGCGCGCTTGATCTTTTGTAGCAAATTAAGGTAATAGACGTAGGCCAGGTACACCCCAAAGCGAGCCCCTTCGGGCAGGCGCAGAATACCCTGGTAGCCGTGGTCGAAGTCTTGGCGAATCTCCTCTTCAATCATAATTTTGTCTTCGGCGCTGAAGTTGGTGAAATCGACGCCGGGAAAATAGATGCGCCCACGGTCGTCAAAATCGCTCTTCAGGTCGCGCAGGAAGTTGACCTTCTGGAAGGCGGCACCCAGGCTGCGGGCGGGGGCTTTGAGGGAGTCGTAGTAAGCTTCGTCGCCTTCGCAAAATACGCGCAGGCACATGAGCCCCACTACTTCGGCCGATCCGTAGATGTATTCCTCGTAGGTGCTTTGGTCGTAAGTATTTTCGTGGAGGTCCATTTCCATGCTGCGGAGGAAGGCGTCGATCAGTTCGCGTTCGATGTGGAACGCGTTCACCACTTCCTGAAAAGACTGCAGCACGGGGTTGAGGCTGATGCCTTCGTCGATGGCGCGGTGAGTATCTTCCCAAAAGCGGGTCAGCAGCTGGGCTTTGGGGTAATCGTGGAAGGTGTCGACGATTTCGTCCGCGAACCGCACAAACCCGTAGATGGCATAAATAGGATCGCGAAAACGCTTATCGAAAGCGCGAATCCCCATCGTAAAGGAGGTACTGTAGCGCTGGGTAATCAGCCTACTCGTTTCGATACATACCTGGCGATATAACTGCATCATTTGTAAAAAATTTACCGCTTGTTTAGGTCAATATTTTATGCACTTCCTCGGCTACCACCTGCCCGGAGATCAGGGAAGGAGGCACGCCAGGTCCGGGGGTCGTCAATTGTCCGGCATAAAAAAGGTTGTTCACCTTGCGATTCCGCATCTTGGGCTTCAGAAAAGCCGTTTGCAGGAGGGTATTGGCCAGTCCGTAGGCATTGCCCTTGAAAGCGTGGTAATCGGCTTCAAAATCGCGGTGCGCGTAGGACCGCTGGTAGACGATGTGATCGCGGATAGCGTGTCCGGTTAGTTTTTCGAAGCGATCAACGATGATCTTGAAATATTTTTCGCGCTGCGCGTCGGTGTCCTCCAGGTCAGGCGCCAGGGGCACCAGAAAAAACAGGTTTTCGTGGCCGGCCGGGGCCACCGAAGGGTCGGTTACCGAAGGAGCGCACACGTAAAACAGGGGTTTGCTGGGCCACTGGGGATCTTCGTAGATCTCTTGCGCGTGGAGGGCGAAGTCTTCGTCGAAGAACAGGTTGTGGTGGTGCAGGCCGGGGAGTTTCTTATCAATCCCTATATAGAACAACAAACTGGAAGGCGCCATGGTGCGCTTGTCCCAGTAGCTGGCGGAATAGTTGCGCAGGTGGGGCGGAAGCACGTGCTGATCGAGGTGTTCGTAGTCGGCGCCGCCTACGACGGCGTCTACCGTATAGGTCTGGTTTTGGGTGACGACCTCGGTGGCGTGGCCGTTGGGCACAATGATCTGCTGAACTTCCTGGTTGAGGCGGATATCGACACCCAGCTCTTCGGCGAGGCTGACCATAGCTTTGACAATCTCGTGCATGCCGCCCATGGGGTACCAGGTACCCAGGGCCAGATCGGCGTAGTTCATGAGGCTGTAGAGGGCGGGTGTTTTCTGCGGGGTAGCGCCCAGGAACAAGACCGGAAACTCGAGCAACTGAATCAGCTGCTCGTGCTTGAAGAGCTTGCGGACGGCCGTGGAAATGCTCGAAAACATCTCCAGTTTGAAGAGGCTGGCCACGATGCGGGGGTCGGCAAACTCGAGGATGTTGTGGCTGGGTTTGAAGACAAACTCGCTCATGCCCACCTTGTACTTGTACTCGGCTTCGGCGAGGAACTGCGCCAGTTTGGCGCTGCTGCCGGGCTCGTACGACTCGAACAGGGCGTAAAGGGCATCGCGCTGGGCGGGCACCTCCATGGTGTCGTCTTGTCCGAAGTAGATGAGGTAAGACGGGTCGAGGCGCCGGAGGTCGTAGTAGTCGGCGGTGCTTTTGCCGAAGCGCTGAAAAAACTGCTCAAACACTTCGGGCATCCAGTACCAGCTGGGGCCCATGTCGAAGGTGAACCCCTGGGCCTGATACTGGCGGGCACGACCACCGGGGCGGTCGTTCTTCTCCAACAAGGTCACGTGGTGCCCTTTTTGTGCCAGGCTGCAGGCGGCGGCCAAACCAGCGAAACCCGCTCCGATTACTACAATTTGCTTCGTCAATGGAATCCTGTTTTAATGGATAACGGTTTTAACAGGATTTTTGGGGTTTTGTTCAGCACATTTTAGCTGGGATATTTTAACAACCCTTGGTTGTTAAAACATTTTGCTACTACCGGGGTCACAAAGTAGCACCCGGTATGATTAAACCCGCTTGAGTTTTAGACCTATTGGGATGACAAACCAGGTTTTCCGAAATTTACCTGATAAGACAGGGCAGGAATAATTGGAAAAAGAGACAATTGAAAAGCACGCCATTCCACCGTTTCAGAAACTGCTCCGGTAACGGGGTCTACTTGTGAGTTAGTAACAGGGCGGATTAATATTTCGTGTGGGTTGGCGCGGTTATAGGTATTGTAAATGGACAGTCGAAGTGATTCTTCCCTGGACTGATGCCGCCTGGCTGTCCAGTAACGGGTAACCGCTAAATCCAGGCGGTGATAGGCGGGTAAACGACCACCATTTATTTTATCAAAAACTGTGAATCCAGGGGCGCGGGCGGTAGGCAAGGTGATGGCATTGCCCGTTTGATAAAGCCACAGTGCAGTCATTTCCCATTTCTTGTTGGGCTGATAAGTTATATTGAAGTTACCCACATGCCTGCGGTCATAGACAAAGGGAAACCATTCACCCTGGTTAATTTCGGAAAATGCTCGTTCCGATTTGGCAAGTGTATAAGACAATGCCCATTGCCATACCTCGGTATTCCTGGCCAGGTAAACCTCTATCCCCCTGGCTTCCCCCTGGCCATTGGCATAGATTGCTGCTGCCCAATCTTGTTCAAAATCAAAAACATTAGCTTCCGCAAAGCCAAGACGAACCAGATTATTCATTTGCTTGTAGTAGCCTTCGAGGTACCATTCCCAATGGTCACTTTTCGTTCGCCCACTCCATCCCAGATAAACCTGTTGGGCGCTGGCGGCTGGAGCGGTAGCCGTTGCTAAAACCCACAGGTCGTTGGGCAATAGACTGCCCTGGGTCTGGAGTTGATGAAGGTATTGCAGCTGTTTGTCGTAACCCAAATTGATGCTGCTAACTGACGACAATCGATACTGGAGTCGAAAACGGGGTTCCCATTGCCAGTTATGGTCGACGGCGTTACCCGTAAAGCGTGACCCACGCACGCCACCGTTGAATACCATCCGGTTTTGTAAAAAGGTGGCCTCGTAGGTCAGGAAAGCAGCTTGTTCCCAGCCCGAAGCAAGTGTACGGAGGCGTGGCAACAGCTGGTCACTGTACCGCTGGGTAGCTTCGGCTTGCGAGAAAAATTTGTGATACACAGAAAACAGCCCCAGTTGCCAGCTATTGCGGTTAGACACTTGCCATTCTACCGTTGCGCGAATCCCAACGTCTTCGACTTGGGATACTACGGCATTGCCTACAACCTGTACAATGGAATCCGGTTTGGAAGTATCGTTGGTAAAGCCTTGAAAATTGTACCTGAAACGAGAATAATAGGGATTCAAGGATACCGTCCAACCATTGCCCAGGCTGCGAAAGTAATGCAGCGCCAAAAAGCGGTTATTCCACCGGTAGTTTTCGAAGATAATTTCATCCCCGTAGGCTTCCTGTAGTATGCCATTATCTCCGCTGGTAAAAGCGGTAGCTGTAAAATGAGACTTTTCACCTACATCAACGCCGTATTTAGCTACGAAATCATAGATGGTGAAGTTGAATTTGTTCCCTTCTACACCACGTTTATAATTAGAGATTGATCCTGCGTCTATAATAGCCGCAGGATATGCGTAGCGACCTGCCAGATGTAAACGCCCTTTCTTACCTAGTTTTTGTCCTATTCCGCCGCGTAAAGTGGCTGTTCCAATAGACACTTCGCCAGTAGCCTGCTCCTGATTTCCTTCCTGCAACAAAACATCAACCACCCCGCTCAGTCGTCCACCAAATGCCGGAGGCACACCACCTTTGTAAACGGTGAGGCTTTTGATGCTGTAGGGCGGCAGGGCAGAAAGAAAGCCACCCAAATGGTTGGCGTAATACAGGGGGCTACCATCTACAATGATCTGGGTTTGATCGGCACTACCTCCACGAATTTGTAAATTTGCCGTTCCTTCTACACCCGTGGTGATGCCTGGCAGCATGGTCAAGGATTTCAAATAATCCACTTCGCCGCCCAGAACGGGTTGTCGCTTCATTTGTGCCAGATCAATAGCCAGCACACTTCCTCCTGGTGCCAATAGCGCAGGGGCACGCACTTCTAATACAGGAAGGTTGAGCATGGCTTGTAAATACACATCGAAGGTTCCGGTTTGCACTGCTAAAGGAGACCGCTTTAGCGTTTGGTAGCCGACATATTGAAATTCCAGGCTATCCGTCTCTGTTGCCGGCTGATAACGAAATTGGTAGTAGCCCAATTCATCCGCATATACCCCACCGGCGCTGGAACTGACCAGCGCGTAAGGTAATGCTTCGCCAGTATCTTGCGATCGTATAAAACCAGTCAGGAAACTATTCTGCGAGGAAAGGACTAATAGTGGAAATAAAAAGCCCACCACCAGGCAAAAAAGTCGGATACTACGCATAAAGCCCACTATTTAAAAAGGAGGAAAGTATCCCGTTCCAGGATGCTGAAGATGCCATAACCACCTGCTACATTGTGGGCGATATAAGGGTTGGGAGAAAAAAAGCCGCCGAGATATTCGGAATTATTACGTACCAATTCCTGAAAATCAACCACTGCCTGGTTGCGTGTTTCTACAATTACCCGGATGCCATCAGGCGTGACGATACAATTGTCTGGGCAGATTATTGGGTGGGTAAAAGAATCACCCCGCACGACAATATCAACATGTTGCACGGGCGTCTGTTCTTGAAAACTACTGTTCACTTCATTCACAAAAGTGGCAACTGAGCGATGATCAATCCGGGTTTGTATGGTATCGTTGGCGTACCAAGACTCGTAATTAATGTGGATGCTGTTTTTTTCACCAGCAGTATTCGTGATCAAAAAACTAACCCGTGGAAAAACCAACTCGCTATATTCATTGACAAAGGGAAGCGCTGAGGTGATCTCACTAATTGTGGTTACTTCTTTATAAAGTTGCGGTTTACTAATTAAATCTGGATAGCCAGGAGCATTCACGAACAATTGATAAACTGATTCCGGTTGATAAAACAACTCGTCCTCAGTACGATAATAATTGGTTACATTTAATGTAGTTCGAACAGTATCAATTACTATACTTCCACCTATTGTAACAGATATAGTCGTTTCATAGAAACGAAGGGTATCTGAAACAAACACCAATTGCTGCCAGGGCATTTCATCTTTCCAAATTACGACTTGTGCGTCAGGTATTCCTCGCTCAAAATATCCGCCTCCCTCTTCATTAATGGGTATCGTGCGATCTACTTTTATTCGGGCTTGTTCTCCAGATACCAACAGGCCGCTTACCACTATCTTTTTGCCTTCGTAAGGCAATGCTATATCCAACGCTAACTCCCGACTGTCACAGGCAAATAGGGTCAGCATAACGAACAGAGAGAAAATTTCAGGAGCTTTCATAATTTTAACCAGCGTGTTGTTGCGCGACAAGTCTAACTAGAAGCCCAAAAAGAACTTTTTATTATCCAACCCTCATTTCTTATTAAAAGCATTCATCGTATGATTCAGTCCAATGGTTCCAAAACTTAGGGCGGTCTCGGCGGCGTAATCGATGAGGGTGGGTAGTTCTTTGTTTTCTTCGGCCGACCATTCGCCCAGGACAAAATCGACCTGCTTGCCACGCGAGAAAATATCGCCAATGCCGATGCGCAGGCGGGCGTAGTTGTTGCCGCCAGTCATGCGGTCGATGTCCTTGAGGCCGTTGTGGCCGCCATCGCTGCCGTTGGCACGCAGGCGTTGTTTGCCGAAGGGGAGGTTCAGGTCGTCGAGAATGACGAGGAGGTTTTCTTTTTCGATTTTCTCTTTTTGCAACCAGTAGCGCACGGCTTTGCCGCTGAGGTTCATGTAGGTCGACGGCTTCAGGAGGACGAAGGTGCGGCCCTTGTGTTTGACCTGGGCGACATCGCCGAGGTGCTCTGATTTCCATTCGCTGCCCTTGGTCCGGGCCAGGTGATCTACTACTTCGAAGCCCACGTTGTGGCGGGTATGGTCGTATTTGGCACCCATATTTCCGAGGCCAACGATGAGGTATTTCATGGGGTCTGGTTCTGACGTTTTACTTCGGAAAGGAAGCAAGCTGAAAAGATGACGGAGGATTTTAATCAAGGTAAATGGTTAGATGTCTAATACAATTTTTAAATTTTCGCCCACTGTAGCGCTTAAAACAATTGGAAGTTCCCCAATTTTTTTCAGCAGCCGCTTGTTGTCAATGGCTCGCAACTGGTCGATCATGATGGCACTGGTTTTGTTCAGGCCACCAGTACCTTGGGGTATAGCTACCCGTAATATCTTAATGCCTGGTCTGACTTGGGTGGTTATCGGACAAATTAAGGTAGAAGGATGTACCCCATTTAGTACATTGTTTTGCACAATCAATACGGGTCGCGTTTTTCCTGTTTCTGTTCCAAAACGTGGGTTTAAATCGGCCAACCAAATTTCAAATTGCTGTAGCTTCATCATCTAGCGCTTCAAATTCTGCCAATACTTCAATAGAATCCTGTGCCACCAACTGCGATTCTCTGATAAGTTGCTCTTCCAGTAATCGGCGATTCTGAAAAGCATTGTAATACGCCAATGCTTCGTTGATGTACTTGTTGCGGCTGATCTGCACGGCTTCCAATAACCGATCGGTTTCTTCCAATATCCGGTCTTGCAGTTTCAAGGAAATACTCTTCATTGCCTTTGTTTTGATACTCAATCTTATCCTCCACAAAGGTATAGCAAAAAATGATATCAAACAAGTATCACTTTTCCCTTTTCACCACTCCGCCTCCGCCAGCGCCAGAGCCTCCGGTTTACCCACATCCAACCAACGGCTTTCGTGGTGCGGAAAGTTCCGGATTGCCTGCGTACGGGCGGCATCCAGCCAGACATCCACGACGGAGAAAACCGCCTCATCGGGCGGAAAGTAGGCGAACAGGCGCGGGTCGATGACGGCGATCCCGCTGTAGGCCCAGTCGGTGACCAGGGCAGATTCCCGACTGATCTTCTGCGCGCCGGTGCGGGCGTTTTTCCAGCCTGCCAGGAGGCCCGCTTCGTCAAATTCCAGGTAGCGCGAAGTTTTTCGTTGCCGCACCGCCAGGGTGCTGAGGGCATCCGGGTGGGCGAGGTGGGCGGCGTAGAGGGCGCGCAAGTCCAAGTCGCTGAGAATATCTACATTGTGGAGCAGAAACGGTGCATCGCTGAGTAGAGGAGCCGCTTTTTTGAGGGCACCACCGGTGTCGAGCAGGCGTTCCCGTTCGTCAGACAGGTGGATGGTCAGCCCAAAGTTGTCGTGCGCCCGTAAGTGGGCGCTGACCAGGTCGGCAAAATGGTGGACGTTGACCACCACCTCCGCCACGCCCGCCGCCCGGAGGCGCAGCAGCGTAATTTCCAGTAAGGATTTACCTTGCACCTCAACCAAAGCTTTGGGTCGGTCGTTGGTATAGGGACGTAAACGGGTGCCGAGGCCGGCGGCAAAAACCATGGCTTTCATCTGCTCGTTGCTGATTTACGACAAAGGTATAAAAAGAAACCACCACCATATGATACAACGCAGGCTGGTACAGTTGCTCCTGGCGCCCATTTCCTTGCTCTACGGCCTGGGGGTCAGCTTGCGCAATGCGTTCTACCGGGCGAATCTCCTCAAGTCCCTCACGTTCAGCGTGCCGGTCATTTCGGTCGGCAACCTGTCGGTAGGCGGCGCTGGCAAGACGCCCCACATTGAGTACCTGATCCGGTTGCTACGCGAGCACATCCACGTGGCCACCCTGAGCCGGGGCTACAGCCGCAAAACCCGCGGCTTCCTGGAAGTGTTGCCCACCCACAACGCCGAGCAGGTGGGCGACGAGCCGCTGCAGTTCAAACGCAAATACCCCAACATTTCGGTATTCGTGTCCGAAGACCGGGCCTTTGCCATTCCGCAGCTGATGATGCAGCACCCGGAGACCCAAATGGTATTGCTCGACGATGCTTTCCAGCACCGGTCGGTGAAGCCGGGCGTGAATATTTTGCTGACCGAATTCAGCAATCGCTTCACCCACGACTACCTGCTCCCCTCGGGGCGCCTGCGCGAGTGGCGCAGCGCCTACGAGCGCGCCGACGTGATCATCATCAGCAAGTGCCCGGCGGAAGTGACCGCCGCCGAGCGGGAGGCGATCTGGGCCGAAATCAATCCGCTACCCCACCAGCAGTTGTTCTTCAGCTACTACAGCTACCAGCCGCCGTATTACCAGTTCAACCCCCGCTACCGCCTGCAGCTCGACGATAAAACGGAAGTGCTGCTCATCAGCGCCATTGCCCGCACCGATTACCTGGTGGATTACCTGCAGGCCCAGGTCGGCACGGTGGAAAGCCTGGAGTTTGAGGATCACCACTACTTCACCAAGGAAGATGTGTCGACCATGCACCGCCTTTTTCACCAGCTGGAGAGCAACCGGAAGGTCATCATCACCACCGAAAAAGATGCCATGCGGCTGGAATTGCACCGGGAGTTTCTGATCCGGGAACGCTTACCTATATTTGTGCTGCCGACGGAGGTAAAATTCCACTTTGAGGAAGGTGCCCGGTTCGACGATCTGATTCGTGATTACTTGCTCAATTTCAAAGTGTGATCTTACGCATTTTCCTTTCACTGGTTTATCAGGGTCTGAAGCTGTTGGTACAACTGTACCAGCTGGTCTATTTCCCATTTACAACCTTTCGGCACCGGGAACGGCTGGACTTCGAGGGGCCCGGCATCATCGTTTCCAACCACCCGAATACCATGGTGGATCCCCTGCACGTGGTTTCGCGCACCCCGCGACAGATTTTCTTTCTGGCCAATGCCAGTATGTTCAAAAACCGGGTAGCTGGTTTTTTACTCAACCACCTCTACTGTATCCCCATCAAAAGGCCGGGAAAAGACGAAGGGAATAAACTCACGAAAGTAAACAACTACGAAAGTTTCCGCCGCAGCTACGAACACCTGGCCCAGGGTGGCTGCCTGTTCATCGCACCCGAAGGGGGTAGCGAACTGGAACGCCGCCTGCGCCCCATCAAAACCGGGACGGCCCGCATTGCCCTGGGTGCGGAAGCGGCGAATGGCTTTCAGTTGGGCCTGCATATTTATCCGGTAGGCCTGACCTACGAACACCCTACCCAGTGTGGTAGCCGCCTGTACATGGAGGCTGGTTCGGCCCTGCGGGTGGCCGACTGGCAGGCAGCTTACGAAGCCGACCCCATCGCCGCGGTTCGCGACCTGACCGCCTACCTGGAACGGGAGATGCAAACGCTGATCCTGCACACGGCTGATGAAACCCAGGACCAGTTGCTGTACCGCCTCCAAAGTATCCTGCAAAATGATGCCCCACTGCCGGTGGCGGCTCACTACGACCGTACCCGCCTGCTGCTGCAACGACTGCAAGCGGAGGCGGAGGACAATCCTGCTGGCTACGCAAATTTAGTGGCGAAAGCGGCCACCTACCGCAGCCAGCTCAAGGCGGCTGGCTTGCGTGACCGGGGCGTCAGCCAGGCGGCTAAGCCGCTCCTGAGCCTACCCGTGTTGCTGGGTTGGCCGTTGTGGCTGTACGGCCGGGTCAATAATTTTTTCGCCTACGAGATTCCCCGGTTAATCGAAAGAAAAATGGGGCTGTACATTGGCTACCGCACCACGGTGAAAGTGGTGAGTGGTACGTTTTTCAGCTTTCCGGTTTTTTATACGCTCCAGTACCTGCTGGCCCGCTACTTGCTGCCGGCACCGTGGCCGCTGCTGTACCTGGTGAGTTTGCCCGTTTCCGGAATTCTGGCCTGGGCTTACGCCCGCCATTTTCAGCCCCGCTGGGAAGCTTACCGCTGGCGCCAGTGGCAACGGCAGCACCCGGCCGCAGCGGCAGATATCCTGGCGCAGCGGTGTGAATTGACGGCGTTTGTGCGCGGGGGGGAATAATTGCTGCGAAGGTACGGAGAAAGAGAAACCACAAAAGGCTCAGTAGGAACAAAGGGCTCAGCGGCTATTTTTTGCCACAGCGGCACGAAAATCTGTTGAGTGGGATTCTGTGTTTTCGTGGCTATTTTTTGGGTACGGAGAAGTTGTTAAAGATTGCTATAAAAAATACCATATGTCTGCCTCAGCATTATTCGACGACATCCAGGAATCGGTAGCCTATTTGGCGAACCGCTGCAGCCTGCAACCCCGTTTTGGCTTTATTTTGGGTACGGGCCTCAGTGACCTGGCCGACGAAATAACGGACGCCGAGGAGATTCCCTACGGCGACATCCCCCATTTTCCCGAATCGACGGTGGAGAGCCACCGGGGCAAGCTGATCCTGGGCTACCTGGCGGGCGTGCCCGTGGTGGCCATGGCTGGCCGGTTCCACTACTACGAGGGTTACAGTATGGAGCAGGTGACTTTCCCCGTGCGGGTACTGCAGGCCATGGGTATTGAGCGACTCATCATTTCCAATGCGGCGGGCAGTGTGAACCCCGCCATGGAAGCGGGGGATATCGTTTTTGTGCGCGACCACATCAACATGATGCCCGAGAATCCATTGCGCGGATTCAACGACGAACGCCTCGGCCCGCGTTTCCCCGACATGCTACACACCTACGACCGGGCGCTGAATGCCCAGGCGCTGGCGCTGGCCCGGCAGATGGGTATCCGGGCGCACGAGGGGGTTTATCTCAGCCTGCAGGGCCCCAACCTGGAAACACCGGCCGAATACCAGTTTTTTCACCGCATTGGCGCCGACCTCATTGGCATGTCTACCGTGCCGGAGGTGTTGGTGGCCAGGCACATGGGCTTGCCCATTTTCGTCCTGTCGGTCATTTCCAACAAATGCTATCCGCTGGAAGACATCCGGGAAACCACCATAGAAGCCGTTATTGCCCTGGTGACCGCAACCACGCCGCGGGTGCAAGCCCTGGTGAAGGCCCTGGTGCAGGCCTGGAAGTAGGACCGAAGAACTACTCCTCGTCAATCACCGCGCGCGCCTCGGCTTCCAAAGCCGCCAGGGATTCGTATTTTTCTAAGGGTAGATCTTTCCCAGCCGCCCGCAGGGCCTCGGCTATCTCCAGGATCAGGTCGAGGGCTTCTATTTCGTAACCGAACAAGTCCCAATCGAAGCTGGTGCCCACGAGGAGCCCTTCGTTGTGCATACCCACACACCAATTTTCCAGAAAGGCGGGCAAGTCTATCTCTTCGGTTTCGTAAGCGCTCCATTCGGATTTGGCGCAGGCGACGGCTGCTTCCTGATTTGACCAAAAGCAGATCATCTCAATGGGTTCACCGTCTTCGTCGGTATACTCGTCCGAGGTGACGGTGGCGAAACCTTCGTCCGACGAGAGGGCCCAGACGACACCTCCCTGGGTAATTTCCGCAATGAATTTATCATGGCGGTCTTTGATGGCTTTTTCTTCAGGAATCATAGTTGTGGTTTGTGCTGGCAAAGATGAGTCAACGATTGGTCTGATCAAAATAAAACCAACAAAATCAGTGTGGTATTTAGGCGCTCCTCCCTTATTCTGCCATGGCCACGGCTATTTGCGTCGCCAGGCGGGCGTTGTTGTACACCAGTTGGATGTTGGACACCAGGCTTTCGCCCGCCGTCAGCGCCTTTACGCGAGCCAGCAGAAACGGGGTGATGGCCTTGCCTTTTATCCCTTGGGCGTCGGCATCCTGAATGACTTGCACGATGATGGCTTCCATGCGCGCTGCATCCAGGCTGTAGGCTGTGGGTACGGGGTTGGCGATCAGTACGCCACCGGTCAGGCCCAGGTCCCATTTCGTGCGCAAGCTGTGGGCAATAGCCGCGGGGCTATCCAGTCGGTAATCGACCCCGAGGCCGCTGGTGCGGGAATAAAAAGCCGGAAATTCATCGGTTTGGTACCCAATGACGGGCACCCCAAAGGTTTCGAGGTACTCGAGCGTGAGCGGCAGATCCAGGATGGCCTTGGCCCCGGCACACACCACGGCCACCGAGGTGCGAGCCAGCTCCTGGAGGTCGGCCGAAATGTCAAAATTGGTGGCACCGCCGCGGTGTACCCCCCCAATGCCGCCCGTAGCAAACAAGCGGATGCCAGCCTGTTCGGCGATGATCATGGTAGCGGCCACGGTGGTAGCGCCGGGCAGTTTTTGGGCCACCAGAAAGGGAATATCGCGCCGGCTGGCTTTGGTTACGGCCAGCCCTAATTTTCCGAGTTGCTCTACCTCGTCCGGGCTCAGGCCGGCTTTCAGCTGGCCGTCCATAATGGCAATGGTAGCGGGTACAGCACCGCCATCGCGCACCAGCTGTTCGACCTGGCGGGCCGTCTCCACGTTTTCGGGATAGGGCATCCCGTGGGAGATGATCGTAGATTCCAGGGCAACCACCGGCCGGCCAGCGGCCAGGGCAGCGCTTACTTCTTCGCTAAGGTGCAGGTAGGGAGACATAGTGGACGGGATTAGCAAAACTTCCGGATATGCTCCAGCAGCGTAGACTGGCTCAGTTCGGGATTGATCGCCCCCTGGGAACGGATGGCTACGGTAGAAGCCGCCAGCCCGGCGCGGCAGCAGTCTTCGAGCGACCATTTGCGCAAGGTTGCCCAGAGCATACCGGCGTGAAAAGCATCGCCGGCGCCGGTGGTATCGGCAACTTTTACTTTTGCAGCCGGCAAGTGCACCTGGTGTTCGTGGTCGGCCGCAAAGGCCCCCTGGCTTCCCAGCGTAATGAAGACGCGTTGCACCCCCAGATCGAGCCACTTGCGGGCGATGGTGTCCAGGTCTTTGGCGTGTAACAGCCGGTGCCCCGACAACACTTCGGCCTGGCGGCGGTTGGCTTTGATGGTGTGAAAACGCCCCAGCTGGTCGGCCACCCGCAGCGCCAGACGGGCCGATACGGGGTCGAGGTAGAGCGGCACGTCCCACTCCTGTTCCAGCACCCAGTTGATGGTAGCGGCGGGCACATTGGTCTCCAGACAGATGGCCGCAGCGCTCTGGAGCGCTGCCATTTGCTTTTCCAGGTAGGCGGCGGTGAGTACTTCCATTACCGAAAGGTCGGCTACGCCCGCAAAGAGATCGTTGTTCTCGTTGAGGACCGCCAGGTGTAAGGCTCCCCGGCGGCCATTGGCCAAAATGCTGTGGCGCACGCCAATGTGCAGTTCCTGGCACTGGCTCAGCAGGTCGCGCCCGTTGGTGTCATCTCCGAAAGCAGTAATCAGTTCTACGGGTATTCCGAGGCGCACGAGGTTCTCCGCCAGATTCCGACCGACGCCGCCCGACGCTTTGGCGATGGTGCCCGGCACCGAGTCGGAAGGCGTAGGGGTTCCCAGGGGGAAACCCATAATATCGGTGATAGCAGCCCCCAGGACAAAAATCGGTTGAGTCATTCCATTAAATTTGAAGACAGAGATACGAATAATTTGGGTATTAACCGGCAATTTTTGCGCTTTGCCGCGGCAAACTTCCCGAATTAGCGCCCTCAAGGTTAGCTTTAATTTTCCACATTTAAAATGCTGCTGCTTTTTTGTGTTAAAAAAACCGGTTGGAATAGATGTCCAGCAATCGCTGCCCCCCTTTCGTCTTAAATAAATGATAAATTCGTCTGATTTCTTTGACAAGCGCCCAAAAAACAGGCAATTTCAAGCTTTATTTGACCCTGACAAGCAGTTATCATGCAGCCATTTTACACTTTGCTCTCCCTCCTTTTTCTCAGCAGCAGTCTTTTTGCCGGTGGCATCAAAGGTTATATCCGCGACACGGCGGGCGAGCCCCTGGAATTCGCCACGATCTACGTCAACGAACTGGGTTCGGGCACCGTCACCAACCAGGAAGGCTATTACGAATTCCGGATGCTGCCGGGCGACTACCGGGTGGTTTTCCAGCACCTGGGCCACGTCACGCAGGTAGAGCGGGTGAGCATTGGCCAGGACATGAAAGAACTCAACATCGTGCTGCGCGCCCAAACCTTCGACCTGACGGCCGTAGAGATCATCGACGGAGGAGAAGACCCCGCCTACACGGTCATGCGCAAGGCCATTGCCAAAGCCGATTTTCACCGGCAACAACTGGATTACTACCAGGCCAAAGTATACATCAAGGGCTCGGGCCGCCTGCTGGGTACCCCGGGGATTGCCCGCCGCCTGTTGGAAAAAGAAGGGGTAAAACCCGATTCCAGCATGGCCTACACCTCGGAGTCGGTTTCGATGATCGAATACGAGCGGCCGAATACCTTCCGGGAGAAGGTCATCTCGATCAATACCCAGGGCGACGAAAATGGCTCCAGCCCCAACAGCTACATCTACGGCAGCTTTTACGAGCCCGATATTGCGCAAGCCATCTCACCGTTGTCCACCAAAGCCTTCGGCTATTACAAGTTTGAACTGGCGGGTTATTTCAACGACCGGGGTTACAACATCAACAAGATCAAAGTGACCCCCCGCAGCCGTGGCGACAATGTTTTTGCAGGTTACATCTACATCGTAGAAGACCTCTGGAGTATCCACAGCCTGGACCTGGAAGTCTACAAGCTGGGTATCCGGTTCCAGATCAAGCAGGTCTACGCGCCCATCCGCGAGCAGGTGTGGTTGCCGGTGGGCCATAATTTTGTGGTGACGGGCAAAATTTTCGGCTTTGGTTTCGACTACAAGTACCTGGCTTCGGTGAGCGACTACAACATCCGCATCAACCCCGACCTGGACGTAGACTTCCAGGTCATCGACGAAAAGATCGACCGAGAACAAGCCCGTACTGCCGAAAAGCGGCAGGCCGACCGCACGGATATGGATGCGCTCGAAGGCAAGCTCAACGCCGGAGAAGAACTCACGCGCAAAGACCTGCGCCGCATGATGCAGGAATACGAGCAGGAGGAAAAAGCCGAACAGGAAGAACCGGCAGTGGTGGCTAACTATAGCCAGGAAGTCGACTCGTTGGCCACGAAACGCGATTCGGCCTACTGGTCGGTCATCCGACCGGTGCCCCTGACCAAGGCCGAAGTACGCGGCTACCAGGTACAGGACTCCATCGCCGTAGCGGTAGAAGCCGAAGCAGCGGCCGAAGCCGACGGCATTAAAAAATCGGCCCGCAACAAGGACGGTAAATTTTCACCCATGAAGCTCCTCAGTGGCACCTACTTCAAACTCGGCGAAGGGAAAGTGCTCCACTACGACGGCCTCCACAACGGCGGCTTCAACCCGGTGGAAGGCTACTGGCTGGCGTCGCGCCTGCGCTATACCCAGAACGACGACAACAATCGCTTCCGCATCCTCTTCACCCCCCGCTACGGCTTCTCGTGGGACCGCCTGGTGTGGCGTGCCGATACCGATTACCGCTGGGGGCCCAGCCACAGCTACAACCAGCTCGCCGTAGGCGGCGGACGCTACGTGAGCCAGTACAACGAGCCACGGCAGGTGAACGAATTGTTCAATACCCTCTACGCCCTGCTCGGCGAGCGCAACTACGTGCGCCTCTACGAGAAGCAGTTCCTGAGCGCCCGGTGGCAAAAAGACTGGCGCGCGACGGCCAGTTTCAACGTGAACCTGGAATACGCCGATCGCCGCACCCTGACCAATACGACGACCTGGACGTTGTTTGACAGTGACAAACGGGTCTTCGCCCCCAATGCGCCCGACATCCTGGAGGCGCCCCTGGACCTGCCGCTCACGGAAAAAGCCGCTACGGCAGAATTCACCTTAAAGGTGCAACCCTGGCAGAAGTACCGCATTCGCAACGGCGAACGCTCGGCCATCAGCGGTTCTTCGCCCAGCCTGGCGCTGAACTACCGCATGGGGGTACCCGACCTCAACGGCAGCCAGACCGACTACCAGCGCCTGGGCCTGACCTACCGCCACACCATTACGCCCGGCGCGCGCGGAAAAATTGACCTCAAGGTAGATATGGGCCTCTTCCTAACGGACAACTACACCGGCCTGGCCGACTACCGCCACTTCGAGGGCAACCAGATGATCTTCACCACCGCCGATCCGGTAGGCGCTTTCCGCCTGCTGCCCTACTACACCTTCAGCACCCGCGATCGCTGGCTGGCAGCCCACGTGCACTACCAGTTCCGGAAGTTCCTCCTCACCCAAATTTGGGAAGTACAAATGACCGGCGCGCGCGAGAACGTCTTCGTCAACTACCTCAACACCCCCGAGAGCAAGAACTACACCGAAATAGGTTACGGCATCGACAACATCTTCCGCTTCCTGCGCCTGGAGGGTATCGTGGCCCTGCGCGACGGCAAGTACTACGACTGGGGCATCCGCATTGGTATTGCCTCCAATATCTTTGGCGGGTTTGGCAGTGTATCGGTTGAGGATGACGATTGATATCTAGCGAGAAGGTATTTAGCCTTGACCTCGGAGTCTACCCCGTCAAAATTGTCGTTGGCTACTAAAGCCAACGACAATTTTGACGGGGAATTTATTACTGGGGCACAGAAGCCCCTTGGGAGGGGCCCACCCTAAAGGCCTGAACGCCAGCCCCGCTTCTGACCCACTGGCCGTACGGAGCAAACCACCACCATTGCTCGCCGTGTAAACTGCGAACAACCATGCAAAGGAAAACGAACCGCTGAATGCCCTTGCTGACCTGGCGAAACGTGTTCGCCGCAAGGGGTAGTTACCGATGAGTAAGTGAAAAGGTGGTCAAAAAGAAGGATTCTTTTCTGCTTACGCGACAAATATACCTTTAAATGTTTTTATTAACAAAAAAAACAACATAAATTTTTAAAAACCCGTCCTAAAAAACCTTTTTAGACGCAAGCTTCTTTAAATAAGACAAAAGTGAACAATGCCACCTCCACTGGCATTATTAGCCTAGACAGGCGTATAGCCGAGGAAAACCGAAGCTGCCAACCAACACGTAAATTTATTATTGTCCAAATACTTATTGTGAAATACGTAGGTTACCTGTGGCTACTTTTTCTGGTGGTCAGCAGCTGTTCGCAAGAAGAGCTCCCTCGCCCTGCGGGGCCTTTCCCGCCCCTGCCGACACCGGCGGTGGTGGTGCCCGACACCTTTTCGTACCTGGCGCTGGGCGACTCTTACACCATTGGCCAGTCGGTAGCCGTCGGCGAGCGGTACCCGGTGCAGCTGGGCGACAGCTTACTGGGCGACAGCACGGTGCTCTTCCCGCTGGACATCGTGGCCCGGACGGGCTGGACCACCGAAGACCTGGCGGCAGGCATAGCGGCCCGCACCGATCTGGCCGCCGCCTACGACCTGGTATCGCTGCTCATTGGCGTCAACAACCAGTACCAGAACCGGCCGCTGGCGGCATACGAAACAAC
This sequence comes from Bacteroidota bacterium, assembly GCA_003045895.1. GTDB lineage: Bacteria > Bacteroidota > Bacteroidia > Chitinophagales > Saprospiraceae > Lewinella. The sequence goes on from PZPC01000044.1 coordinate 19,751, forward strand.
CTTTCGCCAGCTGCTGAATCAGGCCGTAGCTTTTGCAGGTGGCCGCCCCGAGCGGGTGTTTGTGGTTTCCATTCCCGACTACGCCTTTACCCCTTTTGGGGGTGGGCAAAGCAATATCAGCGCCGGCATCGATGCCTTCAACGCCGCCAACCGCACCATTACCGAAGAATTAGGTATTGCCTATTTCGACATTACGCCCATCTCGCGCGAGGGGTTGAACGATCCCGGCCTGGTTGCCAGCGATGGCTTGCATCCTTCGGGCAAGCAGTACGCGCGCTGGGTGAGCCTGCTGCTGCCGGGCGTGAAGGCCTTGTTGGAATAAGCGCTGGTTTGGCAAAAACCTTTTAACTTGCAGGCTAATTTAGCTGCTCCATGCAACTCAACCATAAAACTTTCGGGCAAGGCCCACCACTCCTCATTCTGCACGGCCTCTTTGGCACCCTCGACAACTGGCAGACCCTGGCCAAACGCTGGGCCGCCGACTACACCGTGGTGCTCGTAGACCAACGCAACCACGGCCGCTCCCCCCACGTGGATAACCACGACTACCCCGGCCTGGCCGAAGACCTCAAAGCCTTCATGGAGGCCAACTGGATGTACGAAGCCCACGTGCTGGGGCACTCGATGGGTGGCAAAACGGCCATGCAATTGGCCCTGCATTACCCCGACCTGGTGAACAAGCTGGTGGTGGTAGACATTGCTCCCAAGGCCTACCCCGGCGGACACGAACCTATTCTGGATGCCCTCAACAGCCTGGATCTGAGCCTGGTTGAAGACCGCAAGGATGCCGACGCTTTCCTGGCCGGGCAGATCAAGGACCCCGGCGTGCGGCAGTTCCTGCTCAAGAACCTGACGCGTACCCCGGCGGGCAACTACCAGTGGAAGATGAACCTGCCCGTGTTGAACAAAGACTACGCGTCCATCCTCGGCAACGTCAGCGGAGGCGTGCCTTTCGAGGGGCCGACGCTCTTCGTACGGGGTGAAAAGTCGGACTACATTGAAACCACTGACCTGCCGCTCCTGCGGACGTATTTCCCTGCGGCCCAACTGGAAACCATTGCCCAGGCCGGACACTGGGTGCACGCCGAGCAGCCCGAGCGGTTGTACCAGGTGGTGAGCGACTTTCTGGCGAGCTGATTTTAGCGCAATCCAGCGGTCTTTCGTTGCAAATTATAGCGGTGCTTACAACAATCACCCAACTTGAGCGTATAATTCTTATTCCCCGGTGCAATGACCCGGTGGCGTTTACACAAAAAGACAAACATGACTAAGCGTATATTAATAGCAACCACCCTGGCGGCAGTTTTCTTGTTCGGCACCGCCTTTACGGTGAGCAGCGACAAGGACAAGTATTTCGAGATCATCAAGAATATTGAGATTTTCACCAACCTGTACAAGGAAGTGAATACGAACTACGTGGACGAGATCGACCCCGGCCAGCTGATGCGCACGGGCATCGACGCCATGGTGGGTTCGCTGGATCCTTTTACCAATTACATCAGTGAAGCCGATATCGAGGGGTACCGCTTCCAGAGCGAAGGCCGCTACCACGGCATTGGCACCAAGAACCGCAAGATCGGCGACTTGATCACCATCACGGAGCTGGTGAAAGACCAACCCGCCGACCTGGCCGGGCTGAAGCCGGGCGACCAGTTTATTTCCGTCGATGGGCAGAGCGCTATCGGCCGCAGCATGGAGGAGATGAACGAGATCATGCGCGGCTTCCCCGGTACGACCATGAACCTGGTCATCCGCCGCCCGGGTACGCCCACCGACCTGAACATCAAACTCACCCGCGGCGACGTGAATGTACCCAACGTACCCTATTTTGGAATGGTATCCGACGGGGTCGGCTACATCAACCTGTCGATCTTTACCCAAAATGCGGGCCGCAACATCATCGATGCCTACCAGAAGCTGAAAGAGCAAAACCCCGACCTCAAGGGGCTCATCCTGGACCTGCGCGGCAACGGGGGTGGCCTGCTGAGCGAAGCCATCAATATCTGCAATATTTTCATCCCCCGGGAAGAAGTCGTGGTCACTACCCGCGGCAAGGTCAAAGACTGGGACCGCGCCTATAAGACCATGAACAACCCCGTGGATTTGGAAATCCCGCTGGCCATTTTGGTCAACAAAGGCTCGGCCTCCGCTTCCGAGATCGTGAGTGGCGTGATGCAGGATTATGACCGCGGCGTGCTCATTGGGCAACGCACCTACGGCAAGGGGCTGGTGCAGAACACCATGGATATTGGGTACAATGCCCGGGTAAAAATCACGACTTCCAAATACTACATCCCCAGCGAACGCTGCATCCAGAGCGTGGCTTACGAGCACGGCGAACCCGTGGCCATTCCCGACGACAAGCGGGCCCAGTTTAAAACCCGCGCGGGCCGCACCGTCCTGGACGGTGGTGGCGTGAAGCCGGACATTGTGCTGGATCCCGTGGCCGACGACGGCATTGTGAAAGCCCTCCTGGAGGAGAACGTGATCTTCAACTACGTGACCCAGTGGTCGCTCAATCATCCGGCTATTGACTCAACGGATACGTTCCGCTTCACGGAATTTGCCGATTTCGAACGCTACCTCAAGGCGCAGAATTTTGCCTACGAGAGCAAGGCCGAGAAAGTGCTTAAGGAACTGGCCACCCAGGCCACCCAGGAAAAGCTGCCCCTGGATGCCGACCTGAAAGCGCTGGCACAGAAGATCAACACCAGCCAGGCCAACGAACTGGCCACCTACCAGGCGGTGATCGTGGACCTGATCGAGAAAGAAATTGCCGGCCGCTACTACTACGAGCGCGGCAAGGTCCAGATCGGGCTGCGCAACGATGCCGAAGTGAAAGAAGCGGTGCGGGTACTGACCGATGGCAAGCGCTATAAGGGGATTTTGGGGGGATAGGTAATTGGTGCTGAATAGGAGTAGCTACTCTGGCAAAAGGGGTTGCGGACTTGGTCCGCAACCCCTTTTGTGTGGGAATAAAGGGTTCTTCGCCCTTTAGAGTGGGTAATCGCATCTTGAATGTTTCTGCAAATGAAGGTTTTGCCCTTAAAAGACTGTCTATTAGAAGCTTATAGGTAAATCAAGAAATGCTAATCAGTAGAATACATTTAAGATCCACTATATTCGGCCAAGAACCGAATAAATTGACCCCTTAGCGAAAGTCTCCAGATGGATGGTAAGGTTTAAACCATTGTATAAACTTTGATTTTTAAGGAGTGGTTACCAGGCAATTTGAACCTCTTCCCAATTCAGCCAGTTGTCTGATCTAAGCCAATTGGATCGGACAATATTGTTTTCAGCAAAAGCAGCTTTGGTACCCATATAAGTCAAGTAAGATTCACTGCCATCATCCCAATAGATTAAGACACTTTGTCCATTTGACAAGGTAAGGCAAAATGCGACATCTACTTTTAAGTTTATTTCTAACTCGAATTGCTGATCTCTATTGTCGAAATATTCATAGTCGATATAAAAATCCTTGCCTTGGAATTTTGCTCGATAGACCGAAATCTCAACTATTTCCATAAAACGGCCAAATCCAAAGGAGCTTAATTTCCCTTGCGCGGCAGCAATATCTGATTTTAAACAGAAGGAAAAAAACCTGGTATTGGGATAAGGCAATTGCTCCAGGATGTCTTTTTTTTCAAAGGTTAAATTCGTCAGCTTAATGCTGTTTCCTTGAATTTCAGCAAACGTTAAAATAGGAGAGCCTACGTTTGAAATCACCGTAATGCCGCTATTTAATGCCGTATAGTGAGCGGGCTGATGAAATATCAACCGGTCAAAACAAAATCCTGCCGAGGAAAAAATAGGATTACCCTTAGTTGAGAACGATTCATGAATGACTGTTTTTTTCATACTTTTCTTCCTTTTTTTCCGTCCTCGAAAGGATAAATACAACCTGATATGTTTACTTGACAACAAACCGTTTACTGGGTATCGTGTCCGATAATTTTTTTCCATTTAAATCCTTGTATCACCTGGCTTACAGGATCACAGTGTGGGAAGGTAAGGTGCAATTTAACCCCGAAATGATCCCAACAGAACAAGTATACTTTATTAAACTGTTCAAAGATCAGTAGGTGAGGGTATTGAAGTGGGTTCACGGATTTACTAAAACTCCAAGTTTTGGTAAATCTAGCTGGGGGTATCGACTCAAAAAAAAGAATTACAAATTCAATAATTTCTGAGCTTTACTTACGACATCTTCTCCACAAAACGACTCCCCATCCGCAATAGGAATAAGTGCTATACCCGTAATCATAGCATTTTTAAGTGCCATGGCCACATTTTCATTAACGACCCAAATATTAGGATTGCTCAGCGTAAAAAAGTCATAGTTGATAGCGTCCTTTTTTAAATACATTTTCTTGATAGATATACTTCCCTTCCGCATTTGGTTTAGTTCATGAATTTCGTCGTAATGACTTACTTGAAATTCCGCTACCTTGGAAGTATAGGGTGTAACAGAAAAATCGTATGTAGTAAGTTCAAAAATAGTTTTTGAACAATCTAAATACTCATCCATCCATTTGTATTGGTGAAGTATTTTGTAGGGTATCGGTTTGTTTTTTTTGTCAATTACAATTGTGTCAAGTATCTGATAAGATGGGCTTTTGAATTGAATGAGTACATCACATAGTCTTAGACTTATCAATGCGTTTTTGGGAAAACCAAGTGGTACTTCGGTTAGTAAATCCGTCATCTTTGCTTGGTATTGGATTCTGAAAGTAGGCATTGTTTCTGTCGCTGGAATTTCGCTGATTCGGTATTCAGTATAATCAGACTTTTTATACATGTTAGCAATTTTTGCTTGCGGGAAAGTAGCGCCAATTTCTTTACTGTTTGCAGAATTTGTTAATATGTAGTAATTCATTCGATGAAAGTTTAAAAGAGAGCATAGTCATTTAATGCTATGCTCTCTAACTGTGAAATTAGGGGATAGTCGGCAAAATTATGGTATTAATATTTGGCCCAGAGGTGCTTGCTCCAATAGCGTTTTTGAGTAGCATTTGCCATTGAGACAATGCCGTTGCAGCTTGCTCGGCTGTTGCATTAGGATTACTGTTTGTCCACCGTTGTAACTCTTGCGTTATCCGTGTACTATAACTCCCATGATTCCCTGTATGCCTACTTGTATGAACAGGAAATCCATTCGACGGCATATTCATGTGAAATGGATCAACCCCATTAGGCAATAATGCGGGATTTGCTCTGGCTGCTTTTTGGACAAGGGGATTTTCCCAAATGGCTTGCGGAATAACATGGTGGGCAATATTGTCGGACGAATTTAAGGCAGGATATACATTTTTCCAAATACTTCGATAACTACTGCTGTTACTAAAAACGACCCTTCCTCCAATCTCTCTCCATGCAAAGTGCCAAGTTTTATTCCCAATGAGAACTGCTTTTTTGATTACTCTTCCCGAAGTAACGATAAAGCCACCCGGCAAAGCCCCTAGAAAGCTTAAAACGGCATCAGCTCCATTTCCTTCTAGCGCATAAAAACCCCGTTAATAGCATCAAATGGCGCTCCAAGTCCTTCTACTAATCCGCCAATATCGAGCAATGTATGGACACCGCCACTTAAAAGGTTATATTCTGCACTAAGTCGTATTCTTAAATCTGACCAATCAGGATGGGCTAACTTTATAAAGGCCATTTCATCTCCGACCATTTCTCTGTAAGGAATAATATCAGATGTATCGTTCCACCCATCAAAATTTTCTATGAATTCAATATTAGGGCAACAGGCATTTTCACTCCATATTGTGTAATTAGTAGGTGAATCCAAATTGTTAATTACATCACCCATGGCCGCAAGAATGGAAATATTACTTGCAGTTATTGCTGTTTCCGAATCCTCATGCTCCCCCAAAAACGCCAACACTTCCTCCGCTACACTCTCTTCAAGCTTTGCATCAATTCCAATCGCCTGGTTTACCAACCATACGTAGACCTCGGGGGGCAGATTGAGCTGATCCTGAACTGCATTGACAGCCTTCATGCGGGTAGCAAAAGCAGTAAAATTAAGTGTGGTGTTGCCTCCCAGGTAACTGGCCACGTAGAGTTGAAACAAGCCGCGGTCATTGGGCGCTATTTCACCAGCTAGCTCCAATAGCTCGGGGAAATTTTGAAAAAGGTACAGCCACACATCGGGCGAAAGACTGGTGTATCCGATATGCTCGATGGCGGTTAACAGCGCGGAGCAGTCAGCTGCGTTTAGGTTCCCTGGGTTACTGACTACTACATCTGGCGAAGTTAGGGAAGCACAGTTGGCTATCAGGCGATCCAGTAGCGCATTTCCCTGATTGGCGGTGCCTGTACCACCGCCAGGTCTTGTGCCGCCGGTTGAAGTAATTATATCTCCACCCGGTATCCATCCACCGGGAATGTCACCAGCGTTGCCGGAATACCCGCCGGGGCATTCCCAGGAATAGGTGTGCACGATTTCTAAACCATTACAATTCCGGTCTTCCACTTCGTCCGGTTGAAAGGCATAAGGCAGACAAGTGGTGTAGGTTATGGTACAAGTACTGCGGTCCGTAACGGTATCGCTGACCAAGGGATCGTCATAATCATCCCAGATCTGCCACCAAGATTCGTTGCGAAAATCAAAAACTTTGGTGTCAAAGTAGAGAAAATTGAAGAGCGTAGCGAAGGTATTATCGGTAGCTGCCGCCAGGTCGTCGAGCAAGGTAGCCATGCCTGCCCGCGTAGTAGTCAGGTAATAATAGCCAATGCGTGCCACACCTGCTTCGGCATAGAAACCATCGTCGGCATTGGGAATGGCTACAATGATGGTGTGCACATTTTCACTCGCCAGGGTGGCAAAGGGAATTACGACGATATTGCCGTTTTCACTCGCTGTTTCAAAGGCTTCGGCACGACGCCACAACGGATAGCCTACATTGGGTAAAATGTCTTTCACATAATCAAGTTTGCCGTTTTTGATGAGGAAATCGAGGTACACTGCTTCTACCTCATCGGGCAAGGCGCCACCGAGGCCACCCGGCAGGGTAGTCAGATTTGGATTGGCTTGCTCGATGAAATCGTAGTCGAAAAAATTAATTACCTCGGGATTGGTCAGCCCGTTCAGGAGGACTTCTTTGTTTGTTTCAAGTTCAGGCAAATTAGGAACTTGAACGTCCTCCATTTCATCCTTCTTACAGCAAGTAAGTGGGAACAGCATTCCCGTTAGGAGTAGCGCAACGGCTACCCGCATCCATGAGTTTTTCATCCTTGATAAATTTTCTGTGTGTAAGAAAGCGGTTTATTGGCTGCTATTAGGAGCATGCCGGTGTGAATGCTGATGGAAAGCGCGTTGTTCCTTAGCAGATGCCCTGCAATTGCCGCCCAAAGCATTGTTTGAGTTGGAGTGGGAGCGAAAGCCATAGCCTAACCCAACCGTAGAAGCACGCCCCACCCCTCACTCCCGCACCCGCTGGCCCACCACCTCCAACAGTTCGCTGATCATCATGGCGGTTGCGCCCCAGACGACGTGTTCGCCGACGGAGAAATAGGGTACCTGGCGGAGGAGCAGCTGTTCGGTGAGTCGGAGGTCGGTGAAGCGGCGGTTGCGCACGTCGAGCAATTCCGTGAAGGGTACCTCGAGTACGGCCTGGACTTCCTGTGGCTGCGGCCGGAAATCGGGGGTGTGGTCGATGAAGCCGACGTAGGGTTGCACCAGGAAATTACTCACGGGGATGTACAGCTCGGTGAGGGCGCCCAGCAGCTTCACCTTCTGCCGGGGTACGCCCACCTCTTCTTCGGCTTCGCGTAGGGCGGTGGCCTGGAGGTCGGCATCGGTGCGGTCGCGTTTACCGCCGGGAAAGCTGATCTGGCCGCCGTGGCGGTCGTTGGGGTTGTCGTTGTTGCGTTGGATGAGGGTGAGGTGCCAGCGGTCGGCTTTGGGGAAAAACAAAGCCAGCACGCCCGCCTGGCGGGCATTTTCCGGTGGCGTCTGCGCGTTTTGCCGCACCACGTGGGCCATTTTATACTGGGCCGCCTGCCCCGGCAAGGGTTGCCGCAGTTTGGCTTCGAGCTGGTCGATAAAGGTCCGCATAGCTATTTATGAGTAAGTTACGAGACAAGATAAGCTAAAAACGCCCTTAGCACCGGCGGGTACTAAGGGCGTCTGTTAAACTTATTCCCCCGGCAACCTGGTTGTTATACCTGGTCGGGGTTGGATTGTTCCAGATAAATCTCCAGGGCCCGGGTCATGGAAGGAACCTCCGGTGGCTCCACCTGGATGTTCACCTGTAAGCCGTGTTCTTCTACTGCTTTCAGGGTGCTGTTTCCGAAGATCGCCAGGCGGGTATCTTTTTGCTTAAAGTCTGGAAAATTCTCGTAGAGAGAAGTGATTCCCAGGGGGCTGAAAAATACCAGGATGTCGTAGGTAACGTCGCTGAGATCGGACAGATCACTGCTGACCGTTTTGTACATCATGGCATCCTGCCAGTTGAGTTTCATTTCGGTCAAGTAAGCGGATACGTCCTTGGCGCCCAAATTGGAACAAGGAAGGAGAAACTTCTCATCCTTGTTTTTCTTCAGCGCGACGGCCAGGTCCTGAATATTTCTTTTGCCAAAAAAAACTTTGCGTTTTCGATAAACAATAAACTTCTGGAGGTAATTGGCAATCGCCTCGGTCATGCAGAAGTATTTGGTATCTTGAGACATGGCGATTCGCATGTCTTCACAAACGCGGAAGAAATGATCAACTGCGTTTTTGGCGGTAAAAATAACGGCGGTAAATTCGTCGGGACGGACGCGTTGCTTTCTAAATTCCTTTGCCTCCAGACCTTCTACGTGTATGAACGGGCGCCAATCAATTTGCAGATTGTACTTCTTTTCCAGGTCATAGTAAGGCGATCTTTCCGGCTTCGGTTGGGAAACAAGAATACTTTTTACTCGCTTATACTTTTCCTCCATCACTTTGACGTTTGCAACCATGCACGAGGATTTATTTTAAATAATAATCCTGCCTTTAATATGTTGTCAATAATTTGTACAAGCACAGGGCCGGACCTATTTCAACTGCGCAAATATACGACAAAAAGTGAAACAGATAGTTGAAAATAAATCGGTTGGCGATGAATAATCCACGTAAACTGCGCAAAACGTAGGTGGCAACTACCAGTCCGGCTACGCCGTAAATCACCCAACGGTGCCATTCCGGGGGCGCATAGGCCAGGAGCACGGAGCCCCCCGTCAGGAACAACCCCAGTACCATGGCAAAAGCCATGATGGTAAAACTATAACGCCGGGCTTCTTTGGCCACCGGGAAAATATAGCCCATGAGGGCCAAAACCAGGTGTTTGGCCACAAAAAGCACCATAATAGCCAAGGTCGTACTGACGTATTGGCGCCAGAAGCTTCCTCGGGGAGCGTGCCCAAAATGTTGTAGGGTAAGGATAATAAACAAGCCGGCACTGAGAAAAAAAACGATGTAGGTAATAATAAAACTACCAATCGCGCCCGCCTCCCGTTCCCGGTACAGCTGGGTGAGTAAATTGTCATTGAAAAGCCCCCGGTAAGCCTTGGCGTAAAGGCTGCGAAAAAAAATGAGGGTAAGGGTGGCAACGGTGAGCAAACCCAGGGTAATGAGCAGTAAAGTGCCCTGGATGGGGGTAGGCAAGGGAGCGCCCTCGACCGGCAGCTCCGCCGCCGGGTTCTTACTGGTAATTTCCACCTCCGGGTTGTCCGCACCAATTGCGGGCGTGTGCTCAACTCCTGGTTGGAGCCGGGGTTGCAAATCGAAGGGATTGCCCGGCGTAGCGGTCGGATTTGTTGCCGGCGCTGTTACCGCAGCAGCTTCCGCACCCAGGCGCGGCGTCAGCTCAAAAGGGTTGCCTGCGTTTTGCCCGGTCAGGGAAAACACACCTAGGAAAGCCACGAAAAAAAGTTGAAATACCCGCATTTAAAGGACAAATTAATTCCTGGTAGTGGGGCAAAAACAAATTTACCTTTTCTTAAGCCAAATGATTAGATAAGGCTCTTAAAATGAATCGTTTACTTATCGAATCCTTAGGCAAAAGGTAAATTATTATTTTTTAATGCCCTTTACAAACAAAGGTAAAACAATTCCAGCTACCTAGCGCCGATTCCGCGACGAAGGACGATTCCTGTTTCCGCCACGGCTGCTGCCCCCACCGCCGCCACCGTTGGCTGACGGACGCCGGCCACCGCGTTGGTCCTGGGATTTATCGGTACTGGCCGGCGGATCCTGGGTGCCATCATCGGGAAAGGGATGCCCTTCGATGACCGGGATTTGCTGGCCAATTAATTTTTGAATATCGCGCAGGTAGGCTCTTTCCTCCGAATCGCAAAACGACAGGGCTATGCCACTGGCTTTGGCCCGACCCGTACGACCGATCCGGTGCACGTAGGTTTCGGGAATATTGGGCAGCTCGTAATTGATGACGTGAGAAAGGCTGTCTACATCAATCCCCCGGGCCGCAATATCGGTAGCGACCAGCACCTGGATGACGCCGTCCTTGAAGTTGCCGAGTGCTCGTTGGCGGGCACCTTGCGACTTGTTGCCGTGGATAGCGGCCGACTCAATGCCAGCTTTATCCAATATCTTGACCACCTTGTCCGAACCGTGTTTGGTACGGGCAAAGACCAGTGCCGAAGTCACGTTCTCGGTGTTCAACAGGTGCAGCAGCAGGTTGGGTTTCATCTTTTTGGAGACGAAATAGACCCCCTGATCCACCCGTTCGGCCGTCGTTTGCTCGGGTTGTACCGTCACCTGCTCGGGATCGCCGAGGAGCTTGCGCGACAGGCTGACGATCTCTGGCGACATGGTGGCCGAAAAGAACAACGACTGCCGGTCGTGGGGTAATTTGGCAATAATTTTCTTGATGTCGTGGATAAAGCCCATGTCGAGCATGCGGTCGGCTTCGTCCAGTACAGAAAACTCCACGTCGCGCAGCGAAATGTAGCCTTGTTGCATCAGGTCGAGCAAACGACCAGGCGTAGCCACCAACACATCCACCCCCTGGCGCAGGGCCGTGGTTTGGGCTCCCTGCTTCACTCCGCCGAAAATGACGGTGTTGCGGATGCCGGTATGTTTTCCGTAAGCGGTAAAGCTGTCGGCAATCTGAATGGCCAGTTCGCGGGTAGGCGCTACCACGAGGGCACGAATTCTACGCGGCCCATTGTTGCGCTCCCGGTCGAGGTAAAGCTGTTGCAAAATGGGGATGGCAAAAGAAGCCGTCTTCCCCGTACCGGTTTGCGCACAACCCAACAAATCTTTTCCGCGCAATAAAATGGGGATGGATTGTTCCTGGATGGGAGTGGGGTGTGTGTAACCCTCGGCCTGCAGCGCCCGCAAGATGGGCTCAATAATTCCTAAATCTTTGAAAGTCATATTTTTCGCTATAGAGGGCGCAAAGGTAAGTTGAATTGTTGGATAATTTTTCTTTTATCCTTTTTAGACAGAACAAGCCCAGCCCAACTTAAGTTGCCTGGCCGGTATCCGTACGAAGACGGGTCAGGCTTTTTGCCGTCCTTTAAAAAAGACCCAAAAGGCCAGCGCAACCACGATTCCCACGCAGGTAGGCAATAGCCAGATGGCCGGCCAATTGTGGGTGCCGTCGGCCAGCGTAAAATAACTGACCGATTCTCCCGCGATGGAAGACCCAACGAATACGCCCAAACCCAGCGTGAGCAGCGAGTAAAAACCCTGCCCCGTGCTGCGCAGGTGCACCGGCACCCGCATGTCCAGATAAATCTGGGCCGAGAGCATGGAAAAGATGTAGGCCAATCCGTGCAGGCTGATGCCCGCGATGAACCACCACTCGGAGTGGAGATAAACGCCCAGGATAAGCAGGCCGTAACGCAAGCCCCAGGCCAGCAAGCCCACAAAGACGATGGTCTTGAGCCGCCAACGGTGAAAAAACCACGGCAGGGCCAACATGAAGATGATTTCGGTGACCTGCCCCAGGGCCATTTTGCCCGCCGCATTGCTGACCCCCTGCTCGTTGAGAAAAGAATTGACAAAACTGTAGTAATAAGCCGACGGTATACAGATGAAGGCAATGCTGATGATCATCACCACCAGGGAGGGGTCGCGCAGCAATTGCTGGACTTCTGGTCCGCGCAGGGTCTGCCACAGGTTGCTGCTCTGCTTTTGGGGCGGGGTATGCGGCAAGGTGAGGCAGTATACCCCCTGCAACAGGGAACCCACCGCGGCAATCTGCAGTGGCAGCGCCTGGTCTTCGACCCGCAACCAACCGATCACCAGGCCCACCAACACCCAGGCTACCGTGCCCCATACCCGGATTCGGGGAAAATTGCGCTTGATATCCGTCAGGTGGTGAAAACACAGGGCGTTAGACAGGCTGAACGTCGGTAGGTAACACATCACGTACACCAGCATGACGGGATAAAACCAGCTGAAAGTGGTCAGAAACGAAAGGATAAAGAGCAGCCCTCCCCCCACCAGGTGCAGCAGGCTGAGCAACTTCTCGATGGCAAAAAAACGATCCGCCAACAGTCCCACCAGGAAGGGCGTGATGGTGGCGGCGATGGCGGTGGTGCCGTAGATCATCCCTACTTCACGGCCACTGAAGCCCAGCGTTTGTTGCAAATAAGTGCCCGCCGTTACGAACCAACTGCCCCAAATGAGGAACTGTAAAAACTGCAGCACGGCCAGCCGGGGGTAGAGATTTTTAATCATCCGCAAAGATAGGTATTCACCCGGCGAATCGGAAAGTGAATTGCGGCCAACTTCGGAGCAGAAAAGCGGACAGCCCAGCCCCACCAGCGGCAGGACGGTGTCCCGAACGGGACGGTGTCCCGAACTTTGGACGGTTCCAAAGTTCGGGATGACGCCAGTTCGGCCTATTCGTCTGGTGCTGTTGCGCTATTCCTGAGGGCATTTTCTGCCCCTTACCAACCCGGAATCAGGTTGATACCAAAGCTGCCCCGCGTATTTTTCACCAAGGGGAAAGCGTAATAGGGCTCAATGATGAGTGCCCCAAAGAGGTTGATACGCGTAGAAATACCCGCCGTGAAGATCGGCTTAGCCTGGCCGTAGGCCTCGAAAGGTTTACCGGTTTCCGGATTGATCAGGGGTTCGCCATTGCGGTCGAGGGTGTAAATGGGGCCGCTGAGTTGCTCGTTCTTGGTCCAGGCAATCCCGCCGTCGATAAACAGGTTGAGGTCGGAGAAGAAAGCCCCCGACTTGACCAGGGCCAACTGCTCGGGGCCGGTAAACGGCAAGCGCACTTCGACGCTTGTGACCAGGATCTTCGACCCCGTCAGCTCGTCAAAATTGCGGCCCGACGCCAGGAAGGTCTCCTGCCCCCGCTGGGTGCTCAGGCCGCGCACGTACCAGGGGTAACCCAGGTACTGCGGGAAGAGGTCTTCGCTGTTGCCGCCGTAGCGGCCGAAGTGGGTAGCCCGAAAGGCCAGGCTCACGGGCCGCAGAAACTGGTAGCGCCGGTAATCGGCCGTGAGGGAAGTAAAGTTGAAGGCGTCGAAATACTTGCCCACCGCCAGGCGATAGCGCTGCCCGCTGAGCGGCGAGGTGAGGCCAAAAGAAGAATTGTCGCCCACCAGCGCCGCCTCAACCTGGCCAATGTTGAACCCGGGCAGGGACGCCAACTTGGTGCGGTCCTGGGCCACGATAACATAGGAAAAAGGCCGGTAGAAATAATCGCGCCGGTCCACCCGGCCGGAGTACAGCGAATAGGCCGCATTGAGTTCTACCCGCAGGGTGGTAGAGATCGGCAACTGGGCAAACCCGCCCAGTTGTTCCTGGAAGTAGCGGGTTTCGAAGAGCGACTGCCGGTCGACCAGGGCCAGGTTGCCACCACCCAGGTCGAGGGTATCCAGGGCTTCAAATTCGCTGCCGCTGTAGCTGCGGAAGGGCTGGTGCGACAACGAAACGCCCCAATTGATGCGCTGCTCGCGGTTGATGTAGGCCACCACACCGCCCACATCGATCAATTCACCGTTCATGGCGATGCTGGTAAAAAACTGGTTTTCGCCCATAATGTCGCTGAACAGGAGGTCGACACCGCCCGCTACCCCGGTAGTTGTCCCGAAAGCCTGGCTGGTACCAATGCCCACGCCGCCACCACCGCCTACGTAGTCGAGCTTAAACTTGGGTTTGTAGGGTACAGCTACGGTTGTGACCGCTGCCGGGGTCGTGCTCGCCAACAAAGGATCGACCAGCTGCGGCGCCCGGGAATTGACCCTGGGCAGGGTAGCAGCCGACAGGTCGACGGCAGTTGCCGCTACGGGCAGCGCCAGGAGGTCTTCGGCATTGGCTCCGTAAATGCGGTACCCTTGCGAGCTGAAATAGGTATACACGAGTCGGTTGCGCTGGCGGTCGATACTGAAGGCCGGCGCGTAGGCGGTAATCCCACTGACGCCCGTGAGCAGATCGGTCAGTTGGGTCAATTCGCCCGTGCCCGGGGTATAGCGGTAGAGATTGCGGTAGCCATCGCGGTCTGACAGGAAAACGATATTGCCGTTGGCATCTTCTTCCGGATTGAAATTATCGGCGCCAGCGAAGAAATCGTAGTTCGTGGTGATACCTGCTGCTACCTCGCGGACGGCAATGTTGAAGTGGTACTTGCCGTAGCGGCGTTCCCCCTTGCGCATACTTTCTTCGTCGGTGGCAAAATACAGGCGCGCACCATCGGCCGACCAGGAGGGATGCATCTCGGAGTAGACATCGTTGGTCAGTTGGGTCACTTTCCTGGTGCGAATATCATAGGCGTACAGGTCGACCTGGCCATTGACCAGGCCGGTAACCACAATGGTGCGGCCGTCGGGTGACCAGGCTGGGTTGGTGAAGGCCGGAACACCGGGGATTTCGGCTTCCAGGGTCGTTTTGCCGGTTTCGCTGTTGCTAACCAGCAAGATGTTGTTGCCTTTGGCTACACCGACGTAGGCAAACTCCCGGCTGTTGGGCGACCAGGTGCCGGCAGATTCGATGTAACTGAAATCGTCGATGTGGCCGCTGCGGTTGTTCTTCGCCACCTTGCGCACGATCTCGCCGGTGCGGGCATCGGCCAGGTAGAGGTCGATGCCGAAAACGTCTTTCTCCGACAGGAAAATTACGTAGCGTCCGTTGGGACTGATCTCCGGCGCGATGTTGATCCGACCGGCATTGTCTTTGCTGATGATCTCCTTCCCGACAAACTGCTCCTCCCGGCCATTGATCATTTGGCGGTAGTAGTCTTCGATGGCCGATTTCCAGATTTTTGACAGGTCTTTTTCGGTCATTCCCAGCACCTTACGGCAGGCCGGATCAAAACCATATTTGGCGGTTTCCCGAAAGAAAGGGGCAATGATGTCGTCGCCCTTCAGGCCCGTCACAAACACCCAAAACATTTGCCCGTAGCGGTAGGGGAAATACCTGGAGTTGTTGAGCTGTTTCAGGGTGGGAAAGTCGTCGTGCAAGACGGCGTCCCGCATCCACATGGCAGTGTGGGCGTCCACGGAACCCAGGGACAGGTATTCGGCCAGTCCTTCGACCATCCACAGGGGGAGGTTGCCGAGGTTGCGCAGGCTGGTCGAGTCGCCGTTCAGGATCATGTCGTACTGGAAGGCGTGTACCAACTCGTGCCCCAGGACGTGGTCCGTCTGCTGTTCGGACATGGCGACGGGCATGATGACCCGGTTCTTCAGGGCTTCGGTCACGCCGCCGGTACCCACGCCGATACTGCTGCCAATGGTGTTGGTTTGCTGGAAATCGGCGTGGTTGGCGTAGAGGATGATGGGGTTTCTACCTGGCAGGGTGTCTTCCAGAATTTGCAGGTGTTGCTGGTACCAGGCTTCGGCCGCTGCTAAAAAAGCATTGGTATAGGCGGCGTTGTCGAGGTAGTGGTACAACTCGAAGTGCGGCGATTGCAACACCTTGAAGTCGAAGTTTTCGTAATTGGGCTTGTTGTGGCCAAAATATTGTGCCTGGAGATTGGTGAAGGCAACACTTACAGCCAGAAAAGCAAGCAAGATTCGTCGTTGCATAAGATTGTATGTTTTCAATTTAGTCAGTGGGTTGTGCGCTGCTGCAAAATAGTTGTCCTCGCATCGGGGGGGCAATGACTGAGGTACACTAATAAAACGCCAGACGGATCGGCAAGGTGATACAGGCAGGGTGGGATAGCGTTAAATAAAGCTTAAACTCTTGCTGCCTGTAAGCTTACCGACAGTTGTGACTCCTTAATTAAAACCATGATTATCAGCGCTTAGTTTGCTGAAAACGGGGAGAAGGAATAATTTTTTCTGGCCGGGCAGCTTACTAATTGGCCCTTAGCGGCGTTATTCTAATAAAATGAACCGTCTAATAAATAAGTCGTTTCCAATAAAGGGGCGCGCAGCAATTGGCGCGAACAAATTTTGTTGGCAAATGAGCGAAAATTAACCATTGGGTTGCAATATTTCCAGCAACTTTGTGGTCCTTCAGCACAACGGCCAGCTATTGGCTTGATAAAGATGAAAAGAATGAAAAATATATATTTGCTTGCGGCCGGGCTCCTGATTGCCGGTACTTTGGTAGCGCAACCCTCCACGGGGTCGGAGTATACCAAGGTCAATAACGAGTATTTTCACTACATGATCGACAGTTGTGGGGATACCCTCATCGTGGCCAACCTGGACGATATCTCGATCACTTCTCCCCGGGTATTTGACAACGACGCCGACTACCTCCGCTACCGGCGTTACCGGCAGTACGCCGTCAAGGTTTACCCCTATGCGGTACAGGCCATCCGGATTTTCCGCGAAACGGAATACGCCATCAACAATTTGCCGAATCGCGAATCCAAGCGCTACATCCGGCGGCTACAGCGGGAGCTTAAGGACGAATTTGCCGATCCCTTGAAAAACCTCAGCAAAACCCAGGGACTGATCCTCATCAAGATGATCGAACGCGAGTTGGATACGCCCATGTACAGCCTGGTCAAAGACCTCCGCGGAGGCATCACTGCCACTTACTGGAATGCCATGGGCAAGCTCTTTGGCCACGACATCAAGGAGGGCTACATCGAAGGCGAGGACAAGATCCTTGATGCGGTACTCGACGACTTTAACGTATCCTATGACGTGCCACTAAACACCAGTGGCAGGTAGTTTTTACTCCACCGGGCAAGGCCACATCTCATCGGCCAGCTCGTACGCCCTGGCGGTAAAATTGTAGTGCCACCACTCGCTGCGAATAGCCGTGAAGCCGTGCTTTTGCAGCAGTGCCTTGAGCTTGCGGCGGTTGACCAGTACGGTGTCCGGTAGTTTGGTATACTGGTGGTTGGCCGCCGGCCCGAAAAAATCGAACGCCGTTCCCATGTCCAATTCCTGCCCGGTGCTGTCCACGATGGTCAGATCGACGGCGCCTCCCCGGTTGTGGATAGATCCTGTGCGTGGATCGGCGACGTAACCCGGCTGAGGAAAAATTTCCCACAACTTGTATTGCACACTGCGCGGGCGGTAGCAGTCGAACAACTTCAGCCCCAGCCCTTCGGTCCGCAATTCCTGGTGGGCGGCCACCACCGCCTTTGCGGCTGCCGGGCGGAGGAAGCAGCGGGCACAATCGTAGAGGATTTGTCCCACAAAATTATTGGTCGTCGCGTAGCGCAAATCCAGGCGAATGGTGCTGTCCAGGGCCGTGAGTTCCTGCCACTGGGTGGTGTCGTAATCGATGCTGTCGGCAATGGCCGGCAAGGGGATAGAATCCGGGGCAATGGTATCTCCCCGGCTGATCGTCGTTGGCGGCGACTGACTTTCGTTGTTGGCCGCCGCCGACTGTCGACAGCTGCTGGCTGCGGCCACTAGGGCGAAGGTGGCAAATAATAAGTAGGACTTCATTGGCTTGTTTATTCGTTTAACGCGACAAGCTGAATTGCAACTGGTGCGTACCAAAGGAATTCGTAAAAGGCAGGGTCAGCACCAGGTTATAATTATCGAGCTGGTTGATCTCTCCTATGCCGTAGCCGAGGGCCCCGAGGTAGAAAGTATAGCCATTGATGGTGTAATTGTGTACCGAAGCACCGACGGAGGTATTGACGTTCACGATTCCATTATTTTGAAAATAATACGTTGCCCCGAGCAGGGCGTACAAGGTGGGATCTTCCTGGGTAGCATCGTAGGCGTAGCCGTCGCGCACCACGGCAATGGCCTGGAGGCGCCAACTGCCAAGGATCATTTGGCTGGGGGTAGTGGCGGCTGGTGGCGGTGGCGTTGCAGCGGCCACATCCACGGGTTGGGTGGCTTCCGGCGCCGGGTCAGTCTGCACGGGATCGTCGTAGCTGTAATTCGGTGTGGTGGTGGGGGTGTCTTCGGCTATTATTGCGATGATGACCAATAGCACGAACACCCCGACGGCTCCCAGCAGCATCCACCAACCGACACCGCGCCGACGGGGAGTGGGGGTGGCGTAGGCCTGTTGTTGGGTCTTAGTGGCCCCTCGCTTTTGTTGGGGTTGGCGCAACTGGTCCTGGCAGTAGGCGATCAGTTTTTCCACCTTGCTGTTGTTGTTGATCTTGAGGGCTTCCTGAAAATATTCGATCGCCAGGCGGTAGTTCTCCGACTGGAGGGCGTCTTTGCCGTGTTCGTAATGGCGCAGGAAGGCCAGGTTGGTCTGGCAAAAGTTGATCTGCTCTTCCAGGTATTCCTGATTGGGCACAAAACCGGGCAGGTGTAGCTTCAGAGCGGCGCGATAGGCTTCCCGGGCGTCTTCCAGCTTCCGTTCCTGGTAGAGACTTTCGGCGGTTTTCACGTGGGCATCATAGGTGGCGCGTTGTTGTTCGCGCTGGTTTTCGCGGGCGGCCATTTCCTCCTGGGCTTTTTGTCGCTCGCTGCGCGTAAGTTTCAGCTGCTCCAGCCGACTGCGCGCCTCCGCCAGATACTTGCCCGAGGGCGAATATTTGCGGATGTAGGCCTCAAAAGCCAGTTCGTTGTCGTTGATTTTGGTGCTTTTCCAGATATCGTCTTCTTCCAGTTCGTTGATCTTGCGGTTGGCTACGGCCTGGTACACGCCGTCGGGGAACCCCGCCAGGTAGTTGCGGTATTCCACCACGGTATTGGCGGCGCAAACTTCCTGCCAAACGGTGGCCTCGTCGCGCCGCAGGTGAAAGACAAACTCTCCGCCTTCGTCGGCGCTGTTCTGGATACGGCCATCGACGGGGTGCTGCTGGGCCTTGCCGAAGACATAGTCCTTTACGTAGAGGATGAGGCTGGTGGTATCCAGCTTGGGGGCCGTATTTTGCCGCAGGAAGGTCAACAATCCGGCGGAGAAGGGGCTGTTTTCGCCTTCCCTCCCGTCCGAAACCGTTTCGTGGCGCCCCGAGGCCAGGATCCGGCGCGACTTGAAGCGCTCGTCGGGGATGGCGTTGCGCTTGCGAACCACCAGCGAACCGGAGAAGCAACTGTCGACAATGAGCAGGGTATGCTGGGTGTCGAGGGCATTGATGCGTTTGACAATATTGGCATTGCTGATGAACTGGCTTTCGTCACCGGGTTTGGCATTGACCGGCACCCAGTAGCCTTCGTCGAATTCGTTGTCGTAGTAGCCGTGCCCGGAATAGTAGACGATGAGATTATCCAGCGGTTCCAGGCGCCGTTTCATGTCGCGCAGGGCCTGATAGATATTGGCTTCGGTGGCCTCCTCGTTGTAGAGGGCAAACACCTGGTCTTCGGCAAACTGGTACTGGCGGGTGAGCACCTCCGCGAATTCCCGGGCATCTTTGACGGCATTGGACAGGGCCTGCCAGTTTTGGTAGGCATCAATTCCGATAACGAGCAAATAATTTTTCCCGGCGTAGGGAACCTCATCCTCTTTTTTACGACCCATTCCTCTTTCTGTGGCCATAATGTTCCTGGTTTTGGTGCGAAGCTGCTGGTGAGGGTAAGTCATCCAAAAACGACCAACTATTGAAGATACGCATAATAACCGTGTTTATTGTTTTAACTTTGCTGGAAAATAGCCTACTGGCATGGAAATTTTCAAGAAGTTCACGTTCGATTCGGCCCACTATTTGCCCCACGTTTCCGCAACCCACAAATGCCGGCGCATGCACGGCCACACCTATATTGTCCGCCTTTTCGTGGCGGGTGACCTGGACCCGGTACTGGGTTGGGTGGCCGATTTCGGTGATGTAAAAGCGATCTGGAAACCCCTGGAAGAGCAATTGGATCACCGAACCCTCAACGACATTCCCGGCCTCGAAAATCCGACGGCCGAAAACCTGGCCATCTGGATCTGGCGGCGCGTCAAACCCAGTCTGCCAGCCCTGTGCCGGGTGGAGGTATGCGAAAACCCCAGTAGTGGGGTCATCTACCAAGGCGAGTACGAATAGCAGCGTGGCGGTTGTAACCGCACTCAATTTGCATTATTTTTGATCCATTTTACCCTTCGCGTGTTATTCAAGGCAATGGCTTCAACTTAATTGCTATCAACTTAGTGCTTTATTACTATGTCTATTTATTCTGACCAGGAGATCAAAGCCGCGCTGGCCGATTGGCCGCAGCGGTTCAAAACTTACGCCCAGGCTAACCACCGCAAAGCAATTTGGCAACTCGTCACGACTTTTGTCCCCTTTGTCGCATTATGGGTGCTCATGTATTACAGCCTCAGCTGGTCGTACTGGATTACCCTTGGGTTGGGTTTGGTGAACGCCTTTTTTACGGTGCGCATCTTCATCATCCAGCACGACTGTGGCCACCGGTCCTACTTCAAAGACCAGCGCTGGAACCGATTCGTCGGTTGGGTGTGCAGTTTGTTTACCTTCATTCCCTACAACTACTGGTCGCAGGTCCACGATTTTCACCATGGCCATAGCGGTCAGCTGGAGGTCCGGGACATCGGCGACATTCAAACCATGACCGTCCAGGAATACCGGGAAGCCACCCCCAGGCAACGCCTGGGCTACCGCATTTTTCGGATGCCCATCATCACTTTTGTGATCGGGCCGGTCGTTTATCTGCTCCGCAACAACCGGTTCACGTTGGTAAAACTCCAGGGCTGGCAGCGCAATCAGAAATGGCTACGCCTGAATAATTTCCTCCTGCTGGCAGCCTACGTACTCGGTGGCGTCCTGTTGGGCTGGAAAAACTTCCTGCTCATCCAGGCGCCCATTGTGTTCTTCTTTGCCATCATTGCCGTGTGGTTTTTCTACGTCCAACACCAGCACGAAATGGCCTACAAGCAGTGGCGAGACAATTGGGACTACCTGCTCTCCGCCATTCGCGGCAGCAGCTACTACCAACTGCCCAAATGGCTACACTTCCTGACCGGCAACATCGGCTACCACCATATCCACCACCTCAACAGCAAGATCCCCAGCTACAACCTGGTGCGTTGTGCCCAGGAAAACCCCGACCTCCAGAAATACGTGACCTCCGTCACCTTCTGGGAAAGCCTCCAGTTTATGTTCCACAAACTGTGGGATGAACAGACGGAGCGCATGATCACGTTTCGCGAGTTTTACTTGCGGGAGCGGGGGCTGGCTTGATTGAGCTTGGCTTGCTGCGCAAGCGGTCTCCTGAAGGACTACGGCTATAACACAAGTTACATGATCAAGCAGGAAGAGGCCTTGGCAAATGGGGTTAAATCTATCTAATTCCCATTGATTTGACGTTATTCCTTTGGGTCGGGCAATCCCAGCGGTAGGTATCCACAACGCTGAGGTCTGGCAAAAGGACCGCAGC
Organism: Bacteroidota bacterium; assembly: GCA_003045895.1. GTDB lineage: Bacteria > Bacteroidota > Bacteroidia > Chitinophagales > Saprospiraceae > Lewinella. The sequence continues at coordinate 41,411 of PZPC01000044.1, forward strand.
GCGGTCAAATTATGTTAGCCCTGGCACCCCCAATTCTTTCCGACCCCAGCGGGGTCGCACCTACCTTTTTATGATTCTCTGACTTTTTTTGTGTTGGAGGTCAATCGAAAGCAAAGATGAC
>PZPC01000045.1:0-11514 GCA_003045895.1 Bacteroidota bacterium
AACTGGTTGACACTATTGATATCCTATACGACCTAGAAATGTCCGATGAAATTTTCACCTCCATTGGCGGGAGAAGAATCGGTAGTAGGCATGTATCCCAACCCCTTTTCGGGGCAAGTTTGGATAGAACTGAAAAATGCGCTTCCCACCAACTGGTATTTATTGATTTGGAATGAGCAGGGGCAGTTAATGGCATCGCATCAATTGAGTGGTTCACTAGTCGGGCTACCTACAAATGGCTTCCCAGCAGGTGTCTATTTTTTCGAAGGAAAATCAAAAGACGGACAGCGTTTGTTTATGAGAAAAATGGTGAAGGGGAAATAAAATGGCCGTTAACCCAGCAGCTACGTCCAGTCCGTCCCGCCGAAAAGGGCGGGAAGGCACGCCGCAGCGGCCAGCCGTCGGTGGAAACGAAAGAACAGCATCTCAAGATCGCACAGCTGAAAGCGTTTTTTTTGAAAAACGAATACTGGCCAAGCAATACCATTAAATCCAATATTCTAGCGATTTGAAGAATCACAAATCTTGACTGAATGAACTATATATTATGATAAAATACTACCTAAGTCTACTGATCTTCTACCTGTTTCTTGTAAATGTCAATCTTGCTCAGGAAGGTACTTTTAGTAAGCAATATGCGCTTGGAAGCCAAGTACGAGACTTGGTGTTGGCAGAAGATAAACTTACGCTTGCTTGTCAATATGTTTGCCCATTAGATACCTTGCGGAGTATCTCCTGTTCAACTATTAATACTTTTGATTTAGCAGGGGAAATATTGACAAGTATCCTAATAGATTCACTCTATCCTGAAGGAGATAATAGATTGTGGTTTGATGACAATACCTTCTATTTTACGGGACATCCACATCATCAAGGATCAAGCCGACCAACATCTTTACAATTGTTTGATACCAGCTTGTCCTTGCAAAATACATATTCTATACCTCCTTTTTTTGGGGGAACAAATCTTAACGAAGGAATTATAGGAAACGAAGATCACCTCTATCTTTATGGCAGCAACTACGAACCCGAGTCAAGTATCAGGTTGGGTTATATTACAAAACTAGATCGGCATACTTTTGAGGTTCTATGGGAGAAACAGTATCCTTCACCACGTAGGATTAACAATTTTTCCAGTTTGCAATGGACATCAGATAGTAACTTGGTCGTCATTAATCAACGATACAATGGTGCTGGGAGTGGAAGCATGTCTGATTATGAAATCATCAAGCTAGATACAGCGGGGCAGGTTCTTAATCAATATACTTTCGATGATTCACGCGGAACTCCCCCAAGGCTTTTATCTAGTAGTACAGGTAGCATATATTTCCCCTCAGACTATGAGCCTGGTGGTAACCCATTTTACCGTGGATATATCGTTAAAATGAGTGCTGACTTTGAGCAAATAGAATGGAGTTTGTGGTTGCCTTACGACCCATTTACCAATGGTAGAAAGTATGAGGTTTATGATATACAGGAGACTGCAAATGGTGATATTGTAGCCTGCGGAACGGCATGGGATGCTACAGACGGAACGGTATTAGATTTGCATGGTACGTGGAATGGGTTTATTATACGCATAAGCCCGCAGGGAGAACTGCGCTGGGTGAAGGTTTATCAACTCCCCAGTTATATTACGCCGCAAACGGATTATGGCCGTTATCGGGCATCTATCCTCCGAAAGATAGTAGAAACACCTACGGGTGGCTTCATTGCAGCAGGAGATGTTGGTTATAAGCCATTACAGGTACAAGCAGTAGGGTTTCCAGCAGGCTTAGAACGACAGATATGGCTGCTGTCTGTAGACAGCATGGGCTGTGTAGCTGGCGAAGAGTGCCAGGAAGTGATGGTGATGGATGGCATCAATGCTACCGAGGCTAATATCGACATCGGCACCAAATGGACTTATGAAGTAGTTCTGAATGGAGTCGCTACAACCTACGAAACCTACGAAGTAATTGGCCTGACTACGCAAAATGACACCCTTGCGTATGTCATTGAGGAAGGTTCCGGCGGGGTGTTGGATTATATGTACGTAGCGGGTGACAGCATTTACTTTTGGAATAGGCAGCTGGATGCTTTTCAACTGAATTATGATTTTTCGGCTACGGATAATTATGAGACTACTTGGGCTGGGCAATGTTTCAGTACAGACATGGGCACAGCCATCGCAGTTGTGGACTCCATTCGCCAGGTAACCTTAGCCGGAAACACCTTGGATATCCAGTATTTAGATGTAACATATAGTAGTACGTATGAAAACTTGCCAGCAAAAATATATGCGGGTATTGGAAATGATTATAGACTTAAATTAGGTTTAGGTGAAGATTGCGATGTCAGCAGGGTCATCACCAGGTTAAGATGCTACGAAGACAGTGAAAACAGCTACAACTTTGTCGGCTACCCCTGTGATTCCAGCTTTGTCGTGAACGTAAACGAAATAGACCCAACCGAAGCATACACCATTTACCCCAATCCGAGTAGGGGAGAGGTGAATATAAAAGGCCTTACGGGTGAGCGGATTAATTATACCCTATTTGATATTGCTGGCAGGCAGGTGCAACAAGGCAAGCTGTATAATGGGCAACTGTACATTCAGCAACCTGGCGTTTACTTACTGGTGGTACATGGCGAAGCTGTTACCCAATCTTTCAAGCTGGTGGTTGATTTCTAGAACGCACCAAGGTTCTTTTGCCACGGAGGCTTGGGGGCACGGAGGCGTTTTTTTAGCCACAAAAGCACGAAAGGCACAAAAATTTCACAAAAATGGGTTTAGCGGGATTTGGTGTGTGCTCTGTTTTTAGGGGCTATTTCTTTGCCCCTCCATGCCCTCTGTCACCTGTTTGCCCCTTGTGGTTCTTTTTTGCCACCGAGGCAGGGAGACACAGCGCAGCAAATCACGCTGGATAAAGCAAAACCAAAAAAATAGCCCTGAACATAGTCCAGAGCTATACGAGATAGAGCAAGCTTAGAGCCTGTCTTCCCTTGTTCTGCTCAAAGATAAAATTTTATCGCTTTTGCTTGGTATTGTACACAGTACCTTGGTGGCAAAAAAATCTTAGTGCCTTAGCGGCAAATTTTAAAACTGGATCGGCACGCGTACCACTTTATTCTCCCAACCGATCACGACATGGGCGCCGTCGGCCACTTTTTCGCAAACAATGCCGAGCAGTTCCATGGCTTCTTTGGTGGTCGTGACGGGAACCGTGATGGCGGTGACGCTGCTGGCTTCGGGTTTGAAGGAATACTGTCCCCACATGTCGAGGTCCAGGCTAAAGTAGACGGTCCATTCTTTCTCGTTGACCATGGCGTACATCGTGTAGCGGCCAGCCTTGATGGGTTGATCGCCAATTTTTACATCGCGCAGGAAGGTGATCTCGGTCGCTTCGTTGGCGCCGATGCGCCACATTTCGCCGTACTTGACCAGTTCACCAAACACCGCGCGGCCCTTGGCTGCGGGGCGGGAATAGATCACCCGCAGTACCGGCTCATCGGCCACGCGTTCTTCGGGGGTCTTGGCAAAACTGCGAAAAGCCGCACGTGGCGGGTAGTAGGCCATGTCCATCGGACTCTTGTCGAGGTCGGGAAATTCCTGGGCAAAAAGACCGGGGGCTGCTGCAAAAAGTACGAGGAAGAGGAGGGTAGTGAAAAGTTTCATGATGGATTGATTGGTTAATGAATGCGTATAGAACAACAAAAAGTGCCTGGTGGTTAAGCGAAGGTCCTATATTTGTGTCGCGGTTGCCCTTTCTTCATTCCCTAAACAAGCATCATGCCCATTACCGTCAGTTACCGACACACCCCCGAATTGGCCTACGATTTTGCCATCCACTACCTGAAATCCCGCCGCTTGTTGCGCATTGGGTTACTCGTGTTGGTGCTGCTGATCATGTTGCGCATCTACTATTTGCTCAGCCAGGGAGAAGCGGCTACCGAGCAGCTCATCAACCTCCTCTTTCCGTTGGCCATGATTGCTATCTTGTGGTTCTGGCTGATTCCCTTCAGTATGAAACGCCAGATCAAGCGGGCCCACCAAAGTAACTCCTTGGGAGCAGAGCGGATTTTTATTTTTCAGGAAGATGAATTGGAAGTAAGAGCGGGTAACCAGTCTTCGGCGTTCCCCTATGACCACTTGCTGGCATTGCGCGCCTCGGCGCAGAACTACTTCCTCTACATCTCCAGCAACCAGGCGCTCATTGTCCCGAAAGGACCCTTGTCGGAAGCCGAAGACCTGGAACTGCTAGACTTGCTGCGCCGTAAAGGGGTACCTTTCAAATAGGTAACGCTTACCGAAATTCCCGGATATTCGTCGCGATCGACAGGTGGTTCACGCCGCCAGCCAGGTGGAAGTTGGTGCGGCCGTAGTCGATGCGGAAGCGGTTGACCTTGAGGCCTGCGCCGAAGGTGAAGCCCGCCAGGCTGCGGTATTCGGCCACGGTCAGCTCTTTGCGGAGCAGGTGGCTGTAGCCAAAGCGGAGGCGGAAATTTTCTTTCTTACCCATGAGCAACTCCCCGTTGAAGACGAAGTGGCGCGCAAAGTTGTCGAACCAGATGCTGGTATTGCTGCGCTCGGTAGCTACGTCGCCGAAGAGGAGGGTCGTCTCCTTGGTGTTGGGGTCGTCGTAGAGGATGTTCCAACGGTCGAAATACCGGTACACGATCGAAAACCGAAAGGGGAGGTAGCGCAGGCGCTTGCTCAGGCCCACCTGTAGCTCGAAGGGGAGGGGCTCGGTATTGCCTTCGCGGTAGGTGCTGAGCTGGCGGCCGGCGTTGCGGGCCACCAGGGTGAGGGCGAAGTTTTTGGCGGTGTCCTGGTACAACAGCCCCAGGTCGGCGACCAGCCCTACCGACTGGTAGCTCTCCAGCCGCGAAGTCACCAGCCGCAGGTTGAGGCCGCCAGAGAGGCGCTCGGCAAACTGCCGCCCTGCCCCCACGCTGATCCCGTACTCGGCCGCCTTAAACGTGCCTTCAACCTGCCCCAGGGTATTGGTGAGGTCAAATTCGCCGTAGTTGGCGTAGCGGATGCCACCCTGGAAGGTGGTCTTTAGGCGGGTGTTGTAGTAGCCCCCGGTGACGTAACCGTGCTGGATGCCAGCCGGATGAAAAGCGTGGCTAAAAGACAACTGCTCGTGCATGAGCGGGTTGAGCAAGGCCGGATTGGTAGCCGCCAGGTTGATGTCGTCATCCACCACGGCGATGTGCGTGCCGCCCAGTGCCGACACCCGGGCCGAGGGCGCAAAGTTGAGGAATTCGTAGGTAAATAAGCCGCCGACCTGGGCACCCAGCGCACCCGTACAGAACAACAATAAAGAGAGTAGTCTTAAATGCATAGTTACTCGTTTGTGGCCGCTTCCTGTTCGGCCGACCAGGTGGTTCGGCAGCGGCCGTAGTCGCAAAGCATAATGCGCAGCAAGGCCCCGGATTCGTCGTAAATTTTTAGTTCGCCATCTTCGTTGTCGCCGTCCTTGTAGGTGCCTTCGGCGGCGAGGTTGCCATTGGGGTGGTATTCAATGAAAGGACCATTTTCGTCGTTATGCTGAAACAGTACCCGCTCCTTGAGTTGGCCGTTTTCGTGGTAACCCAGCCAGGGGCCATTCATCTGGTTGTCGGTGTAGCGGCCTTCCAGCTTCAGGGTGCCGCCTTCGTAGTAGCGCCGGTAAGGCCCTTCAAAGCGGCCGTGGCGGTAGGTTTCCACCACGCTGGTGTCGCCGTTGTCGTAGAAGATCGTTCGTTGCCCTTCCAGGGTGTCGGCCTGGTAATAAGCAGTTTCCATCACGGTGCCGGCGGCGTTGGTAATACGGGTCCAACCTTCGCGGGCAAAGTCGGTCTTGCGGCGCTGGTAAGTGATGGTATGGCCGTATTCATCGGTTTCGGTAACCGATTCCAACCCGTTGTCACAAGCCACCCAAAGGCAGCTGAAGAACAGGAACAAGGTGCAATAGGCAAGCAATCTACTCACAACGCGAGGGATTTGTTACAGAACCTGAATTTACGCATTCATAACGACAAGCTGCGGGCCAGATTGTACACGTTAATATTGGCATAAAAGAAGTTGAGCCGTCTCTGAGGTTTTTCAAATAGCTGACACGCTTAAAATTAACCGCTTAGCCAGCTTTTTGAAAAACGACGGTTCAGCTTATTTTATGCTATTTCTTAACAAGCTATACCCAATTGGTAATCCTGCGGACGAATCTCCCGCTATAACGATACCACGTTGCGGCCAATACTTTCGTAGTGAAACCCTTTTTCTTCCATCATCTCCAGGTCGTAGAGGTTGCGGCCATCAAAAATGACGGGCGCCTTCAACAGTTCCTTCATGACCTGGAAGCTGGGGGTGCGAAAGACACTCCATTCTGTAGCGATGGCCAGCACGTCGGCGCCGATGAGGGCTTCGTACTGGTCGGTGGCGAAGACCACCTGGTCGCCGAAGATAGCCTGGACATTCTTCATGGCTTCGGGGTCGTAGGTGCGCACCTGGGCACCCGCCGCCAACAGCGATTTGATGGTGTAGATAGCCGGCGCTTCCCGGATGTCGTCGGTGTTGGGCTTAAAGGCCAGCCCCCACAAGGCGATGGTTTTACCCTGGAGGTCGTTGTTGAAGTAGGCCAGGATCTTGTCGTACAAGCGCATACGTTGCTGGTAGTTGACGGACATGACCGACTTGAGGATCCGGAAATCGTAATCGTATTCGTCGGAGGTTTTGGCCAGGGCCTGCACGTCTTTCGGGAAACAGCTGCCCCCGTAACCGACGCCCGGAAAGAGGAAGCGCTTGCCGATGCGGGAATCACTGCCCATACCCCGGCGTACCTGGTCGACGTTGGCGCCAACTTTTTCGCACAGGTTGGCTATTTCGTTCATGAACGTAATGCGCGTAGCCAGGTAGGAGTTGGCCGCGTATTTGGTCATTTCTGCCGAGCGCTCGTCCATCATAATGATGGGGTTGCCCTGGCGGACAAAAGGCTCGTACAGTTCTTTGATCTTCTTCTGGGCGCGTTCCGAGGTGGTTCCGATCACCACGCGGTCGGGCTTCAGGAAATCATCTATGGCTACGCCTTCGCGCAGGAATTCGGGGTTGGACACCACGTCGAAAAGGTCTTCCGACAGGTTCTTGGCCAGGGCCAGGTGCACCCGTTCGGCAGTACCCACGGGTACGGTGCTCTTATCGACAATGACTTTGTAGCTGGTAATTATTTTGCCCAGTTGTTCGGCTACCCCCAGGATGTAAGACAGGTCCGCGGAGCCGTCTTCGCCCGGAGGGGTGGGCAGGGCCAGGAAAATAATTTCGGCGGTCTCGGTGGCTGCGGCCAGATCGGTGGTAAACGTGAGTCGGCCCTGGCGGGTGTTGCGTTCGAAGAGCAATTCCAACCCTGGTTCGTAAATAGGTACCTCACCAGCTTGCATCCGGGTTACTTTTTGCTGGTCGATATCTACACAAACGACATTGTTGCCCGTTTCGGCAAAACAAGTTCCGGATACCAAACCTACGTATCCCGTACCTACAACTGTTATATTCATGTTGTCATCGTTTTTTGGGGGCCATCAGCCATTCAGGTCAAATCCTCATGATACCGGGTAAAGCTGAAAGTATATGGGCAAAGTTAATGAAATGCTTATATTTGACAAGCTCCCTGCCTGCGAAGTAATTAAAAATATCCTGTTATGACCACGGGATGACGCGGAAGCGGACACAAGTTTTGTCAAAGTATCAAAAAGGTATGGCATGCGTTCTTTTTTCAAACAGCTTTATTATGCATTTCCGGTTCAGTTGTTGTTGTTGCACATCCGCAGCAATCTGCTGTTGTTGTCGTTGTGGTTTTTTCTGCTGTTGCTGATGTCGGGCAGCCTGGGCCGCCGGTTGGGGCTGCAGTACCTTTTTCTCGATCCGGAATACCTGGGCAAGGTCGACTTTCTGAGCTTCTACATCGTGGGGTTGGCGTTGGGTGGTTTTTTTATGAGTTGGAACCTGACGACCTACCTGCTCACGGCCCAGTATTTTCCTTTTTTAGCCAGCCTGGCGCGCCCGTTTACCAAATTCAGTATCAACAACCTCTTGCTGCCCCTGGCATTCGGCCTGTTTTATTTGCTGCTCATCGGCTACTTTCAAGACCAGTACCAAAGCTGGCCCCTGAGCCAGATTATCTGGAACCTGCTCGCGCTGGTGTTGGGCAGTCTGACGCTCATCTTTGGGTATTCCGTCTATTTCAACTTCACCAACCGCGATATTTCCTACTACCAGCGGGCCGCAGCGCTGCCGCCCAACCTGGTGAGTTTGCACATCTCGCCGGGCCGCCGCAACGCCGACCTGGATTACATGAAACTGGATCGCAACCGCATCAAAGTGCTCACCTACCTGGGCGAAGACCTGCGTCCCCGCCTGGTGCGCAGTGTGGCCCACTACGAGTCGCGCCTGTTGCTCAATATCTTCAAGCAAAACCACCTCAACGCGTTGGCCCTGCAGCTGATCACCATGATGTCGTTGCTCATCCTGGGCTACCTCATCGAGTGGGAGATCTTCCGCATCCCTGCCGCTGCCAGTATCCTCATCCTGTGCAGCTTGCTCATTGCTTTTATTGGCGCCCTGACCTACTGGTTTGCCGAGTGGCGGGCCTTCGTCATTATCCTGATCCTGATAGGAATCAACTACCTGACTTCTTTTGCTATTTTCGATCACCCCAACCACGCCTACGGATTGCGCTACGATGACCAACCCGTAGCCTATACCTACGACAAACTGGCCGCCGTCAGTGGCACAGAGCAGGTAGCCAAAGACATCCGGGCGACCGAAGGCATCTTGTCGAGACGCCTGGCCAAACTGGGCCCTGCCGTTGGCGCCAAGCCCAAGGTCGTCCTCCTCTGTGCCAGTGGCGGTGGCCTGAAGGCAGCGGCCTGGAGTACCTACGTCTTGCAGGTTGCCGACAGCCTGAGCCAGGGCCGCCTGTTCGATCAAACCATCCTCATGACGGGCGCTTCCGGGGGGATGCTGGGAATGGCTTACCTGCGGGAATTGTACCGTCGCCAGGAAAACGGCGATTCGGTCAACTTGCACCAACGCCAATACCTCGACCACATTTGCCTGGACATCCTCAATACCGTGGCTTTTACCCTCGTCTCCAACGATATCTTCCTGCCCTGGAGCCGGTTCGAATACAATGGCTATCCCTATTTCAAAGACCGGGGCTACGCCATGGAACAGCAACTCAACGAAAATACCGGTGGGGTGCTGGACAAACCGCTGGCCGCCTACCGCGATCCCGAGCGGTCGGGCAATATTCCACTGCTCTACCTCAACCCGGCCATCGTCAACGACGGGCGGCAGATGGTCATCTCTCCCCAGGGCGTGACCTTTATGATGCTGGCCCCCCTGGGCCAACAAAGAGGCGATGCCTTCGAGGTCGATGCCGTGGATTTTCGCTGGCTGCTCGCAAGCAAAGGAGCCGATAGCCTGCGCTTCCTGACGGCCCTGCGCATGAACGCGACCTACCCCTACGTGTTGCCTACGGTTCGCCTACCTACCACCCCCGAAATTGCCCTCATCGACGCGGGCTTTCGCGACAACTATGGCATCCTGGCGGCTACCCGCTTTATCCAGGTATTCCAGAACTGGATTCGGGAGAACACCAGTGGAGTGGTGCTCGTGCAGATCAGCAGCTCCGAAAAAATTGAACAGATTACCGCCAGCAACGCTAAAGGCATGATCGAATCCTTGTTCAATCCACTGGGAATTGCCGGCAAGGTACTGGCCGTACAGGAATTTCAACACGACACCAATATGAGCCTCATCAACGAGCTGCTCGGTCCCGAACGGTTTGAACTCATCCGCTTCATATACCAACCCACCAACGACAAGCAACTGGAAGCTACCGTGTCATTTCACCTCACGGCCCAGGAAAAAGAGGATGTGCTCGGCGCCCTGCGCCTGGACGCTAACAAGGTGAGCTTGCAGCGGTTGTTGCAGCAGTTGGGGAATAAGTGAGGATTGCCGGGGGAAGGGACTGAATTCAGCCGTATTTTTCAAGTCTATTGAATACGCTAAAAATAACGAACATGACCATTAACCCTAAATCGATCAGGCCTTTTATTGGGGCCAGGCATTTTGAACGGTCGCGCCTGTTTTACCAAACTTTAGGGTTTGAAGAAGATCGCTTATCAGCTAATTTATCCGTTTTTAAGAGCGGCGAATTTGGGTTTTATCTTCAAGACGCTTACGTGAAAGACTGGATAGACAATTCCATGGTTTTTATGGAAGTAGCTGATGTGGCGCAATTTTGGGACGATTTACTGGCGCTGGATTTACCCGCCAAATTCGAAAATGTGCGGCAAGTACCTATTCGGAAATTTGACTGGGGAAGCGAATGTTATCTACACGACCCCGCTGGCATTCTTTGGCACTTTGGTGAATTTGCCAAATAGGTAGTGTCTTGCAAGTGGCGTTCATCAGCATCCTGATCTGCTTCTGCATCGAAATAAGCCAACTGTACCAGGCGGATTGGATCTTGGAAATCAGAAGAACCAAGCTAGGTGGACTTATCCTGGGCTTCGGGTTTCTGTGGCGTGATTTAATCTGTTATCTCATCGGAGGAATGGCCGGATTTGGACTGGAACGCCTGCTGTTGAACAGCTCTAAATCATCGTAGGTTTCAGCCTATAGCCAGGGGCGTCTGACCCTGGATGAATGGATGGCGCATGAACGACAGTCAGACTTTTTAAGGGTAATGGATTAATAGAAGACTTTGATGAAAATGGAAATAAGTTGTTTTACCCTTATGATTTGGATCCCCTCGTACTTTATCAGCATAGTATACCAGATGAAGAAAGAAACATCATTGTTGGGCTGTCGATTAAACAGGCAAGAATTGAGGCTGGCTTAACCCAGGAAGAGTTAGCTGAAAAAAGCGGCACCAGCAAACACTATATTTCCAGATTGGAAAACAACAAATCTGACATTGAATTAATGACCTTGAAAAAAATTGTAGAAGCCGGTTTAGGTAGGCATTTGAAAATTCAGATTGTCTGAAAAGTATCAAATCGTCGCAGGCTCCAGCCTGCGATGCCGTATTAGGTAGCTTCCTGGCCGCAGTCACGTTACCCATTCCCCGCTGACGCCAGGTGCCGCCTTGTGCCGTTCACCCAAAACCCAAAACCAACCCACTCCATGCCGGTCAACCGAAACAGAAGACGCTACTTTTTCCTGGTCCTGGCCACCATCGGAATAGGATTGGCCTCCAGGTCGAGATTTGTCCCTGAATTAATCTACCCCTATTTAGGTGATGTGCTTTATGCCTTGATGATTTACTTCCTGATTGGGTTCCTGTTCCCCCGAATCAGCGCTTTGCAAGTGGCGTTAATCAGCATCCTAATCTGCTTCGCCATCGAAATAAGCCAATTGTACCAGGCTGATTGGATCTTGGAAATCAGAAGGACTAAGTTGGGCGGACTTATCTTAGGCTTTGGGTTTCTGTGGCGTGATTTAATCTGTTATCTCATCGGAGGAATGGCCGGATTTGGACTGGAACG
>PZPC01000045.1:11614-41336 GCA_003045895.1 Bacteroidota bacterium
GGCGTGATTTAATCTGTTATCTCATCGGAGGAATGGCCGGATTTGGACTGGAACGACTGTTTTTGAACAGCTCCAAATCATCGTAGGCCCCAGCCCATCGCCCTCCTCACCCATACAACTCATAAATCACCTGCTGGGGCTCGTACCCCAAATTCTCGGTCAGGTGCTGGCGCGCCTCGTCAATCATATTGCTCCAGCCACAGAGGTAGAAGCGGCGGTTGGGGTTGGGGGTGCCGTAGTGTTGGGTATAAACCTGGTGGACGTAGCCCCGGTGTACCGGAAAAGAAAAAGCCGCCGGGTCGATATCTTCTTCGCGCGAAAGCGCTACCGAATAGCTAAAAAGGGGCTGGCTTTGCGCCAACGCTGCGAATTCGTCGCGGTAGAGCAACCCTTCGGCGTAGCGGGTGCCGAAGATGAGGTGAATGGGCTGCTGCAACGGGCCCCGGCTGACCAGGTCGTGGATCATGCTGCGGAACGGCGCTACCCCCGTACCCGTACAGACAAAGACCAGCTCGTGGCTGATTTCCTCCGGCAAGGTGAATACCCCCTCGGGCCCTTTGAAGCGGATGGGCGTACCCACTTCCGCCTCCTCGAAGAGGTACTGCGTAGCCCGCCCGCCGTTCAGGTGGACAATGCACAGCTCAATCCCTTCTGCTGCCGTTGCCGGCGGACTGGCGATGGAGTAACTCCGCCAGCGATCCAGGCGCTTTTCGCCGATGGGCAGGTCCATGGTGATAAATTGCCCGGCGCGAAAAGGAAAACCCTCTTCTTCGGGTACCGCCAGCCAAAAACGGCGCGTCGTGCTGCTGGCAGGGGTGATTCGGGTAATGTGACTATCGTACCATTTGCGGGCCATAAAATGCGGTTTTTTTAGGTTGAGCAAGCGCTAAACCAACTCGGAAAAATTCAAAACAGCCGGGCACCCCTTTTCGTTGAAATAGGCGCGGGTTTTTGCTGCGGGCCACGGGCTGAATACCAACGCAAAATCACCACCCCAGGCGCCCAGCGACTTGACCACGCCGGGAAAATCAGCAAACCGCTCGGTCTGTACCCGCTCCATTTGCAGAATAGTACTGATGAAGTCTTCGTGGGCGGCCGCCACCTTGCTGGCTTCGGCCAGGGTCTGGGCGGCGAAGAACGCGCGGGTAAGGTCACTCACCTCGTCGAGCAGGCCAGCTTGTACGCCGCCCAGTTCGCGGTAGTAGCGAATGCCTTCGCGGCTGTTTTGCTTGTGCCCCTGGTAGGCGAAAAACAGCTGCTCGTGGAACGGTGGGAGCCAGTTGGCGGGGCTCACTACGGGCAGTTCCTCCGGGGTGCGTTGGTAAAAAATGGGCCCGGCGGCGGTCGCGCAGGCGATGTCGTACCCCGACCCGCCAAAGCTGTCGGCCAGCAGGCGGTAGGGGTCGGTCTGGGTTTGTTGCGCCAGCAGGCTCACTAGCGTCGAGCTGGAGCCCAGGCCCCAGTCGCGCGGGAATTCGAGCTGCACGTCAACTTGTCGGCCGAAGAGGTGCTGCGCCAGCGCCCCGGGTTTTTGCTGTTCGATGGAACGCAACAACTCCTGCAGCCGCTGGGCCGTCGGGTCGTCGCTGCTGCTGTGCAGAACGGGTTCGCCGGCTTGCAGCAACCACCGACCACTGAACCACACCTCGCCTGCGCGGGTGAGGCTGCGCCAGTGCAGTTCGTCGGCCGGGATAGCGGCTGCCGCTTTTGCTTGCAGCCGTTGCCCCAAACGGGTAGGAACCGCCAGCGCCAGCGCGCCGTCGAGGACAAAATATTCTCCCGTGAGCAGTAATTTACCGTGTGCGTACATGAGCTTCAAATTCGCTTGCATTTGCGAACGGGGCAAAGATAACAGGATCTGGAAAATCAGCCCAATCGCTCAATCACCAGCGTAGAAGTTAGTGTTGAACGTGCCGAACCCCGAATGGTACCGCTCACGGGCATCGTGTTTTCGAAATCAGCACTGGCAACCAGTGGAATATGGGACATTCCCGCCACCAGGCCGTGCGTAGGATCAAAACCCACCCAGCCCGCACCCGGCAGAAAGACTTCGACCCAGGCGTGGAGTTCAAATTCCGGATCGTCGGCATCGATGTAGTTGTAGCCGCTCACAAAGCGCGCCGCCAGCCCCATGGTGCGCAACAGGTGGATGAGCATCCAACTCAGGTCACGGCAGGAACCTACCCGGTCGGTGAAGGTCTGATCGGGCGGCAAAGGGGGGCCGGTTTCCCGGTAAATAGACGTAAAGTCAGCCTGGATTTCCCGGGTGATTTGCGTAAGAAAGTTGGTGGTCTGAAAATGGGCTGCGGCCAGCAACCGTTGGCCATAGGCCAGCAAGTCGGCACCGATGGGGGCGGCCAGCAGCGCGGTGTGCAGTACCTTCCGTTGCTGATCCGTATAGGAAAAGGGCAGCGTAAGGGCCGTGTCAGGATACAGGATAAAATGGAACGGATTGTGCTCGGCAATGGTCACCAGGGATTCCGCCCGAATCCGCAGGTGGTTGTGTTCACCGTCGAACCAGCAAAAGTCAATCAGGTTGTTTTCCCCGTCCCGCAGATGGCTAATGCCGGTGGGCGTGGGCGAAATATGCAGCGCAAAAGCGTCCACCCGCTGGTGAGGCGTCACCTGGGGGCGCAGGCGCAGGTAATGGGGCTCGGGGAATACCGGCGTGCTGAAGGTGTACTGGGTATCGTGGCTGATCTTGTACTTCATTCCGTTAATTTATCCAGCCAGTCATCTGGCAGGCTGTCAATGGAATTGCGGAGGCTTTTGCCCCAGCTGCGCGAGATGGCGGTCAGGTCTTCTTTCCGGTAGCGCTTTTCCACGATGCGGAAAGAGTCTTTTTCGTAATACAACACGTCGATGGGGTAGTCTACGTCGTTGGCGCTGATGCGGGTCGCGTCGAAGGAAAGGAAACCCGCCTTGAGCGCAAACTTCAGGGAGGAGGTGTATTTGATGGCGCGGTCGAGGATGGGCTTGCCGTAACCGTTGTTGCCAATGATCACGAAAGGCGACCCCTCAGCTACCTCCACCCAGTTGCCTTCGGGGTAGAGCAGGTAAATTTTGTGTTCATCGTCCTTCTCCAACTGCCCACCGATAATGGAAAAGAGGTTGAAATCCAGCCCTGCTTCTTTCAGCGATTTTTTATCTTCTACGGCTACCCGCTTCACTTCATCGGCAAAGGCGTTGACGACTTTGTAGAGTTTATTGAAAGGTTCCTCCTGCTCATCGATGGTCTCCCGGAAGTAGGTCATGGCCTTGTCGCGCACCGAGCGCAGACCGGAGGTCATGATGAAAAAGGTATGTTTTTCTTCGTTGACGGTAAAGACCTTCCTGGCCTGTGCCGTGCTGTTTCCGGAGGTAATGCGGGTGTCGGCAATACCGACGAAGCCCGTTTTGGTTTTAATGCCGAGGCAGTAGGTCATTTATTGGTTTTGACTTTGGTGAGCAGTAATAATGCGATCAACAGAGGCAAAGGACGAAAAAATCGCCGAGGAAGCCGTATTTAATTCCTGCTGAAAGTCATCGATAAACTCGTGAAGGCCGCCGTCAACAATTGCCTGGATGGTGGTCTGTTCCAGCCGGGCCCGCAGCGCACTGAGCAGTTGGGTGGCCGGATGGTCCGGATCGTTGGTGACACTGAGCAACGACCGCTCGGCCTGGAGCAGGCACTTGTACATGGAGCGGGGGAAGGCCCGATCCAGGATGAGGAATTCGGCAATGGCCAGGGGCGTCAGTTTGCCGTTGCTTTTGCGGTACATGTCGTAGGCCGTTACCGATTTGAGCAGGGCTACCCACTGCACCAGGTCCAGTGGCGAACCCACGGGTTGTGGCCGGGGAAGGATAATGTGGTACTTGACGTCGAGCACGCGCGAGGTCTTGTCGGCCCGCTCAATGAGGCGGCCCATCTTGGCGAAGTGCCAGCCTTCGTTACGCGAGATAGTGGCGTCGTACATGCCGTAGAGCAACTGGCAGCCATCTTTGATCTTGCGGAAAAATTTCCGGGGATCCTGCTTTTTCCAGTATTCTTTTTCGGCGCCTTTCTTGACCAGGTAGTAGAGGGCGTTGATCTGCTCCCAAATCTCCTTGGTAATTTCGGCCCGTACGGAACGGGCATTTTCCCGCGCATAGCTAATGCAGCTGCAAATGGAATTGCCATTCTCGGGATCGAAGCCCAGGAAGTAGATGACCTGGGTTTTTTCAATCTCCCCAAAACGGGTGGCATAAGCTTCGCCGTCACCGGTGGTCGTTACCAGGGGCTGCCACTGTTCGGCGACCATTGGTTGCATCTCCAGGGCGAGATTGAAGTTGACGTCGAGGAAGCGGGCGTAATTTTCGGCCCGCTCAATGTAGCGGTTCATCCAGTAAATGGTATTCGCAACTCTATTTAGCATGGGGAATATTTTTTTGTGATGACGCGGGTAAGTGTATCGGGGTTCAATCAAAACGGATGGCGCTTTGGCAGTTCAATTACTTACAGTGCACCTGGTTTTTAAAGGGGTTATTTGGCCAATACCCAGGTGTCCTTGCTGCCTCCACCCTGGGATGAATTGACCACCAGTGATCCTTTCTTCATCGCCACCCGGGTGAGGGCACCGGGGATGATCTTGATGTCCTTGCCGTAGAGGATATAGGGCCGCAGGTCCACGTGACGGCCTTCAATGGTGTCATCGGTGAGTGTTGGCACCCGCGACAGGCTGATGGTCGGCTGGGCAATGTAATTGCGGGGGTTGGCTTTGATCTTTTGCACAAATTCCTGCTGCTCGGCCTTCGTGGATTTCGGCCCGATGAGCATGCCGTATCCGCCTGAAGCGTCGGTCTGCTTTACCACCAGGTCGGCGATATTTTCCACCACGTACTGCAGGTCTTGGGGGTCGGCACAGATGTAGGTCTGTACGTTGGGCAGAATCACCTCCTCGCCCAGGTAGTATTTGATGATCTTCGGTACGTAGGCGTACACGGCTTTGTCGTCGGCCACTCCGGTACCTGGTGCGTTGACCAGCACCACGTTTCCTTTCTGATAAGCCTGGAACAGCCCGGGCGTACCCAGCATCGAATCTTTGCGGAATGCGAGGGGGTCGAGGTAATCGTCGTCGACCCGCCGGTAAATGACATCGACCCGTTGCATGCCCCGGGTAGTTGCCATATAGACGATGTCGTTTTTTACCACCAGGTCACGTCCTTCCACCAGTTCCGCTCCCATTTGCTGGGCCAGGTAGGCGTGTTCGAAGTAGGCCGAGTTGTAGGCGCCTGGGGTGAGCACCACAATGGTCACATCGCCCGCGTCGGGCACCAACGATTCGAGGGTGTCCCGCAGGTGATGGGAATAATCAGCCACCGGCCGAACCCGCAGCTTTTCAAATATCTCCGGGAAAGTGCGTTTCAAAATTTCCCGATTTTCCAACATGTAAGACACCCCGGACGGACAGCGCAGGTTGTCTTCCAGCACGTAGAACGCGCCGTCACCACCCCGGATGAGGTCGCTACCGGTAATGTGGCACCACACCTTGCGCGGTGGGTTGAGCCCGATACACTGCTTCAGGAAGGTGGCACTGGAAAGCACCAGTTCAGCCGGGATGATCTTGTCTTTCAGGATTTTTTGTTCGTGGTAGATATCGTCGATGAACAGGTTCAGGGCCACGATGCGTTGGCGCAGCCCTCGTTCCAGGCGTTCCCAGTCTTCGCTGCTAATGATGCGGGGAATGATGTCGAGGTGCAGAATGCGCTCCACGCCCTGGTTGTCATTGTAGACGTTGAAAGTCATACCCATCGACAGCTGGGCGCGATCTGTGGCGAACTGAAGGGAATGGAGTTTTTTCCAGTCCATTTTTTGCAGCCGTTCCTGGAAGTGAGCATAGTGTGGACGTACGTTTCCGTCTTCGCCCATCATTTCGTCGAAGAAGCCGCCCCTGTCGTAGGCGTTAAAGTTGATTTTCGGCATGGTTTGTATTTGCAAAGTGAATGCTCCGTTCCTGCTTGCCTAAATATAGAGAAAATATTGAAACACTCCTCAACGGGCGTTGAATTGGAGCCTCCAGCACGGGCAAGACATCGGCTAATTTCCAACAGCTAAGTACGCTGAACCCTTTGATCGCTGTGGCGGCGTTTTACCCTTCAACGTAAAGATGCGTTAATACGTTTTTACAGTGCTACCCTTCCGCCTGCGGTTCGCTTTTACACCCACCCAACCCTTCCACTTTTACCACCTTTCCACAGCCTTCATTTCCCACCTCCGCCTTCCCACCTCCGCCTTCCGACCTCCGCCTTCGCCCGCTATTCGTAGACTTTGTCTACGAATAAATATCGACAGCAGTCTGTGACTGCGGTGGCCTGCCACGTCTTCAGCGGTGGCCTGCCACGTCTTCAGCGTGGGCGATTGCTGAAAAACAGATACGCCAGATGTTGTTCTCGCCCTACTTTTACACTTTTCCCCTTTTACACCTTTGCACGCGGCTATTTCCGACTTCCCACCTCCGACTTTCAACTTTGAGCCTCCTTCCTCCTCCGGCACGCCCGGGCGTGCCACCTCCTCCAGAGGAGGACTTTTGGGCGGCCGTATTCCGGCTTTCCGTTTACACCTTTACACTTTTACACGGCCTTCATTTCCCACCTCCGACTTCGAATCACCTCCGCCTTCCAATCACCTCCGCCTTCGGCCCTCCTTTTACACGTTTCCACTTTTACACCTTTACACGGCCTTCATTTCCCACCTCCGACTTCCGACCTCCGCCTTCGAATCACCTTTCCACTTTTACCACCTCTCTAATGCATGTGCCCGCCAGCGCCGTGCACGTGGCCGTGCGCCAGCTCCTCGGGTTCGGCATCGCGGATCGATTCAATGTGTCCGGTAAAAAACAAGTCGAGGCCAGCCATAGGATGGTTGAAATCCAGCTTTACTTTATCCAGCCCCACCTCGGCGACCATCCCTTGAAAGCGATTGCCGTCCTGGTCTTGCAGGGGCAGTGAATTTCCGATTTCCAACAGGCCTTCCGGAATTTTACCTTCATCTTCGAACATCGACTTGGGTACTTCGGTCAGGATGGTTTCATCGTATTCGCCGTAAGCGTTGGCCGCCGGGATACCAAAAGCAAAAGTGTCGCCAGGTTGCAACCCTTTCAAATTCGCCTCAAAGTCGGGGATCATCATACCAACGCCGAAAATAAATACCAGCGGCTCGGCACCCTTGGTCGACTCGATCAGTTGGCCTTCTGCCGTGCTTTCGTTGAGGGTATAATGTACGTAAACTACTTTGTTGTCTTCAATAACCATGCAATGAGAATGTGCTAATTAAATATAAAAATAGGTGTCGCTGCAAAGGTAGGGCTTTTTCGAGACCCTCCCAACCGCGAATGGATCAAATAAAACACCAAGTGAATAGCGCGATAAACAGGCTCTTAAACGAGCTTTGATAGGTTCCGTTGTTACGCCATTCCCTCTTTTTAGTCCTGCTCTACCACCAACTCACAAACCAGGTAAACCGGGAGGTGATCGGAGATCAGCCGGGCTTGTTCCAGCAATGCGCACGAACCCACAAAATCTATCCGCCCGGCGCTGATTCTGGTCACCACATCCCGGTCGTAGTAGATGTTGTCGATGGCGTGGTTGAGGTAGTTCCCGGCGTTGCATTTTCTTTTCAGGGTAGTGGGGCTGGCAGCAATAGCGGGTAGGTAACCCACGGCGTAGAAATCTTCCCAAACCGGGTGTTCTTCATCCAGGTTGAAATCGCCGTTAATAAAGACCCGTTCGGTACCCAATTGGGCCTGGTACTTGCGCAGAAGAGTGATTTCCAGTTCCGGATGCTCGCTGAAGACCCGGGAATGGAAATTGACGACGAAAAAAGACTGGGTGGCACCCCGGCAGCGAAAATTCCCAATATAGGGTTCCCGAATACAATCTTCGGCCAGCGCGCTGTCGAGGAAGGGCCGACCGAGGAGGTCAATTTTTGCAGATTTCCAGAGGAAAGCGTAGCGCTCGCTCATCTGAGCCGACGGGCTGCGGGTGGGATCACTTACGCGGTAGTCCCAGCGGGTACCCCGGCGGTTCAGTTCGTCGGCCAGCCGGCCGACGGCCTGGGCGCCCCGCGGATCGCGGGCCACCACTTCCTGGAGGGCAATGACATCGTAGTCTTGTAAAATATTCGCCATAAAGGCCAGCTCCGCATCGTCTTTGCTGCCGCCGAGGTTGCTGATGTTCCAGGTGAGGAGGAGGATTTTTTCGGCCAGGAGGAGCTGCCCACTGACGGCTATCAGGAGTAGGGTGAGGATCAGGCGTACCCTGGTCTTTGTCTTCATTGTTGTGCCAGAAATTCCCGAGCTGCCGTAAAAGAAACCGTACGTTCCGAGAAATAGACCTTGGCTTCGGCAATTTGAGCCGGGCTGGCTCCCAGGTGGATGAGGATATTTTGCAGGTGCATTTTCATGTGTCCGGCCTGGATTCCGGTAGTGACCAGCGACCGCAACGCACCGAAGTTTTGGGCCAGGCCCGTAACCGCGATAATCTGCATGAGCTCGCGGGCCGAAGGCTGCCCCAGGATCTGCAGGCTCAGCTGCGCCAGGGGGTGCAGCTTGGTCAGGCCACCGACGGTGCCCAGCGCCAGGGGGATTTCGAGTTCGAAGCGGAAGATCTCATTTTCAATGGTGCAGCGGCTCAGGCTGCGGTACTGCCCGTCGCGGGCAGCGTAGGCGTGGGCACAGGCCTCAATGGCCCGGAAATCGTTGCCCGTAGCGAGCACTACGGCGTCGATGCCATTGAAGATGCCTTTGTTGTGGGTCACGGCGCGGTAGGGATCATGGATCGCTACCTGGGTGGCCAGCGCAAATTTTTGGCAGAAATGGCGCACGTTGTCGGCGGTATGGAGGGCTTTCTCCATGTCGGTCAGCGAGCACGTCACCCAGGCCCGCACCAGGCAGTCGGGGGTATAGTTGCTCAGGATAGCCATGATGACCTCCAACGACCGTTCGTTGTGCAGCAGTTCCGGTGCGGTGGCTGCCCAGTCGCGGAGGGTGACGCCAAATTGTTCCAGCACCGAGTTGATGAAGTTGGCACCCATGCTGTCACAGGTTTCGAAGCTCACCAGCAACTGGTAGTAGTCAGCGGCAATTTCGGGTTTGCGGCACCATTCGATGCGCAGGATTCCGCCACCGCGGGCTTCCATATTGGTGGTGAGGTAGGTCGTTTCCAGGCGCAACAGTTGCTCCAGATAAGGGAAGAACTGCTCCCAGCGGGCCGTGCTTCCGCTCCAGCGAAAGTGGAGTTGCCCCAGCTTGACGGTGTCGATGACCTCGGCATGGAAGCCGCCGAGGGGTTGCCAAAATTTGGCGGCCGAAGCCGCGGCCGCTACCACCGAACTTTCTTCGATGACCATGGGCACGGCGTAGGTGGTACCGTTGATGTCAAAATTAGGCGCAATGCCAAAAGGGAGGGGGAAGTTGCTGAGCGTGTTTTCACTGAAGCCGTCGAGGATGTTTTGCAGTGCCTCGTCCCGGTGCCAGAAACCAGTCAGCAAGGCCTGGGCATTGGGGTCGTTGCCGAGGAAATGGCTCCTCAGCCAGTCAATTTTTTCTTGCTTGTTCAACTTGGAAAAACCAGCTATCCTGTTATCCTGCATACACCTGTTTCGTACTTAATTGCCGCAAAATTAATGTTAAAAGCGTAGATGTATGGTCTTGGTTCAAAGATTTGACGGAAATAATGGCAGAGCGGAAGGTGGCGTGCGCTTTTTATGGGCAATTTTCACCCTGTCGGCTGTTCAGTTGGCGCTGAGCGCAGGGAAATGGCCGTAGGAGAGTTGATTAAACAAATCCCAGTCGCCCGCAAAGACGTTAAAATCAACGTAGCCATCAATCCCCTCCAGGGTGCCGCGGCTGCCGTATTGCCAAAACTGCCAGCTGCGGCCACAGGCCAGCACGGGAAGTTCGTCGCCATAACGCGCAATCCAGAGCGGATAGTCGGCAAACTGACCAGCGAGGTGCTTGTTGTAAAAATGCAGGTTGGTGTACAAAATGGGGCGGACACCGTAGTGGCGGCGGATGAGTACCAGCCAGGTCTTAAGCGCGGGTACGAGGGTGCGGGGGTTGATCCCATCGAGCACCTCGATGTCCAGCACTGGGGGCAAGTCGCCATTTTCGAGCCGCACGGCAGCGACAAAGTGATTGGCCTGGTCAACGGCCGGCGTCCGGGGGCGGAAAAAATGGTAGGCTCCCCGCCGAATACCAGCAGCGCGAATCTGTTTCCAGTTGCGCTCGAAAAGGCTGTCGGTATGCGTGGCACCTTCGGTGGCTTTGATGAACGCAAAATGCACCTCCTGCGCGGCGATCTTATCCCAGTCGACTACCGATTGGTACCGCGATACATCGATTCCCTGGATCGCGTAATCGTCCCGGCGCTCGGTGTCCTGTGAACACGAACAGCAACAAGCAATAAGAAGAATAGGCAATAATCGCAGGTGCATTTGGGGATAGTTGATATTTCGCACGGGGAGGTATTACCCTCATTTAAATCCAATAACGATGCAATCTGCAAAAAAGATGTGCTATTATTAGGGAAAACAACCATTTATTATTTTGAATAATAGGCCTTGGCAATTTCCCGACGGTTGTTAAAGAAGCACCGAAAACCCTTCACATCGCCTACTTTTGTACCAAATAGCTGCTGACCATGCCCAATCTCCGTCAATTGTTTTTAGCCCACGTTGCCCAGACCAGCGATTTTCCGCTCGGTCTGGAAATTGACCAGGCGTCCGGTGTTTACCTCTACGATGTTGCCGGCAAGGCTTACCTCGACCTCATTGCGGGTATTGGCGTGAGTAGCCTGGGGCACCGGCACCCACGGGTGGTACAAGCAGCCAAAGACCAACTGGACCGCTACCTGCATACCATCGTGTACGGGGAATTTATCCTGGCTCCCCAGGTACAATTGGCCACCTTGCTGGCCAGCCAGTTGCCGGCGCCCCTGGATAGTGTCTTTTTTGTGAATAGTGGCACCGAAGCCACGGAGGGCGCCATGAAGCTGGCCAAGCGTTACACCGGCCGCTACGAGTTTGTCGCCGCCCGGCGGGCCTACCACGGCAGCACCCAGGGCGCGGCCAGCCTCATGTGGCCCAAAGATTTTACCCAGGCTTTTCACCCGCTGCTGCCGGGTATCCGACACATTGACTTCAACTGTGACCATTGCCTCCACCAAATTACCGAACAAACCGCGGCCGTAATCCTGGAAACGGTACAGGCCGAATGGGGAATCCGCAAGCCGCGCCCGGAATGGTTGCAGGCCGTTCGGCAGCGGTGCACGGAGGTGGGCGCCCTGCTCATCCTGGACGAAATCCAGGCGGGCTACGGGCGCACGGGCACCCTCTGGGCTTTCCAGCAGTACGGGGTCGTACCCGATATTTTATTGCTGGCCAAAGGCATGGGCGGCGGCATGCCCATCGGCGCCTTCGTAGCCGCCCGCGAAGTGATGCACCACCTCGCCAGCGACCCGGTTCTGGGCCACATCACGACCTTTGGCGGGCATCCCGTGACGGCCGCCGCAGCCCTGGCTACGCTGAACACCCTGGTCGAAGAGGATTGGATCGCCCAGGTGCCGGCTAAGGAAAAGCTGTTTCTCGAACTGCTACACCATCCCCGTATCCTGGACGTGCGCAGCGCTGGCCTGTGGTTGGCCGTAGAACTGGCCAGCTTCGAGGAGGTGCAACAGGTCATCCAGCACGGCTTGCGCGAAGGACTGATCGCGGATTGGTTTTTGTTCAACGACCGCAGCATCCGCATTGCGCCACCGCTCATCATTACGGAAACCGAGATCCGTCAGGCTTGTGCCATCCTATTGGCGGGGCTGGATGCGTTGTAACAGGCATTACCAACCCAGTGCCCGCAAGGCCAGAAAAGCAGCATCCAGCGAGGAAAAATTGGAAGCATCCTGTGCCACCATTTCCAGGAAATCGGCCAGCGGCAGGGTGGAGACCGCCAAAAATTCATCGTCGTCCCCCTTGGTCATCCCCACAAATTCGCAATCGGTAGCCAGCAGGCAGATCCGGTCTTCGGTGGTGTAGGCCGAATGGATCGTCCGCAGGTAGCTGATGCTGCCGGCGCGGTAGCCGGTTTCTTCGAGTAGTTCGCGCGCGGCGGCTTGCCCGGGGCTTTCGCCGCTATCGATGTAGCCTTCGCAAAAACTGCTGACAAAGCGCTCGGGGCCAGGCCGAAACTGCCGCACCAGGATGGCTTCGCGTCCGGTCGTGAAGGCGGCCACTACGACGTAGGCGCCATTCTCCAGAATGTCGTAGTCGCGTACCGAACCATCGGGAAGGCGGAAGGTCTTGATGAGCATGCTGCGCCAACCGCGGAAGGCGTAGCGTTGGGTAACTTTTTGCCAGCGTTGCATGGGCTATTTTTTGTAGAAAAAGAGATAAAAACTTAGCTTGCCGCAAAAATAAGCTTTTCCCTTCGCAGACAATTTTTGTGGTCAGGCTAAAGCGAAAATAATACGCAACTGACAGGGAGCGTTATCTCGGCTTGACTTTAATCACAAAATGGTCGGTGAACCAAAATTTTCTATGGCTGCTGAAATTTTTCTGATCAACGACCAATTGGTCTTGCGCCCGGTTCAGTCGGTGACGGCGGCGCAAGTCTACCCCCTGATGGCGGCCTGCTACCCACCCGTCTACGCGCACCTCTGGGAAGATGGTGGGCAGTGGTACCTGGATCAGGTCTTCAGTCCGGCGGCGGTGTTGCGCGACCTGGCCGAAGCCGACACGCCCTACTGGTTCGTCGAGTGGCAAGGGCAGCGGGTAGGTATTCTGCGGCTGTGTTTGCACCTGGCGAGCCCGGAATTTCCGGATCAGAATGCCCTCAAATTGCACCGGATCTACCTGCACCCTGCAGCCCACGGACTGGGGATTGGTCAGGCGCTGATGGATTATACCCTGGCGCAGGCCCGGCGGTTGGGCAAAGCGACCATCTGGCTGGAAGCCATGGACACCCAAACTGCTGCCCTGGGCTTTTACGAAAAGCAGGGCTATACCACTTACGCCACTTTCCGGCTGACTTTCGAACAGATGCATCCGCACCTGCGGGGCATGGTGCGGATGCAACGTCAGGTAGAACTATAGAGCATTAAAAACAGCGTAGCCTTTGGCCAGGCGCCGGTCCACTTCCTCGGCTCCCAACAGGGCCATCACGTCGTAGATGGCCGGCCCTTTGGTGGTACCCGTAATGGCCACCCGCAAGATGGGGAACACATCACCAAAGCCCAGTCCGTTGACCTCCAGGAAGTTTTTAACGGTGGCTTCGATCTCGGGTACGCCGGTATCGCCCAGCGCCAACAGCGAGGCCCGCAGTTGTTCGAACAAGGGCACCCGCTCTGCCTGCCATTTCTTTTTTACGGCCTTGGTATCGTAGGTGGTTACCTCCTGGAAGAAGTAGTACCCCTGCTCCCAAAAGTCGCCGTAGACCGTCGCACGTTCTTTCATCAGGGCCACGAAGGCCAACAGGAAAGCATCGTCCTGGTGTACGCCTTTTTCTGCCAGGAGCGGTTTGAGGGTCGTGACCAGGTCGGCGTCGGGGGTATGCATGATGTACTGCTGGTTGAACCAGCGGGCTTTGTCGTAGTCGAAGCGGGCACCACCTTTGCCGATTTTTTCAATGGAAAAAGCTTCAATCAGGCCTTCCAGGTCGAAGATCTCCTGCTCGGTGCCGGGGTTCCAGCCCAGGAGAGCCAGGAAGTTGAGCACCGCCC
Source organism: Bacteroidota bacterium (assembly GCA_003045895.1). Taxonomy (GTDB): domain Bacteria; phylum Bacteroidota; class Bacteroidia; order Chitinophagales; family Saprospiraceae; genus Lewinella. The sequence goes on from PZPC01000045.1 coordinate 25,340, forward strand.
GCGGGTCGAAGCCCGCCTCGCGGAAACCAACGAAAGATTCGGCTTCCGTTTCGCCCTGCCACGACAGTGGAAATACGGGAATGCCCAGTTTGGCGCCGTCGCGTTTGCTCAGCTTACCTTTGCCCGTGGGTTTCATGATCAGTGGCAGGTGGGCGAAGGCGGGCATGGTGTCTTCCCAGCCAAAAGCACGGTAGAGGAGCACGTGGTGGGCGGTACTGGGTAGCCACTCTTCGCCGCGGATCACGTGGGTAATCTCCATCAGGTGATCGTCGACGATGTTGGCCAGGTGATAGGTAGGCATGCGGTCGGTCTTCAGCAGCACCCGGTCGTCGAGTTCATTGCTCTGGAATTGAACCTCGCCGCGCACCAGGTCCTGGATTTTTACGATTTCATCGGTGGGTATTTTGAGGCGTACCGTGTAGGGGGTGCCTGCGTCCAGCAAGCGTTGGGTTTCGGCGGCCCCCAGGGCCTCGCTGTTGCGCATGCTGTGGCGGGTGGTGGGGTCGTAGCGGAAATTGTGGTTGCCAACTTCTTTTTCCTGCTCGCGCCGGGCATCCAGTTCTTCGGGGGTGTCGAAGGCGTAAAAGGCGTGGCCACTGTCCAACAATTGCTGGGCGTATTTTTCGTAGAGTGCTTTGCGGTCCGACTGGCGGTAGGGGCCGTAGTTGCCACCAAAGCCCGGGCCTTCGTCGGGGCGCAGGCCGCACCACTCCAGGGCTTCGATGATGTAGGCTTCGGCACCAGGCACGTAGCGCGTCTGGTCGGTATCTTCGATGCGAAGGATGAATTTACCACCAGCTTGCTTGGCCAGGAGGTAATTGTAGAGGGCCGTTCGGACCCCGCCAATGTGCAGCGCTCCCGTTGGGCTGGGGGCAAATCTTAGTCTAACCTTACTCATTTATCATGATTTTCAAAGAAAAGTTGATTTTTTTAATAAAAAGTTCCGTATAGTGGCAGCATTACGGTGTTTAAATACGTTCAAAAAGGAACTTCTACTAAATACATTTGGTTGTAGCGGAAAGAAACCAGCAGCAAGTTTGTTATAAACAAATTGAGGCAAACTTACGTTAACGAACAAAGTACAAAAGTAAGGATTTTCAATGGGCAATAGGCGGAACTCTCCTCCGAATATCTAGTCGCACGGAAATTCTCCCCCAGGTTGTTGGTACAACAAAACAAATCCTTGGTTATGGTACGTCCCCAGCGTAGCATGATCCATTTTCTTATAATCCCTGAACATTAATTTGCAAAGCTTATGTATCTTGTCAAAACGCCAAAATTTATCCAGGAGTTCTTACCGAATTTTACCTGGCGCATTCCCACCAACGAAAAAGTAATCTACCTGACCTTTGATGACGGCCCCATTCCGGTGGTCACGCCCTGGGTGTTGGAACAATTGGCTGCCTACCAGGCAAAGGCCACTTTTTTCTGTGTCGGTGACAACATCGACAAACACAGGGAAGTCTACGAACAGGTAGTAGCTGCTGGCCACGCCATCGGCAACCACACCTACAACCACCTCAACGGGTGGAGTACCGACAACCTGCCCTATTTTCACAATGTCCGGTACTGCGCCAACCTGACCCGTACGGTATTGTTCCGGCCGCCTTTCGGTAAATTGCGCCCCCGGCAGACGCAGTTCTTGCAGCGCCACTACCGCATTGTGATGTGGGATGTACTCAGCGGAGATTTTGATCCCAACATTACCGATGAGCAGTGCCTCAGCAACGTGGTTAACAACGTAGAACCGGGTTCGATCGTCGTTTTTCACGACAGCTTCAAAGCAGAAGAAAAATTGCGCTACGCGCTGCCCAAAACCCTGGCCCACTTTGCGGCGCTGGGTTACCGGTTCGAAGCCCTCAACGACCTCGAAATGGAGGCCAGCGCTACCGAGCGCAAGTCGGCTTGAAGCAACGGATAAATTGTTTGTTATTTGCTAGACATATTTTGCGAAAAAGGACTGTTACCTCTCCGAGGTAGCGGTTCTTTTTTTTGTGTGGAGGTCGCTACCGCAAGCAAAATACAACAAACTGCCGCACGATCAATTGTGTAGCCCGGGTGGCTTCCAGCATGCCCATGTGGGCCACTTTAGGTAAGATGTGAATGCTGGCGACGGCGGGCAGCGCCAGCTGGTCGCGGCTGGCGGCTGGCGGCACGGCTTCGTCTTCGGCACCCACAATGAAGAGTACCGGACACGCCATCGTTTTCAACACCTCGCTGCGGTCGGGGCGGTTGGTCATGGCTTGCAGGCCACCAATGATTCCCGCCGGAGAGAACCGGGCGGCGCGGTGGATCAGCTTGTCGAGGTCAAAGGGATTACTCTGGGAAAACGGCAGGGCAAAGAGTTTGGGGATGAGTTGCTTGACGTAGTGCTGGTGGCCCTGTTGTTCGATAAATTTGATCTGCTTCTGCCGGGCATCTTTTTTGTCGGGGGCATCGGCGTACGGTTGCGAGTGAAAAAGCCCGAGCCCGCGCAGGCGCTTGGGGGCCAGCTCGGCCAGGGCAAGGGCGGTGTAGCCGCCCATCGAATGGCCGATGACGACCATCTCTTCCAGCTTGCGCTCGGTGAGGACTGCCAGTACCGCCTCGGCATAATAACGGATACTGGGATGGGCTACCGGCGCTGACCGGCCAAAGCCGGGCAGGTCAACGGTAACCACCCGAAAATTTTCTTCGAGCAGATCCTGTTTGAAATCTTCCCACACCCGACTATCTTCGCAGAAGCCGTGCAGCAGCACCACCGGGAATCCTTTTCCCTCCACCTGATAAGCCACCGGGGCACCACCGAAATTTATAGTTTTCATCACTTGTCACCTTAATACTCCTATTGAAGATGTAAATGTAACGTCTTCGGCTACCTTTCCCAAATCATGCTGCGCTTTCTGGGGGAAATGCGGGGGCAATTCTTATCTTTGTCAACTAACTTTTTATCCTACGCAGACCGGCTAATGGCAGATTTCGTAAATATGGCCAGACGTTTTTCTAAAATTGAACAATTAGAGCGCGAGCTCCATTTGCGGCAGTTGCAGGTCAACCGCTTGCTGACGCTCACGCAGGCGATCAACAACAACGTCTCGGCTAAGGATATGTACGAAATGTACCATTCTTTCCTCACCTTCGAACTGGGGATTAAAAAGATGGCCCTCTACGTACGCAACATCAAAGGCGGTGCCTGGACTTGCACCGCACATACCGGCCTGAATAAACAACAACTGGCCTACGATATTACCGCCGAACTGGGCAACTTCAAGGAACTGGTCAACCTGGATGCCGAAGAACACGTCTTTCTTTCGGCTTTCGACCTGGTCATCCCCGTCCTTCACAAAGCATCCTCGATCGCTTACGTTTTCATTGGTGGTTTTGGAGAAGATGATGACATGTACGAAAGGGTGCAGTTTATTACCACCATCACCAATATCGTGGCGGTAGCTATTGAAAACAAGCGGCTCTTCAAGAAACAACTGGAGCAGGAACGGATGCGCCGAGAAATGGAGCTGGCGGGCGAAATGCAACGGACGCTGATTCCCGCTTCGCTACCCATGAAGGACTGCTACGAAATGGCCAGTATCTACCAGCCCCACTTCGGGGTGGGTGGTGATTATTACGACTACCTGGAATTCGCCGACGGAAAGCTGGCCTTTTGTATTGGCGATATTTCGGGAAAAGGCATCGCTGCAGCTTTGTTAATGGCCAATTTTCAGGCCAATTTCAACACCCTGATCAGCAAGCGTACCAAGCTGGACGAATTCATCATTGACCTCAATACCTCCGTGAACCGGATTACGGGTGGCGAGCGGTTCATCACCTTTTTTGTAGCCGAGTTTGACCGCTATACCAATGTCCTCCGCTACATCAATGCAGGCCACAATCCACCTATTTTGGCAAGCGAAAGTCAAACCATCCTGCTCAGTGAAGGGTGCACCATTTTGGGATCTTTTAAGGAACTGCCCGAGATTCAGATCGGTGAAATTCAACTCACCGAACCGTCCCTCCTCCTGACCTATACCGATGGCCTGATTGACTTGCGCAACGCCGATGGGGACTACTTTGATGACCTCCTGCTCAAAGCCTTTGTGGAGAAACACCACCGCTTATCGGCGGTGGAGTTCAATGATGGTTTGCACCGACACCTCAATACCTTTAAAGGGGACCAAAGCTATCCGGATGATTTTACGGTGCTGACGACTAAGTTTTTCCCTACCAAAAACCCTTGTTAACACGCTGTTAAGCAGCTGCGGACAACCTGCCGGGTGCAATAATTGTATGATATTTAACGTCAATATTTGGTTATGCTGCGCTGGCCTACCTCAATGGACCGCCGGAATTTAAAGGCCAGTTTACCTGCTCTGACAGATTTTGTTGTTCAGCGTTAAGCGCAAAAAAGGTCAAAGAATTATATCCAGGGATAGTAAATATCCTCCCTATGCAGAATACGGTTGTTCGTTGGGTCGTCATCTTAGGTGCGGTAGCCATTGTTGGCATTATCAGCATCCAGTCGTACTGGGTGATGACGACGTGGAATTTGAACGAAGTTGAATTTAACAACAAAGCCAATCTGGCCTTGTACCGGGTAGCCAAATACCTGGCCAAGTCCAACGACGCAGAGCTCCCCTCGCGCGATGTGGTCAAGCAGCGCACGTCCAATTACTGGATCGTGAATATGGCCGTGGAAATCGACGATCGGCTGCTGGAATACCTCCTGCAGAGCGAACTGGAAAAGCTGGCCCTGAATGTAGATTTCGAATACGCCGTTTTTGACTGCCACACCAACGAGATGGTTTACGGCGGGTACTGCAATTTCTCGCCGGAAGGAGGAAAGAAGGTGCAGGAATTGGGCAACCTGCCCAAAGACCAGGAGTTCACCTATTATTTTGGGGTGAAGTTTCCCGGCCGGCGCGGCTTTTTACTCGATAAAATGCAGCTGATTGTTTTCCTGTCGGCCATCCTGCTGATGACGGTGCTGTTTTTTGCCTATGCCATGTGGGTCATCCTGCGGCAAAAGCGCTTGTCGGACATGCAGAAAGATTTTATCAACAATATGACCCACGAGTTTAAGACGCCTTTGTCGACCATCAAGATTGCGGCAGGCGTCTTTCTCAACGACGAACGCGTGCAGCAGGATGGGCGCCTGCAGCGCTACGCCAATATTATCCTGGAACAAAACCAACGGCTCAATAACCAGGTGGAGAAAGTGCTGCAAATTGCCCAGATTGAAAAAGGCCACCTGGAACTCAAACGGGAAAAGGTAGCCCTGGCCGAAGTCATCTCGCCCCTCCTGGAAAGCACCCGTATCCTGATCGAAGAGTTGGGTGGCGAGCTACACGCTCAGATTGAAGACCCCGACAAACTGTACCTTTCTGCCGACCGCCTGCACCTCACCAATATCCTCTATGGCCTGCTGGACAACGCCATCAAATACTGCCAGGAGCCGCCCATCATCCATGTCCATGCCTATCACGACGGTGACCAGATCCACCTAAGTATCCAGGACAATGGAATCGGGATTGATCCGGCACACCAGGCGCGAATTTTTGATAAATTTTACCGGGTTCCAACGGGGAATATCCACAACGTGAAAGGCTTCGGCCTGGGCTTATACTACGTCAAACGCATCTGCGAAACCCACGGGTGGGCCATTGCGCTGGACAGTGAACCCGGCAAAGGCACGACTATTCATCTTAAACTGGGCAAGGCACTGCGTGCCCCAGCCCCACAACCCGCCGACCAGGAACCGGTCAGCTAACAAAATGCCACCCAAGCATGCGAGCACATTTATTATACGTAGAAGACGACGAAAGCCTGAGCTTTGTAACCCGTGACCACCTCGAGATGCAGGGCTATCAGGTGACCCACTGCCTCAACGGACAGAGCGCCCACCAGGCTATTGCGGCCAATGATTACGACCTGTGTCTGCTGGACGTGATGCTCCCCGGAACCGATGGGTTTACCCTGGCCAAAGAAATCCGCAAGCAGAATACCCAGGTGCCGATTATTTTCCTCACCGCCAGGTCCCTGAAGGAGGACCGGCTCCACGGCTTACGCCTGGGCGGAGATGACTACATGACCAAACCTTTTAGCATCGAGGAACTGATTCTGAAAATTGAAATTTTCCTGAGGCGGTCCCAACGCGCCGACGTGCCACCGCCCAGCGAATACGTGTTGGGCAATTACCTGTTCAGCCACAAAAACCTGGAACTCCGCCTGGAGGACGACGTCCGTCGGCTCACCCAAAAGGAAGCCGACCTGTTAATGTACCTGATCCGCCACCAAAATCAGGTCGTGAAGCGCGCCGATATCCTGGAGGAAATTTGGGGAGAAAACGATTACTTTCTCGGCCGCAGCCTCGATGTTTTTATTTCCCGCCTACGCAAGTACCTCCACGCCGATGAACGCATCAAAGTAGAAAATATCCACGGCGTAGGTTTTTGTTTTCACATGTGAGTGACAGAACAAATCTATTGCTTAAATACCGCCATTTACTACCTGCACGAACGAGACTTATTGTACCAGCGTCGCGTCCTTCAGTACGTACATCAGTTGGTTGATGTCTTTGTCGTTGAGCTCCAACCGACCGCGGATGATGATGGCTTCGGTTTGGTACTGTATGGGTTCTTTGGCGTACACTTCCATGACGGTCTCAGGGCCGGCACCGCCACAAAAGAAACACATGTTATAGGGGAAGGCCGAGAGAATAAACTCCGTGTGGCTCTTGTAGCCTTCGACGGGGATGACGTAGCCTTTGATCTCTACTTGCTTACCCGCCAGGTTTTTTACATCTGCACTAAATACCGGCACATCTACCTTGAAGCCCAGTAACTCGTCGTACTGTTTGGTGTAGGTGATCTTAGCCAAGGTCTGCCAGATGTTATTGCCCGTACTGGTTTGTCCGTAGGCGGTACCCGTGAGGGCGGCAGCAAAAAAAGCAATCAGGAGGATACGTATCATTGTTCGGTTGATTTTGAAATAAATGGGCAATTGGTTCTACCGCCTATGTAACGCAAAGATAGACCATCTTGCTTGTTATCACGGTGTTAAAGTTGGCAAAAAAGACAAGCGCCCGCTGTGTTTACACCCCTCCCAGCAAAGCTTCCAGCATTTCCTGCTGAATGGCCACTCCTTTATCGTGTACATACCACTTCTGGGTATTGATTTTCGAGAGCTCAACCATGGCTTCCCGGGCTGCTGGCGTTGGTGCCGTCAGGGCGGCTACTTGCGTGGCCTGCACCTCGGCCTGCAATTCGGCGGGGCGGGGGCCCCAACTGCCGAGCACGGCGTTGGTCTCCGTATCCAGAAAAATGGTGATGGGAATAGCGCGGGAAATACCATTGGTCAGAAAAACATCCATGATGTCCAGGTGCTCGTCGCGCAGGATGAGGCGGTGGGTGAGGAGTGGGTTGGCTGCTGCCAGCAGTTCGATGACGGGGATGATTTGCGCAGCATCACCACACCAGGCCTCGGTGATCGTCAGCCAGGTCTGGGGCCGATCGATGGCTTTTACGGTTGCCAACGAGGCCGCGGTTAGCTTGGTGGTTTTGTCCAGCCGGCGCATCCTCGCCACGTTCAGTTCGGTATAGTGTAGCATGGCCGGACTGTGGTTGTGACCCGTCGTTTTGCCTTGTTCCAGTAACGCGTCGATCATTTGGCAGTACGCCGGATAAGTGTACACTCCCGGTAAATTTTGCCAGGCAATTGCTTCCATTGTCTTGCTCGTTTGGTTCCTGGTTCAAAGAACGATCCAGGAGGAGATTAGGTTGAGCCAGCGGCGGATTTAAGGCGTTTGGGGTCTTCTCCCAAAAATCTTACATCTTAAATCGGAAATCGGAAATCTTACATCACCCTACTGCTGCAACCAGGCTTCCAGCCGTTTGCGAATTTTACTGGTGGGTTTTTCTGCCAGCAGCACGCGAAAGCTGGGATCCAGGGTGGCTATAAATTCGCCCTGCTCCTCCACGCCGTTTTGGCGGTAGGTGACGGGGTAGGTTTTGCCGGGAACCAGGGTAGCCGCTGCTGCCTGCCAGTCGGCTGCGGAGAAAATGGGCAAATTGTTGAGGGTCAGCAGGAGGTCCCCACTCGCCACACCTGCCTGGTAGAGCGGGTTGTTGACGAAGACGGTTCCTGTCACCTGCAAGCCGTCATCGGTAGGCCTTGTTTCCAGCCCCAAAAAACCGGCGGTATCGGATTGGATGGGTTCGTAGGCGATGCCGAATTCGGCGAGCTGCCCGAGTACGTCGGGTAATCCACCCTGGTAAATGTGTTGGGCAAACCAGTTGTTGGCAAAAGCGGGGTTGTCCGTCAGGTCGGCCAGGGCGTGCTCCAGGTCGGGGATATTGTAGGGGATTTCCCGCTGGCCGTGGCGCTGCCAGACCAATTGCATGAAAGCATCGAGGGTCGTGCCGTGATCGCGGCGCAGGGTCAGGTCGAGCGATAGGCCCAGTACCGCCCCGTAAGGATAGTAGCTGACGTAGGTATTGGCGAAATTATCGCCATCAATGGAGGTAGCGGCGTCCACAAAGGGGGCGCACTGGCTCATTTCAATGGGGCTGCGGTACTGGCTGCCCGGGTGCAGGAGTACGTAGTTAAGACTTCCGGTGAGCCCTTCGGCGTAATCCGCGGGGCTGAGAATACCGGCCCTTGCCAGAGAGAGATCGTCGTAGTAACTGGTAAAACCTTCGGCAAACCAGAGTTCGCCCGACACATTGGCCTGGTCGAAGTCAAACGGTTCCAGGGCTGCCGGGCGGATGCGTTCCACGTTCCAACAGTGGAAGAATTCGTGCGCTATCGTTCCGATCAGGCGGTTTTGGAAACCTTTGAGCGGAACGGAAGCGCTGCAGACCGTGCTGTTGCGGTGCTCCATGCCGTCGCCGTTCACGTAGGGATTGTAGGCGCACAGGAAGGTGTAGCGACCGTAGTCGTAGGCGGGCAATTCCCCGTAAACGGCCTGTTCGGTGGCGACTACTTTTTTGGTCCAGGCTGCGTAGGCGTCGAGCAGGCTGTCGGGGTCGGGGGTGAGGAAAGCCATTTCGATGGTGTCTACGCGGGCGCCGCTGCTGACGGTCCAGCGCCGAAAGCGAATATCGCCTACGAAGGTGGGGCTGTCGTAAAAGTAATAGGTATTCGGCGCCCGAAAATGGCGGTCGCCGAGGCGCTGTAACTGCGTAGCCACCTGCCAGTCGGGTTGCTGGTTGGCGGGGATGATCAGCTCTACCGGCCGCTGGCTTAGCCCCACCGCGTAAACGAAGGTCGCTGGCATATTGAGGTGGAGCTTGCGGTTGTCGACCTTGGCGTAGGTGCCATCGGCGCGGTTGGCGAACAGGGTATAGTTGAAAAAGACGTGTCCGCCGTGGTTGGCCACCGTCCATTCGTTCAGGCCGGTACGGCTCACGGGGAGCGCCTGCCCCTGGGCATTGTAGGCCTGTACGTTATAGACATTTTTAGCGAAATTATGGATGGCGTAACGCCCCGGAGATGACGTCGGCATCCGCACCACCAGCGGTTGGGGTGGCAGGCCCGGAAACGCCACCTGTACACCCAATTCGTGGTGTTGGATGGCCGCCAGGTCCAGGCGGTAGACAATGGGCGTTTGCCCTTGCAGCAGGAGCACCGCAGTAGCAAACAAGAAGGAGAGGAATAATTGACGCATAGGTATTTTTTTTTAGCACTTTCCGGCAAGCCAATTCACCAGGTGGTGGACAGCTTTCGCAAAGATAAGGTTTGCCGGGGGATTACTTTTTTAATAAACGGGCGGTAACCAGGGCCTTCGACAACTTTTTCATTTGCCAATAAATAGCTATTTGAATAAATACATTATGCTTTAATTGTTGTTAGTCAGCGGTTTGTGGTTTGTTTGAAACGAACGATCTTTTTTTTGGCACAGCTTTTGTTTTAGGCATAGCAAGGAAAAACCAGGATCAAGTTAAATCAGCACCTGCTTTAAAAATGATTGGCTATGCGGGCTATAAGTGCGCAGACAGCCCTGGTAGTTCTATGCCAATTTGCTTTTTGAACACGATTTAGGTAAGCCCTGGCTTACTCCTCAAACCGGAAAAAAATGAAACACAAAAGCGCAGCGCGGTGGAATTCCAATCCTTTCCGAAGTAACACTACGCTAAAAATGTCAGCTATCATGGATCCAAGAATTACAACCACCGGCCGTTGCGGACGGACAAAAACGACGGAACAGCGCAGCAACAAGGCCCTTTGGCTGCTGTTGCCATTGCTGTTGCTGGCCTGCACCGGCTTATGGTCGCAGCAAATTTATCTGGGTAATAATGTGGCCACCGGACCGCGGTGCCATTGCCTCAACAATGCCACCAACCTCGCCAATGGCCAGTTTTTGGATACCATCAGGGTAGCCAGTGCTCCAGGCGAAACCTGGCAAATAAGTAGTGCCACCGGTGTCTTTTCCGTAGCCAGCCCGGCGCCACCGGCAGCGCCCGTTCCGATTGCCATCGGGCAAGTACTGAACGAGGTGGTTCCCGGTATTTACGAGCTCATTGTTCGCCACGTTGATGCCAACGGTTTCTCCCTGACGGTAAATAATGGGATTACTCCCCTGTCCATCCAAAATACCTGCTATTATCCCAATGTGGCCATTGTGGGTTTGCCGGATACCGTTTGTATATCCAGTTTACCGGTTACGCTTACCGCCAACAACAACGGAGCGGCTGGCACGGGCGTCTTCCGGATCAATGGGCAACCGGCCACCGTTTTCAGTGCGCAGGTGCTGCCGCCGGCTACCTATACCGTTTCCTACACCTTCGATGCAGGTACGGGCACGGCGGGCAACCCCAACGATCCGGGGTGTACGACGACGGTCTCGAAACAGGTAGTCGTGCCGGTACAACCCAATACGGCGGTGATCGTCTCGGTCAACGTTACCCTGGGGCAGGATTGCCAGGCCGTCATTACTCCCCGCATGATGCTGATGGGCGCTCATCCCTGCCTGGACGATTTTGTGATCCGCGTTTTCGACCAGAATGGTTTTGATATTGGCAACACCATCAATGGTACCCACGCGGGGCAGCGCCTCAACGTGCGGGTCATGTCGGAAGCTGGCGCCCTGGTCGGTGACGGGCAGATCGATATTTTTGACGTCGATGCACCCACCATCACCTGCGCACCAGGTAACAGCATGCCCTCGGTCACCAACGAAATACAACTGCTCAATGGCTCCATTCCGAATACGGCTGCCACTTTTATACCCAACAACTTCGCTTGTTACAATGTGGCCGTAGCGCCCATGAGCGGCACCCACTACTATACGCTACAGGAAATAACCGTCACGACAACTGACGTGTACACCATCGAACTGGACGCCTCCATTGCGGGTGGCGGTGTTTTTGGCATCTACCAGGGTGCCTTCAACCCTTTCCAGGGCCCGTGTCAGGGCATTGTTGGGGTGAGCGAACCCTTGCTGCCGGGTGAAGGCTATTACACCAACGTGGACGGCGTGACGCGGCTGCACGTGATGCTCATGCCCGGTATGCCGTATACGCTCCTGACGACCGCTTATGCTGGCAACCAGATCGGCAGCTACCAATATGCTTTCTACAGTGTGGGCAGTGGCCAGATCGTGAATCTACCCGTCACCAGTGCCGCTATTTCGCTGCCCCTCTACTGCAGCAGTGTGCCCGGATTGATCAACAACCCCACCAGTGTAAACCTCCTGGGTGCGCCCGTGGTGGTGGACGCCTGTATGCTGAACCCACCCGTCACCTTCACCGACCAGTTTACCAACGGTGGCAATTGTGGGGTGTCTACGATTTCCCGCACCTTCACCGTGCGCGACCAGTCGAACAATTCGGCCCAGTGTACCCAACAGATCACCTTTTCGCCTCTCAGTCTGACGGAAGTGAACTATCCCCCGCGAACGGTCAATATTTCCTGTGGGACGACCTTTGCGACTACGCCCAACGGCAATCCTTCCCCCACGGTGACGGGGTATCCCTTTGTGATCACCGCCAGCGGCGCTTTCAATATAGCCCCGCGGTACTGTAACCTGCTGGGCAACTTCGAAGACCTGCCCCGTATCCTGGTGTGTACCGGTACCAGCCAGTTCGTCCGCCGCTGGGTTGTCTTCGACGACTGCGACCCCGGTAGCCTCATGCAATTTGACCAGCTCATTGTCATCGGCGACCGGACGGGACCGGTGGTGCGTTGCCCCGCTCCGGATACCGACCAGAACGGCCAGCCCGATACCCTGATCTATTCCACCCAGGGCAGCATTTGTACTGCTACCCTGGAAGTGCCGCAGCCTATCGTTACCGACGATTGTAGCAACTGGACGGTAACCACGCAGGTGGTGACCCAGCTGCAAGTGCCGGTGACCAACCCCTTTGGTCAGGTCACGGGCTATACCATCCAAACCAGCATCTTCGCTACCATTCCACCCAATGGCAACCGCTTGATTACCAATATTCCCGTGGGAACCCACTTTTTCCGGTACACCGCTACTGATGATTGTGGCAATACGGGGATGGTCGAATGCCCGTTCCGGGTGCAGGACTTCTCACCGCCAACGGCTGCCTGCGACGATCTCATCCGCATTTCTCTGGGTAGCAACGGCCAGGGAGTCATTACGGCCAACGATATTGACGAAGGCAGCTCCGACAACTGTGGACCCGTTACTTTAGCGATCCGGCGCAGCCTGGATTTTGTGCCCGCCGACTGTTCGCCAACTACCCCGGCCTTTACGCCCTGGGGACCATCGGTGAACCTCTATTGTTGCGAAGTTGGAGACACGGTTTCCGTTAACCTCAGGGTGACCGACCTCAGTGGCAACATCAACAATTGCAGCACCCAGGTGGTCATTGAAGACCGTACGCCGCCCGTTTGTTTGGCACCCCAGCCCGTCATCACGACCTGTGTCAACCTGTCACCCGGTACCGACTTCAACAACACCAACACCCTGCAGGGCTTGTTTGGCATGGCCCAGAGCATCGACGCCTGCGCGGCGGTGGTGCTGACCGAGCTTACTCCTCAGGTGAATATGCAGAACTGCGGTTTAGGGAGTATTCTGCGGCGGTTTTCCGTCAGCGATCCGGCGGGCAATACCAGCACTTGCCAGCAGTTGATTACCATCAATGGCAGCACGAACTACGAAATCAAATTCCCCCGCGACGTCATTGGTGAATGCGCGGAACCGGGAGCCGATACCCTGATTGTCAATAATTTAGGTTGTGACCAATTTGCGATCACCAGCTCCGACCAGGTCTTCACCGTCACGGCCGGTGCCTGCTACAAGATCATGCGCACCTACCGGGTCATCAATTGGTGTGAATACGACGGCTTCTCGCCCCCGGTAGACGTGAGCCGCAATCCGGGCTGCGCCGCCACCGGCGGAACGCAGGACGTGTGGGTATTGCGCCGCACGGACGGAACGACTTACCTGGATATTGACAACAACCCCGCCAATAACTTCCCGGCGGCGGGTACCCGCGGCACCAGTTGCGACGGACAAAGCAACCCGGCCGGTTACTGGCAGACCATCCAGAGCATTGGCAACTGGACGTATACCCAGACGATAAAAGTAATTGATAGCAATCCGCCGGTGATCACGGCAACCCCTCCAACACCCTTCTGCTCGAATGTCAACGGTAGCTGTACGGGTTTGGCAACCATCAACTTTACGGTAACCGATGGTTGTGCAGCGGCACCGCCGACGCTCACCCTGGCAGTAGACGTAAACACTACGGGGCAGTTTACGACAGGCGCTACGCTCAACGGAACTTACCCCAATTATACGGTGACCGGCACCTTCCCGCTGGGTAACCACCGGTTGCGCATCACCGCGAACGATGCCTGTAGCAATACGGTCACCCGCCTGGTCGACTTCCGGGTGGTAGATTGCCAGTCGCCAGGGCTCCTCTGCAATTCCAGTATTGCGGTGGTCCTCATGCCGCAGCAACCAGGGGTGGATGCCGACGGCGATGGTGACTTCGACGTGGCGGCCCTGGCCGTGAACGTGAACCTGTTTGTCAACTCCACCGGTGAAGACTGCACCGGCCCGCTGCGCTTTACGTTGCATCGGATCGACCAGATCGCCAGTGGCGCCGATGTGCCGTTTCCCAACCACCCGGCGTTGGTAGTCACTTGCGAAGATATTGGCTTCCTGCCCGTGCGGGTTTATGCCTGGGATTCGGCCAACAACCCGACGGCTGTTCAGCCCGACGGTACCGTTGGTGGTCCCAACTACACAACCTGTGATGCCCTGCTCCAGGTACAGGACAACAACGGCCTGTGCACCTCGTTCACGATAATGGGTAACATTTCCGGGTTGATCATGACCGAAGAAGGCGTTCCGGTTGCCGGCGTAGCAGTTAGACCCCGGGAAGACCTGGCCGACGAGATGATGACCACCGAGGACAATGGCCTTTATACTTTTGAGGTGTCGATGGGCGAGAATTACTTCGTAACGCCCTACAGCAGCGAGGATTACCTCAACGGGGTATCGACGATCGATATCATCCTCATTGCCAAGCACATCCTTGGGGTAACACCCTTGGGTTCGCCCTACAAATTGATCGCGGCGGATATCAACCACTCGAATTCCGTTACCACCCTGGACCTCGTGCACCTGCGTAAGGCGATCCTGGGCATCAGCCAGGGCTTCCCGAACAACCACAGCTGGCGGTTCGTTAGTGCTGCCTTTGACTTCCCGGATCCCGCTGATCCCTGGCTCGAGGCTTTTCCCGAAGCGGTCAATATTCCAGCACTGCACCAGAATATCAGTAATGCCGACTTCATCGCCGTGAAAATTGGCGACATCAACGGCAACGTTCACGCCAACTTCCAGGAGAGTGGCGAAGGCCGCGCTGCGGGTGCGACCTACTACCTGCGCACCGACGACGCCGCTTACGAAGCTGGCGAAACCGTGGAGGCGATCTTCACCGCTGCCAATGACCAGGACGAGGTGCAAGGCTTCCAGTTTACGCTCCAATTTGACCCTTCCCGCCTCGCTTTTGCCGATATCGAGTGGGGCCAGGTTCAGCCCGAACACGTCAACAAAACCTTGGCTGACAACGGCCTCCTGACCATCAGTTGGAATGCTTCACCCAGCCAGGGCGACCTCGGACAAAGCGAACTGACCTTCTTCAGCGTGCGCTTCACCGCCCGCCAGGCAGGCCGCCTCAGCGAGTCGATTGGACTGACTTCGCGGCAACTCCGCGCCGAAGCTTACGCCTGGGACGATAGCGTCCGCGATATCGCCCTCAACTTCGCCCCGGCCAAACAAAGCGAGGAGGGCTTCTTCCTGGAGCAAAATCGCCCCAACCCTTTCGGAGACCAAACTATCATCGGTTTCCAGATACCTACCGGGGGGACGGTGACGCTCACGATCTACGATACCAACGGCAAGGTGGTACAACAGTACCAGAAATACTACGCTGCCGGCTACAACCAGCTACTGGTAGCGGCCCAGGATATTTCGGCACGGGGTTTGCTTTACTACAAATTAGAGACCGACCAGTTCGCCGCCACCAAAAAGATGGTGATTCTGGATAGTCATTAAGTGACGGGACAAAAATAACTGATCCCATTTTTGATTCGCTAAAATTTTCTAAGCAAGCAACTAAAAGGAGCTTGCGTGAAAATATTCGCGAATCGTTGAAAAAAATGGGATCAGTTACCGCGTGGCGCGGCAGGCGCTATTTCCGTCAAACTACTAAGATTAATTTTTTTCTGTCTGTAATTTAAGGTGTTAACCGTTGTGGAAT
Organism: Bacteroidota bacterium; assembly: GCA_003045895.1. Lineage (GTDB taxonomy): Bacteria > Bacteroidota > Bacteroidia > Chitinophagales > Saprospiraceae > Lewinella. The sequence continues at coordinate 41,053 of PZPC01000045.1, forward strand.
GGGTACACACCGACCGCCAGCCTCCTTCGGGGGGCTGGCTTTTTTAGTGGTGTAAAAGTGTAAAAGTTGGGTAAGTGTAAAGGCGGACCGAAGTGGGAGGTAGCTCAAAGTCGGAAGTGGGAGGTCGGAGGTCGGAAGTTTTAGATCGTGTAAAGGTGTAAAAGTGTAAACGGGAAGCCGGAATTGAAGACGGTCAAAAGTCCTCCTTTGGAGGAGGTGCCACGCCCGTGCGCATTCGCGTCAACTTAATTAATCATAATATAACAAGTCAAAAAAATGACTAC
>PZPC01000128.1 GCA_003045895.1 Bacteroidota bacterium
TCAGCAAGGGGCTTTCGGCAGTCAGGGTCGTTCCCGGAGGAAAACCCAACGCAATAGACTCTTGGAGGGATAATCTTGGAGATGCTAAACCAGGACAACCGTATATATTTCCACCACTGGCACTGCTCACCGTGTAGCTATAGGCACCGGCTGCATCTAGGCTAAAGAATGTGGTCGTGACCAACGTATAATTGCCCGGGATCAGCATCAGCTGAATCATTAGTTCCGGGTTAAAGCCAGGGCCACCATCATCATCAGTTGCCAGGAGGTTGTTTAATGGGTTATTGGGATCAAACCCGCCCTGGTAGAGCGCAAAATACAAATCCTGGCCAAATACACCAGCCATGCTAAAGGTATAGAGATCTACGGCATCTATCGAGAAATCAAAACGCTCGTAATAGCATGTAGGAGGTGCGCCTGGGTCTTCTGTTGCAGGAGGCCGGGTAAAAGTAGGATCACCCACATCCAAAACCCCACTCCGGGAGGTCGTTGGTCCACAATAGTCACCAAACTGGTAATGTTCAGAAATCGTGTACTCCTCCGCAAAGGTGCACTGGGCGTTTAAGGGTACCTGCCCCCACAAGAGGAAGGCGAGTAACAGCAGGCAGAACGGCCCCCAACTGGCCAGGCGACCTGGTAGCTGGAAGGCGGTAGAACGGCCTTGGTTTTTTCGGTGTAAATTAGTCGTCATACGTAAGATTGAGATATAAGTAATTTGTTATTACACAGCAAAAGGGACTGCCATTTTAGAAATAGCTGAAACTATTTTATAATAAGCTAGTAAAAGTAACAACAAAAGAACAAACACCAATACTTTTGCGGTCAGCAGCAACTAAACCACGTTTAGCGACATCCTATGCAAGTTAAACAGCAATACGTTGCTAGTGGTATTCTTAGCCAACTCAACTAATCTAACTTGGTGATTATCAGCGTAATTTTTTTGCGACTTTTCCGATTGATCGGCAATATTTTGCCATTAATTCCGACCGAGCCTTCCAGGAAATTAATGGTGTCCATTTTTTCCAACTGGATCAGGTAACTGCGGTGGATGCGCATAAAATGAGGTTCCGGCAATAAGGTCTGTATGCGAGCAAGGGTACTGCGCACTACAAACTGGTCGCTGGCCAAATACCCAAGGACGTAATCACCACTGGCTTCCAGATAGATGATGTCGCTAATGAGGATGCGCTGGTAGGCACCCTTGTGTTTAACAAATATATACTCTTTGAGTAGGTCTTCCATGTGTATAGCTAATTGAGTCACCAAAATCAGAAATCTGGTTGCAGTTGACCGCCAAATTTAAGTTTTTTTATGTTGATAATACTGCTTAGGTAGCCGCCTTTTGCGCGAATTACACCACCTTTAATTAATTGTTTAGTCACCCGAATTTGTCCATTTTTCCACCAAGACTACTGCGCTGCCCAGGTTGATCACCTTGAGCCCGTAGCGCGCCAGTACAAACAACTGGGAAAGCACAAAAGACAACAAAATGGTCGGGGTGGTCGTCACCTGAAAAGCCGTGGACAGGTAGTAATTCCCCCCCAGCAAGAGGCCCAACAAGCCCATGTTCAGCAGGTAAAGGCCGTAGGTCTGCCGAAAATGACGGCGATTGAACGAAAATGCCTTTTTGACTGCTGGCCAAATCCACCGGTATTCTCCCTGAATCAGCATCAGCTTCGCGTAATCCTGGACCATAAAAACCAGCGCTGCTACCAGCAGGTACAACGGCACCAACCACCGCAGGCAGGCGGTGATGATGCCCTCGTTGTCGAGGGCCATCGGCGATAAGCCTTTGGTTACCTGGTAATACAGCCCGCCAAAGAGCGCCAACACCAGGGCGTGTACGCCCAGAAAGAAGAGCGTCAGGCGCAACATCCGCCAAAAATAGGTGGCGCTGCCTCCCCAGAAAACTGCGCGGTCGAAAGTGGCAGGCTGTTGCACCAAGAGGCTGGCCAGGCCACCGGTGAGAAAAACCAGCAGCAAAAAGTAAGCCCCCACCAGCACGACCGACTGGTTGAAGACGGGGATAAAACCAGCCCCGTAATTCTGCCAGAAATCGTTCAGAAACGTATAATCGAACCCCTTCACCATGGCCTGTACCCACGCAGAATGCCCCACTTCGGCCTGGAGCAAGGCGTGCAGTGGCCAGGCCGCCAGGCCAGCCAGCAACAACGTAGCCAGGTACATCACCAGGATGCTCCGGCGGTAGCGCCAGGCTTGCCGAAATCCGGATCGTAGGGCAGTCAAACTGGTCATTTTGTTATACAATTGAATACGCGTTAAATCTTCTAAACCAATCCGCCCAGGCTCACCATGATGGCCTGCAACCAGGTGAGAAAAGAGGTGACGTAGCGAGTTATACCCGGTGCGTCCGGCTCCAGGACGTAGCTGTTGTTGAGCAGGTTCTTGTCCAATGGTATTTTATTATTGGGGTCGATCGTTACGCTGACGATTTTTCGGCTACCGGTGTAGCCGAATTCGTGGGTGCGCGCCCGGCCGTCCCAGTGTTCCAGCACCTCGTCGCCGTTGTCGAAGACGATGCGGACTTCCTGGGGCACGACGAACTCGCCCAGGCGAAAGAGGGTGGCCTTGGCCTGGATGACGGCTCCGCTGGCCGTACCCATTCGTGTACAATCGTCGGTATTTTCGAGGAAGCCCAAGGGGGCTTCCAGTACTTTGTTTTCAATGGTATGAACCGCGTAATCACACTCGTCGGTCCCGTAGATCGCGGGTTCCAGGAACCAGTTCATGTCGGGGCCGTAGCGGTCGCCGAGCATGTGGGGTACCACTTCGTTGACTACGTCGATAAAATCCTGGCGCCCCGGGTGCTTGAATTTCCAGCGTTGGAAGTAGGTCCGCATGATGGATTGCATACACGCCTCCCCTACCAGGCCAGCCAGCGTTTTCAGCAGCACGGCGGTTTTGCCGTAGACGATGGGCGAATAGCTGCCGGGAGACATGTGCCAGCCGAAGTCGCTGAGCGGATTGGCTTTGCTGTTTTCGGCGCTAAAGAATCGCCCCCGGCGCAGTTCTTCCGAACCTACGCGCAGCCCCAGGTACGGCCAGGAGACGGTTCCTTCGGGGTAGTACTGGTCCAGTATGCGGGCTTCGAAATAAGCGGTGAAGCCTTCGTCCAGCCAGGGTTCCTCCTGCTCGTTGGTGGCCAGCATTTGCATAAAATACTGGTGAATCAGTTCGTGGATGACGAGGGTTTCGGTGGTTTTAAGGCCGGCGGGCAAATTGCTCAGAGTGGGCGAAGTGATGAGGGTGGGATACTCCATGGCGCCCGAATTGAGGCCGTAGAACGGGGGGCTCACGATGGTCAGCGTGGGGTACGGGTAGGGTTCCAGGTAGTCGGCAAAAAAGTCGAGGGTATGGCGGGCGGCGCCCAGGAAGCGCTCCTGGTTGGGCAGGTGTTCGGGGCGAATGAGCAGGTGTATCTCCGTATCCCGCCACTGCTCCACTACCTCCCGGAAGCCGGGGTGGGCCGTCCAGGCGAAATCGATGACATCTTCGGCCAGGTAGTGGTGGGTGGTCTCCTCTCCTTTTACTTGCTTATCCACGAGGAAGCCGCTGGCTCCCACCAGGTAGTTGCTGGGTACGGTGAGGCGCACGTCGTACACCCCAAACTCGCCGTAGTATTCGGTGGCGGCGTGGTACTGGTGGCAATTCCACTGGCCTTGGGTAGCAAACCGCGTACCGGCGGGCTCGTAGACCCCCAGCTTCGGAAACCACTGGGCCATAAAAAAATAATCCTTGCGGTAACCTGTGCGGATCATCAGCGGCGGAATCTGTGCGGTCCAGGCCATGCGCAGGCGGTAGGTCTGGTGGGGCAGCACGGGCTGAACCAGGCGCACCTCCAGCACGGTCTGGTCGAAGGGGTTGTCGTCGTCGGGTTGTACGTAGGCCTGGGCCTTGGTGAGGTCGTTGCCCTGCTCGTCGGTGATTTTGGTGACGTTGATCCACGACCAGCGGCAGCTGTCGATCTCGGCCTGGGGCTTGTCGCGGGGAATGCGGCCGGTTTCGGTGAAGAAGTCCGTTTGGTTGTTTTTCCAGGCGTTGTAATACACGTGGAAGCGCATCGTGTGGATGGTATCGGCCGAAGGGTTGGTGAAGATCAGGGTCTGGGTCGCCTGCACCTGCTGGTGGTCCACATCCAGGCGAATATCCATATCGTAACTCGCCGTCCGGGCCGAAAGGGCGACGGGAAAGCGCTGGGGCTGGGCCGAAAGGGCAACCAGCCAGCTGGCAAATACCAGGAGCAGTAAGCACAGCTTGCGGATCATGCGGATAGGCGTTGAGGTAATTTTCGTGGGTAAGGTAGCAAATAGCGGGGTTTCAGGGGGTGATTGGTACGAGAACTTTTTTTCTGGACAGCGAGAGATTTACTTATCTTGCTGTTCTTACCAATTACCCATATCTCAAAAAATGAAACCATTTATTCTCTTTTTCACCGGCCTGCTGATTAGCCTCACTTTCCTGTCGTGCCAGCGACAGGCCGTTCGCCAACTGGCAGAAATCCCACCATACAGCCCGGTTGACCAGCAGCTTTACGACGACATCGTCGCCATGGACAAGGTGTTTTTTGATGCCTACAACAATTGCGACCTGGCCAAACAAGCCGCCATCTACGCCGACGATATCGAATTCTTTCACGACAAAGGCGGGCTGTCGACTTCCAAACAGGATATTCTGGCCGCTACGGAAAAAAATATTTGCGGCAAGGTCACCCGCACCCTGATTCAGGGCAGTGTAGAAGTCTACCCCATTGCCAACTACGGTGCCGTAGCAATAGGTTTCCACAAATTCTTCAACAAGCAGGAACCAACGGCACCTTCCATTCCCAGTAAATTTATTGCGGTCTGGAAAAACGAGTACGGCAACTGGCGGTTGGCCAAGGTGGTCAGCTTGCACTGAGCCCGTAGTAAGCGAGGCCAGGTTAGCACCTCTTAATTTGTTGCTGCCAACGGCCACTGCTGGTATAAATTAAACGTAATGGCCTGTCTATCTCCCAAAATCATCCTGCAACCTGACAATATCCTCCTCATCCGAGGGCTTGTTGGCATCGGTATGCTGCCATATTTCTGCTACGACACCCCAATCATCGAGACCGACCAACCGGTGGCGTTCGCCTTGTTGCAATTTTATTTTATCGCCTACTTTCAGGGTATGTTTCTGTGCTTCTTCATTGGTCAGGCTGGTAACCACACCCACCTGCCCGTCGATACAGCGCCAAATTTCCGCCCGGCGGTGGTGATACTGCCAACTGAGGCGTTTGCCGGGCGCGACCATTAATATTTTAGGGCTCAACTTTTTGGAGAGCTTGAGTTTTTCAAAATCTTCTTCCGGGAAAAAATGGTTGGCGAAATCCTGGGCCTGGGCCTCGTCAATGACGTAAAACCCACCCCAGGGGCGGTTTTTGTCTTGCGCTACGATGCAAAAACCGAGGTCATCCATTAGTTCAGCTGCCTGGGCAAAAGTGTGATTGGCGTTGTTCATGAAGGTTGTTATTTGTAGGCAATGGTTATATAAAAGCAACTATGCGTTCCAGGAGCTTGCTTTGGACGACCTGATTAGCTGAAACAAGCGCTAAGGGGTCAGCGAATAAAACCGTAAATTTAATCCATTAACCTGACAAAAAGCAACCGTCGGGTAAAAATCAACTGGCTGGCAAAAGTGCCGTAATCGCCCCCATCCCCAATTGTCATACGCATTAAACGCATCTAAAACCGGTCCCATTTCTTCCGCCCAACACCCTGCAAAACAAAATCCATCGCCTATCTTAGCATTCGAATTCACAGCTTGGTAAAATTCGTAACCCGATGCAGCGGCTATTCCTTCTTCTATTCACCGGTTTCCTTGTAGGAACCACTCTCCCGGCGCAGATCGACAGTCTGCCCCCCGACCCGACGCCCGACCTGAGTGAGCAGCGCCTGGAGGATCTACTCCAGGATGCGGAGGAAGAAGGCGACTTCGACCTGAACACCATCTTCGAAGACCTGGCCATCTACCGCGAACATCCGCTCAATTTGAATGCGGCTACGGAAGCTGAATTTCGGGAGCTGGGCCTGCTCAGTGATGTGCAGATCAGCAATATCCTCAACTACCGCGAGCAACTGGGAGGCTTCATTGCCATCTACGAACTGCAGGCCGTCGCGGGGATGGATCTGGCCAGTATCCGGCGCATCCTGCCTTTCGTGAGCCTGCGCGAGGATGTGGACGACTTTCAGGCCCCCTTTCGGGAGATGATCAGCAAGGGCGACAACGAACTCTACCTGCGCTGGAACCGTATCCTGGAACAACAACGCGGCTTTACTCCCCTACCCGAACGCCCCGACAGCACCCCTTACCTCGGCGACCCCAACCAGCTGTATCTGCGCTACCGCCACACCTTCAGCAATCGCCTGAGCTACGGTTTCACGGCCGAAAAAGACCGGGGTGAAGAATTCTTCACGGGCAGCAATAAAAAAGGATTCGACTACTACAGCGCCCATTTTTTTCTGCGCGATTACAACAAACGACTCAAAGCGCTGGCATTGGGCGACTATACCGCCAGCTTCGGGCAGGGACTGATCCTCTTCGCTGGCTTCGGCTACGGCAAGAGCGCTTCGGTAGCCAGTGTCCGCCGGGGTGGCCGCACCCTGCGCAAGTACTCCTCCGTCAACGAAGCTATCTTTTTACGCGGTGCAGCTACCACGCTCGCGTTGGGGAAACACTGGGAATTTACCGCCCTGGCCTCCTGGCGCCAACGCGACGGCAACCTCATCACCCTCTCCGACACCCTGGACTCGGAATTCGACGGCACTTTTTCCGAATTCAGCTCCCTCAACCTCAGCGGATTGCACCGTACGGCCAACGAAATTGCCGACCGCAACGTGATCAATAACTTTACGGCCGGCGCTTCCCTCAAATGGACGGGCAACAAGGGACACGTTGCTTTCAATACCATCCACAACCGCCTGGACAAAGCCCTCACCCTCACCCCGAGGGTCTACAACCGGTACTACTTCCAGGGAAAAGAATTGACCAACGCCAGCGTAGACTACAGTTACCGGTGGCGAAACCTGACCTTCTTTGGGGAAACCGCGGTGAGCGATAACGGCGCCATCGCCACCATCAACGGCCTGCTGACGACCCTCGACCGGCGCGTGAACCTGGCCATTGTGCAAAGAGCCTACCCCCGCGACTACCAGGCCCTGACGGGTAACCCCTTTGGGGAAACCAGCGGTGGCCGCAACGAAAACGGCCTCTACATCGGCCTGGAAGTGACGCCAGTCAACCACTGGATCGTGAGCGCTTACTTCGACACCTGGCAGCACCCCTGGTTGCGATCCACCGTAGACGCCCCTTCGCAAGGCAGCGAGTACCGGTTCCGGCTGACTTACTTCCAAAAACGCCGCCTAACCGTTTACCTGGAAGCCCGCAACGAACTGAAAGACGTCAACGTGAAGCTCATCGGCAGCAACCTCGACGCCGTGCAGCCCCAGCAGCGCTTCCAGGGCCGCCTGCATTGTGCCTACCAGATCAACCAGGCCCTGGAGTGGCGCGGCCGAGTCGACTGGGGCCTCACCGACACCCCCATCAATACCGCGCGCACCGGTTTCGGCGTGTACCAGGACCTCCTGTTCTCGCCCCTCACTTTTCCCATTAGTTTTACCACCCGCCTGGCATTCTTTGATACCGATGGCTACCAGGTGCGCTTCTACAATTACGAAAATGGCCTCCTCTACAACTTCTCCATCCCGCCGTATTACAACCAGGGGAGCCGCTTCTACTTCAATGTCCGGTACAAAGGTATTCGCAACCTCACGCTGGAAGCACGCTACGCCCGTACCTACTGGTCGGACCAGGATAGCATCGGCAGTGGCCTGGAGGATACGGGGAAACCAACCCGGACGGAAGTAGCCGCGCAGATTAAGCTGACGTTTTAGTATTTCCGAAGCGAAATGGAAGAAAACAGGACGATTAATCCCCGAACACAGGGATCCCATGGATACCGGAAAGGCGTGTGGGTAAGCAGAAAATTTCGGCCCTAAACCAAAAAGGAGCGGCCCGCCAAATGCGAGCCGCTCTTTCAAATTTTTTCCATCTGATACATCTTTCGGAGGTTAGCTTTCCCAACCGAGGGGAGACCGGTTGCTTCTGCTAACTTCCTTTATTTTTACACCCTCGTTTTCACACGAGATTTTGATTTGCCGGGAGTTACACTCCCAAAAGAATTATAATTTGTTACAAGCAGGGTGTAAAATTGTTGCTATTATTCCGGTCTCTGTGTCAAAGGTACACTTATTCACCAGCCAAGCATTATCATTTATTCGCTAGTTAGAAAACGGTAGGTTTACCCTTGATTATGTGCTTTTTCAACCAGGAATCGGCACAAGCTTTATTGTATCCGTAGGGCAAGAAATAGGGAACGGTAGGGAAAAACCAGAAAACGGTAGACGCGATCTGCTAAACGTTGTTTAGAGTCGCTAAAGATACCGTTATTTTGAAAAAAAAAACCTTCTCTGACTGTTTTTATGGGTGAGGGGAGGTTTTCGAAATCGGAGGTGGGAGGTGGGAAGGCGCTCGAAGTCGGAAATCGGAGGTGGGAAGGCGGAAATAGGGCCGTGTGTAAAGGTGGAAAAGGGGAAAAGTGTAAAAGTAGGGCGAAAACAGCATCAGGCGTATCCGTTTTTCAGCAATCGCCCACGCTGAAAACGTGGCAGGCGCGAGCACCAAAACGAAGACAGGCCCAGTGGCCGAAGGAATACG
>PZPC01000046.1 GCA_003045895.1 Bacteroidota bacterium
GTGGATACCTACCGCTGTGACTGCCCGACCCAAAGGAATAACGTCAAATCAATGGGAATTAGATAGATTTAACCCCATTTGCCAAGGCCTCTTCCTGCTTGATAATGCAACTTGTGTTATAGCCGTAGTCCTTTAGGAGACCGCTTGCGCAGCAAGCAGCGCCTGCCGCGTCTTCAGCGCGGGTGGCGGGAGGCGGAAAGGAAGCCAGGATTGTCGCGGATTGTATCCGCGATACCATACGCTCAACACGAGATGAGCGTATAGTAGTTGCCTGCCACGTCTTCAGCGTTGCCTGGCACCGCAGTCGCAGACTGCTGTACCTATTTATTCGTAGACTAGTCTACGAATAGCGGGGGCACTTTTGAGCAGTGCAGTAGTCTAAGACCAGTTGCAAGTTAACTGCCAGCGTTGAATTTACCACTAGCCTCGGCAAAAATCGCGCGTCTGGACTCCCTTCCTTGAAAGGGAAGGGCGGGGGATGGGTTCTTATCAGAGGTATGCCGCGACGATAAATAAAGCTTAAAATCACGTCCACGCTAAAAAGCGTGGCAAGCTCTTTCGCTGCGAGACTTTGCTTTAGCTGCCTCGCCCAAGCTGAAGACGTGGCAGGCGCGAGCACCAAAATCAACGCAGCCCTGGCAACCAGTGCACGTCCCAAAATCGTACATCGTACATCTTAAATCTTAAATAATTTAAGATGTAAGATTTCCGATTTAAGATGTAAGATTTTTTTGGGGTGAGCAAGGCGCGTACCAAATTCCCCAACCCACACCTCACCCCACCAGCGCCATCCCCCGTGGCAATTCCCGCTGCCAGCAGCGCCCGGCCTGGTAAGCCGTTTGCAAGTACGCGATACCCGCTTCCAGATCAAGGTCGCCACAGGTGAAAATATCCACTGCTGCGTAGCCGTGCTCGGGCCAGGTATGCACCGTCAGGTGACTTTCCTGGATGATGACCACCCCGGAGACGCCGTACGGGGAGAAAGCATGAAAATGCGACGTCACCACCGTGGCCCGGAGCCGGGCAGCCGCGGTGAGCAGGAACTCCTCCGACTGGGCCGGCTCCCGCAGCAGTTCCGCCGGGCAATCGTAAAGCTCCAGAATAAGGTGGCGACCGAGCGCTGAAGGGTCGTTTTTCATAGGTTGGTGGGTATCAAAGCCAAGTTTTGTCAAAATATGTTCCAAAACCTCCGTGCAGGGATGCCTCAGGGGCAATTTTTATAAAACAATAATTACTGCCAATTTACTGGATTTTTTCTTTCCGCCAGGTTTTCCACTCCGCCAGGTAGTAGTCGAGCAGCACGGGCTGGTCCAGGCTGTTGGCGCGGATGTGGCCAGGATCGTCAATATCGGGGGCGAAGTGAAAATGCTGGGCCAGTGCGGCGGGTTCCAGGTAGCGGGTCGTCAGGCCCGGCGGGATCGCCGGCGGCTGGAAAGGGGTGGCGGCGGCCATCACGAAACCCCAGTCGCCAAAGGAAGGCACGTAGAGGTGGTAGGGCAGCACGTAGGCAAAACCCGCCTGGCGCACCGTAGCGGCGATGCACCAGAAGGCCCGCCGCGTATGAAAAGGGCTGCCCGCCTGGGTAGCAAACACGCCACCCGGCTGCAGGCGGGCTTTGGCCAGGCGGAAAAAGTAGGTGCTGTACAGCCGGGCTACCGCTTCGTTGGACGGGTCGGGCAAGTCGGCCAGGATGAGGTCGTAAGCCGTTGAATCAAAATGCAGAAAAAGGGAGGCATCCTGCGTGACCGTGCGCACCCGCGGATCGTAGAGGGCATCCTTGTTCAGGGTCCGCAGCCGGGGATGGTTGCGCGCCAGCTCGAAGATGCGCCCGTCCAGATCTACGATCACCACCTCCCGGACCGACGGAATGGCCAGCACTTCCCGCGCCAGTAACCCCTCGCCACCGCCCAGGATGAGCACGCGCCGCACCTCGGGCAGCTGACCGGCCGGCAGCAGGGCCAGGCCCTCGTGGTAGCGGTACTCGTCCAGCGACGAGAATTGGATCACCCGGTTCAGGTACAGCCGGGTGTCGGCCTGGTTTTTGGTGAGCACAATTTGTTGGTACGGCGACTGCTCCGCGTGGATGATGGTATGGGAATAGGACGCGCTTTCCCACCGCTGGAGCAGTTGCTGGCTGAACAGCAGCAACAACAAAAAGCCCATAATGATGACCACCGAAACGGCGTTCACCCACGGCAGCCGCTCGCCCTGAGCCAGCCGCCGGAAGTAGGTGTAGATAAAGAACCCCAACGCGATGTTGAGCAACCCAAAAAGCACCGCCGTGCGGAACAGCCCAAAAAAGGGCAGCAGCAAAAAGGGAAACAGCAGGGTAGCCGCCAGGGCGCCGATGTAGTCGAGCGAAAGCACGTTGGCCAAATTGGTCTTCAAGGGGTAGTACTTCTTCATGATCCGCGCCAGCAGGGGGATTTCGAAGCCGGTAAGCGTGCCAATGACCGCCGTCAGCAACAGCATCAGCACCTGGTACTGGTCCACCGTCAGCGCATTAAAAGCACCGTAAAGGATGGGCACGCTGGCGCCACCCACCAGCCCCAGGCCCAGTTCTATCCAGATAAAATGCCGCAGCAGGCGGTCTTCCAGGTATTTCGACAGGTAGGAACCCAGTCCCATCGCCGCCATGTAGATGCCGATGGTCAGCGAAAATTGCTTGACACTATCACCCAGAAAATAGGAGCTGGTGGTAGAAATCAGCAACTCGTAGACAATGGAGCACAGCCCGGCAATAAAAACAGCAATGATCAGGGCCGATTTCTCGGACAAACGCCAGATGGGTTTCTTCACAATTTTAATTTTTATCACCAATCCTTCTCATTTCAGGATTTGTTTAAGCATCAACAAAGCTATATATTTACCCCGTTACCGGAAGCAAAGCGCTTTCTTCTTTATGCCTAATCATGCTTAACCTGACCTTATGTTCCAGCACACTTTTGCGAAAAACCCATTTTTCCTGTTCCTGTTCCTGGTACTCGGAGCCGCAGCCATTGCGGCTTGTGGGGGCAGCACCGAAGAAATAGAGGTGCCTTCCCAGGGCCTGATCACGACGGTCGTTGAAGTGCAACCCGAAGAATTTAAAATTGAGGACGAACGGCCCATCCCCGATACCGCCAAGAGCCTCATCATCGCCAAGTACCTCAACGGCACCATCGATACGTTTACCCTCACAGAAGCACGGTTTTTACAACAGTCCGGGCATTCCAGTACCCACGGAGGTGTTTTCCGGGCCGCCAGCTACGGTTTTTTTGGCTACATGATCGGTCGCAGCATGATGGGTGGCTTCCGGCCCTCGGCCAGCGCCTACCGGGATCCCAATACCTACAACCGCGTCAACAATTCCACGGGCAATACCATCCGCTCGACGTCTACCCGGGTAAGCCGACCCAGCAGCGGCAGCAGATCCGGTTTTGGGGGTAGTCGCTCAACCCGTTCCTTCGGTGGATAGCCGCCTGCACCCCGCACCCATCCCTTCGCGGCGCTTTATGCGCCGCGAAGGGATGGAATGGTTGGCTACCGGCGAAAACGAAGCCTACTTTGCTGAGCAGATCCTGGCCATCAGCCCGGCCGAACAACGCTCCTGGACCCTCGCTGCCCAGCAGGGCTACGACGCCTTGCGCACCACGGCCCGCAACCTGGTACAAAAGGGCAACTGGCGCGAGTTGGGCATTCCCCACAACGCCCAGCGCCTGGTCAAATATTCCATGGAAAACGAATGGGACGACTTCCTCCTCGGCCGCTTTGACTTTGCCGGTGGCTTCGGTGATTTTCCGCTCAAAATGCTGGAATTCAACGCCGATACCTATTCGCTCATTCCCGAAACCGCCCACGTGCAGCGCCACCTGTGGGTGGAGATGAAACGCAAGGTGGGCGGCGGCCCTTACGACGCCCTCCTGCCTGCCCTCACCCGCCGCTTTCAACAGTTGCTCCAGCAACACCCCAACCGCGAGCCCAATCTCCTGCTTTCCACCATGGGCTACGAAGAGGATATGCTCAACGTGGATGTCCTCGCCGAAGCAGCGCGCGCCGCTGGCTTCCGGGAGGTGCACCAGGTCGCCCTCGAAGCGGTCATCTTTGACCCCGAAAACGGGGTCTTCGTTGAGGTAGGCCCCGAGCGGTTTATCCAGTTCGATTTTTGGTACAAAATGATTCCCTGGGATTTTATCGCCTACGAAGAACCCGAGCTGATGGATCTGCTCACCGACCTGGTGCTCGCCGATAAGGTCAAAATCTTCAACCCGGCCTGGACCATGATCCTGCAATCCAAAGGTTGCCTGCCGTTTGTTCAGCAGCAGCATCCCCACGAAGATATCCTGCTGAAGGCTTCTTTTTCGGCAACCGATTTCCCCAATGGCCGTTACGCCCGCAAGCCCATCTTTGGCCGTACCGGCGAAAACGTGGCCCTCTACGATGGGCAGGCACGCCCTGTGGCCGAAAATGCCGGCGACTACGGCAGCCTGCCCTATGTGTATCAGGACCTGGCCAGCTTTTCCGTCGACACCCAGGGCTACCGCTACCAGGGCTCCGTGTTCTACACCGATCACCCCGCCGCCATCGGTTTTCGCCGCCAGGATGACCTCATCATTGACGACGATGCGGAGTTTATTGCGCATACAGTTCTATAAAACGTCAACTTAGAGCCTGTTTAGAAATTTTGCGAACTGATTTTAGCTTCGCTGATCGTCGTTCCTCCTCGGAGTTCAACGATTTGAGGTTCTGGCTAAGGGATTAAAATTGAATTTAGCGGGCTAAATGAAATTTTCATGCCGACGCCAGGTTCTTAAATCCTTGAAAATCAGGAAGCATCAACTATTTTGCTCTGGTTGATTTGGTATATTTGTTTTTAGCCAAATTAAATTTCTAAACAGGCTCTAAATAACCCTTACTTTTGTCTACTTCCTACGGCAGGTGCACCAGACAGCGCACCGGCTGGTTCCATTACACGTAACCATTGGTCTATTATGAAGCGGATTCAGATTTTACTCCTTCCCCTCTTGTTGCTTTTTAGCACCTTCAGTACCTACGCGCAAGCCCCCAAAAGGTGGACCTCCACCGACTTGCACGATGGGTTGCAGAAGCTCAATTTCCTGGGCTCGGCCCTTTATTTTGCGGCGCACCCCGATGATGAAAACACGCGCCTGATTGCCTACCTGGCCAATGTCAGGCACGCCAATACGGCCTACCTGTCCATTACCCGGGGCGACGGCGGGCAAAACCTCGTGGGGCCTGAGATCAGCGAATTGCTGGGGGTAATTCGTACCCAGGAATTGCTGGCGGCCCGCCGGATCGATGGCGGGCAGCAGTTTTTCTCCCGCGCCAACGACTTCGGCTTTTCCAAGCACCCCGATGAGACCTTCAATATCTGGAACAAAGACCAGGTGCTGGCCGACGCCGTCTGGGTCATTCGCAAGTTTCAACCCGATATCATTATCAATCGTTTCGACCACCGCAGCCCTGGCTCTACCCATGGCCACCATACCGCCTCGGCCATGCTGTCGGTGGAATCGTTCGACCTGACGGGTAACAAAACGGCTTTCCCCGAACAACTGAAAGCAGTAGCACCCTGGCAACCCGCCCGCATCTTCTTCAATACCTCCTGGTGGTTCTACGGCAGTGAAGAAGCCTTCGCCAAAGCCGATAAAACGAATTTGGTGTCGGTTGACGTCGGCACTTACCTGCCCAAGCGCGGTATCTCGGTACCCGAAATAGCCGCCACCAGCCGCAGCCAGCACAAAAGCCAGGGCTTTGGTTCCAGCGGCAGCCGGGGCGAGGTGGAAGAATACCTCGAGCTCGTCAAAGGCACCATGCCCGCCGGTGCAATCGATCCCTTCGAAGGGATCAACACCACCTGGACCCGCGTAAAAGGCGGCGAAGTGGTGGGCAAGGCCGTGGCCGCCGCCCTCGAAGACTTCGACTTTGACCAACCCGAAAATAGCTTACCCGACTTGTTGCGTATCCAGCAACTGATCACGGCCCTGCCCGATTGTCACTGGAAAACGGTGAAACTGGCGGAAGTTAATACCTTGATCGAAGGCGTTCTCGGCCTGTTCCTCGAGGTGGTAGCGACCGACCCGAGTGCTGCTCCTGGCCAGCAAATTGTACTCAATCTGGAAGCCATCAACCGCTCTGGTGTGCCCGTTAAATTGCGCAGCATCAAGTTTTCGACGGAAGCTGCGGCTAAAATGAAAGAGACCGACCTGCTCACCAATAAAGACCAAAAGTGGCTGGATACCCTGTTGCTGCCCGCCACTATGCCCCTGAGCAATGCCTACTGGCTCAACGACCAGGGAACCCTGGGTATGTACACGGTCAACGACCAATTGTTGCGCGGGCTGCCCCAAACGCCACCCGTGCTGACGGCCACCTTCGAACTGGAACTCTATGACCAGAAAAACGGGCAATGGTACCAGCTGAACGCCACGAAACCCGTGGTTTACAAAACCACAGACCCCGTTAAGGGAGAACTCTACAGCCCTTTTGAAGTGACGCCGCCGGTGTTCGTCGACCTGGCGGAAAAAGTATACATCTTTGCCGATACCAAGCCCCAGGAAATCGTCGTAAAAGTAGTGGCCGGCCAGGATAAGGTGGCGGGCGAACTGAAACTGGCTCGTCCTGCCGGTTGGCGCATCGAGCCCGAGACCCTCGCCGTAGAATTGGCACGCAAAGGACAGGAGGCTAACTATAAGTTTATGCTCTACCCTCCAGCTAGCGGGCAGGAAGAAAATTTCCTCACCCCCCTGCTGACGATCGGTGAAAACGTCTATACCAAAAAGGAGGTCATCATCGACTACGAGCACATCCCCAAACAAACGCTGGTGCTCGATGCAACGGCTAAGTTGGTGCGCCTCGATATTAAAAAAGAAGGCCAGTACATTGGCTACCTGATGGGGGCCGGTGACGATATTCCCCAAAGCCTGGAACAGATCGGCTACCAGGTCACCCTCCTCGACGACCGGGACATGAATACCGAACGACTGAAAAGTTTCGACGCCATTATCCTGGGCGTGCGGGCCTACAATACCGTAGATCGCATGCCCGTCTACCAACCCTATCTCCTGGAATACGTGGAGCAGGGCGGCACCCTCATCGTGCAGTACAATACCAACCGCGGCCTCAACGTGCCAATGGAAGAGATGGGCCCTTATCCGTTCAAGGTCAGCCGCGACCGGGTAACGGTGGAAGAAGCTGACGTGCGGATGCTGGCCCCCGACCATCCGCTGCTGAACGAACCCAACAAGATCTCGGCCGCCGATTTCAAGGGCTGGGTACAGGAACGCGGCCTCTACTTCCCCAACGAATGGGCGCCGGAGTACACCGCCATCTTGTCGTGCAACGACCCCGGAGAAGAACCCCGCGACGGTGGTCTGCTGGTAGCGCCCTACGGCAAAGGCTACTACATCTACACCGGCTATTCCTGGTTTCGGGAACTTCCGGCGGGGGTAGCTGGGGCTTACCGCTTGTTTGCTAACATGATTTCGTTGGGCAACAAGCCGCAGCCGTAATCTTTTTGTTTTTATTAACGGTTGTGTGCAAAAAGGTTAAGGGTATAATAAACTACTTTTTTAGGACCATTAATCCCTTAGCTTTGACCCATTAATTTCACCAAACACATTTTCATGAAACTCAGAATTGTTCTTTTCGCGATCTGCGCATTCGCGCTTACTACTTTCCGCGCTGATGCGCAAATCGATGCGACCATCAATCCAGTTGGGCTGCTCTTCGGCGGTATCAATGTGGGTGCCGACTTCGTCCTGTCGGAAGATTTTAGTATTGAAGCCAACGTGGGCTACAACGCTGCAAAAGACAAAGACCGCAGCCAGAAGTATACCGGTGTACCCATTCAGGCCGTAGGAAAATATTACTTCAACCCCGCTGATGGAGCCGACAAGTTCTACGCTGCTGCTTTTGTCCGCTACGTCAATCGCAGCTATACGAACGATGGTTCTTCTTCTTTTGCGGATCTCACTCAATCCCGCCTGGGTGCTGGTGTTGGGCTGGGTTTCAAAGCCGTTTCCCAGAAGAATATAGTTTTTGATTTTGGCATAAATGTAGGCCGCGTTATTTCTGATAATACCAAATATTCAGATAGCAATGGTACCCAGGAAGAAGTAAGTATTCCTGGCGTTATTATTGCAGTTAAGCTGGGTGTTGGCTACCGTTTTGGCGCTTAAGTCTTTTTACCCCCCCGGCCACTATTGTGGCTTCGCAAAAAAAAAATGCCCGCTTCCGAAAAGAGGCGGGCATTTTTATTGTACAATTTTACGGCCAGGTATCGCTAAAACCGGATCAGCTTGATCCAATAGGCTATTCCTGGACTATTCCGCGTAACTCTCGATCGGCGGACAAGTACACACCAGGTGCCGGTCGCCATAGCCATTGTCAATGCGAGCCACGAAGGGCCAAAATTTGTAGCCTTCGCGCAGGTAGGGTAGTGGCCAGGCTGCTTTTTCCCGGCTGTAGGGGAAGTCCCAGCTGTCGGCCGTCAGCCACTCCATGACGTGGGGGGCATTGTGGAGGACGTTGTTTTCCGGATCGGCGACCCCATCGGCGATTTCGTCAATCTCCTGGCGGATGGCGATCATGGCGTCACAAAAACGGTCGAGTTCGGCCTTGTTTTCACTTTCCGTCGGCTCAATCATGATGGTGCCAGCCACTGGCCAGCTCAGGGTAGGCGCGTGGAAGCCGTAGTCGATCAGGCGCTTGGCCACGTCTTCGGCAGACACCAGGCTCTTGAACGGGCGCAGATCCAGGATGAGTTCGTGGGCCGTGTGTCCCTGGTGGCCGGTGTAGAGCACCTCGTAGTGGTCCTGCAGGCGCGCCTTGATGTAGTTGGCCGTAAGGATGGCAAACTTGCTGGCTGCGGTCAGTCCGTCGGGGCCCAACATCTTGATGTAGGCGTAGCTGATCAGTAAAATACTGGCACTACCCCAGGGAGCCGCCGAAACCGGCAGGATTCCTTGTTCGCCACCGGTTTCTACCAGGGGATGCTTGGGCAGGAAAGGTGCGAGCTTCTCGTTCACACAAATTGGTCCCATGCCCGGGCCACCACCACCGTGGGGGATGGCGAAGGTCTTGTGCAGGTTCAGGTGGCACACGTCGGCTTCGATCAGGCCGGGGCTGGTCAGTCCGACCTGGGCGTTCATATTGGCGCCGTCCATGTAGACGAGGCCGCCAAACTCGTGGATGAGTTGACAGATTTCTTTGATCCGCGTTTCGAAAACGCCGTGGGTCGAGGGGTAGGTGACCATCAGACACGACAAATTCTCGGCGTGTGCTTCGGCTTTGGCCCGCAAATCTTCGAGGTCAATGTTGCCATCTTGGTCGCACTTGGTGACCACTACCTGCATCCCCGCCATGACTGCACTGGCCGGGTTGGTGCCGTGGGCCGAATCGGGAATGAGGGCCACCTTGCGGTGTTGGTCACCCCGGGCGTGGTGGTAGGCCCGGATGGTGAGCAGGCCGGTGTATTCACCCTGGGCACCGGAGTTAGGCTGTAGGGAGCAGGCTTTGAAACCCGTAATGTCGCTCAGCCACGCCTCCAGTTCCTGGAAAATCTGGTAATACCCTGCCGCCTGGTCTTTGGGCACGAAGGGGTGGAGGTTGGCGAAAGCCGCCCAACTGACGGGCATCAGCTCCGAGGCCGCGTTGAGTTTCATCGTACAAGACCCCAGCGCAATCATGGAGTGCGTCAGGGAGAGGTCGCGATTTTCGAGGCGCTTGAGGTAGCGCATCATCTCGGTCTCGGTCTGGTAGGTGTTGAACACCGGATGGGTGAGGAACTCCGACTGCCGTTGCAGCGCTTCGGGCAAAGCCACGGTGGCTGGTGCCTGGCTGCTAAGCGAGACGGTATCCTGCTCCAGGTCGGTAGCCAGGATGCCGGCCAGTTGTTCAATATCCTCCCGGGTGGTGGTTTCGTTCAGGCTGATCTGCACGCTGTGATCCGTATAGTAAAGATTCACTTCGGCGGCCAGGGCAGCCTGGCGAATGGCGTGGCGGGTACCGGGGTCGGCTTTGAGGCTGATGGTGTCGAAGAAGCTTTCGCTTTCCAGCTCAAAACCCAATGCTTTGGCTTCCTGCGCCAACAGTTGGGCGAGGGTATGTACCCGGGTGGCGATGGCGGTCAGGCCAATGGGGCCGTGCCAGGCAGCGTACATGCTCGCCATAATGGCCAGCAGCGCCTGAGCGGTGCAGATATTGGAGGTGGCTTTTTCGCGGCGAATGTGTTGCTCGCGGGTTTGGAGAGCCATGCGCAGCGCGCGTTTGCCCCGCTGGTCGATGGAAATGCCAATGATGCGGCCCGGGATGACGCGCTTGAAGTCGTCTTTACAGGCAAAAAAAGCAGCGTGGGGGCCGCCGTAGCCCATGGGAACGCCAAAGCGTTGGGTATTGCCGACCACGGCATCAGCGCCCCATTCTCCCGGAGGAGTCAGCAGGGTGAGCGCCAACAGGTCGGCGGCTACCGTCACGTAGATGGTTTTTTCATTGGCCTCGGCGGTCAGGGCGCGGTAGTCTTCCACGGCACCGTTGGCTGCCGGATATTGCAGCAGGATACCGAAAACGCTATCCGTTAGTTCAAAGTCGCTGACGGGTAGTACTTTGACGTTGATGTCCAGGGGTTCGGCCCGCGCTTGCAGCACGGCTATGGTCTGTGGCAGCACCTGATCCGACACCAGAAAGTCGCTGATGGGAAGGTCGCGGTTGCGCTTGTTCTTCTGGGCAAAAAACAGGGTCATGGCTTCGGCCGCTGACGTACCCTCGTCGAGCAGGGACGCATTGGCGATCTCCAATCCGGTGAGGTCGCTCACCATGGTCTGGAAATTGAGCAGTGCTTCCAGGCGCCCCTGGGCAATCTCGGCCTGGTAGGGGGTGTACTGGGTGTACCAGCCCGGATTTTGGAACACGTTGCGGGCGATAACCGACGGCGTGATGGTGCCGTGGTAGCCGAGGCCGATGTACGATTTGTACAACTTGTTCTTGGCCGCCACCGCGCGCAGGTCGCTCAGGTAGGCGTATTCCGTTTGTGCGGCAGGCACTTCAATGGGACGGTGGCGGCGAATATCAGCCGGCACCGTTTCTTCGATCAGCTGCTCCAGATCCGCTACGCCAATGGCTTGTAACATCTGCTCTATCCCGGCAGGAGCGGGGCCAATGTGGCGGTTGACAAACTGGTCGAAAAAAGCTGTTTTATCCATGGGTTGTCCTTGGTTTTTATACGCGCTGCGAAGATAGAAAATCTTTGTGTTGGATTAACAGCCGATGAGCGGTAAGGTTTAATTCTTCGGGGATACGTTAAAAGATTCCCTTGCGCTGACCCATTTTTAATCCATTTTTGAGTTCAATACGGATCTACATCAATACTCACCCGCACGTTGCTGTAACCTTGGGTGAGGTGAATCTTATCGGTAGCGGCGCGGATGTGTTGTTTGGCAAATTTGATCTTATCGGGGGCCTGTTCGAGCTTGACCAGGAGGTCGAGCAGGTAATAGTTGCGGACGCGACCCACGTAAGGGACGGCCGGACCAAGCACCCATTCCCCCAGCGCTTGTTTCAGCCAGTGGGCGTAAAGCTGCATGGCGTCGTTGACGGTCTTGGGGTTTTTGTGTTTGAGGGTAATGCGGATGAGCCGGTGAAAAGGAGGATAGGCAAATTGGTGCCGCTCCTGGATCTCGCGCCGGAAGAAGGCGGCATAATCGCCTGCCAGCACTTCGGCAATAACGGGGTGTGCGGTATTGAAAGCCTGGATGATGACTTTGCCCTGGCGGTGCTTGCGCCCGGCCCGGCCGGCTACCTGCAGCATGAGTTGGAAACCGCGCTCGGCCGAGCGGAAGTCGGGGAATTGCAACAGCTGATCGGCGCTGAGGATACCCACGACACCGACCCGTTCAAAATCCAGCCCCTTGGTGACCATTTGGGTACCTACCAGAATATCGATCTTGCCTTCCTCAAATTCACCAATAATCCGGGCGTGGGCGTATTTGCCTTTGACGGTGTCAAAATCCATCCGGCCGATCTTGGCGTCGGGGAGGAAAATTTTGAGCTCATCTTCGATTTTTTCGGTACCAAAACCCAGTAAGGTCAGCTGAGGGCTCGCGCAGGCGGGGCATTCGGTAGGCAGCTTGGTGCTGTAGCCACAGTAATGGCACTTGAGGATTTCCTGGAATTTGTGGTACGTCAGGCTCACGTCACAGTTGATACATTCCGAATGCCAGCCGCAAGTGGGGCAGCGATAGGTAGGGGAGTAGCCGCGGCGGTTCTGGAAGAGGATAGCCTGCTCACCCCGTTCCAGCGCGGCCTTGAGTTCGTCGAGCAGGCGGCTGGTGAAGTGGTTGTGCAGGGTCTGTTCCAACTGCTCACGGCGGGCGTCGGCAATGACGATCTCGGGCATGGCTACGCCACCAAAGCGTTCCGTCATGGTCACCAGGCCGTACTTGCCGGTTTGGGCATTCTGGTAACTCTCTACCGCGGGCGTTGCGGTTCCGAGCAGCACTTTGGCGCCAAAGATATGGGCCAGCATAATACCGGTATCGCGTCCGTGGTAGTGGGGGTTGGGTTCCCGTTGTTTGTAGCTGGGGTCGTGTTCTTCGTCGACGATGATGAGCCCCAGTTGCCGGTAAGGCAAAAACATGGCGGAGCGCGGCCCGAGTACGGCGGCCTGTCCTGCCTGCACCTTGTTCCAGATCTCCACCCGCTCGTTGTGGTTGAGCCGCGAATGGTACACCACGATGGACTCGCCAAGTACCCGTTGCACGCGTTCGATGATCTGGGTAGTGAGCGCAATTTCCGGCAGCAAGTACAACACCTGCCCGCCCTGGGCAATGACGTCCTGCATCAATTCCAGGTAAACCCGGGTTTTGCCGCTGCCCGTGACGCCGTGCAACAACACAACATCTTTGGTGGTAAATTCCTGACGAATCTCCTGTAAGGCCTGTACCTGCTGCGGAGCCAGTTGGCTGGCCGCAATGGTATCCTCTTCGTAGCTGCCGATGCGGCTGACCTCGCGTTCGTAGACCTCAAAGATTTCTTTTTTGACCATTGCTTTGATCGTCCCGTGGTCCGTATCGGCCAGCTTGATGAGGTCCTGCTGGCGCACAAACTCCTGCTGCCGGACGACTTGCACGTAGGCCAGCAGGGTGCGTTCCTGTTTGGCCGAGCGGGCAACCAGTTCAAAGGCCCCGTGGAGGGCGTTGGAGTCGGAAGCGTAGGGCTCGCAAAAGCGGACGCAGTTGATGGTTTTGGGGCGGTACTTCTCCTGGAGGTCTTCCTTGAGGTAGATAATGCGCTTGTCCAGTAGCCGCCGGATAATAGGGTAAACCGTCTTTTGTCCGAGAATGCCCTGGAGGTCGTCGATGCTGAGTTCTTCCTGAATGGACAGGGCCTCCGCCAGGAGGTATTCCTTGTCGTTGAGCAGCGCCGGATCCTGGTGGAAAAGCGGCCCCAGGGTCACGCGGGTTTCGCTCGACAGCTTGAAGTTGGCGGGCAGGGCGGCGTTCATCACTTCGCCCAGCGAGCAGAGGTAGTAGGCGGCGATCCAGCGCCAGAGTTTAAACTGTTGTTCATTGACAATGGGTTGCTCATCAATGATGCTGATAATGGATTTGGGCTGTTGTTGCTCGGGCGCCTGGTGGTGTATGTTCATGACCAGACCGGTGTACAACTTGCTTTTGCCAAACTGCACCTCTACCCGCACCCCAACCTGAACCTGTACGACCAATTCCTCGGGAACATGGTAGGTGTAGGGCCGCCCAATTGCCAATGGCAAAATGACATCAACGTAGTAACTGGAGGCACTGCGGACGGGATGTAACGCGTGTTTTGACAAAATCTGACCTGTTTTTAGAAGAGCAAAAGTACAGTATTTGTGGGAGGTACAGCGGGGGGCACCCGCTATTTTTATAAATTTTTTATGGTTTATTTTTATTTTAAAAACAAATCCGTATATTAGTACCAGGATTAATTCTAAATCATCGGCACTATCCTCCCTCAGGAGGCATTCATCGGTACAAGGTTGGGAATTGCTGGCTACTCGCTACCGCGAGTAGATAAAGAACTTTTGGCTTTCCCCAAAAGTGGGGAGGGCCATGACGGCGACCGAGGCCTGGGTGGGTTGACCCGCCAGGGTCTGGTGAGTACTGGGCCCATACACCTTGTCAACCAGTTGCCCGTACCCCCCGTAGGTTATTAGCTTTGCTTCCTATCAGAAGCGGTGGCTCTTGTCCAAGAAGCATTTCCACCGGTCTCTAACCCACCCCCAACATCCCCACGGCCTCGGCCAACATCTCCGCCACTTCTTCCGGAAGTGAAAACCCATCCGCCATTTTAATCATTTCGTTTTGATACAGCGGCAGCTGCACCACGATGCGGGCGTCCAGGGCTTCCAGCGACCACAGCAAGGATTGCATGGCCCGCTCACCCCGCGGAGCGTGGGGCGTGAAGGTGATGGGCAGTACCGGTTTCCCCGCCAGCTCGCCAGAGCTGGTAACCCATTCCAAAGCATTTTTCAGCAGTGCAGGTATATTGTGGATGTATTCGGGGGTGGCTATTATAACCGCATCAGCGGTAGCCACGGCTTGCCGCCAGGCGACCACTGCCGGGGGCCAGGGGTGCTGGTCGAGCGTTGGCTGAAACAGGGGTAGATCGGCTATATTGAAATAGCGGTAAGCATACTGGGGCAGGTGCTCCGCCAGTTTTTGCAGCAGCCAGACATTGGATGAATCAGGACGCGCTGAACCCGTAATGGTAAGAATAGGCATGGTAATTAGGGTGTAAACAAGTTCGTGTAAATTTGGCTATCTTGTCAGCTATTAAGCAACTAAAGCTCGTTTTATGTTAGCATATATCCCCTTCATCGCCCTGGTCATCGCTATTTTTTGGGCCATTGTCTTTCTTCAGTCGGGCCTGGATAAGGTGCTGGACTGGTCGGGCAACCTAAGTTGGTTGAAAGGGCATTTTGCGCAGAGCCCCCTCCGTAATCTTGTTCCCTTGCTGCTGGCAACCCTCACCGTGGTAGAGTTGGCCGCAGGCCTGGTATCCGGTTTTGGCGCAACCCAAATAGTGGTTTATGGTGATACCGATTATGCGCGTTACGGCGTACAACTTTCGGCGGTGGCCTTGCTCATGTTGTTCTTTGGTCAGCGGATGAGCAAAGAATACGCTGGGGCAGCTACCATCGCTACCTATTTTGCGGTAGTGCTGCTCAGCTTGTTTTTGTTGATTTAAGTAAAGCTACACAATACCTGCCTCAGTCGCCTATTTTTCCATTCTCCGATAACAAAATGGCGATCGGCTTGGTGGCTTCAAACTTGGCGAAAACAATGATGAGCATCACCATGATCGGTACGCTCAGCACCATCCCCAGTACGCCCCAGATTGCACCCCATACGACCAACGAAATAATGACCACTAGCGGACTGATATTGAGGGAGTTGCCCATCAATTTAGGCTCCAGGAAGTTGCCTGCCAACACTTGAATGCTGCCTACCCCGAGCAGTATCCATAAACCGGAAAGCAGGCTACCATGTTGCAGTACCGCAATCAGTACCGGAAAAATGGTAGCAATCAGGGAACCAATACTGGGAATGTAATTGAGCAGGAAAATGACCGTAGCCCACAGCAAAGGGGTGTCTAAATCAAACAGCCACATCAAAAAATAGCTGAGTGCCGCCGTCAGGAAGCTGGTGAAGGTCTTAATGGTAATGTAATTGCCAAAGGATTCATTGATTTCTTGCAGCAATTCCTTCGATTGCTGGTATTTGCTTTCCTCCTGGAAAAGCAAACGGTGCTTGGTGGAAAAAGTAGATTCTTCCAGCAAGAGGAATATGACGTAAATGACGATCATAAATCCATCGCTCAACAACTGGCTCAGGCTGTTGAGGATGGGCTGGATCACTTGCGAAAAATCGAAATTCCCGGAAAAACGCTGAATATACCTGACGGCATCAAATTTGTACTGCTCGATTATAAAATCATTGAGGATAGTCACGCTGGCTTCGTAAGCGGGTAGCTCCAGGCCGAATTGCGCAATGCTGCTACTCAGTAGCCGGGCCACAAAACTGATGACCCCGAAAATAATGGCAAAAACCAACAGGTTTTTCAACCAGATGGGGAGTTTTTCCTGGATGAACTTGATGCGGCCAATAAAATCCCGAATATCTTTTACCAGATACCAGATCAATAACGCCACGACAAAAGGTAACAACAGCGCCTTGGTGACCATCAAGACGTAAACAATGGCGATGACCAGAATAAGGGTGTAGGTAGCTTTTATCATGGTGGAAATTTTTCCTGACGATAAAGATAGGGGTTTGTGGAACATGGTGGCATCAAATCAAATAGAGTAAGTAAGCGGATAACCCACGAACCGTCCGTTGCCGCACACCTGGTGTGCGAAAACGAACAGGTTGAAGCTTCTTGGAAAAAAACTTGTTGCTACAATAAACTGAAAATCAAATTTTTAGCAAATGGTGCAACTTCCGGCACAAGACTTGCCTCCTTATGAATAACCAAATCACCCAAATTCAAAAACCATGAAATACCCGACTGTTTTTTCCATCCTTTGCGCGTGCTTCCTGTTCAATGCCGGCAGCTATGCTACCACACCTGCAGCCGAACCCACGTTGTCCGTTAAGACGGCGTTCACGACCTGCGATTTACACGCTGTCCTGTGGAAAAACCTGGTGGCCGACCAACTCATCAACAACCAGGATGAACTGGTGAAAATTGAATTTGAATACCACGATGTTTTTGTCAACCAACGTATCCTGAGCTACGAACTGATCGAAAAGTATCACCAACTGCTCACCCGCTACGGCGTAAAACCTGGATCCCAACGGCAAATTCATTTGTATCCCAATGGCCACCTCGCGATTGGTGATGTGAACGCCCGTGGGCAGCTGTTGGTACAACCAGATTCACCCGTAGATTGCATCAGTATTGCTGCTATTAACCAATAATCATTAGAAAACGATGTATCCCAATACCCTGGAAGACAGGAAGCCGAACCGGCGCCCTGCTAAATTGAATGCGGTCTACCATCGATTGGCCTTGTTGCGCTCGTGGTTGACGTTCTTTTTTTAAACTCAACCAAGATCTGGTGTCGTTGCCAGCCGGTGCAGGGAAATCGGCCTTAAAACAAGCATAATCGCGCTGGCTACTCAACAACTTTACCAATTATACAGTTAATAGGTGTAGTATGAAGTGGTTTGGAACCAGATCCAAACCACTTTGTCGTTAATAAACAAACCTCGTTTCACCATCAACCTATAATCTGTAACTATGAAAAAGCAAGCCTTGTGGAACGGTGTCGTTCTGGCCGAAAGTGATGACCTGGTTCAAGTAGAAGGGAATTACTATTTTCCTTCCGATAGTCTTAATAAATCGTACTTCCAATCCAGCGACACCCACACCACCTGTCCGTGGAAAGGGCTGGCGTCTTATTTTACCTTGCAGGTTGCCGGAAAGCAGAACAAAGACGCTGCCTGGTATTACCCCAGCCCCAAGGAAGCCGCCCGGGAAATCACTGGTCGGGTAGCCTTTTGGAAAGGAGTGGAAATTGTCGATGCGTAATTTTATTCTCTGGTATTCTGCTTGTTCCTAAATTCATTATCGCCGTGACCCACCGCCCCAATTTAGCCATTGCCCAGTCTCGTTTGCAGCGCTACCAACAGGTGCGGCAGTGGAGCGTGTTTTTGTGCGAACCGCTGCATCCCGAAGATTATGTGGTGCAGCCAGTGGGCGATGTGAGCCCACCCAAGTGGCACCTGGGACATACGACCTGGTTTTTTGAAAATTTTATCCTAAAAGAACAAGTACCTGCCTATCAACTTTTTGACGAGCGGCTGAACTGGTTTTTCAACAGCTACTACGAAAGCCAGGGACCTCGCATACTGCGAACCAGCCGCGGGAACATGACCCGCCCAACTACCGAAACCATCCTCGCCTACCGCCAGCACGTAGACCACCACCTGGAGCAGTGGCTCCAGCAGTTTACGACGGCTGCCATGTCGCCCGAACTGGCCCAATTGTTGGAAATCGGGCTGCAGCACGAACAACAACACCAGGAGTTGCTGGTTACGGATATCAAATACATTTTGGGTACCAACCCCCTGTATCCGGCCTATCGAACGGCAGTAGCCGACTCGCCAGGTATCCCGCGATCACCAGCTACCTGGATTTCGGTTGCCGCCGGGAATTATTTTATTGGCTACGCCGGCGATGACTTCTGCTGGGACAATGAATTGAGCCATCACCAGGTATACTTGTCGGCCTTTGCCCTGTCCCGGCAGTTGGTTACCAACGCCCAGTACCTGGAATTCATGCAGGACGGCGGCTACCATAACTTCGAACTGTGGCAGATGGAAGGGATAGAATGGGCCCGCCAACTCGACACCAAAGCACCGCTCTACTGGTACGAAAAAGATGGCCAGTGGTACCACTATACCCTGGCGGGGCTGCAGCCCCTGGACCTGGCCGCTCCGGTTACCCACGTGAGCTTTTTTGAGGCCGATGCCTACGCCCGCTGGGCGGGTTGCCGCCTGGCCACCGAACAAGAATGGGAAGTGGCCTGTGAGCAACAGCATGGCAGCCAAATCCCTGCTTCGGCCAATCTGGTCGAAGACCAGCAGTGGCACCCCGTCGCACCCCGCGCTGAAGACGATGATCAACTACTGGGCAATGTCTGGGAATGGACCAACAGCGCCTATTTGCCCTACCCGCGCTATCCCCGCCTGACGGGGGCTCTCGGCGAATACAACGGCAAATTTATGATCAACCAAATGGTACTCCGTGGCGGTTCTTGCGCTACCCCGCGGTCCCATCTCCGCCTGACGTATCGCAATTTCTTTCCCACCGACAAACGTTGGCAGTTTACGGGTATTCGCCTCGCTAAGGACCTGCCTGATTGACCGCAACCCCTTGGGAATTAAATTTAAAAACTGGTGCATCATACCATTAATTCGATTTTTATATGACTCCTAACAGCCCGGCTATCACCGAATTGAGCACCTTCGCCGTAGACGTCGAACAGGGGCTGAGTAGCAGCCCTAAACACATTCCCAGTAAATATTTTTACGATGCTGCCGGGGATAAGCTCTTTCAGCAGATCATGGCCATGCCCGAATACTACCTCACCAATTGTGAGTTTGAAATTTTCGAGCAGCAAAAGGAACAAATCCTGGTGGCTTTTGGCGACAACCCCTTCGAACTCATTGAACTCGGTGCCGGGGATGGTACAAAAACCAAAATCCTGCTCGACTACTTCCTGGCGCAGAAAGCTGATTTTGTCTATCGCCCCATCGATATTTCTGCGCATGTCCTTGAGCACCTCGTCAGCGATTGTGCCCGGCGCTGGCCCGACCTGGATGTGCAGGAAGTGGCCGGCGATTACCTGGAAGCTTTGACTGAAATTCAGCAAGAGGCCACGGGGCGTCGCAAGGTGGTCTTCTTCCTGGGCGGCAATATTGGCAACTTTTCCCAGACCCAGGCCGTCGGTTTTTATCGGGAACTGGCGAGCCACCTGGCCCCTGGCGACCTGGTACTCACAGGGTTCGACCTCAAGAAAAATCCCGCTACTATCCTGGCTGCTTACAATGATCCGGCTGGGATTACGGCTGCTTTCAACCTGAATTTATTGCATCGGATCAATCGGGAATTAGGCGCCAACTTTGATCCTGCCCAATTTTTACACTGGGAAACCTACAACCCCGCCAGTGGCGAAGCACGAAGCTATATCGTCAGCAAAACAGATCAGTTGGTGAAGATCAAACAACTCCAACTCAGCGTGCATTTCTCCGCCTGGGAACCCATTTCGGTGGAAGTGTCCACCAAGTACAACGACCGCGATATTAAGATGTTGGCCACTCAAAGTGGCTTTGAAATTCAAACGACTTTTACGGATCAAAAGCACTATTTTGTGGATAGTTTGTGGTATTTTAAAATAAACAGCTAGATCCAATGGATTTCATTCGTACGCCTGACCAGGCTTTTGCTAAAATTCCTGACTGGCCTTACCAACCCCGTTATCTGGAAATGGACGGTATGCGCCTGCACTACGTAGATGAAGGTGCCGGTGAAACAATTCTGCTGCTTCATGGTGAGCCCAGTTGGTCCTACTTGTACCGCAAGATGATCCCCCCGCTGGCGGCTGACCACCGGGTACTGGCACTGGATTGGTTCGGCTTCGGCCGCTCCGATAAGCCATTGGATCAGGCCAACTATACTTTCGAATTTCATCTGCGTAGTCTGGAAAAATTCATCGATCAACTGGAACTCCAGGACATCACCCTCGTGGTGCAGGACTGGGGCGGCCTCCTCGGATTGGCGATGGTGGGGCAGTGCCCGGAATTGTTCAGACGCCTGGTAATCATGAATACCTTCCTGCCCAACGGGACCGAAATTCCGGGTAAAGCCTTCAAAGCCTGGGTTTCTTTTGCCCGCAATTCTCCCGTGCTGCCGATCGGCCGAATTATTCAGCAAGGCACTTACCGGTCGCTGGAAAAAATCATCCGCAAAGCCTACGATGCACCTTTTCCCAGCGCCAAGTACAAGGCCGGTGCCCGCGCTTTTCCCGCGCTGGTGCCACTGGAAACCACCAATCCTGCCGTTCCCTATATGGTCAAGGCCCGCGAAGTACTGGGCGATTGGCAAAAACCCTGTCTGGTTCTCTTTTCCGACCAGGATCCCATCATCGGGGGCGCCCGGGGCTTCTTTGCTGAACTGGTACCCACTGCCGAAGAAATTCCCGGTAAACGGGTAAAAGATGCCGGCCATTTCCTGCAGGAAGATGCGGGGGAGGAGTTGGCCCATCATATTCTGAATTTTTTGGGCCGCCATGAGCAGGTAGGTCCCGTTCGGTCCGGCGCTTAGCACTCGTTGAGCTGCCCGGAGTGCCGCTGCGTGCCTGTGCGTTGACACGGATTTGTAACACGCTGCGAGCAAGTACTTCGTATGGCCTATTTCGTAATCGACACCCCGTTGATTACGACATCCTCCAGTACCGCCAACCCGCCTCTGATCCGTACCAGGGCGTACACGTTCTGCGTGCTGTCGCGCAAGGCTTCCCGATAGCGATCCTCAGCGGCGGGCGCCCGGTGCTCCTCCAGGTAAAAGCGTTCAAAAGGATAGCGCAAACTGATCATCGTGCCTGTTGTATCCCATTGGTTGAGGTAGTTTACCTGCGCCGAAAAGTAGGGCATATCCTCCACCGGTGCTTCCGGGTAGATGCCAGACAGCCTGGCGTAGCCTTTGTTATCGGTAACTACTGTGGCGTAGACTGTTTGCCCGGGAACGAGCTGGGTCGCTAATTGTTTGATCGTTTTCCGCGGCAGCTGGTCTTCCAGTGGCGAAAAACGCAAATCCACGTATTTTCCCCGAAAAGGGTCGTTGGGGTCGATGGGTTCCGTGTCGAATTTGAACGCCGTTCCCTTACGCAGTGCTACCTCGTAGCGGTAAGCCGTTTGCAGGGGCACCCCCAGTTGGAACAAAACCATCAGGCCAAAGGCCAGGAAGAAATAGACAGGCTTATTCATGGCCACATAATTTTAAGTAGGATTAACTTTTTAAGCTAGTGGTCTGTCAAGTGTTAATTTTCCGGTTGAGTGTGAGCGAATTTTAGGGCCAATCAAGGCGGGGGTTCCCGCGCATAGCACCGCTACGTAAGGGGTTCTCCAACGCAGAGTGGCCGCAAAAGACGCCACAGGCTACCTGAAGTTTTAGCCTTGACAGACCACTAGCATCTTTCGTTTCTTTATTCCTCTGGTTTTAATACGGTATGGTCTGTCTTCTGCCGACGACGAATCAGGTAAATGTTAGTCAGGAAAAAGCCTGCTCCCACAACCAGAAACAACAAGCCACGCACGGTGAAACTCAGATCGGTATCAAAGAAGCGGCAAATAATTTGGGCGGTGATGATCAGAAGCCCAAAATTGAGGATACCCAGGTGATCACGCTGGGTGCCTAGCCCAATATGATAAACACCCAACAGCAGTAGAAACACATTCCCGATCACGGCTCCCAGCAGGGGATTGCCCTGGCCCATGATGTAAATAAACGGTGCCAGTAACCCCAGGTAGGGAAGTGGATGCCAGCGCAGATCAGCCGTCCGGCGGAATAAAAGGTAAATACAGCTGCCAATGACGGTGGCATAAATGACGGCAAACACCAGGAAATTGCGTGACTGCCACCCGTTGTCTTCGAAAATAGCGGGCATAGACTCCCAGACGGGGCGGAAGGACTGGGCCAGCAGCATGCCAATGCTACCTAACAGACCAACCATCAGCCAACCATTGCCGATCAGCCGCTGCTGGCCGGAAATGTAGCGGCTTGCCCAACCCACCAGAAATAAGCCCACCAGGAAAATTTGGTAACCTAACCAGAGGAAGCTCCCCCCTTGTCCTTGCTGGTACAAAGTGCCCAGGCCAATCGTGAGAGAAAGTGGGATAATCCAGTGATGAAAGATCGTGAAATTAGACCCCGCCCGGGTACGGCGTAGCCACAGGTAGAAGGGGGCTGCCGCTAACGCAAAAAACCAGTACCAATAGTCCGCTCCGTGGGGATAACCCCAGTAGACCGCCTCGGTGGCATACCAGGTAATACCCACCCAGTAGAACAGCGATACCGCCGAGGACTTTAACACGTATATCACGGGTAATACCACCCAGATCCAGGTAAATAAGTAGCTGCTCAACGAGCCTTCAAGGTGGTAAATCTGGCTTACCATTGCCAGGCAAGCACCCGTCGCCAGGAATAGAAAGAGAGCCGAACCTTCCCGCCAGGCTACGTTTTCCGGCCGGTTTTGCCACGCGTACCAGGCTGCACCCTGACCCAGCACCACGGGCAGGAAGGCAATCAGCAATTTGATGAACCGGTTAAGCTGATCCCAGTTGTGCGCAACCAGCAGGATAATGCCTAACCCGACCAGCAGCGCACCCAACAAACTGAATACAAGGGGCAGCCGGTTAGGGCGTGCTGCGGCCCGCTGCTCCCAGTAGGCGGCTATGCGTTGGGCGGTGGTTTCGTCGATAATGCCCGCTGCCTGAAGCTCCGCTAATTCTGTTGCTGATTTGGCCATTTTTTTGCGCTGCTTTTAGGTGATAAGTCCTCCAAGGTCGACATTATTTGGGAAGGGTGCAAGTTTCGGTTGGGGTGCCGATGCCAAAGATTCACCAATATCTTCTTACCTTTGCCCTTCCTAACCAAAAAGCTTCTAATCAACAAAATTATGGACATTTCCTTTCTCAAAAAATTAGGCCTCAAAACGAATAACCACGGTACCAGTACGGGCCTGGAATCCACTACTTCCGGAAAATACCTGACTTCTTACTCACCCGTAGACGGTGCCCTCATCGGCAAAGTGAGCAAGACTTCCCGGGCAGAATACGATCATGTGATCGATCAGGCCCAGGCTGCTTTCCAGAATTGGCGGATGGTACCGGCACCCAAGCGGGGCGAAATCGTCCGCCAGTACGGCGAGGCTTTGCGCAAACACAAAGATGCCCTCGGAAGCCTGGTTAGTTACGAAATGGGCAAGAGCTTGCAGGAAGGTTTTGGTGAAGTGCAGGAAATGATCGACATCTGCGATTTTGCCGTAGGGCTTTCCCGTCAGTTGTACGGCCTGACCATCCCGTCGGAACGACCCCGCCACCGCATGTTCGAACAGTGGCACCCCCTTGGCATTGTTGGCGTTATCTCTGCCTTTAACTTTCCGGTGGCCGTTTGGAGCTGGAACGCCATGCTGGCCATGGTCTGTGGCGATGTAGTGGTATGGAAAGCTTCCGAGAAGTCGCCTTTGTGTAGTGTTGCTTGTGTCAATATTTTCCGGGATGTCCTTCGTGCCAACGACGTACCAGAAGGGGTCGTGAGCATCATCAATGGGGATTACCGCGTAGGAGAGTTTATGACCAAAGATAAGCGGGTGGCACTGGTCTCTGCGACCGGCAGCACACGGATGGGTAAAGTAGTAGCCGCTACAGTTGCCGAGCGACTGGGACGCAGCCTGCTGGAGTTGGGGGGCAATAATGCGATTATTATTACACCTAATGCGGATATGAAACTCGTCCTGACCGGCGCGGTCTTCGGCGCGGTAGGCACTTGTGGCCAACGCTGTACCTCTACTCGCCGACTCATTATCCACGAAGATATTTACGAACTGGTAAAGAAAAACCTGGTGAGTGCCTACCAGCAACTGCGCATCGGTAACCCACTGGATGAAAATATGCACGTAGGCCCCCTCATTGATCAGGATGCGGTAAAAATGTACCAGGACGCTATCGCTGCCGCTAAAGCCGAAGGGGCTCATTTCGCGGTCGAAGGTGGCGTGCTCGAAGGAAAAGGCTACGAAAGTGGCTGCTACGTCAAACCTTGTATTGCCGAAGCTGAGAACACTTTTGCCATCGTACAACACGAGACCTTTGCCCCCATCCTTTACCTGATCAAATACAAAACCATTGCGGAAGCCATCGCCCTGCAAAATGGTGTACCGCAGGGCTTAAGCAGTGCCATTATGACCAATAATATGCGCGAAGCGGAAGCCTTCCTGTCGCCCGAAGGTTCAGATTGTGGTATTGCCAATGTGAACATCGGAACCAGTGGTGCCGAAATCGGTGGCGCTTTTGGCGGTGAAAAGGAAACCGGCGGTGGCCGGGAGTCCGGCTCGGATGCCTGGAAGGTCTATATGCGCCGGCAAACCAATACCATCAACTACAGCGTGGACCTGCCGCTGGCACAGGGTATTAAGTTCGACTTTTAAAGAGCGCCGGCAGGTGTTAGTGCTGGGTACAAAAAATCAAGGGTTCTTCGCATAGCGAAGAACCCTTAGATGAAAAGTGCATTAGTAAACTTTCGCTGCAAAAATAAGCATAAATTTGAAACGCATTAAACAAAGTGGAAATAAAGGAGTAAAAAAATGCTTTTTTTAACAGTTTGTTAGTGCTTTGTTTAATCTTGTGTGCAACAGGTGTTTTTAGCAGTCAACGGACAACAATCGCAAAACAGTACTGTTTTATCAAAAAACTTATGATGCGTTTAGCTGCTTTTTTTGTCATGGTCCTGCTTTTTGCTTGCCAGAAGCCGGTGTCTTCAGAATTACCCCGTACGCCGGTTGCCGAATCTAAACCTGAACCCGGAGTGCCCGGTGTTTTTGCCAATACGGTCAACCAGCTGGATAACTATTGGTACCAGGGAATGGGGGAACTCAATGTCTACGACCTGGCGCAAAATCGCTACCAGGGCATTCATCCCGGGGAAGCGTTGTTGGTCTTTGTTTCGGAAGACTTTTTGACGGATAAACAGGTCAAAAATGATCGTTACCAAAACCCGAATTCTACCCCGATCCTTAAAACCAATGCCATCATCCGCTTCACGACCGGCATCTATGATTACTCCCTGATGACTTCGGTCTTTACACCGGTAAAAACGGCTGAATTCAGCCATACCCTCAAAGTCACCAATACCGGACAGGATTGGTGTGGCCAGGTCTACAGTCAGTTGAACTTGCAGGGGAGGACTTACCATTACCTGCTGCATTCTTATTTTGAAACCGAGGCGGATCAAACCAACGAAATTGAAGCTACCCTGTTGGAAGATGAAGTTTTTAACCGTATCCGTATGGGTTGGCAGCACCTGCCTACCGGTAGCCTGCTGGTCATTCCTTCCGCAAATTTTTTGCGCCTGCGGCATCAGCCTGTCAAAGCCTTTTCGGCTAACTTAAGTTTGTCTGCCTACCAGGGAGATGATTTTAAGGGTACGGACTTGAAAGTTTATACACTTTCTTTCCCTGATCTGCAACGCCGGCTTGAAATCGTGTTTCAAGCCCTGCCACCCTACTACATTGAAGGATGGATCGATACCTATCCCAGTGCCTTCGACGGCCAATTGCGCAGTACCAAAGCCAAACGCAGGACAACCACTTTGGAAAAATACTGGGAGCAAAATGCGAATTCACCGCTCAATGCGGCCAAACGGGCTGCCTTGAAATGGGAATAAAGCCATTGATATCGTATTCTAATGGCTCACTTTGCAATAGAATGTAAATTAAATCGTTCTTTTTTTTAATTTTCAGATTAAAGTATTATTTTTACGGTTAAATAATTATTTGTTCTCCAACTCATTTGGATAATATAAGTTTCTAGCCCTGTTATTCCCGCTTACTCATCTGAACGTACTTTTTCTGAGTCTTTTTCATATTTTAGGGAATTTTCCTTTAAATGCTGACCATTCTTTGTTAAAGAATGGTTATTATTCAATTAACCAGATGGGTACTAGTTAAGCTTTTTGCATTCAAATCTTGCTCCAAGCAGTTATATTTTTCAGTGCCCAAGTTTTTACAAACATTCAATTACATGGCAAACTTAAAGTTAAGCAGTCTGGACATCAGACAACTCCTCAACAGTTACGAGGCCAAGCTTCGTCAACTGCAATTTGAAGCAGATCAGACCAAGAAAATGATTCGGGATCTGAAAGCCGCTATTCCGGCTATTGAGCAAGTTGAATCAGCTCAGCTGGCTGTTTTTGATCAAGAAATTAGCGCCCTGGCTGATGTGACGGCACTGGCCGAAGAACAAAAACCAGCTAAACCAGCTAAAACAACCAAACGCGTTGGCCGGCCGGCAACTAAGGGAAAGAAACCCCGTACGCCAAAAGCTAAAGCTGCTGCCCCCGAAGCAACCACGACCGAAGCAACCACGACCGAAGCAACCACGACCGAAGCAACTGCCCCGGCAGAACCAAAGGTTAAAAAAACACGGAAAACTAAAAAAGCAGCCGACAAGAGTGGCCGTGCTGCCGGATACCGTTTGTCAGAATACGACCAATACATTTTTGATGCCCTCCAGGCCACCGGAAAAGCGATGATCAATTCAGAATTTCTGACTTACATCGAGGAAAGTAAAGCAGCCCAGGGACTACCCGTTGATGCCGAGGAAATCAGCACCATGGTCACCCGTAGCCTCCAGAAACTGGCCAACCGGCGCACGGATATTGCCAAGGTTCCTTACGAAGGCCGTGGTATGGCGTATGCCCTGCCCGAATGGCTGAATCCACAAAAAGAACTGAAAGCTAAATACAAGCGCTAGTCGCAGGTTGATTGGCTACCAATAACCTTTCCAGAACTGCAGGTACTGAACGCCCGCAGTTTTGGAAAGGTTTTTTTATTTTATCAATTAAGTTGGCGCCATGCGTAATGCGTTTTTTATCCTCTTTTTAGGGCTACTGTTCACCAGTCATACAGGTTTTACCCAGCAGACTTTTCCCTACGAATGGAGCAACCAGACTGATCTGCCGCTTTTAGGTGTCGGTAGCCTGACCACGGGAGTCGCTATTTACCTCGACCGCAGGGTGCAGCCTTTGACCGAAGCTCAAATCCGACTTTTGGATGTCGGTCAGGTGGCTGGCTTCGACCGTTATGCTACCCGCCACTATTCACCCCAGGCCCACCAATTCAGCAACATCACCGGCCTGACTTCTATCGCCTTCCCTTTTGCTTTGTTGCTGGATCAAGACAACCGGGAACACAGTGGCGAACTGCTCCTCATCACGCTCGAAGGAGCACTCCTGAATGCCGGCTTGATTAATCTGACCAAAACAATCGCACGTCGGACCCGCCCTTTTGTCTATAATGGATCGGCCCCAATGGCGTTGAAGTTAAAGCAATCGGCCCGGTTTTCTTTCTACTCCGGGCATACCGCAGTTTCTTCCTTTTTTACTTTTTGCGGTGCTCAAATGTACCACGACATCTATCCCGGGAGCCGTTCCCGCGGTGCGGTTTGGGCAACCGCTGCGGTAATTCCTTTGCTTACCGGATATGGCCGGGTGCGGGCAGGCAGGCATTTTCTTTCCGATGTCCTGGTTGGTTACGGGGTTGGGGCACTGCTGGGAGTAGTAGTGCCGCGCCTACATCGCCTGGCTGACTAATCCTTGTTATACTTACGTTAATCCCGCTTCCCAGGCAATCGGAGTAGCCAATAAGCCTTAGTTTTGTACAGTTATTTAGAGGATAAAGCAATCCTTGTTTTTTACCAGCAAATGCTATGAAGGCTCCAGGCCGGATCAAGATAGGGTGGACGACGGCTGCAGCAATCGTAATTGCTAATATGGTTGGTACCGGGGTATTTACGACCCTCGGTTTCCAGTTGGTTCACCTGGATCAGATTTGGAGCATCCTGCTCCTCTGGGTCATTGGTGGGGTAGTAGCGCTCACGGGCGCTTTTACTTATGCCGAAATTGCTACCCGGCTGCCCAAATCGGGTGGCGAATACCACTTTCTTTCCCACATTTTCCATCCTTTTTTAGGCTATCTGTCCGGTTGGGTAAGTATCACCGTAGGTTTTGCGGCAGCAATCGCGCTGGCAGCAATGGCGATCGGCAGTTATGTAGCGGAATTTTTGGGCCAGGATCGGATCCTGGTGGCCATGATGTCCATTTTGGTGGTGGCCCTGGTGCATTCTTTTGATGTCAAACAAAGTAGCCGTTTCCAAAACGTGCTCACCGGCCTTAAGGTACTGCTCGTATTGGTACTGATTATATGTGGTTTGTTCCTGCCGGCAGCTCCGGGAAACGCCCTGCACACCGTCGTGGCTGCTACCCCTGGCTGGTCCGTACTCTGGCAGCCTGCCTATGCCGTCTCCCTGGTTTACGTAATCTATGCTTTTTCGGGCTGGAATGCGGCGGCCTATATTACCGATGAGATTGAGGAACCACACCGCAACCTGCCCCGGGCTCTAGTGGGCGGAACGGTACTCGTCTGCGTCCTGTTCTTTCTTTTGCAAGTGGCCTTTCTCCGGCAGGCGCCAGCAGCCCTGTTGCAAGGGCGCGTTGAAGTGGGGCTGGTTGTCGCTCAACTCATGTTTGGAGCCCGCGGCGGGGAGATTGTAAGTTTTTTAATTGCGGGCTTGCTCATCGCCGGTATCAGTGCCATGATCTGGGTCGGTTCCAGGGTGACGCGTGCCATGGCTGCCGATTATCAAATGTGGCAGTATTTTACCCGCGATAACAAACGAGGGGTACCCGTCCGTGCGGTCTGGCTGCAAGCCGGCATTTCTGTTTTTTTGGTGACAACCAGCTCCTTTGAACAAGTCCTGCTCTACAGTGGCTTTGTCCTGCAACTTTTTACTATCCTTACCGTTGTAGGCCTGTTTCGCCTGCGCCTGCAGCATACCGGGGATGAACAAGCCTGGCACAGCCCCCTTTTTCCACTGGTGCCGCTTGTTTTCTTACTTTTCAATAGCCTGATCCTAGGCTTCTTGTTATTGGACAAGCCCTACGAGAGTGTCCTGGGGTTGCTCAACCTCGCGGCGGGCGCCCTATCCTACGCCTGGGAAAAATGGCGCTATCAACCTGCCGCGGAACCGGACGCAAAAGGATAATTGCTAAACAGGCTCTTATTCAACAATAAAAAAATCCTGGACCAACCGATAGCCCTGCTCATCGACCAGCACCAATTGGTGGGGCCCGGGGGCGGGTTGCAATTCCAGTATATGGTTCTGCCTGGTTGTTCCCACCATTTTTTGATCCAGTTGCCAATAAATCCGGATATCGCCCAGGCGGTGTGCCACGGAAAAAACCACGGCCGACGGCTGCCCGTCCCAGGTTCGGGGGATTTTGATGCGGCCAGGCCGCGCAGGGTAAATCCACTGCATCTGTGCTTCGCTGCTACTGGTGGGCCGACAATCGGGCCGCCAGGGTGGGAGTGGGCGGTAGTCGGGGTGAAGGGCCTGGTAATAATAGGCTGGTAGCGGTGGTAAAACAAACCAGGGCCTGGTCAGGATACGCTTTTCATCGCTGACGCAAAGTTGGTTGACCCGGTAACTGGAATCCGGATTAAGGTGAACCAATTCGTGGTAGGGACAGGGTTGGCAGCGTTGTCCCGCAACCGGAACCCAAAGGCTGTCGACCGGGCAGACGGGCAAAGCCAGAAAGCCACTTTGCTGACAAATGGCAGCCTGCCGCAAGTCGTCCAGCGGGGGAGCAAACCACGCCGGCGATCGTTGGGGCAGGAACCGCAACACATCGAACAGAATGGGAGCCGCAGCCTGCACCCCCACCAGTCCGGGACGGCCTTCTCCATCCGCATTGCCCACCCAAACGGCAATGGTATAGTGGGGGGTCATTCCCACGGCCCAGGCGTCGCGAAACCCAAAACTGGTGCCCGTTTTCCAGGCTACCCGGGTACTCGACGAAAAGGCGGTCCATTTGCCTTCGGTACCAGGACGCTCTAACTTCTCCATGGCACTGAGCGTAGCCCAGGCGGCTCCGGCGCCTACCCGCTGTGGGTTGGCCTGCCAGGAGCTGGCCTCGGCTGCTGGTGCTTCACCGCTCAGGTAATACGGCGCTCGCCAGTCGGTTGGCGCATATCGTCCCTGGTGGGTCGGATAATTTTGCAACATCCGGGCCAGGCTACTGTACCATCCGGCAATTTGCCACATACTTACCTCGCAGCCACCCAAAATAAGCGCCAAACCATAATGCTCAGGCGGGCGATTGATGAAACCAAAGCCCCACTGCTGGAGCGCATCGTGGAAGGGAGCAACGCCATACTGCTGGAGCAAATGGACAAATGGGATATTGAGCGACCGTGCCAGGGCCTGGCTGGCCGGTATCGCACCACTGTATTGTTGGTAGAAATTTTCGGGTCGAAAGCCTCCGAAAACCGAAGGTATGTCAGGTAACAACTGGTGTGGCAGGAGTACACTATTCTGCAGGGCCAGGCTGTAGAGCAAAGGTTTGAGCAAACTCCCCGGGCTGCGGGCCGCCTGAATCATGTCGACTTGCGGGCTGTGCTCGCGTGCGATGCCCGGGGCATTCCCCAAATAGGCGAGGGTTTTACCCGTACGGGTCTCCAGCACCAGAATGGCGAGGTTGTAGATGCTGTTGGGAGCCAACTGCTGCAGCTGCTGTTGGGCCAATAGGTCCAACCTTTCCTGCAACTGGGCATCAAGGGTGACCACCCATCTGCCTGGCTGCTTACTGGCCGCGATTCGTTCCACCAAATGAGGCGCCAATTGTGGCAACGGGAGCGGTGCTGCTGGTAGCGGTTCGGCTGCTGCCAGGTCGGCACTGGCCTGGTCCAGGTAACCGGTAGCCACCAACTTGTTTAACAGGCGATTGCGCTTGGCCGCCAGCGCCGATCGGTTGCGCCCGGGATGGATGAGCCCGGGGCTGTTGGGGAGCACGGCCAGGGTGGCTGCCTCTGCCCAACTCAGCAGGTGACTGGGCTTGCGGTAATAACGCCAACTGGCCGTTTCCAACCCCACGATATTTCCGCCGTAAGAAGCGTGACTCGCCCATAATTGAAAAATGGTGGCTTTGTCGTAGGCGACCTCCAGGCGCAGCGCCAAAAGGATTTCCACCGTCTTTTGCCACCAGCTGCGCGACGAACGCTGACGCGACATGCGGATTACCTGCATGTTGAGGGTGCTCGCACCACTGACTACCCGACCCGCGCGCAGGTTTTGTCCGGTAGCCCGAACCAGCGCCCGCAAGTCAATTCCCGGATGATGCCAGAAACGACGGTCTTCAAAAATGCGGGCACAGACCATAAACTTCTCCGGCAAACTATCGGCGGCAGGAAAACGCCACTGCCCATCGGCCGCAATTTTTGCACCCAAAAGCAGCCCCTGCTCGTCTTCTACCACCGTCGCCAGGGGTTGTTCAAACAGCGTACGGGGAAGGGCAAACCACCACCACAAGATAAGCCCCAGCACCATTCCGACCAGCAGGTAGTAACCCCGTAATTTGGGCATAGCTAACATCGTTTTTTGATTGTCGATCTCCTACAGAACCGGCAACCAGCAAATTTAACCATTCAGGACTTTTTTTCCTTCCTTAAATGAATCAGCTGCTTTCCTGCCTAAGAATAGTGGGCCCTACTGCGCAATGATCTATAAAAAAATTGGCACGGTATCCAAATAATGCTTATCTTTGTTATGATTTTGAAAAACCGGAACCTTATAAGTTGCATCCAGTTGAAAGCTTACTACCCAGAATTGAGTTCGTTTAACTTTCCTCCGTCGCTTATTGTTCTTTTGTTTTTCTTGGCATAGTAAGGCCGCGCAAGTGGTTGTTTGCTAGCTTTTTGCTTCTTATTTTTACAATTTTTTTTTGATGAACATTTTTGTTGCCAGATTGAATTATGCAACTACCGACGAGGGGTTGCTTGCGGCTTTTGAAGCTTATGGTGAAGTTTCTTCCGCTAAAGTTATTACAGACCGGGACACCGGTCGTTCACGCGGATTCGGATTCGTTGAGATGGTCAATGATGACGAAGGCAACGCGGCGATTGAAGGACTCAATGAGTCAGAACTGGACGGCCGCACGATTGCGGTAAAAGCATCTGAACCACGCGAGAAGCGCAGTGGCGGCGGTGGCGGCGGCGGCGGCGGATTTAGCCGTGGCGGTGGCGGCGGCGGCGGCGGCGGTTACAACCGTGGTGGCAGCGGCGGCAGCGGCGGCAGTGGTGGCAGTGGTGGCGGTGGCGGCTATGGTCGCAGCAGCTACGACCGCGACCGCGGTAGCAGCTACGGACGCCCTTCACGCCGTGATGGCGGAAGCAGTGGTGGATCTGATCGTGGTTCACGCCGCGACAGCTACGACGACGATCGTTACTAGACTAACCCTAGGTTTTTAATAAAAACCACATCGTAGGGAAAACGCACGGATG
The DNA here is from genome assembly GCA_003045895.1 of Bacteroidota bacterium. GTDB lineage: Bacteria > Bacteroidota > Bacteroidia > Chitinophagales > Saprospiraceae > Lewinella. The sequence continues at coordinate 32,654 of PZPC01000046.1, forward strand.
CTCAGGCATTCGTGCGTTTTTTTTTAAAAAAACGCCCACTTGTGAATCAACTTCAACACGAAACCAGCCCCTACCTCCTTCAACACGCCAATAACCCGGTCGAATGGTACCCCTGGAAACCCATCGCCTTTGAACGTGCCCGCCGGGAAAACAAACCCATCCTGGTGAGCATTGGTTACAGTGCCTGTCATTGGTGCCACGTCATGGAACACGAAAGCTTTGAAGACGCCGAAACCGCTGCCTTCATGAATGCGCACTTCATCAATATCAAGGTAGACCGGGAAGAACGACCCGATGTCGACCAGATCTATATGGAGGCCTGCCAGATTATGAACGGCAATGGGGGGTGGCCGCTCAACTGTTTTCTGTTACCCGACGGACGACCCTTCTTCGCCGGTACCTACTTTCCGCCGCACCCCGCCCACAACCGCCCCGCCTGGTTGCAAGTGCTCAATAACCTCTACCACGCCTACCGCGATCGCTACGCCGATGTGGTGCAGCAAGCCGAACAGTTGATGGAAAATATCGCCTCGGGTAACCAGGTGTTCCGCAAAACCGAACTGCTTGAGCAAACAGATGCAGTGGTATTTAGCCCGGTACTGCCCCAGAATATTTGCTTTGGCTTACAACAACGATTTGACACCACCTACGGTGGCTTTGGGGGAGCTCCCAAGTTTCCAGGGACCATGAATTTGTCTTTTCTGTTGGATTATCAGCACTATACCGGCGAAGAAGCGGCTCGGGATCACGTGCACTTCTCTTTACGTAAGATGATTGGCGGCGGTATCTACGACCAACTAGGGGGTGGTTTTTCCCGCTATACCGTTGACCAGGCCTGGCTGGTGCCCCATTTCGAAAAAATGCTCTATGACAATGCCTTGCTGTTAAGTGTGCTGGCCAAAGCCTACCGGCAGGAGCCACAGCCACTCTACGCACAAACCATCGCGGAAACCCTGGCTTTTGTCGCCCGCGAAATGACCAGTTCCGAAGGGGGCTTTTACGCTGCGCTGGATGCCGATTCGGAAGGAGAGGAAGGTCGGTTTTATGTCTGGTCACAGGCCGAAATAGACCAGCAATTAGGCCCGCGCTCCCCTCTTTTTTGTCAGGTGTACGGCGTTAGCCCAGCGGGTAACTGGGAGGGGCACAATATCCTTTGGCGGGCCCGCGAGCTGGAAGAAGTTGCCGCTGAACAAGGAATGGACGCAGCAACGGCCCAGACCCAGCTTGCTGACGCCAGGGGGCAATTGCTGAAAGTTCGGGATCAACGTATTCGACCTGGACTGGACGATAAACACCTGCTGAGCTGGAATGCCCTGTTGATTTCCGCCTACTGCCACGCTTACCATGCGCTCGGGGAGGAATCTTACCGGCAGGCTGCCCACCGGGCCGTGCAGTTTGTGCAAGCTAAAATGACGACCCCCACCGGCGAACTTTGGCATACCTACAAAGCCGGAAAAGCCCAGTACCAGGGGTTTCTCGATGATTACGCCGATTGGATCGCCGCATTGCTCGATATGTACACGGTTACCTTTGAACTGACTTTTATTGACCAGGCCGTGGCGTTTACCGAATTTGTTTTGGCCAACTTCCTTGATGAGTCCGATAATTTATTCTATTTTACTTCCGCGACACAGAAAGATGTGCCGCTCCGGCGCAAGGAAATGTACGACAATGCCGTGCCTTCGGGCAATGCGACCATGGCGCTCAACTTGCAGCAACTGGCGGTACTGGTCGGTCGGAGCGAGTGGGCTGAACTGGCCCGCGCCATGCTCAAGCCGATGACGACCTCCATCGAACGCTATCCTACTGCTTTTGGACGCTGGGCCAGGGCCGCCCTCTACGAGGCTTACCCCACCCGCGAAGTCGTAATTATTGGCGAGCAGGCTGTCCGCATGGCATTGGAACTGCAAAAAAAGCATTACCCCAATACCGTGTTTATGGCGCATAGCCAGGGAGATGTGGCTGGTTACCCGCTTTTAGCAGGCCGCCCCGCCCAGGCTGAGACCTTGATTTACGTATGTCAGAACTTTGAGTGTCAACTGCCAGTTAGTAATATCGCCGACGCTCGTGCTTATTTGTAACAACGAAAGACCCGCGATCAACGTTTACCTATTACCCGCAACCAAAACCAAACCTGATGAAGTACTGCTTAGCCCTGTTTTTGGGGATCGCGTTCGCTGGCAACCTCCAGGCCCAACAACCGGCCCAGTATGCGACCTACATGCTGGACCCCCTGCGGTACAACCCTGCCTATGCCGGACTGGATTATGCCCTAAGTGTGACCGGAACCTACCGCCAGCAGTGGTCCGGTCTCGACGGCGCACCCACCGGCCAACGCCTGAGCGCCCACCTGCCGCTCTACTTCCTGAAGGGGGGGGTTGGTATCCAGGTGGAGAACGATGAGATCGGTGCCCACCGCCTTTCAGGTGCGCAGGCAGCCTACAACTACCAGCAGGAAATGGGGAGTGGGGTGCTTTCGCTGGGCGTCGGTGCGGGTTGGCAGCAGTGGACTCTCCGCGGCGGTGACCTCCGCACGCCCGATGGCCAGTACATTGGCCCGGGCACGGTAACCCACAATGATGATATCCTCAACCTGGCGACCGATTCGGGGAGTACCCTGGAATTCTCAGCAGGCATCTTTTACCAGAGTGAACGCATTGAAACCGGCCTTTCGGTGGAAAACCTGGCGGGCTCTAGCATCCAGCTGCCAGCGGCCAGTATCCAGTTGCAGCGGGTATACCACGCCTTTGCCCGAACCAACATGGAAGTGGGCAGCAACTTGCTTTTTCAGCCTTCGCTGTGGATTCGTAGCGATGGTATCGAAAACCAAATGGATATTTCGCTATTAGTGACCTACAACAACAATATCTTCGCCGGTACCTCGTTTAGGGGATATAATAAATCCACCCAGGATGCTTTGGTGGTGATGGCAGGCGTTCAGTTGTCTCCAGCATTGCAATTGGTTTATGCTTACGACATCACCCTTTCGCCATTGAAGACCGTCCAGAGTGGATCGCACGAAATCGTGGTTAAATACCGTTTACAGAAAAGTATTGGGGTAGGGAAACCTCCCCGGATAATTTACCATCCGCGTGCTAAGTGACGGGATCAGCTATTTTCGTCAAACTACTAAAAGTTAATTGCCCATTTTGTCAATGGGTAATTAGCGGTAAACTCCTTTACATACTACTCTACACCTAACTATCATCAGGAATAATGCCAGCATGCTGGCACTTTTATCCGGTGGTGTTACACTAAACGTCAGCCAGTTTGCGTTATGCACGAGTTGATGTGTTAAACTCTGGGCGACCAGTGAAATTTCTTTTGTAAAGTAAGTCAAACGATCTATATTTACGTTCGCTTTGAAAATCGGTTTAAAATTCTGAAGGAAAACTCGGGTATAAACATGAAGAACCTATCCAAAATGGCACTGCTTTTGTTAGTGCTGGTAGTACTTTCGACTTGTGGTCGCAAAGAAAATGGTGAGTTGACGGGCGTCCTGGATCGCCCAACCTGGAAGGGAATCAACCCTTTTGGTATGGTGTATGTACCTTCGGGCACACTACACATCGGCCCCAGTGACCAGGATGTTGCCAATACGTATGTGCAACGGCAAAAAGCCATTTCTATTTCTGGTTTCTACATGGACGAGACCGAAATCACCAACAATGAATATCGCCAGTTTATTAACTGGGTGCGGGACTCTCTCGCACATGCGTACCTCGATCACTTCATCACCAACGATGACGGAGACGAGCGCATTGACTGGGAATTAGATATCGACTGGGAAGATGAAATCCTGGAAGATCTTTACTACCAGGGCGATGATCGTTTTGCTGGTCGCCGGGAATTGGACGTGAGTAAATACGTCTACGAATACGAATGGTACGACTGGCAGGCTGCTGCTGCCGACCGCGGGCAGTCGCCCCGCAATGCGTTCATCAAGCGCAAGAAAGTAAATATTTATCCCGACACCCTCGTTTGGGTACGCGATTTCTCCTATTCCTACAACGAGCCCATGGCCCGGAATTACTTCTGGCACCCTGCCTACGATGATTATCCTATCGTAGGGGTGGATTGGCACATGGCCAACGCTTTCACTTACTGGCGGACCCTGCTGTGGAATGAGTACCAGCAAACCCGCGGGGATGGTATCAATACCGAAGACTACCGTTTACCCACCGAACACGAATGGGAATACGCTGCTCGTGGTGGTCGGGAAAACGCGCCATACCCTTGGGGTGGTCCCTACATCCGCAACGCCAAAGGTTGTTTACTGGCCAACTTCAAGCCTGGCCGTGGTAACTACCCCGAAGATGGTGGCCAGTACACCGTAAAGGCAGATGCATACTATCCCAACGATTACGGCCTGTACAATATGTCAGGTAACGTAGCCGAGTGGACCAGTTCAGCCTATTATGACAATGCCTACTCTTTCCAACACGACCTGAACCCCGATATTCGCTACGATGCCAAGGATGATGATCCGGAATCATGGAAGCGCAAAGTTATCCGTGGTGGTTCCTGGAAAGATATTTCCTACTTCCTTCAGACCGGTACCCGTCACTGGGAATACCAGGATACGACCAAGAGCTACGTTGGTTTCCGTTGTGCCCTCACCTTCCTCGGTCGCTCACTGAACGATTTCTAGTAGTGTCAAGCAAAATATAGAAAAGGATGTTGCCCAGAATTGGCAGCATCCTTTTTCGCTTTTGGCTGCTATGCCAGCCAGCCAACCTGCTTTTATATTCGTATTAGTGGATCATTAACCAATTGATAATCAGCTTTTAAGATCAGGTTTTAGCCGCTTCGGATAAATAATGAAAAAAAAATTCGAAGCGCTGTTACTTTTTCGGTTTACTGCATTATGTAATTGTGTGAAGATGATTTCAACGCATTTATTTGTGGCCATGCCTGGCAGGGCCGCAATACAATACATTCAAACAATTTAATTAACTCGTAAAAACATTAAGTAGAATGAGTCTCGTCAAAACTAAAGGATTCAAGTACTTCAAGAATTTAATGATTGGTGTTGGTGCGGCCTTCGTACTTGCAGGAGCACTTTTTAAGATCGAAAGCTGGAACTACGCTTCTGAGATGTTGATTCTCGGTATGGGTATTGAAGCTTGTATCTTTCTTTTCCTGGGTATTATCGGCCCGGAGAACGATTACTACTGGGAAAAACTCTACCCAGGTCTGTCTGATTACGATTCTCAGATCCAGCCCCTGACTGCTGGCCCTGCGGGTGCCATCACGCCTGGTCTGAACGGCGAAGTAGTGGAGCAGCAACTGGGTGGTATGTTAACCGAACTGCAAGGTATGTCGCGCAGCCTGGGTAGCCTGAAAGCACTGCAGGAAGCTGATTTCTCTGGTGTATCCGATCAGGTACGGTCCATGACCAACTTCTACAGCAAACTGAACGAAGCCATGGCTGACTTGTCTGACTCCGTAGAAGATACCAAGCAGTACAAAGCACAATTGACCGAGTTGAATAAGAATATTGCTTCGTTGAACAATTCTTACGCTTCTTTGAGCAGCGTTTATGGCAACATCATTGGTGCCATGTCTAACGTGTCTAAGTAAGCGATCATCGGGAATTATTTTTTCATTAAAAAACGAAGCTAAACTATGTCCATTCCAAAGGAACCGCGGCAGTTGATGATCAACCTCATGTACTTGGTGTTGACCGCCCTGCTCGCCCTGAACGTATCGGCGGAGGTAATGAACGCTTTCAATACCCTGGATGCAGGGAATAAATCCACGATTAAGATCGTGGACGGCCAGCTGACCTCTTCTGTTACTGCCTTGAATAATCTCTTGAAGGATGATTCCAAGGCTAAATACCGCCCCATTCTTCCTGCCATTGAGCAAATTCGCAACAAGGTAACTGAATTCAATACCTACGTCGATGAACTACGCGATTTACTGGTTGACGAAACCGGCGACAAAAGTGGTAAAGTAGATGCCGGTGACTTCAAAGAGGGGCACGACGGTGACCTGCTCTACCTGCGCGGTAAGAAAAACAAAGACGTTACCACCAACTTGCTGGTTGACAAAGGCCGTGGTGATGAGTTGAAGCAGAAGATTGAATCTACTCGTACCGAGTTGATCCAAGTCTATACCGATTTACTCCGCCGCAACAAGGATACCTTTGAACTGAGTGATAAGGAAATCGATGATAAGGTAAACAATGTGGCCACTAACATGCCTTTCAAGGTAGATGACGAAACCTGGAAAACTTCCGACAAAACCAGTTGGGCGGACTTCAAGTTCCGGCAAATGCCCCTGGCAGCCGTATTGCCGCTGATGTCTCAGATGCAGGCCGACCTGAAGTCTTCTGAAGCCAATATGGTGAACGACATGATCGGTTTGGCGGGTGGTAAGAGTATCGTTTTCGATAAGTTCTTCCCCGTCGTACAAGCTGACCGCTCTTACGTGGTTGGTGGTGAAGCCATCAAAGCCAAGATTTCGGTAGGTACTTACAGTTCTTCCCTCGATCCGGCCAACGTACAGATTTTCGTCGGTGGTTCACCACTGAAGATCAATGACGATGGTACCGCTGATTACAACATCACCGGTAGTGGTTCCGGCCAGAAGAAAGTTCCCCTGCGCGTTGTCGTAAAGAACCCCCTTACGGGTAAAGAAACGTCCGGCGATGGTGAATTTGTCTACGAAGTAGGCTCTCGTTCCGTAGCGGTTTCGGCCGATAAGATGAACGTGTTCTACATCGGTGTAGACAACCCCCTGACGGTGTCGGCCTCTGGTGTAAGCTCCAATGATGTTAACGTTAGTTTTACCGGGGTTTCCGGTAGAGGTAGCGGCAGCAAGTGGACGGTAACCGCCGACCGGCCCGGAGAAGCAACGATCCGCGTAAGCGCGAACGGTACTTCTCTCGGTAGTTTCCCCTTCCGTGTGAAGCGTATCCCTGACCCCATCGCCCGCTTGTCCAACAAGTCGGACGGCCAGATGGGTACGGGTGAATTCAAAGCACAGGGTGGGGTAGGTGCCTTCCTCGACAACTTCGACTTCGAAGCTACTTGTGTGGTTGCCGGTTTTAACCTGGTGTACGTACCCAAGCGCGAAGATGCAATTCCGATACAAAATGCGGGTGCCCGTTATACGGATGCCGCACGTCGGGTAGTTAACCAGGCTAAGCCCGGTGATATCTACTACTTCGAAAACGTACGGGCCAAGTGCCCGGGTGACGAAGCTACTCGTAAGATCAACAGTATGGTCTTCAAGATCCAGTAAGCAATTGATCGATCAACAACTACCCCTTTCCAATCGAAAGGGGTAGTTGTTTTTCTGGGGAACGCTTGATTTTGTGCCGTTTCAACAGTTTAACAAGAAAGTTACCTCCTTGCGTGTGTTAAATACAATAGGGGGTTTGGTTAATCCGTTAAATAAGCGCAATTTAGCGATCCGGCAAGGGCACGTACCGCTCCTGTTGGAAATCTGTTATTAAAAACGGCGTCAGATACTGTTAATGTGGCGCCCATGTAATCAATCAACTCGGTAATTTTTCAAAAGCTATTTCCATGAAGATCGCTCTGAAACTCCTGGGCTTAATGCTATTTTTTTGCGCGGGTCAGCTCATCGCACAAGTACCCGGCAACGTGATGATGTCCGAATCGGATGAGGATAGTGGTCAGACCATTATGCAAGATCCACCAACGGACGATATCACCGATAAACGTACCATCGAAACGGTGCGTATCCTTCCCTACGATCCGGTTCGGGAAGCTGATATTTTTTGGGAAAAACGCATTTGGCGCGTGATTGACATCCGCGAAAAAATGAATCTTCCCTTCGCTTATCCGGAGCGTCCTTTCTTTCAAATCTTGCAGGAAGCTGCTGAAAACGAGGAAATCAACGTTTACAGTGTCGAAGATGACAAGTTTACCCACCGCCTGAGCCCCGAAGAAGTTGCTTCTATGGGCGCATCTGTCGATACGGTAACCACCTTCGACCCCGTGACCTACGAAGAGAAAATCCAAGTTGTTCGCAACGAACTCAATCCTTCGGATATCAAGCGCTACCGCATCAAGGAAGTTTGGTTCTTCGACGAAGAAACTTCGACCATGCAGGTGCGTATCCTCGGTATTGCTCCCTTGCTCGACGTAAAGGATGAGAACGGTAACTTCAAGTACGAACAGCTGATGTTCTGGGTGTATTACCCCGAAGCCCGGCAGATCTTGGCCCGCGAAAAGGTATTTACCGTCGGTAACGACGCGGCACCTATTACCTGGGAAAGTCTCTTGGAGATGCGCTATTTCTCTAGCTACATCTTTAAAGAATCCAACGTGCACAACCGCCGCTTGTCCGACTACGTACAAGGTGTTGACCTGCTCATGGAAGCCGATAAGATCAAGCAAACGATCTTTAACTTCGAACACGATCTCTGGGAATACTAGGATTGTTTTCCTGGCCTGGCCTGGTTTGGTCTAGCCTGGTCAGGTACTTGAGCTTCAGCAAAAAAGCCACTCGCAATATTTTTGCGGGTGGCTTTTTTATTGTGCGCCCAGCATGGGCGCAGACTCGGCGGTGCAAGTCCGCTATACGCTTGGC
>PZPC01000047.1 GCA_003045895.1 Bacteroidota bacterium
GTGGGAAGTCGGAGGTTTTAGACCGGGTAAAGGTGTAAGAGTGTAAAAGTTAGGGCTGAGCGGTTATCCCACAAGCTCGTCTCTCTCCTGCGCACCGCGAGCCACCCATGCTGAAGACGTGGCAGGCGCGAGAACCAATCGAAAAGCGGAGGTGGGAAGACAACCAACCACTCCCCCACCAACAACAAGCCCCGGCAGCAGCTGCTGCCGGGGCTTGTTCGCGATAGGCTGGCTAATCGGCTTAGCGCTTGAACACGTAGCGGGTGATAAAAATCCCCTCACCGTCATCGCCGCCGCAGGAGCTTTCGACCCCACTATTCACGAAGGCCAACTCCCAGCCATCGGCGGTGAGTTGGTTGAGCTTATCGGAGATAATGGCATCGTTGGAAGCCACGTTCTGGAAATTGATCCCCCCCAAACTGAAGAAGTTCAGCAGCTTGGTTTCTTCGAAGGCATCTACCTTCAGATCCTTGCGGCGAACATCGTCCTGGTTGCTGGTCTTGCCGTCGGTGCGGGTGGTGGTGAAGTCGCCAGAATTGATATCCTGCTTTTCTTCAATGATCCGGGAGCGACCAATACCCGCAGGTACGATAGACTCGATCACGGTGACTACTTTGTACTGCACCTGGGCTTGCGCATCGAAGGCAAACAGGCTGGCTACGGCCAGGAGGAGGAATAGCTTTTTCATCATTTTTTGGATTTTAATATGGATTTGAATGCCCGACAAAAATACGGGTGGTGGTGATCTAAAATTACTACCAATAAGTTAAAAAACACCTAATTATTTGTTAGCATTTTTTTTGGCTAATTCTTCTTCGAGTATTTGTTCATAGCTCAGCTCATCTTCTAGCTTGATGATTCCACGTAGCCGTTGAATCCTTGGGGAAAGCTGTTCTGGTTAAGCGCTCTTCTTTCTACCGTAATCAGTTTAAAGTAGTTCTCTACCAACTCAGAGAGGCTTTGCCCCTCATCGTCTGTCCTCCAATTCGCCATTCAGGCGCAAGAATTTTTTCCTACCATCCAGCACCACAGGGGCCTTATCGGATTGCCTGCCGTCATAAAATCGGTCGATGCTGTCAAAAATTATTTTTTTCACCTTTCTCCTGGTTAACAGGTTGGGGATCAAAAGACAACTCAACGACCTCATTCACCGCGGGCAGCAGCAAATCCTGCCGTCGCTGCCGGGCCTCGGCCGCCGCCTGCACCCGCCGAAAAGGTTCGCCGATCGGCTCGTTACCCAAGTCGAAAGTGCCGTAGTGCATGGGCAGCATGCGCCGGGCGCCGAGGCGGTGCCAGGCCTCCACGGCTTCCTCCGGATTGGTGTGCGCCCCCTGCATCATGTAGTCGGGGGCATAGGCGCCAATGCCGAGCATGGCCAATTCAATACGGGGAAACAGCGTGGCCGTATCGGCGTAGTGCCACTGCAAGGCACTGTCGCCACCGAAATAATAATGGCGGTCCTGGTGGGTAAACATAAAAGCGCCCCAGAGCACCTCGTTGAAATCGAACAGCCCCCGCCGGCTCCAGTGGCGGGTCGGCAGGAAAGTGACCTGTGGTACGGCTGCCGGCAGGTTGTACTGCTGGTACCAACCGGCCAGCTCCAGCGGAGTTGTGCCGATCCACTTGCCGATGGTTTTCTCCATGCCCAACGGGGCCAGGATCCGGGCAGCGGGATTCACCTTGAGCAGCTGTCGCAGCGTCTTTTCGTCGCAGTGGTCGCGGTGGTCGTGCGAGAGCAGGATGTAATCAATACCCGTTATTTTTTCCGTCGCAAACGGCGGAAAGACCAGGCGTGGCACGAAGGGCATGCTGTGCAGGACCGGGTCGGTGATAAACCGCACCCCGCCGAGTTGGATCACGAAAGTGGCGTGTCCGAGCCACACGAGGAAGTCGCGCTCGCGGTCGTGGAGCCAGTCGCTGTGGGGCACCACTGCTGGCCGCCACTTATCGGCCAACTTCTCGGCGCGCTGGGGGTTGGGGGTGGTCAGCATCCGGAAAACGACCCGCCAGTCGGGGAAAAAATCGTCCTGCAGGTATTGAAACACGCCGTCTTTTACGGGATTGCCCGGCCAGCCGGCTTTGATAATGGGTAGATCGGGGTTGTACTGGTAGTCCAAAGGGCGTTGAGTTAGCTGATAAAGGAGATAAGGCTTCTTGTTACTTCTGATCCATAACAGCTTACCCCCAATAACTGTTGTCTTCAGCCTTCCTAAAACCGCCAGGCCCTAAACTTTTCGGATCCGTAGCGGGTTCTTAAGAAAATGAACGTTTTTTCGACGTTATTACTTCACCTTAGCCCACATCCCGGATGTGGGTTTCACCATTAACCAATCCGTTATTGCCATGCAGAAAATTTATAGAAGTTTACCCGTACTGAGTGCCCTCTTGTTGACCTTCCTGACGGCCAGCTGCCAGCCAACGGCAGCCCCTGCTACCGAGGCGGGTGGTTATGAGAACCTGACGGTGGCGCAGTTCAAAGAAAAGATGGACAGCCCCGAGGTGGTGGTACTGGACGTGCGCACCCCCGCCGAAACGGCTGCCGGCAAGATCGCCGGCGCGCAGGAACTGGACTTCAAAGCGCCCAACTTCCAGGAAGCCGTCGGTCAGCTCGACAAGGACAAAACCTACCTCGTCTACTGCCGCAGTGGTGGCCGCAGTTCAGCCGCCGCCAGTATGATGACGGAGATGGGCTTCACCAAGGTCTACAACCTGACGGGTGGCTACCTGGCCTGGGAGAAGGAATAAGGCGCGCTGCAACCCGCCTTATCCGGTTTGTCCCACTAGTGGTCTCCGTACGTTTTCTCACCCGCCAGCACCGGAACGGGCAAGCCATTTTCGGCACGGGGTAGCAGGCAGGTGGCAAACTGGGTAAATGCACAGGGCGGGTTGTAGGCCCGGTTGAAATCGATGATCGTCTGGCCCTTGGCGTCCGGGCGCGGGCAGTAGAGGTAGCGCCCACCGCCGTAGGTGCTGTCGCCCGTGGTTTGGTCTGAAAAGATCAGGAACAATTCCTCAGGGCCACCGTCCAGGGCAACGAGTTCGTGCTGCCGGTTGGCGAGCGTGAACCGCAATTTACCTGCTACCGGCACCGGGTATTCCATATCCAGCACATTGCGCATGAGGACCGAATCGGTGGTATTGGATTTTTCCCACTGGGCGACTACGCGGTAGCTGACATCGGTGGGGAAATTCTCAATGGCCCGCAAGCGGATACGGCTGGGCAACAAGGTATCCTGTACCCGCACGCCGTAGCGCCCACCCCGCTCCAGCAGGTACCAGCGCAGGGAACCCCACGACATGGCGCAGGCATCATCCGAATCGGCCCGAACTTCGTTGCCCGTGCTGATTTCGCAGGTCACGACCCCCTCCCGGAGGGTATATTTACCCACGTAGGCCGGTGCCGTAGGCGGTAAAGTTACCCCCTGGTAGGCACCACTGCCACAAGGATTATCTCCTTCCTTCAGCCAAAATAAACCCACCATACTCAGCCAACCGGCAGGTTCGGTCAGGCTCGCCAACCGGTCCTGCCGCCAGGCAGCCAGTTGCGCCTCATAATCAGCAGGCACCTCGGGGCCAACCGCCGTGGGGGTCTTGCACGCCCAGGCACCCAGCCCGAAACAAAGCATAACCAAAGTGACTATTTTCATCATAACTAGCAATTAAATGAGGGGATGAATTTACGGTAATTACGGATAACCCAGGTCATCAACTGCCAAAGCCCCCCGGCTCAGACCAATCGGTTGAGCCGGGCAATGTCTTCCGGGCTGGCCCAGGTGAAATCCAAATAGGGCGTCGTGACCACACTGGCCGTAGCCGCATCCGATAAGACGAAGCGTATTTTGCGGAAATTTAAAAAACCGGAACGCATAATTTCGTAAGATAAAATCGCGCCTTCGGTAATGATAAATTCTTTTTCCCGATCCTTGGAATACCGAAAAAAGAAAGGTGTGACGGGAATAAAAAGGGATAACCGCAGAACGTCTTTTTCTTTTTCAATTTCAATTAAGGCAGGCTGGTTCAACTGTTCGTAAATGACCAACACCACCAGTGCCGTAATGGCCAGGTTGCCGATCAGGTTGTGCCAATTACCCGTTAACGGAACCCCTAAGGCAAGGACAACCAGATAAATGGCCACCAGCACGAGCGCCGCGTTACGCAGGTAATAATACCGTTTGAACCACTCCCGATTACTGATTACTTTTTCCATGGGTTGTAAAACTTTTACTCTACCACAAATTTATGACTTTCCAGTGCACCTGTTGCTCCTTTCAGCACCAGGAAATAGCTGCCTTTGGGAATGCCCCGCAAATTTAGCCGGTGCCGGATTCCGGCAGCCCCATTCAGCTGCTCCTGGAACACCACCTGCCCGAGGGCGTCTACCACCACACACCGGTATCCCCCACGGGCAGTGGCGGCGAACAACACGTCCAGGTAGTCGCGGGCCGGGTTGGGCGAAAGGGTCACCAGCGATTGTTCAACACCTGCTCCAGGCACCGCAGTGGAGGTTACCGTATTTGCACTCAGCAGCAACTGCCCCAGGTCGGTCACGTGCGCAAACGCCACGCCGTCGTTCGCAGCGGCATTGCCCGGCTGCGTCTCCGTCCAGGCGGCCGTCGCATTGGCTGGCCTTTGGTGCAGGGTGTAGACTGTATTACTACCTGAATTTACGATACCCGATCCCAACAAGGTGACCGTGGCATCCAGATTCGTAGCGACCGTTCCGTAATTATTAACGACCCAGTACGACGCGCTCAGGGCTGCTACATCCGGCGGGCTTTGGTTGAGCATACCGTCCAGGCGGGTCACGACGACCTCCCCCTGGGGCGGCGCACTACCCGCAGGAAAGTCCAGCAGCACATCTGCACCACTGAAATCGTAGGCTCCGCTGCCGACGCCGGGAATCCGCACCACGGCGCCGCCCGCTACCGGAATGGGCGAATGGTCTGACACCAGGCTGTTTAAAACAACCGACGGATGGCCACTGACCAACTCGTAGAGCGTGCTGGTAGCCGGATCGTACTGATTGAATTGGTAATAGGTGACCAATCGGTCTTCCTGGTCCAGGTTTTTCACCAAATGTCGCTTTTCGCGAATTTCTTCCTGGGTCAGGACGCGGTCGTAAAAGGCCAACTCGTCGATTTCGCCGTGAAAATTACCGCCCTGGTTGTGGATGTCACTATTGATAAAGAAAGGCGCCAGGGTAAAATCCAGGGGCCGAAAATTGCCCGTCCGCACCCAGGGTGCCTGCCCGTCCAGGTAAATTTTTACTTCCGTAGAGGAATAGGTGATCGCCAGGTAGTGCCACGCGTTGATCCCCAGGTTAATCGTCGAGGTCATCCCGTAGGGCACATCGGGGGAGGTAAAGACCAGGTTGGTATTCGGCGTATAGCCCATGAAAGCAAAGCCCAGTCCGAAGCGGTTGTCGTTGTCCGTCTGATAGCTCACGATTTGCGAGAAGCTCTTCTGGAGTTCGTGGAGCTGTACCCAGGCCGTGATGGTGAATTCAGCGCTATGGATGGGCACCTGATTCAGGGCCAGTCGGTTGGTGTTGCCCACGGGCAGATCCACGTTTTTATCCGCCAGTTCATCGGGCCGGCAGATGGAAGGCTCCACGGTGATAAAGTTGGTCCTGGTGGTGGTAGCCGTCGTCCCGAACTCATCGGTGATGGTCAGGCTTACGTCGTATTCCCCCAATTCGGCGTAGCTCACCAAAGGGTTGGCAGCGGTGGAGGTAGCCGGCGTGCCGCCGGGAAAGGCCCATTGGTAAGTAACGGGCCCGGCGGAATGCATACTGTTCTGAAAAAACGAAATGGGCGTAAGGTGGCACCTGTTGGTGTTGGAACTGACCGCGAAACCGGCTACCGGCCGGGTCGAGGGTTCGTACACTTCGTGTTCCCAGGCGCCGCGCGAACTGCCCATCCGGTATTTGCCCCGCCCGGGTACGGCGTAGATATTCTGGACATAGCCCAGCATCGGCAAGCCTTCTCCCAGGGGTTCGAACCGGGGCATGGTATTGTTGCGGTAATACACGCCAGACTGCCCGTTGAAGGCCAGGTAGATGCCGCCGTCGGTACCGCGTTGGTAGACCAGTTGGTTGACTGGCGTAGTGGGCAAATTGGGCGACGTGATGTTGACCCAGGTGGCTCCGCCATCCGTTGATTGGAGAATTTTGGCCGCCGTTTGCCAGTTGCCATAAGCGGCCCACAGGTGAGCAGGGTCGTCGCCCACGGCAATGTCGGTGATGTTCGTCTGCCCGGCAGCGGCTGCTGCCGCAGGAGTAATGGTCGTCCAACTGGCGCCGCCATCTACCGATTTCCGAATCTTGCGGTTGGTCAGGAGGACATAAAACACCTGCGGATCGGTGGGGCTGATCAGGATGCGGTTGACCGTCTCATTAAAATCGTAGAAGGTTTGGAAGGAGGTAAAATTGTCTTCGGTTATAGCTACCCGGGTACCCGCAATACCGTAGGCCGTTTGGTAGAAATGCGGATGAAAAGCAACCCGGTGCAAGCTGATGCCCGGGTTGATGGCTTCGGTGCTGAGGAAAGAATGGTCGGCCGCCAGTTCGGTTTTGAAGATGCCGTAGCCGTGGTCGAAGTAGATCCAGCGGTCGTTGCTCTGGTTGACGGACGTTTGCCCGGCATCGCCACCGCCCCGGCTGATCCAGCCATTGTCGCCGGCGTAGCGGCGAATTTTGGTGGGGCCGTGGTCACACCCTGCCGACAGGATGTCGGAATGCGCCGAACTGGAAAATCCCCACAAGTCGATCGACGAAATTTCGCGCCCCACGCTGTACACATTTTCCATGGCATCGGTCGACAGGGCGATGCCCCCATCGCTACCGATCAGGACCATGTCGCCCACCACGTCAATATCCCGGACATCGGGGTGTACGTATTTCGGACAACCACCGTAGCCACTAGTCATGTCGGTGAAGTCACGTCCGCCATTGGCTGATTTTAGGATGGAGCTGGCGCCGTAAAACCCCGCATACACACTGTTTTCATCCAGCCAATTGACATCGCCGGCTTCGACGTAGGCGTTCAGCAGGTTTTCGCCCGCCAGGGTGCCATCTTCGTTGAAGCGGTACATGTTGCCGTTGGCAAATTGGCCAAATACGTAAAATCGATCGGGTTGGGCGGGAATGGTGCGGAGATGCAGGCTACCCGGCCAGTTGACCCCCGTAGCGGCTGGCAGGTTGACGAGCAAAGCAAAAGAGGCGCCACCATCCGTCGACTTGTAGACGCAGGGTTCGTCGTTGGCATTGAAGCCCCCAAGGTAGAAGACGGAGGGGTCGTTGTGATCTGCTTCCAGGCCAAAGAAATTGTAATTCCTTTGGTAAATCCCAAACGTAGAATTGTTGTTGTACTGGCTGGTGTAGGTGTGGTTCGGGCCGCCATTGGCGTGGTCAAAAACCAGGCTCCAGGTCGTACCGCCATCGGTGGAGCGGAAAACTTGCCGGCCAAAGGTTGCCAACGCGACGTCGACGGTGGCCTGAGACAGGGCCAGGTAATACGGTCGGGTATTGGGCTGTGCCGTTCTGTTCAGTTGGGGGCACATGGCCCAATGCTGCCCGCCATCGGCACTCTTGAGCAAGCCCGCTTCGGTAGCGGCAAAAACCAGGTCAGGGTTCAGCTGGCTGGCCTCGATATCGCCGTAGTAGTAGTCGCGGTTGGCGTAGGTATTGGTCCCATTGGCAAACTCGGCGTCCGTGAGTGTCCAGGTTTGCCCCTGGTTCTGGCTCACCCACAGGCCGCCGTAGGAGTAGCCAGCAAACAGGTTGTTGGTGTTGTAAGGGTTGATGTAAACCCGGTCGCAAAACCCGCCCGTCAGGGAGGAGGTCGTTCCGCAGGTGGTTCGTTCCGCGTAGTTGGGGCCGATAGCCGACCAGGTGCCCGTGACGGTGCGGGCGCCGGTGCTGTTCACGGCACTTACCCGCGCCTGGTGGGGCAGGTATTCCCCGGTGGGCGACACACTCAGCCGGGCGTCCTGTAACCAGCGGATGAACAACTTCTTTTGCAGGCTTTTTTCCCGGGGATGAGCAGCAAAGTAGGCGTTAAACAAGCGTTCGGCCCGCCATACATTGGGTCGCGGCTGGTGGTGTTCCTGCCACCAATCGGTGGTTTCGTGGTCTACTTTTTCAAATTTGAAGTGGTTTTCCTGGCGCTCACTTTCGTGGAGCATGACCTGGGAGGAAAGCGGCAGACACAAACCCAGGCATACGGCCAACCATACGAAACCTGGAACAATAGACGGAAAGGACATAATAGTGGAATTGATGGAGCGAAAAAGGTAGTAAAAAAAAATGCCATTAAAAAACAACAGCCAGGGCATCGCGCTCAATACGGATCACAAAGTCGAAAAGTTGTTGCTGTTCCGCGTCGTCCAGTTGATCAAACAAGGCGTTGCCTTTGACGATCACTTCGAGGCCAAAGGTCAGTCCGGCAATTTCCGCGGCGCCGTACACCTGTGGTCGCTGTTTCATTTTCGTGAGCAGTTCCGCAATAATTTCGATGACCTTTTGCACCAGGATGCGGTCGTGCAGGGTTTCGAACAAGGAATGGGTTTGGTCAATGAAATGATCGATCTCGTCCGGAGACAGGGCTTTCAGCAAAGTGTTGACCTCCGCGGGTCCGAAGGGCGGCTGGAGTTGGGTAGCCAGCGCCTGGTCGACCAGCTTTTTCTCGAAGCGGGAAGCGGCCAGGAACGACTTCAGGGCTTTGATACCCGCCCCCAGAATGCGGGGCAGGTGCCGGCCGTACTTAAAAATCAGCCCGCCGGAATCGATGAGCAGCCGCAGAAGTTTGTCGGGTTGTTGCACGTAATGCTCCAGTTGATCGAAGGCCTCGTTGACGACCTCCCGGCGAGCCGGATCGGGATAGAGGTAGTCGAGAAAATAGTTCCGGAAGATACGCACCCGCTCTTCGTCAAACGAGGCGGGCAGTTCGTATCGCTTTTTCAGGTTGGCGTACTGGTAACGCTCCTCGATCAGCTGGCGGTAGCCGAGGATAACACTGGATAGAATGGCGTTTTCCGGCATAATAGGAGGGTTCAAAGGATGGGAAAGAAAGGTTACTGCCTGGTAGTTTTAAACGCTGTTTTTCTGCAAATTGACCAAATTACGGCCAGCGGATTTACGGTTCAACCGACGGCTGAATGAGCCCAAAAGCAAAAGTCGACAAGAGTGTTTCTACCTCTTGCAAGTTACCGTTTTTTACCTCTACATCGGTTAACCGGGGCAGGTGTTCCGCAAAATAGGTGTGATCTTTGGCCATTTCCAGCAAGGTGCTGGCCAGTGCCCGGGGATAGGGGAAGGTCGGATTGATCTCGCTGATAAATTGGGCAATCTTAGCCGATAGTGATTTGTAGGTCGCGAAAAAACCTTCCTGGTTTTCCTTGTCCACCTCTTTGCTGTGGTAACCTTTCACACCTTCCACCACCACTACTTTGTGCAGAATGTCCTCATCCACAAAATCAATGGTGTCATTGCGTTTGGCGGTGTTGACAATAGTAGCGATAGCGATCCGCAACTTCTCGGCCGGATCCTCAATGTTGTTGGTATTGAAGTCCAGCTGGAAGCGGGTCCATTCCCAGTACCAACACAACAGATAGACCAGCAGCAGGTGCTTGTTTTCGAAATAGCGATAGACGGAGGCTTCGGTCGATTCAATCCGCTCCGCCAATTTCTTGAACGTAAACTGTTCGAAACCAATCTCATCGATCAGTAAAATGCTATAATGGATGATGTTGCGTCCCAGCTTGGTATCCTGGGGATCCCGCAAGTAGAGTTTCTCATTCAAATGCATTTGTATACGGATAGACATAGGCATATAATTTGGCAGCTGCTCAAATAAAAGCAACGCTATCTACAAAGATAGCATTACTTTTCATCTTCAAGCTACCCGGTTGCTCACATTTCTACTACACGCTTCCTGGCAATACTAATTACAATTACCCAATAAAACAAGGTTTTGGCTCGTATCCATCACCTTATCCTTCCAGCGGCGAAACGCTTTTCGCTGTCGCAGGGGTTTCAAAAAAAACGTTGCAGCCACTTGCGGTCATCGCGCTGAACGTGAAAATATTCGTAGCTCAGGGCGCCTAAATGGCGGGTAAAATGATCGCCGGTAGCGTGCACATTAAAGTCCATGGCCTGGGGCTTATTTGCCTGCTGGCGGATCATCAGGTCGTAGAGGTATTCCTGGGCATGAACGCGCGCGCCCGGCGCGGTGACCACGGGTGCCAGGCTCATGATGCGGCCATGGCTGAAAATGAAAAAGTCGGCGGCGAGGACCTCCTGCTGCTGGTTCATGATCCCCGAGGCAAAGCCCCAGCCCCGGTGGAGCGCATTGTACATAATGCGTTGCAGGCCGTGAAATTTTGGTTCGGTAAGGCGGCCACGGGTCTGGCGATAGAGGGCGGCAATCCGCTCGGGTTTGAGGTTGGACACCGGGTAAAGGGTGGCCGCTTTGGCTACCGCCAATTTGTCGATCATCTCCTGGGTATACCGTTCCCGCAGCAGTTCGTAAGATTCGGAGAGGGGTAAAAAGTAGTTTTTCAGTTCGCTCACCGTCCAGCCCGCTGCCCGCGGCTGGCTGAACGCGTCCACTTGTAGTTCCACTTTTTTGTACTGCTCCGGCAGTGCTGCCCAGAAAGCTGCGGTGCGCTTATTCGAAGGGGGGTTGATGCTATAGATGGCCATTTCCCGCACCAGCGGCGGCTGGATCAGCCCCTGCTGTCGCCAGTGCAACTCCCGGTGTGGCAGGGGAAGCACGGCTTCGTAATCGCCTTCCACCAGGGCGTCCCACTGCCGGGCCATGGCATCGAGGTACCACATGTACCCAAAGATATTGCCGTTGGTGGCGTAGTGTACACAGCTGTTCCACTTCGTTTTGTCGATGTCTTCCCGAGCTACCAGGCGAATGCCCATATGGATCGTTTTATAAGCGTTAAAGCTGCCGATTTTTGGTGTGGGTTGTCACCCAACCTACGTATCCGGCAGCGCTACCAACCCAAACACGCCGCACCCGGGGTGGTTCAGGTTTTGGTCATTTTATTTAGCTCCTGTCCCCTAGAAACCGTAGTCCATGCCCAGGTAAAAAAACCGGGGCAAACCCGGATAGAACGACCGGGGCAGGGCGCCACCAAAGCCCGTGGCGTTGACCTGTACCATGCTGGCGTAGTACACGTCCAGCAGGTTGTTGACGCCCGCATATACGCGCAATCCCCGGCCCAGTCCGGCAAAAAGATAGCCCGCCCGCAGGTGAAGGAGGGTATAACCCGCGGCAAAGTCGGAATTGGCGTCATTGGTCGGCTGGCGGTCGGCGAGATCCAAGGTGAGGCCCGTGCTAAAGTCACCCACCGTCCAGTTCAACCTGGTTTGGAAACGGTGTGGCGGATTGCCGGGAATGCGCTGGCCGGAAAAATCGCCGCGAGCGTCAGCAAACACCCGGAAGCGGTAATCGGCCAGGGTGTACTGCAGATCAACGGCCAGCAGGCTGGCGCCAAGCGGCCAGCTGTTGTGCAATTGGGTTTCGATGCCCTGGTGGCGGGCGGTGCCGCCATTGAAAAAGAACGTGCGCCCCGCAGCATCCTGGCGCGTGACGAGCACATCGTCCAGGTCCATCTGAAAAGCAGTGAGCCAGAACGAGGCGCCGGCAACCTGCCAGTTGGCACCCAGTTCGCGATTCCAACCCGTGGTAGCGCGCAAGGGCTCGCTGGCCACGGTGTAATTATTGACGGAAGCCGCCGCGTCGGGCGGTGAAATGCCGCGGTTGTAGCGGGCGTGGAGTTGGAGCGCTGCGGTAGGCTGGTAGAAAACGCTCACCCCCGGCAGGACAACGGGGTCGAAAGGAAAAGTTGCGCGCTCATTTCCCGTTTCCCACTGGTAGCGGGTCTGCCGCAGGTTCAGGTCCAGGAAGGTTCGCCAGCGGTTGTTGGCCCAATGGCGCTCCCACCGGGCAAAGGCGAAGTAGTAGAAACGGCGTTCCGACTGATCGGCCAGGCGTTCGCCCGCTACCCCACCGGCAAGGGTCTCAAAGGTCGTTTGGGTGTAATGCTCCCAGAAAGCTTCGCCGCCGAGTTGGAGGTTGCCCTGCAGCCAATTGCGGTCATTGGCGAAGTTGAAATTCGTGCGCAGGCCGTACTGGTAGCTGTCTTCGGCCAGCACGTCGAAGGGGCGTACCTCGTCGTTGGTGCGGCGGCCGGTGAAGAGGGAGCTGCGGTTGGTGAGGCTGGTTTTCTTCGCTCCCAGCGTAGCCAGGGCGCGAAATTGCTGGACGCCGACCAGATAGGTCAGCTGGTCTTCGCGGCCATTGACGGCGGCCCAATTGGCAGCAGCAGCGGTGGGTCGTTCCGCAAAATCTACGGCATTGAGGGAGCTGGGGATTTCGGCCGCCAACTGGCGCAGGTGGGCAAAATAAACGGTATTGGAACGCGGCTGCTCCAAACGCCCCAGGAGGGTTCCCGACAGGCGCTGGTAGTCGTTGTTGTCGCGGTAGCCCGCGCTCTGGCTTCGTACTACACTGAGGTCTTGTGCCCAATTGCTGGCATTATTATGGAGGTTGAGCCACTGCCGGTTGCGCCCGAAGCTGCCGACCGAAGTGCCGCCGCTGGGCGACCAATTGGTGCCCTGCCACTCGCGACTGACCAGTTGGATGCTCCCCCCCAGGTTAGCCCCCAGTTGTGCGGGCGCGGGCCCCGTTTGCACGTACGCTGCCCGCAGAAATCCGCTCTCAATATCTTCCAGGACGCTCTCGCCGGCGCCATTGGTGAGTGGAATATCATTCCAGTACAAGCGCACCTGGTTGGTAGCGAAAGGGGTGCGGGCACCGATCCCGCGCAGGCTCAGGCGCTGGGTATTGAGGGCACCCTGCTGCACCTGCACCCCCGGCAGTCCGTCAAAGGCTTCGGCAATGTTGATCGCGTCGCCAGCCAGCAGTTGGGGGCTGGTCAGCTGCTGCACCGTGGGCGTATACTGGTCGTCGTAGTTGAGCTTGGGCGCCCACAGGTAGAGCAAGGGCAGCTCCAATTCCTCGGCCACCATCGCTATTTCCGGCTGCTCCCGCAACCGGGCAACCGTCAACAATTGCGTTTGGTAACCCAAATAGCTGAATTCCAGTTCGGCGCTGGCCGGAATCTGCAGCAAAAAGTACCCCGTCAGGTCGGTGGTGGTCCCAATGGCCGTACCTGGCCAACGGATATTTACGCCGACTAACGGCTCCCTGGTAGCCTGGTCGAGCACCTGCTGGCGAAGGGTTACAAGTGGCTGATCCTGCCCCCAACCCTTTCCGAAAAAGGCCAGGACAAAAAGTAAGGACAAAATTAAACGGATACGCATGGACTGGTGTTCTTTGCTAAAAGATTCAAAGATAATACAACATGACCTTGCACTTTAAAACAAATGTCAACTGCGCCAATTGTGTGCGTTCGGTGACAAATTTCCTCAACGAAGTTGAAGGACTCGAAAGCTGGCAGGTGGATACGGCTAATCCGGACAAAATCCTGACCGTCGTGGGAGACGTAACCGCCGCCGCCGTAGTGGAGGCCGTAGAAGACGCTGGCTTTGACATTGCCCCGCAAACGAAGAAGGAACAGCCGTAGGATGCCGCTCACCCAAGGGGCTGCTGCTCGTTGCGACAAGCCGTTATTCGGTTTATTACAGCTCGCCTGCTCCGTTGCCTGCCGCCACCAGGTCCGGGGTGTACAGCAGAGGAAGTTGTACGGTAAACCAACCGTCGTGCTGGTCAATTTCGACGGTTGCCGTGGTGTAAAAAGCGTAGCGACGGATGATGTTGTCCAGGCCGACCTTGGTGGACTCCTGCACCTGCTGCTTGGGTTGGTAGCGGTTGCGCACCTGCAGGGTATCGCGGCGGGTGCCCACGTTAATCTCGATCAACAAGGGGTGCTCCTGGCTGATAATATTGTGTTTGATGGCGTTTTCCAGCAGCATCTGCATTGACAGGGGGACGAGGTGTAGGACCTTGACGGCGGGATCGATCTGAACATCAATCTGGAGGCTGTCGCCAAAGCGTTCCTTGAGCAAAAACTGGTAGGCATCCAGAAACGCCAGTTCTTCCGCGACGGTAATCAGCGAGCGGTCGCGAATCTCCAGGATGTAGCGGTAAACCTTCGACAATTGCTCCACAAATCGCACCGCCCGGTCGGCATCTTCCGGGATCAGGTAGATCAGGGTATTCAGGCTGTTGAAAAGAAAATGGGGGTTCACCTGGTTTTTCAGGGCCTCCAGCTGGGAGGTTATGTTTTCCTGGCGCAGGCGTTCGGTCTCGATGAGGCTCAGCCGCCAGCGGTAGTAAAAATAGACGCCTTCGTAGAGCGACAACACGAAAAACACCACCATATAGGTACTCTTAGCGTAATCGAACTTGGAGGGGCGCATGTTATTGTGCCCTTCGGGAAGGAGCAGATCGTGGATTTCGTAGCAAAAATTATTGATGAGCAATACGACCACGACCACGGTCAGGATCATCAGCACCAGGCGCTTGGCCGTGTCCTTGTATTCGGGCCAAATATAACGAAACAGCAACACCATCCAGCGCATGCTCACCCAGTAGAAGGTCGTAAACAAGAGCGCTACCCGCCATTTGGGCCAGTAGGCCAGCAGCCCCTCACTCAAGGTATCGCCAAAAAAGATCAACGGCATCAGAAACGCCACCAGGGGGATTCCCAGCAGCACCACGGGTAGGTCGTTAAAACCGAGCAGGGCCTTGTTTCTGCGCTGAAAGTTCATAAATACGGTGCGTTTCTACGTTGAAAACAGGGTTCTCTGACCACAAAGATGGTCAGAGAACCAAATTAAGCAAGATTCCCCGGTTTGGCCACAAAAAACTGCTGAGCGGTTGAATAACCGGGTTGAATGGTAGCCGTTGGCGCCCGCTTACAAGTGATTATTGAGGAGATTTTCAAATAATTCCTGGCGGCCGCTGCGCTGGTGCGGGGGTTCTTGCTGGGCGCCCCGTTTGGCCAGCTCCGCAAAACTCAATTTACCCGCGGCGAAAGCCTCGCCCGGCCCGTTGTCGAAGGAGCTGTAGCGGTCAGCCCGCAGGCGGAGGTAAGGGGAGTGCTCCAGCACCTGGTCAGCCACCAGAAGCGCCCGGGCAAAAGCATCCATGCCTCCGATGTGGGCATAGAAAATATCTTCCAGGTCGGTGGAATTGCGGCGGGTTTTGGCGTCGAAGTTGATGCCGCCGCCTTGCAGACCACCAGCTGGCAGCAATACGAGCATGGCTTCGGCGAGCTCCTGGACGTTGTTGGGAAACTGGTCGGTATCCCAACCGTTTTGGTAGTCGCCGCGGTTGGCGTCCATGCTGCCCAACATGCCTGCATCGGCAGCCACCTGGAGTTCGTGGGCAAACGTATGCTGGGCCAGGGTGGCGTGGTTGACCTCGATGTTGAGTTTAAAATCCTGGTCCAGGCCGTGCTCCCGCAGGAAGTTGATGGTCGTAGCGGCGTCAAAATCGTACTGGTGCTTGCTGGGCTCCATGGGTTTGGGCTCGATGAGGAACGTGCCCTGGAAGCCCTGCGCCCGGGCATAGTCCTTGGCCAGGTGCAGGAAGCGGGCCATATGGGCCAGTTCGCGCTTCATATCGGTATTCAGCAGCGACATGTAACCTTCGCGGCCACCCCAGAACACGTAGTTTTCGCCACCCAGCTTGAGGGTCGCGTCGAGGGCCATTTTCACCTGGGCCCCGGCGTGGGCCACTACCGCAAAGTCGGGGTTGGTCATGGCACCGTTCATGTAGCGGGGGTGGGAAAACAGGTTGGCCGTACCCCACAACAACTTTATGCCGGTGGCTTGTTGTTGCTCCAGCGCGTAGTCGGTAATGGCGGCGAGCCGCTTTTCACTCTCGGCCAGGCTGGGGCCTTCCGCCACCAGGTCGTAGTCGTGAAAACAGTAAAACGGAATACCCAGTTTGGTCATCAGCTCAAAGCCGGCATCCAGCTTGTTGCGGGCTTCCTGCAGCGGGTCGCTGGCACCCAGCCAGGGGAAGGCTTTGGTAGGTGCGCCGAAAGGATCACCGCCCGTACCACCGAGGGTGTGCCACCAGGCTACGGCAAAGCGCAGGTGGGCTTCCATGGTTTTGCCCTGCACCACCCGGTTGGCCTCGTACCAGCGGAAGGCCAGGGGGTTGTCCGTTTGGGGGCCTTCGTAGGCGATGCGGCCAATGTTGTTGAAATAGGTCTGGTTGCCGATGGTGGTCATGGTAGGGTTGCTTAAGTTGTTTTAAGAATACGATTCAGCTCCGCTTCCCAGGCGGCCCAGGCGGCGGTATAGTCGTCGGTGGCCGTTTGGGGCGTGTAGGTGCGCAGGACTTTGGTGGTGCTCATGGCTTCGGCCACCGAGTTGTACATGCCCGTGCCGACGCCAGCAGCCCGGGCGGCTCCTACGGCTCCGGTGGTTTCGACCACCTCGATGGTGCAGCCGACCAGGTTGGCGATGGTGGCGGCGAAAATTCGGGCGCGAAAAAGATTGTCGTTCCCTACCCGCATGACGGACACCCGCAGGCCCATATCCTCGAGGATGCGGATGCCGTAGACAAAAGAGAACGCAATACCTTCCAGCGCGGCCCGGCAGACGTGGGCGTGGGTATGCCGGTTGAATTGCAGGTTACTCAGCCAGGCCCCCGGATCCCGGTTGCCCAACATGCGCTCGGCCCCATTGCCGAAGGGGAATAGCCGCAGGCCATCCGCACCGACGGCTACGGTGTCGGCCAGTTGATTCATCTCCTGATAAGACAAGCTCTTGCGGGCCAACTGCTGGCGCACCCAGCGGTACTGGCTCCCGGCGCCGTTGATGCAGAGGAGTACCCCGATGCGCGGTTGCGCCGGGGTGTGGTTGACGTGCACAAAGCTGTTGACGCGCGACTGTCGGTCGTAGACTGGGCGGTCGACCACCCCGTACACCACCCCGGAAGTACCGCCGGTGGCGGCTACCTCGCCGGGGTTCAGGACATTCAAGGCCAGGGCGTTGTTGGGTTGGTCACCTGCCCGGTAGGTGACCGGAATACCGCTGCGCAGGCCGGTAGCCAGCGCGGCCTGGGGGGTGAGTTGTCCCTGGTGGGAAAAGGTGGGTTGCACGGTCGGCAGCAACTCGGGCGCAAAGCCAAAATGGTCGAGCACCAACTGGGCGGGCCCCGCTGCCTGGAAATCCCAGAGGATACCCTCCGACAGCCCACTGGGCGTGGTGAGCGCTTCCCCCGTCAGGCGCATGGCCAGGTAGTCGCCGGGGAGCAGGATGCGGTGAATGCGGGCGTACAGGTCCGGCTCGTGGTCTTTTACCCATTTCAGCTTGGCGGCCGTGAAGTTGCCCGGTGAATTGAGGAGGTGGGTCAGGCAGGTTTCTTCGCCCAGGTCGGCAAAAGCCTGGTTGCCAATGGCTACCGCGCGGCTGTCGCACCAGATGATGGCGGGCCGCAGGGCCACCAGGTTTTTATCTACCACCACCAACCCGTGCATCTGGTAGGCAATGCCAATGCCTTTGATGTCGGCGGCCGAAATATTGGTTTGGGCCAGTAGTTTGCGGGTGGCCAGGCACACGTGCTCCCACCACCTTTCGGGATCCTGCTCGGCCCAGCCGGGGTGGTGCGCCAGTATGGGCAGCTCCGTCTGGGGCGATTGGACTACGGCAACGGTTTCCTGGCGCTGCGCATCTACCAGCGCTGCTTTGATGGAGGAAGAACCGATGTCGTAGCCGAGTAAATACATGGATTGAAAGGTGAGATTAGAATGCGTTTTGCTTTAATCACAATAACTCATAAATTTATGAAACGACAATTGCCTTCCCCGTTAAAAAAAGCGTATTTTGTAAAAGAACTAAAAAAAATGCCATGTCGGCTACCATTAAAATATTAGTTGACCGCATAGACGAATCTTTCCTGGAAGACCTCAAGGAAAAATATGCGGGTGCAGAATTAGAAATCACCGTTCACCGGGAAGGTAATCCCGCGCTTTTGCAAGAGGAGGAATTTTGGGCAATAATCGATCACCTCGCGTGGGACGAAACCGAGGATAAAGCCATTGTTGAGCCGGTAATTAGCCTGTTGTCTACCCTTCCCTTAAGTAAAATTTATAGCTTTCAGGAAATTCTGGCCGAAAAGCTTTTTCAATTAGATCAGGCCAAATTTGCCCGCCAGTTTCCTGGTTATCCCGATGCCTTATCGGTAGATGGCTTTCTGTACGACCGCCTCTGCGTCGTAGCCAATGGTAAGGAAAAGTATGATGCTGTGCTACGCAATCCGACGTTGATGCCAACGGACGTTTCTTTTGAACCGCTCCTGGACGTTGCCAATCAGGCTTTCCTGCGAAAAACGGGTAAAGCGATGGTTTTTGTGCCTACTTTCAATTATGAGACGTATTCCAATAGGGGAGGTTGGAATAAGGATTAAGTTAGAATGGCTAAAAAGCGATACACTTTTCATGGAAACTCTAAGAAGAATTCAAAAGACCACCATCTTTATGAAATTGTTGACCGAATAGATGATGATATCGTAAAATACGGAATTAGTGCTGGAGAAGTGGACGCTGACGGTTATTCGAGTCGCATGAGAGAGCAAGTTAATTTTGCCAATATTTTTGTCGGGTGGGCGCGTTTCTTCGCCAGAATTATTTTATATGGTATAAAAGGTAGGGCTAAGGCTGAAAAAATAGAGCAAGACCACATTGCTAGTTATACAAAAAAGCAAGGTCGGCGTCCCAGAGGTAATTTAAAATAATAGGATTTCAAATGGTTTCACCCATACGCCCCTCCCCCCCCACCGTGACCATTTCGTCCGCTCCCCGTGATACTTCTGTTACCCTTCCCGCATAATTTTGCCTACGTGAACACCTTACCCCACTGGTTGTTTAATCTGCTCCCGGCGAGGATCCGCCGCATGGGCTGATGCCCTGGTGCGTGCGTATTTGGACCATAAAGTGGTTGAAAAACATCCGGTTGGGTAGGTACCTCCGTAAATAGATATACAAGCTAAAAACCGAAACCACCATGGGCAATCATCCTTTCGCACAATTGAACCACCTGCAGCAGCACCATCAGCTCATCCCCGAAAAGCACCTGGCGGAAATTTTTGATCGGACGGCCACCCGCAAGATCGCCCGCGGTGGTTACCTGTATTTGCCCGCAGAAGAAGCGCAGCAGGTCTATCTCCTGGTGCAGGGCCGCGTCAAGGTAGGCTCCTTCGGCGATGGCAGCCGGGAAGTGACCAAGTACATTTGCCGGGCCAGCAACATCCTGGGTGAGGAAGGCGTCATTGGTGCCAAGGTACGCCACAATTTTGCCCAGGTATTGGAATCCGCAACCGTGGCGGTGCTTTCGGTAGCCGATTTCCGCAAGGCCCTGCAGGGAAACCCCGCGTTGAGTCAGCAGTTGCTACGGCTCATCGGTGGCCGCCTGGCCGAAGCCGAGCAGCAGCTGGAGTCGATGGTCTTCCTGAATTCCCGCAGCCGCATCATCGCTTTTCTGCACCGCCTGGCCGCGCAGGATGGGCAACGGGTAGGTTACAAAATGTTGGTCCGGCAGTTCATTACCCACCAGGAAATTGCCAACCTGACGGCTACCTCCCGCCAAACCGTCACGACGGTCCTCAACGAGTTGCGCAACGCCAATGTCCTCACCTTCAACCGCAAGCGGCTGCTGGTGCGGGATATGGATACACTGGCCGCCTGGAGCCGGTGAGACCGGGCCTTGCGGTGCTCATTTGTAAATAATTTCCGTATCCGGCAGGGCTTTGCGCAAGCGGGGAATGGTTGCCGGTGGCAGCGGATTCTCCGCGATATTCAGGACGCGCAAATGCGTCATCCGGTAGAGCGCCCCGGGAAGCTCGGTGAGTTGATTCCCCGAGAGATCCAGTTCTTCCAGTTGGCGGAGGTTGCGAATGCTTCCCGGTATGGTGGTCAGCCCACAACCCTTCAGCACCAAGGTGCGCAGTTGGCCCTGCTCAAAGATGGTAGCCAGGGCATGGTCTACCTGGTAATAACTGAGATTCAAGTATTCCAAATAGGTGAACGTGGGCAGCCGCTGCGAAAAATCAGCGGGCAAACCGTGGATTTTTTGGTGGAATAATTCGTAGCGCCAGATACCCAGGTTGAGGCGACGCACCTCCGCCGCCGGAATTTTTGCCAACTGCTGCCAGAAGGTGATCGTAAAGTCGGGGCTCCACCACACGCGTTTTTCGGCCAGCCATTCGATATAAATTCCGGGGGCAGCCGCTGCAAACCCTGCGTTCACGCCAATGATGCCCGGTGCCAACAGGTAAACCGACTCACAGGAATCGGCCCATATTTCCTGTCCGGTGGTATCAATGAGCTGGTAAGCCCGAATGACGCGGTTGCTGACCAGGGTGGGCGGTTGGTTGAAATTGCGGCCCCGGCTGCGCAGGGAGGACGAACAATTGTCCGGTGCGTTACTCGCCGTCAGGGCCACCCCGAACTGGAAGGCCGTAGCCTGGCAAAAGCGGGGGGCAATGGTCCATTCTCCGTGGCTATTCTGGTAGCCCAGGAAACCGGTTGCTTCGTCCTGCACCAGCTCCCACGACGCAGACGTCTCGGAATCCGCCCAGGCCGTGCGGTATGCGGTACCTGGTGCTATTTTATCCACCGGCTCCCAGCGCAAATCTTCGTGCAACCAGGCGAAATTGGTGGCAGATGGGGAATTTCGTTGGGTCAACAGCAATGGCCACGAAGTAATGGGAGCCAGTGGGCTACCGTGGGAAATCAGGCGCCAGCCCTGGGGAATCTCGAAGACCGCCTCCCCCGCGGGCGAAACGATCCATCCACCTACCTGACCACCCCGGGATTGTACGTAGAAATGCTGGGCAGCACCCACCCGAAGGAGGAAGCACAAACCCACCAAAAGGATCGTGCGCAGTTGGCGATGAAGATAAGTGGGATTGTACATAAGGTGTGTTTTAGCTAAGCGCCGGGTTGAACCGCCCCGCCTACTCCTCACTCACCCCCTGCAAAAACTGCATCTCGTACAGTTCGCGGTAGCGGCCGTCGTCATTTTTGAGGAGTTCTTCGTGGGAGCCGAATTCGAGCTTGCGCCCTTTCTCGAGCACCAAAATATTGGTGGCGTGGCGGATGGTGCTCAGGCGGTGGGCGATAATGATCGACGTCCGCTTTTTGATGAGGGTCTCGATGGCAAACTGAATAACTGATTCCGTCTCCGGGTCGACACTCGAGGTGGCTTCATCCAGGATCAGGAT
This sequence comes from Bacteroidota bacterium, assembly GCA_003045895.1. Lineage (GTDB taxonomy): Bacteria > Bacteroidota > Bacteroidia > Chitinophagales > Saprospiraceae > Lewinella. Next base: position 21,219 of record PZPC01000047.1, read on the forward strand.
GTCGGGGTTGAAGACCAGCGCCCGCACGAAGCTGATGAGCTGCCGCTGCCCCATGCTGAGGGTGGCTCCGCGTTCCATCACCTGGTAGTCGTACCCGCCGGGTAGTTTCTCGATAAAAGGATGGGCGCCAATCATCTTGGCGGCGTTGACCACCTCTTCGCGGGTGATCTTATCGTTGCGGAGGGTGATGTTTTCGATCACCGACCCGCCAAACAGAAAAACATCCTGCAGGACGATCCCAATGCGGCTGCGCAAGCCCTCGAGTTCGTAGTGGTGCAGCTCTTTGCCGTCGATGAGGATGCTTCCTTTTTGAATTTCGTAAAAACGGTTGAGGATATTGGTGATGGTGGTTTTGCCCGAGCCCGTGCTGCCCACAATGGCCATGGTGTCGCCGGGCTGGATGCTGAAGCTGAGGTCCTTGAGGATCCAGTCTTCGTCGTTGTAGGCAAACCAGACGTTGCGGAAATCGATATTGCCGTTGAGTTTTTCCTTTTTGAAGGTACCCACGTTTTCGATCTGGGCATCGGTGTCGAGCACGTCGAAGACGCGTTCGGCCGCTACGAGGCCCATCTGCAGGGTATTAAACTTGTCGGCCAACATACGGATCGGTCGAAAAAGCATGTCGAGGTAAATCGGGAAGGCCACCAGTGCGCCCAGGGTCACTTCACCGCCGCGGATGACGTCTTGCGCGCCCCACCAGACCATCAGCCCCAACGAAGCCGCCGCAATGATTTCCACCACCGGAAAGAAGATGGCGTAGTACAAGATCGCATTCAGGTTGGCCGTGGTGTATTCCCGGTTGATGACTTTAAAGCGCGCCATCTCCTCGGCTTCCACGTTGAAGATTTGCAGGATGCGCATACCCGTGATGCGCTCCTGCAGGAAGGCATTCATGCGCTGGATTTGGGTGCGCACCGCCTGGAAGGAAGCCTTGACTTTTTCTTTGAAGATGTAGCTCGCCAGGATCAGGAACGGCATGGTGATGAGGCAGATCAGCGTGAGCTGCCAGCTGGTGTAGAGCATGATGCCGAGCACGGCAAACAACGACAACAAATCGGCCACAATGGTAATAATCCCTTCGGAGAAGACCGTGTTGATGGTCTCGATATCGTTGATGGTGCGGGTGGTAGCCGTACCAATAGGGGTGCGGTCGAAATAGCGCAGGCGCAAGCTGGTGATGTGCCGAAACATGTTGACCCGCAAGTCGCGGATGACGGATTGGCCCAGCCAGTTGGTCGAAAAGATAAAAAAGTAGCGCAGCAGCGATTCCAGCACCAGCACCCCAAAAATAAGGAGCGCAATGCGGGTAAGGCCGGCGATGTCGTTGACGAAGATGTAGTCGTCGACCATCCGCTGAATCAGGTAGGGGCGGGCAATACCCAGCGGCGCCAGCACCAGGGCCAACAAAGCTGCCGAGCCAAAAACCAGCCGGTAGGGCCGGGCCAGGGCCAGCACCCTGCCAAACAAGTAGAGATCAAACTTTTTTTTATCTTCGGCCATGGCGCTTTTGCACTTTGAGAAATACCAAACATTCGGGAGGCAAATATAGTTGGTTATCTGGCAATATTTCCACCGCAGGCAGCTTAAGGGGTCGGCGAATAATAACTTCCGCATTTGAAGTTGCTCTCCCGTCGCCATGCTGCGTTGCTCATCGCTCATATAGCTATGGCTATACTCGCTCTTCGCGTCTTGCCTGGCAACGCGATAGCTGCCTTGAAAAGAGTAACTTATTATTCGCCGACCCCTAAGGCGCCCTTTATTGGCAAAGTTAAACCCGATCGAACAGGTTATTTTTAATATCTTTCGCGCCCAAATCACCCCCATATTTATTGAAATGAAAAAACTACTTTTCCTGTTGAGCCTGTTGCCCACCTTCCTGCTTGCCCAAACCTGCACGGGTAGCCTGGGGGATAATATCTTCCTGGCGGGTGATTTTGGCGCCGGCGTCGCCAATGTGCTTTTGCCGAATCCAGGCATCGCACCGGGTTATTTTTACAACAGCAGTCCGCCACCCAGCGACGGGCAGTACGTGATCACCAACAATACGGGCGCGTGGTCCGGGCTCTATGCTACCTGGTTGTCCATCCAGGACAACAGCCTGGATCCCAACGGCTACATGATGGTGGTCAATGCCAGTTTCACCCCCGACCTGTTTTACCAGCAGGAGGTGATTGACTTGTGTGAAAACACCCTCTACGAATTCTCGGCCGACATCATCAACATGATTCGCATGGGCGTAACGGACCACATCAACCCCAACGTGACCTTTCTGCTCGACGGCGTGGTACAATTCACCACCGGCGAGATCCCCTCCACCAACCAGTGGCGTACCTACGGCTTCACCTTCACCACCGGCCCCAACCAGACCTCGGCCACCCTCGCCCTGCGCAACAACGCACCCGGCGGCATCGGCAACGACCTGGCCCTCGACAACCTCAGCTTCCGGGCCTGCGGCAGCGATGCCTTCATCCTGCCCGATCAGATCGCCAGTATTTGCGAAGACGGCGACCCCCTGCCCCTGACCGCCACCGTAGTTGGCGAGCTGTTTGATGACCCGGCCGTCCAGTGGCAGATCAGCCCCGATGGGTTCAACAACTGGACCGATATCCCCGGCGCCAACGACCTCACCTATATCCACACCAACCTGACCCTTGGCTTCTATTACTACCGCTTCCAGTTGGCCAACGGCCCCGGCAACCTCCTCAACGAAAAATGCCGCATCAACTCCAACGTCAAGGTGGTGAACGTGCGCCTGCCAGACTACTTCCTCCAGGAAACCATCTGCTCGGGATCCTCCTTTGAGGTCGGTAGCTCGAGCTACACCAGTACGGGCAACTACGTCGATTCGCTGGTCAACATCTATGGTTGCGACAGCATCGTCTACCTCGACCTGGAAGTGCTGCCCCCCCCTCCTATTGTAGCTACGATCAGCATCACCAACGCCGAGTGCTTTGGCACCGAGAATGGTCAGCTCACCATTGACAATATTGTGGGTGGCACCCCACCTTATACGGTGTCCTTTAACCAGGGCCTACCAGACAATACGACGGTATTCACCAATCTGGCGGGCGATACCGACTACAGCCTGCGCATCACCGACGGTTTTGGCTGCGTGCGCGACACCTCGGTTTTCCTGCCCAACCCCCGCGAGCTGACCCTGAACCTGGGCGGCGACCAAACCCTGGACCTGGGTGAGCTGGTCAGCTTACGGCCAACCACCAATTTTATGGTCAGCAGCTACCTGTGGAGCAGTACCGCCGCCGATTTGCCCTGTGCCACCGATCCGGACTGCCCCGACCTGCTGTGGCTACCAACCGCCAGCCAACAGGTTGTGCTGACGGCCGTCGACGACCTGGGTTGCACCGTGACCGACTCGGTTTTCCTGACCGTCAACTCCATTTACGAGGTGTACATCCCCAATGTCTTCAGCCCCAACTTGGATGGGGTCAATGACCGGTTCACCATTTTCGGGCCCCGGCCACGCCTGAGCAGCATTCGCCAACTCCAGATCTTCGACCGCTGGGGACAGCTGCTGTTCGACGGCCAGGACCTCGAACCCGGCAACCTCCAGCAAGGTTGGGACGGCAGGGCCCAGGGCAAGGCCGTCAGCCAGGGTGTGTACCTCTATCGCCTGGAAGTGCAGTTTCTGGATGGGGTGGTGAAGGAATTTACGGGCGATGTGATGGTGATGGAGTGAACAATCCTCAGTTGAAAAGAAAATAAAGCCATGAAAAGCCCTGTAGCACTCACCATCCTCAAAATTGGCGGCAATGTGCTGGCCGATGCCGACCAACTGCACCAAACGCTGGCGCTGTTTACCCGCCTGGCGGGGCCAGCCATTCTGGTACACGGCGGCGGGCGGCGGGCCGACGAACTGCTGGCCGCCCTGGGCCACAAGGCACAAATGGTGAACGGTCGGCGCCTGACCGATGCCCCCACGCTGGAGGTGGTGACCATGGTGTACGCCGGCCTGCTGAACAAGCAACTGGTCGCACTCCTCCAGGCCCAGGGTTGCAATGCCCTGGGGGTGAGCGGCGCCGATGGCAACCTCCTGCGCGCGCACCAGCGCCCGGTGCAGGACATCGACTACGGCTTTGCCGGCGACATCGACGCCGTGAATGTGCCAGCCTTCCAGGCTTTGCTGGGTGCCAGGTTTGCGCCGGTCTGCTGCGCCATTACCCACGATGGTGCCGGTCAGCTGCTCAACACCAATGCCGATACCATCGCCGCCAGCATCGCTACTGCCCTGGCGCCGCACTACGCGGTGGCCCTGTGGTATTGTTTCGAAAAACCCGGCGTCTTGTTGGATATCAACGACGACCAGAGCGTCATTCCCGTGCTGGACCCCGCCCGCTATGCCGAACTGAAAAGCCAGGGTGTCATCCATTCGGGTATGCTACCCAAACTGGACAATGCCTTTGCGACCCTGCAGCAGGGCGTGCAGGAAGTGCAGTTGGGCAATCTGGCCAGCCTGACCCGGCAAAAAGCCACCCGCATCATTTTTTCTATAGATTAATTGAATTTTAGTGGGCTAATACCATATCTTTGCGTCGCTTTTTGAAAACCCTCGCGGGTGTGGTGAAATTGGTAGACACGCTAGACTTAGGATCTAGTGCTTAACGGCTTGGGGGTTCGAGTCCCTTCACCCGCACAATTACAAAGGATGGAGTGATCGCTTTCGCTACCATCCTTTATTTTTTTCAAGCGTAACGGCTTACCCAAAGGTCACCACAACTTATTCGCCGGCAGGCTTGTTGGTAAAGACCAGATAACTATTTTCGCAAACCCACTTTTCGCATCATTTGCTATGGCTACGATTACCAGAGACGATATTGACCAATTGAATGTTAACCTGACGGTTAATGTGCAGAAAGAGGATTACCTGGCAGACTTCCAAAAAGAACTCAAACGCTACCGCTCCCAGGCGCAGCTCAAGGGTTTCCGCAAAGGCAAGACCCCGATGTCAGTCGTCCTGAAAATGTACGGCCGGAACATCCTGGCCGACATCGTCAATCGCCAGTTGCAGGACGAGTTGTCCAAATTCCTCTTTGACGAAGAGAAGAAAATCGATTTTCTGGGCCAGCCCATTCCGGCAGAAGACCAGGAAGAGATTGACTTTAATGCTACCGCGCCCACCGACTACATCTTCAAGTTCGATCTCGGCCTGGCGCCGCAATTTGAGGTGCAAGGCGTGGAAGACCAGCACACGTTCGAGCAGTTGGTCGTCACGCCCAGCGATACCCTCCTGGACGAAGAGCTCCAGAACCTGCGCAAGCGCTTCGGGGAATCGGCTGAAGTAGATGAGCCGGTTGCCGAAAAAGACATCATCACCCTGCAAGGGATAGAATTGGAAGATGGCGCCCCCAAGCCGGGCGGTATCGAGAAGGAGTTTACCCTCTTTATCGAAAACATCACGGATACTGCCCGCGAAGCTTTCCTCGGCAAAGAGAAAGGCGCCCAGGCCGTACTGAATGTATTCGAGCTCGAAGCCAAGACCAGCGCCAGCCACGTGCGCAAGTACCTGTTGGGGCTGGACGAAGCCGATGATCGCGAGATCTCCGACACCTTCGAACTGACCATCGGAAAAATCTCCCGCCATACCCCGGCGGAGATGGACGAAGCCTTTTTTGCCCAGGCCTTTGGCGAAGGCGACGTAACAACCGCAGAAGAGGCCAAAGCCAAAATCAAAGCCGATTACCAGCAGTATTTTGCCAAGCAGGCAGATGCCCTCCTGTTCCGCGACTTCCAGGAATACCTGATGGCGCAGAACCCCATGGACTTCCCCGAGGATTTCCTCAAGCGGTGGTTGCTCATCTCCAACGAAAAGAACACCAAAGCAGCCATTGAACAAGGCTTTGAAGGCTTCAAGAAAGGCTTGCAGTGGACCATGCTGCGCGAGAAACTGATCAAGCACTTCGAACTGGACATCACGGCCGACGAACTGCGCGCCCACTTTACCGAACAGGTGCGCGGCTACTTCGGCGGCGGCGCGCCCGACTGGCTGACGCCGGAAATGCTCGACGGCATGGTAGACCGGATGATGAAGGAAGAAAAGACCGTCAAAGAAAAATTTGACGAGCTGATGAACGAGAAGATCAGCCAGGCCCTGCACGCTGGCTACAACCTGGTACCAAAGACCGTTGATCCGGAGGCTTTCCAGGCTATTATTACGGCAGCCCAGGCCCAGGCCCAGGCCGAATCGGCCTTGTTGGACGAAGAAGAAGACGAAGAAGAAGAGTAAGCTCATTCAACCAGTCTGGTTCCTCGTTGTTATTAGATAGAATAAAATATAACGCCAATGTTTCCTAAGGACGAATTTATGAAGTATGCTACTCAGCACCTCGGTATGAGTACCATGCACCTCGAAAGATATGCTGACAAAAGCACCCAGGCCATGCCTCCCAACATCCAGGGCTTCACCCCTAACGTGATTGAGGAACGCCAGATGAATATTGTCGGCCTGGACGTCTTCAGCCGCCTGATGATGGATCGTATTATTTTCATGGGTTTACCCGTGAACGACTACGTAGCCAACGTCATCCAGGCACAAATGCTGTTCCTGGAGTCGACTGACCCCAAGCGCGACATCCAAATGTTCATCAACAGCCCCGGTGGTTCGGTGATCGCTGGTTTGGGCATCTACGACACCATGCAGTACGTAACCCCCGACGTAGGGACCATCTGTACGGGATTGGCGGCTTCAATGGGCGCCGTCCTGCTGGCTGCCGGCACCAAGGGCAAGCGCTCTTGTTTGGGCCACAGCCGGGTGATGATTCACCAACCCCTGGGTGGCATGCAAGGACAGGTGTCTGACATGGAAATCAGCTACCGCCTGATCAAGCAGATGCAGAAGGAATTGTACGACATCCTCAGCCACCATACGGGCAAGGATTACGAAACCATCGAAAAAGATTGTGACCGCGACAACTGGTTGACCTCTTCCGAAGCCAAAGAATATGGCCTGGTGGATGAAGTGCTGGATCGCAACAATCCCCGGGAGAAGAAATAATTTTTGCTATATTTAAGGGAGAATCCACCTTTTAGTCTTGCTGCTTAAGCTACCCAAAGGTCGGTTCTCCCCACTTTTTCCTGTACTTTAATCCAATCAGCTCCTCGATAAATTACCATTATGCGGCGTACCAAACAAAACTACCGGTGTTCTTTTTGCGGACGGGACAAGTCGGAAGCAATGATCCTCATCGCAGGCATTGAAGGACACATTTGTGAAGTTTGTGTCGAACAAGCTGGCGAAATTGTACAGGAAGAATTGTACGGTGGCGCGACGCCGGCGACTTCTCCTTTCGTAGAGCCCAGCAAGGAAGTCCCGGGCAGTAAACTCAACATCAACCCCCAACAGATCAAGGAGCACCTCGATCAGTACATCATCAACCAGGACGACGCCAAGAAAGTGCTCGCCGTAGCCGTTTACAACCACTACAAGCGCCTGGCCCAACCCGTGCGGGAAGATGATGTGGAAATTGAAAAAAGCAATATCGTTTTTGTGGGCCGTACCGGTACCGGCAAAACCTTACTGGCCAAAACCATTGCCCGGCTGCTGAATGTACCTTTTGCGATTGTGGATGCAACCGTGTTTACCGAAGCGGGTTACGTAGGCGAAGACGTGGAAAGCATCCTGAGCCGCTTGCTCCAGGTTTGCGACTACGATGTGGCCGCCGCCGAGCGCGGTATTGTTTACATTGACGAAATTGACAAAATTGCCCGCAAGTCCGACAACCCCAGCATTACCCGCGACGTGTCGGGCGAAGGGGTGCAGCAGGCTTTGCTCAAGATGCTGGAAGGAACGGATGTCAACGTACCCCCCCAGGGCGGTCGCAAGCACCCGGAACAGAAGTTGGTCAAGATCAACACCAGCAACATCCTCTTCGTGTGCGGAGGCGCTTTCGACGGCATCGAAAAGGTCATCAGCCGCCGCCTGAATACCCAGGTCATTGGCTACCGCGGGGAAGGTAAAGAAGAATTCGACCGCGAAAATATGCTCAGCTACGTGAATCACCAGGACCTGAAGTCCTTCGGCCTGATTCCTGAATTGCTCGGCCGACTGCCCGTGCTGACCTACCTGGATCCGCTCGATCAGGAGGCGCTCAAGCGCATTATGACTGTTCCGAAGAACTCCCTGCTGCGGCAGTACCAGAAATTGTTCGACCTGGAAGGCATTGCGCTTACTTTCACGCCGGAAGCCATCGATGTCATTGCCGAAAAGGCACTCGAATTCAAACTGGGGGCCCGGGGCCTGCGGTCGATCTGCGAGGCCATCATGACCGATGCCATGTTTGAGTTGCCCAGCCAGAAAGATGTCAAAGCCTTCGAAATTACGGCCAATTACGCCCTGGAAAAACTCAGCCGCTCGAAATTGAATCGCCTGAAGGCGGCTTAACCCCGCTTACTTTAAAAGGCAGCTAACGAACGCCACCCCGGATTCTCCGGGGTGGCGTTCGTCGTTGGAGGGCGCGCAGCGCATCTCCGACCTCCGAGGTTTACGGCCAAATCCGAAGGTAAAATTCCCCGTATCCGCACTTAAACAGTATTAACCTCCGAGGTCTACACGGGGTAAACCTCCGAGGTTCGTACGTGTTATTCCGTAAAATGATTTGATAGAATCGCTCTGGAAGTTGGGTAAACCTCGGAGGTTGAAACAGACTTAGCGGCCTGGCTGATTTGGCGATAGCCGCCGCAGCCAGGCCGCCAACACTTTGTTACGGACAACCTAATCCCCATTTTTATTAGGCTATCTGGCGAATGGCTGAATAATATTTTATGTATTAGCAAAAAAAGCTACAATAATTTCAAATTTATACCCATATTGTGTTGATGTAGCCACATCTTTAAGTGCCAATTTTTTCATTAAAACCACCTATTTATGAATGCTTTACTTAATCTGGGCAAGTATTTCTTTGCCCTCCCTTTTGCTGTTTTTGGGGTCTTCCACTTCATGAGCGCCAACGACATGGCGGGCATGGTTCCACTGCCGGGAGGTGCCATTTGGATTTACCTGACGGGAGCGGGCCTGATTGCCGCAGCCGTTTCTATTGTTATCGGCAAGCTGGATAAGCTGGCGACTTTCCTTTTGGGCGTTATGCTACTGATTTTCGTGGTAACGCTCCATCTGAAAGGAGCCGCTGCCGGAGACCAGGCTGCCACCAGTAGCTTATTGAAGGATCTGGCGCTGGCTGGCGCCGCCTGGATGTACGCTGGCCACCTGGCTAAAGACAATGCCGTGATTGGTTAAATTCTCGGATACAAGTAGCAACACCAGCCCCCGATTCGGTTGCGAATTGGGGGCTGGTGTTTTATAGTCCTCCAAGGCGAAATTAATGAATTTTGACTCGCTCTTTTCCCGCCTCGCTACGTTGAAAAGCCTCGCCAATGCGCTGCGTTTCCTACGTTTCGCTTCGCGGCTTCTTCGAGGTTTCGCCTTGCGAGTCGAAAAAATAGCGTCGTCAATTTTTCACAAATCCTGCCTTGGAGGACTATAGATCGTTAGATCAGGACAATAAAAAACCGGACACTAAGAGGAAAGTGCCCGGTTTGGTACCCTAAAACTTGATCACCTACCTTCGCAGGTAATCTTTTAAAAAAAACCGTGTAATTTTCAGCATTTTGACATACTATACTTCATGTAATTGATATCCTGTTACGCTTTGATAACAATTCAAAAATAGGTTGATTTTTTCGTGAACACAAGGTCAATTTTCAGCATTTTGTTGGCATTCATTTTTAGTATTTCTTTCTATAAACAGGATCCAAATAACTGTTTATCATGACTATTAAAATAATCTTATTGCAACATTTTATCGCCACAAGCATCCGCCTTCGGTCCGCCAGGTGATGAAGCCCATTCCCCGAAAACCATTTCAACCCTGCTTTTATTCCTGGCCTGACTCAATCCTTTAAATGTAAAGCCTTTCCTTTGTCTCCTACCTGCTATTTCATTTACTGGGTATCCTTCAGGAAATTATTTTTCTTAATTTTAGACTTTAGTTGGTGTACTTTGATCCAAACAGGCAATCTGCCCGATCGCCTAAACCCGCGGTTATAACTTAATCATCAAACAACATTCAGGACATTATGCAAAAGCTATTTGTAATGCTTTTGTTGCTAGCTACGGTATGTGCAACGCTCAATAGCCAAACCGACAGTCGACTAGCAGCGGTAAAAACGCCTCTCACCGAGGTAGAACAACTTCAACTCCCTCACTGGGACAACAAGCAACTCCTGGCCGAAGAAATGGCGCGTCGCGGGCCCGGCATCGCACCCCGGTTTGCGCAAACCATGGCGGTGGATGTGTCGCCGGCCACCCACGGCCAGTGGGAAGTGCGGGGCAACCAGGCCATCTGGCGCTTGCGCGTACCTTCGCCGGGCGCCAAATCGCTGAACTTCGGTTTCGACCAGTTCGTGATGCCTGCCGGCGGGCAAATGCTGATCTATACCCCCGATCTAACGGAAATCCAGGGGCCCTTTACACCAGCCGATAACGATGAACACGAAGAACTCTGGACCCCCGTCATCGCTGGCGATGAAATGGTCATTGAAGTGCAGGTGCCAGCAGCTAACAAGCACCTGCTGCGCCTGCACCTGAAGTCCGTCAACCACGACTTCCTGGGCTTTACCAGCGTAGCCAGCGTACTTTCTGGTTCCTGCAACCTCGACGTCGTTTGTAGCGCGGCCGACGGCTGGGGAATCGTGGACCAGTACCGCGACATCATCCAATCCGTCGCCGTGATTTCTACCGGTGGCGGCACCTTCTGCACCGGCTTCCTGGTGAACAATGCCCGCCAGGATTGTACCCCGTTGTTCATGACGGCCAACCACTGTGGCATCAACCAGGGCAATGCCCCCAGTTTGGTGGTCTACTGGAATTTTGTCAACAGCGTTTGTCGGGCGCCCGGCAGCCCGGCCAGCGGCCAGAATGGCAACGGTGTCCTGGCTGATTTCAATACGGGTGCGGTTTGGCGGGCTTCGGCTGCCGCCTCAGACGCGACGATCGTCGAACTTGATGACCCCGTCTCTCCGACCGCCAACGCCTGGTTTGCCGGCTGGGACGCCCGCGATATGCTGGAACCCGATACCGTGATTGCAGTCCACCACCCCAGCACCGACGAGAAGCGAATCAGCTTCCAGTTCGACGGCGTCTACCGCGGCGCATGGGGCAGTGGCAGTACGGCGGTACCGACGGGCAACCACCTCATCATTGAAGATTGGGACGTGGGCACCACCGAAGGGGGGTCTTCCGGATCGCCGATCTTCGACAGCGAAAAGCGGGTCATCGGTCAGCTCCACGGCGGTGCAGCAGCGTGCGGCAACAACAGCTACGACAGCTACGGCTGGTTACACAGTTCGTGGGAAGGTAACGGAACGCCGACCACGCGCCTGCGCGACTGGCTGGATCCCGACAACACCGGCGTGCTGGTCATCGACGGCCGGGCCCAACTCCTGTGCAGCTACTTTGCGCAGGCCGCACCCGCCACACAGTCGCTCTGCGCACCGGCTACGGCCACTTACACCATCACGACGAGTGAAAACTTTACCGGCCCGATCAGCCTGAGCCTGGCCAATCTGCCGGCTGGCCTGACCGCCGTGTTTGACCAACAAACGGTCGCGCCGGGTGAAAGTACCCAAATGACCATCACGGGTACCGAAAACCTGGCGGGGGGCACCTACGCTTTCCAATTGCTGGGCAACGATGGCGAAAACGCCAGCAGCCAGACCCTGGCGCTAAACATCACGAGTGGGGTACCTGCGCTGCCAGCACTCCTGAATCCGACCGACCAGGCTTTCGATCAATTAACCGCCCTCCTCTTGTCCTGGCAGGCGAATGCCCAGGCCACGGGCTACGATGTAGAGCTGGCTACGGACATGGATTTCAACGAGGTCATCAGCACGGGTACGGCAATCACTGGCACCACCTTCCTGGCGGGCGGGCTGGACATCAGTACCGTGTATTACTGGCACGTGCGGGCCCACAACATTTGTGGTACCGGCGATTGGTCGACCGTCCGTAGCTTCGAAACCGGGGCGCTGAACTGCAGCATTAATCCCGCGCAAACGGAGGGGCTCACCATCGGGCCAGCGGCCAATACCCTTACCGTTTCGACCTTAATGGTCAGCCAACCCGGCACCATTGCCAGCGTTCGGTTGTCCAACCTGCGCACCAACCACACGTACACCGGCGACCTGAGTGCCACCCTCACTTCTCCTGCCGGCACCGTCATCAACTTGTTTGGTCAGCCCGATTGCGACCAGGGCGGGATGGACGTCAGCTTTGATGATACGGCCACCGCTACGGCGGCTACTTTCCTGAGCACCTGCGACAACGCTGGCACCTCCATTGTCGGAGAATTTCAGCCACAGCAACCCCTGGGCACCTTTAGCGGCGAGCCCGCCGCGGGCCTCTGGACCCTGACCATCCGGGACAACTTCAATGTGGATGGTGGCGACCTGCTGGGCTGGAACCTGGAATTTTGCACCCTTATTCCGTCTACCGTCAGTGTGACGCCCTCGGTAGAGACGGCCACTACCTGCGCCGACGGGGTAGCGGTACTGGACCTGACCCTCGGTACTGGATTCAACAACGACATCACGCTCAGCGTCGACAACCTGCCTGCGGGCGCTACGGCCACCTTCGAAACGAACCCCGTAGCGCCGGGTACCACCGTCAGTGTAACCATTGGCGGCCTGGCGACTGCTGGCAGCTTCCCCTTCACCTTCCGGGGTGATGACGGAACGGATACCGCCACGGCGGTGGTGCTGCTGGAAGTGCTGGCGGCCCCGGCGGCTCCCCAGTTGAATGCCCCTGGTAATACGGCAGTAGATGTGCCGCTCAATACCCTGATCAACTGGGACGCGACCCCGAATGCGGATGATTACGTGCTGACCCTGTCTGCCAACGCCGACCTCAGTGACCCAACCCTGGTACAGGAAACCACCAATACCCTGGTAGCGGCACCTGGTCTGTTGTACAACACGACTTACTTCTGGACGGTTACCCCCCGGAACGGTTGCGGCGAAGGTACGCCCAGTGAAGTGTTCAGCTTCACCACTATCCCCGATACCCGGATCACGGCCGCCCAGAGTACCCTCGTCACCTGCCTGGCCGACGGCACCAGCGCTGGCTTTACGCTGGGCGCTGGCCTGGGCCTGAGCCAGGAGGTGAGCATTGTAGCCACTCCTGCGGCCAATTTTAGCGGGTTTACCCAAAGTTTCGATGCCGCCAGTGGGGAATTGACCCTCCGTTGGACCAACTTCCTGGGCATTGCCCCGGGGACCTACAACCTGTCGGTGACGGTCACCAACGGTGCCTACAGCAATACCACTTCCCAGGTGGTCAGCATCGCAGCGGCGCCCGGGCTGACGACACTTCAGTCGCCGCTCAACGAGGCCATGATCAACAGCCAGAGTGCCGTGCCCTTTACCTGGGCCGCCGTGGCGGGAGCCACCTCCTACCGCCTGGAGATTGCGACCGATGATGGGTTCACCAACGTCGCCTACAGTGGCAACTCCGCCGGACTGACCCAGTTTGCCGATATCCCCGCCGGCCAGTATTTCTGGCGGGTGACCACCAGCAACAATTGTGGGGAAGCCGTCAGTGGGTTCTTTGTCTTCGCGTACTCCACCACCAACACGTTGGAAGTAGCGGGCACTCGCCTGGACATTTGGCCCAACCCCACCCCGGGCCCCGTGCAGATCTCCCTGACGGGTGACCTCGTGGGTACACTGGATGTGACGGTCTTCGCCGCCAACGGCCAACGACTCCGCGACTACCAGCTTCCTACCGTAGCTGGCCAGCAACTGCTGGACCTGACGGGACTGCCCGCGGGCTTATACCTCCTGCGCATCAGCAACGGCCAGAGCCAGGCTACTGCGCGGGTGATGGTGCAGTAGCGGGGATTTTTTAATATAAAAAGCCGCGCAGGGAGATTCCTTGCGCGGCTTTTTTTATGAGGTGTAAAGGGGGGAAAGTTTAAAAAGTGTAAAGGTTTTCGAAATGGGAAGTGGGAAGTCGGAAATGGGTGAGCTGTTTGAAATAAATTTCAAGCGACAGGATGGCTTGAAATAAATTTCAAGCGGCATAAATTTCAAGCGACGGGGTTGCCGAATTTTCCGATATTGCCGAGTCCAACTACCGTGCCCATGTACCCGTACCGCTTTTTGCTTCTCCTGTTTCTGTATTCCCCATTTGCGATGGCCCAGGGCCAACTGCAGGCCACGGTAGACCGCTGGGCAGCCGACGATTACCTGCGGCACGCCTCGGTGGGTGTTTGCGTGACCGACGCCGCCACGGGCAAGGTGCTGGCTGGCTACCGGTCGGCGACCAGCCTGATTCCCGCATCCACCCTGAAGGTGCTGACGACGGCCTCGGCGCTGGCGATGCTCGGTGCCGACTTTCGCTTCACCACGACCCTGGCCTACGATGGCTACGTAGATAACCAGGGCGTGCTCAACGGGAATCTCTACCTGGTGGGCAGTGGCGATCCGAGCCTGGGGTCGCCGGAAATGAAAGGAACCGCGGGGCTGGAACCGGTGCTGGACAACTGGCGGCTGGCGATCCAGCAAGCGGGTATCCGCCAGGTGACGGGCCGGGTCATCGGTGATGACCTGGTGTTTTCGTCCGCCGCTACGGGTAGCCACTGGCCGTGGCTGGACCTGGGCAACTACTACGGCAGTGGCGCCTACGGGCTCAACCTGCACGACAACCTCTACTACCTGCGCCTACAGCAACAAACCCGCCTGGGGGCTACCCCACCCGTGGCCGGAACGGCACCCCGAATTCCGGGTTTGCAGTTCTACAACGAGATCACCAGCGCCGAACGGGGCAGTGGCGACAATGCCTACATCTACGGCGCTCCCTACACTTACCAGCGCTACCTGCGCGGCACCATCCCCGTAGGCTCGGGCATATTTACCATCAAGGGCGCTATCCCCGACCCGCCGTTGTTTGCGGCCCAGCAGCTGGTGGCCGCCCTGGAGTCGGTTGGCATTTTGTGCCTGCGCCCGCCGGCTTCGCTGCGCCAATTGCCCGCTACCGACCAACCGGCGGCTCCCCGCCAGGTGCTGCACACCCATAAGAGCCCCACGGTAGCTGCCCTGGCAACCTACACCAACATGGAGAGCATCAACCTCTACGCGGAAGCCTTGCTGCGCGCCATTGGCCGCGAGTACGGCGGCAGCGGCAGCGCCGAAGCAGGCCTGCAGGCCATCCAGGATTACTGGACCCGGCGCGGCGTTGATTTTGCCGGGGTGCAACTGTACGATGGCTCGGGCCTGGCGGCGCGCAATGTGGTGCCTGGCGCTTTCCTGTGCCAGTTGCTGAGTGTGGTGTACCAGGACCAGCAGCTGCGCCAGATCTTCATGGACACGTTGCCTCTGGCTGGCTGGTCGGGCAGCCTGCGCAACAGCCTGAAAGGAACCGCCGCCGAGGGCAGGCTGCGCGCCAAAAGCGGCTCTCTGGAGCAGGTGCGGGCCTACACCGGCTACGTACCCGATCGGCAAGGGCGCGTGCTGGCCTTCAGCATGCTGCTCAACAACTACTCCGGGGAAAGCGACCCGGCGCGCAAAAAATTATTGGACCTAATGGCCGCCCTGGCGGAGGCAAACTGATCATGACGGAAAGAAACAAAGGTATGCTGGCCATCGTGCTGGCGGCCCTGGCCTGGAGTACGGCGGGCTTGTTCATCAAATTGCTGCCCCAGAGCGCCTTCACCATCCTCTGTGTGCGGGCGCTCTACACCATGGGCGTATTTTTTGTGATCTTCCCACGGGAGTCGCTGCGGATGAACGGGCGAACCTTGTTGAACAGCATCTTCTACGCGGGGATGCTGATCGCTTTTGTGTCGGCCACCAAGCTCACCACGGCGGCCAATGCCATCTTTTTGCAGTACACGGGCGTGGCCTACGTGCTGCTGCTGGAGCCCTTGCTGTTCCGGTTGCCTTACCGGCCCATCAATATCATCACCATGGTCTTGTGCTTTCTGGGGATGAGCCTCTTCTTCCTCGACGGGCTCGACACCCAGGGCGGTTGGGGATTGTGGGTAGCGGCTCTGTCGGGGGTAGCCTACGCCGGCTTCCTGCTGGGGCAGCGCGCCAATGATACCCGCTACCACGTAGCCGCCGTCTTCTGGGGCAACCTCATTGTCGTGCTGGTGGGCTTGCCCAGCCTGTTGGCCTCACCCGCCGCCACCGGCAGCGAACACCTGATGATGGCCTACCTGGGCATGGTGCAAATGGGCGTCGGCTACCTCTTGTTCACCTACGGCCTGCAGCGCACTACCGCTACGGAGGCTTCGCTCATCACCATGCTGGAACCCCTGTTCAACCCCATCTGGGTAGCTATCGGATTCGGCGAACGCCCCGCTCCGCTGGCAATTGTGGGTGGTTTGATCATTGTGGCGGCGTTGGTGGTGCGGACGGTGGTGATGCGGAAAAGAAGGGGGAACAGTGTAAAGGTGTAAAAGTTGGGCAGGTGTAAAGGTGGCCGAAATCGGAAGTGGGAGATCGGAAGTCGGAAGTGACCCACACTGAAGACGAGGCAGGCAACGCTGAAGACGTGGCAGGCCCGTGTAAAGGTGTAAAAGGGGAAAAGTGTAAAAGGAGGAAGGGGAACTTTTAGACCGTGTAAGTGCAGGGACAATAATACCGAAAGGTGTAAAAGCCCCCAAGCTCCTAACTCCGCTTGCGCTTCAGGCGGGCATAGACGTGCTTGTAGCGACCTTTGCCGTCGGGATCGCGGACGTCGATTTCGACGAGGTTGGTGAGGGATTTGAGGAGGGGGGTGAGCTTGTCGAAGCCGTAGTTGCGGGGGTCGAACTGGGGTTGTTTCTTGAGGATGAGGGTGCCGACCTCGCCCAGGAAAGCCCAGCCTTCTTCGTCGCTGATGTCGTCGATGGTGAGGGCGATGAGCTTTTGGATGTCTTTGGGCACGTTGGGCTGGGGTTCTTTCTTCGGCTTGGTGGTGGTGCGGCCGCCTTTGGTTTCCACTTCGGGTTCGGCTTCTTTTTGCAGGATCTCGAGGAAGATGAAGCGATCGCAGGCGACGATGAAGGGGTTGGGGGTCTTCTTTTCGCCCATGCCGATGACGCGCATGCCCGACTCGCGCAGGCGGGTAGCCAGGCGGGTGAAATCGCTGTCGCTGGAGACGATACAGAACCCGTCGACCTTGCCGGAGTAGAGGATGTCCATGGCGTCGATGATCATGGCCGAGTCGGTGGCGTTTTTGCCGGTGGTATAGCTGTACTGCTGGATGGGGGTGATGGCGTGTTCGAGGAGGACTTTTTTCCAGCCGGTGGCGCGGGTGTTGGTCCAGTCGCCGTAGATACGGCGGGTGGTGAGGGTGCCGTATTTGGCGATCTCTTCCATCATTTCCTTGACTACGCGGTGGGGCACGTTATCGGCGTCGATGAGGATGGCGATCTTGAGGTCGGGGCTGTCGGAATCTTTCATAAAACAAAGGTAATAATTGTTGGGCAATTGGATGCGCCTGACTTTTCGCACTGCCCCCAGTGCCGGCACGGCACGCGGACGAGGGGCAGCAGCGGTACCGCCGCCGCAGGGGCGGTAGGAGCGGATGACCCGGTGCCTGCTGCCGGTGGCAGCAGCAGGCACGGCCCCCAACCGGTTGCTTCACCTAAAGCCGACAAAACCCCTCCGTGAGTCAATAATTTTATTAGTTTTACCCGCCCGATGCGGGCATGAGAACGGCACTTAACCCCTCCTGCGCTTCACACACCGACAAAACAACTACCATGGAAGAAACCGCGCTGAACTACGGTTTTTGGAGCCTGCTGCCACCGCTGATCGCTATTGTGCTGGCGATCCTGACCAAGCAGGTATTTATTTCGCTGCTGCTCGGAATTTTTCTGGGCTGGACGATGATCAACAATGGCAACCCGCTGTACGGGCTGTTCGACACCTTGCAGGCGCTGGTGGATGTGTTTAAGGATGCGGGCAACACCCGCACCATCATGTTTTGTGCGCTGGTGGGGGGGCTCATCATTTTTATGCAACGCTCGGGCGGCGTGGCGGGATTCATCGAGCTGGTGCAGCGCAAGCTGGCACGCTACGAGAACCGCAGCGACGGGCACGGCAAGGTGGTGGTCGGCCTGCTGGCCTGGCTGACGGGGACGCTGATTTTTGTGGAGTCGAGCATTTCGGTGCTGACGGTGGGTACGCTCTACCGCCCGCTGTTCGACAAGCTGGGCATCTCGCGGGAGAAGCTGGCCTACATTGCCGACTCGAGCTCGGCGCCGAGCAGTATCCTTATTCCGTTCAACGGCTGGGGCGCCTTCATCATGACGCTGCTGGCGGCCCAGGGGTTCAGTGACCCCTTCGCGACGATGATGAAAGCCCTGGTGTGGAATTTTTACCCCATCCTGGCGATCCTGATGGTGCCGGTGGTGGTGTTGCTGAAAAAAGATTGGGGGCCGATGAAACTGGCCGAAGCACGCACCGCCGGGGGCAAGCTGCTCTGGGACGATGCCCAACCGATGATTACGGACGAGCTCATCGACCTGGAGGTGGCGCCAGGGGTGGTGCCGCGCGCCTTCAATATGGTGGCACCCATTGTGGTGATGGTGGTGCTGATGCCCGTGATGCTGGCCTACACGGGCTGGGCGGGCGCGGCCGAAGCGGCACCCGACGGTTGGTGGAACCACCTGCTGCTGGCCATCGGCAAGGGGTCGGGCTCGACGGCCGTGCTGACGGCGGTAGTAGGCGCCTTGCTGCTGAGTATGGTTTTTTACAAAATTCAGGGCATTATGCGCTTCCGCGAAATGGTGGACCTGACGGTGAAGGGTATTTCCAGCATGATTCCGCTGTCGTTGCTCATGCTGCTGGCCTTTGCCATCGGCACCTTGTGCAAGGATCACCTGGGCACGGGTGTCTACGTTGCCGAAGTGACCAGCGGCTGGCTGTCGCCGGGACTGGCACCTTTCCTGATTTTCCTGGTGAGCTGTTTTGTGGCCTTCTCGATCGGTTCGTCCTGGGGCACCTTTGGCATTATGATTCCCATCGCCGTCGGGATGGGGCAGACGCTGGGAGCCGATCTGCACGTGGTGATTGCCGCGGCCCTGGGCGGCGGCGTCTTCGGCGACCACTGCTCGCCCATCAGCGATACCACCATCCTCTCCTCAATGGCTTCGGCGACCGACCACGTGGACCACGTGAAGACGCAGTTGCCCTACGCGCTCTTTGCCGGGGCACTGGCGGCGCTGGGGTATTTGGTGCTGGGGCTTTTAGAGGTGTAAAGGAGAGGTGGAAAGGTGTAAAAGTGGGGTAAGTGTAAAAGTTGGGCCGAAGTCGGAAGTGGCTCGAAGTCGGAAGTGGCTCGAAGTCGGAAGTGG
>PZPC01000129.1 GCA_003045895.1 Bacteroidota bacterium
AGCCGGTTGGAAATTTCGCGGGGATTCGGTCGGTTGGTACCACCTACGGCAGCGTACCCATCGGCAAAGCCCAGATCGGTAAATTGCAGGAGGGGGGTGTTGATGGCGCCCCACTCGGTGTGTTCCAGGTTATTGGATACGCCCGTGATGGTTCGGAAGTTGGCTGGGTCCAGTGCCTGGGCGGATAACAAGTAGCCAGCGAGGAACACTGAAATCGTGAGTAGATGTCTTTTGTTCATGGCGAGATTATATATACCAAATATCCATCAAAGATAGGAGAAAGCAAAGAGAATTTTATTATAAAAAATACTGCACCGCCAGTTCGTAGCCACGGAGACCAAAGCCAACGATAACGCCTTCGCAATGGGGCGACAAATAGGAATGGTGGCGAAAGGATTCCCGTTTATAGACATTGGAGATGTGTACTTCAATCACCGGTGTTTCTATTGCGGCAACGGCGTCGGCCAGCGCCAGGGAAGTGTGGGTGTAGGCACCGGCATTGAGGATAATACCGTCGTAGCTGAAGCCCAATTCGTGGATTTTATCAATGAGGGCACCTTCGGCGTTGCTTTGAAAATAGTGCAAATTTACCTCCAGGAACATTCCCCGCAGGTGGAGGAGAAAATCCTCGAATGAATCCTCTCCGTAGATATCCGGTTCGCGGCGCCCCAACAGATTCAGGTTAGGTCCGTTGATAATGATTATTTCCACAGGCTGTTCAATTGGCTGGCTGATCCCGTTTTCACCAGGCATCAGCAGACATGATAAAAGGCAATCCCGACAAGATCAGTTGGCCATATCCGACAGGAACTTGATGCGCATCAATTGAATTTCTTCAATGGTAATATCATCTTCCCGTAGTTCGGCAAAAGCAGTTTCAACAGAGTCGGTCTCCGCGTTCATAAAGTACGCGATGATGTCTTCCCGGGCGTATTCGTCGATATTTTCTTCGAGGTGATAATCAATGTTTACTTTGGTTCCGGAAGTGACAATCGCATCCAGTTCTGCCAGCAGGTCTTCCATGGACATCCCACTGGATCCGGCGAGGTCATCGAGGGGTATTTTGCGATCAATACCCTGAATAATACTCACTTTGATCCGGGATTTGTCGGCCACCTGTTTCACGACAAATTCGGTGGGGCGCAGCACATCATTTTCCTCCACGTAATCAGCGATCAGATCGAGGAAGGTTTGCCCGTAGCGCTGTGCTTTACCGATGCTCACGCCCGACACTTTAGCCAGCTCGTCCATGGTGATGGGATACTGGGTGGCCATGTCCTCGAGGCTGGGGTCCTGGAAGATAATAAAAGGAGGTACATCCCTTCGCTTGGCTTCCTGGCGGCGCAGGTCCTTCAGCATTTTCAACAACTGTTCATCCAGGACCGAAACCTTGGCATTGTTTTCCATTCTGGCCTCGGCCATTTCCACTTCGTAATTGTGGTTGATCGGGATTTTAAAGCTGGTTGGTTTAGCTAAAAAAGCCAGTCCATCTTCCTTCATTTTCAGGAGGCCATAGCTCTCTATATCTTTGTAAATCAACCCATTGAGCATACACTGCCGGAACACGCTACTCCAGTAGGTTTCGTCCTTTCCGGTGCCGTGGCCAAAGCCGGCCCGCTTGTCAAAACGGAAGTCTTTGATCTCTTTGGTTTCCTTTCCCCGAACGAAGTTGATGAGGGTTTTGATGCCGTAATTTTCGTCCAGTTCGAGTACTGCTTTCAGGGCAATAACGATATCTTCCCCCACTTCAATTTTCTCTTTGGGGTGGCGGCAATTGTCACACATCTTACCACAACCTTTCTCGTCGTATTCTTCTCCAAAATAATGCAAAAGAAAGCGACGGCGGCAGGCGGTGGTCTCGGCGTAAGCCATTACTTCCTGCATCAACTGAGCGCCCATTTCGCGTTCAGCGACGGGCTTATCGCGGAGGAATTTCTCCAGCTTGAGAATATCTTTATAGCTGTAAAAAGCAATGCAGCGCCCTTCGAGACCATCCCGGCCGGCGCGGCCTGTTTCCTGGTAGTAATTTTCGATACTTTTGGGAATATCAAAGTGAATCACGAAGCGCACATCGGGCTTATCGATTCCCATTCCAAAGGCAATCGTAGCGACGATGACATCGATATCTTCCATCAGGAAAGCGTCCTGCGTATTGCTACGGGTTTTGGCGTCCAATCCTGCGTGGTAAGGGGCTGCTTTGACGTCGTTTACCGTGAGGGCCTGGGCGATTTCCTCCGCTGATTTACGGCTTTGGACGTAGATGATGCCCGACTTGCCGGCCATGTTTTTTACCACCTGAATGATCTCGCGGACGGTCTGTTCCTTCTTGGTTTTGGGCCGGATTTCATAGTAGAGGTTATCGCGGTTGAAGGACGAAATGAAGGTATTGTGATTCTCCATGTTGAGGTTCTTCACAATATCGGACTGCACCTTCGGGGTAGCCGTTGCGGTTAGTGCGACCACGGGAATATCGTCACCTATGGCGTCTAGCATAGCACGAATCCGGCGGTATTCCGGCCGGAAATCGTGTCCCCACTCGGAGATACAATGCGCTTCGTCAACAGCGACGAACGACACCCCCACCTGTTGGAAAAACTCAATGTTTTCTTCCTTGGTTAAGGTTTCCGGCGCAATGAAGAGCAACTTGGTTTTGCCATCGGTAATATCCTGCTTGACCAGCTTCATCTGGGCTTTGGTCAGCGACGAGTTCAAAAAATGGGCTACTTCATCGCGTTGGCTGTGTCCTCTGATCGAGTCGACCTGGTTTTTCATTAAAGCAATGAGGGGAGAAATAATCAAGGCGGTGCCTTCGGTCATCAGCGCAGGAAGCTGGTAACACAACGATTTCCCGCCACCAGTGGGCATAATGACGAAAGTGTCCTTCCTTTCCAGTACACTTTTTATAATATCTTCCTGATTCCCTTTGAATAGATTGAACCCGAAATATTGTTGCAAGGAGTCTTGCAGGGAATGCTTTGTCACTGTCATGTCAATGAATCTTTTCCTCTGTAATTTGGCTAAATTATCGGGCTGAATTTCCTAAATCATTTCAGGCAGGTCAGCCCACTGGCAAATTGGTTTTGAGGTGATCGGTCTTAACCGATGCTTTTTTGGGGTTTTGAATCCCGCACCAAATAATATCGGGAAAGGTGTTTTTTGGCTGTTTAAATTTAGGTAAAATTTGGAAGAACAAATAGCATATTAGTTTTTTTTACAGGGATATGCCTTTTTTTTTCGATCCAGGACGATAAATACGCCATAAGCACTAAATAATTGAGGCTACAACTGTTTCTTTGTGCTTTTAAAAGCTTTTCCTAACGATTCAAATGCTTATCCCCTGTGAACGCAGCGCAAATTATCCAAACTACGGCCCGCCAGACCCTCGCGATTGAGGCCGCTACGCTGCAGGGACTCATTCCGGCCATCAACGCTGATTTTATTGCGGCAGTGGAAGCGATTTACCAGTCGACGGGTCGCCTGGTTGTGACGGGAATGGGGAAAAGTGCCATTGTGGCTCAAAAAATTGTAGCTACGCTCAACTCCACGGGAACCCCGTCCCTCTACATGCACGCCGCCGATGCCATCCACGGCGACCTGGGTATGATCCGGGAAGCCGACCTGGTCCTTTGCTTGTCGAAAAGTGGCGAAACCGGCGAGATCAAGGTGCTCGCGCCGCTGGTCAGGAACATGGGCAACCTCCTCATTGGTATGACCAGTACAACCGATTCGTTTCTGGCCCGTCAGGCCAATTTCCTGATCCATACGCCGGTGAGCCAGGAAGCCGAGCCCAACAACCTGGCGCCAACGGCCAGTACCACGGCCCAGATGGCCATGGGCGACGCCATTGCTACGGCGCTCCTGGCGCTCCGCGGGTTTACTGCTGCCGACTTCGCCCAGTTTCATCCTGGTGGGGCGCTCGGCAAGCAGTTGTACCTGCGGGTAAGCGACTTGTACCCCCACAACCAACAACCCCGGGTCTACCCCAGTACCAGTCTGCAAGAAAGTATCCTCGAAATGACGGCCAAATGCCTGGGCGCAACGGCGGTCGTAACGGAAGACGATCGGCTCTGTGGAATTATCACCGACGGCGATCTGCGGCGGATGTTGGAAAAAGGGCAACAGATCGGCGACCTCCACGCGCGGGACATTATGCATACCCAGCCCAAGACCATCCTGGACACGGCACTCGCCGTCCGGGCATTCGAAATGCTGCGTCAGTTCAGCATTTCCCAATTGATCGTGGTGGATGAAAGCGGACAGTACCTCGGCTTTGTGCATTTGCACGATCTTATTCGGGAGGGAATTGTCTGACCAGGGGGCGTCTTATCCATCGGTCTTTGACCAACCTTTCCGCTGCGGCGGTTCAGGTTCGCAGCGCTAAATCAAAAAAAGCCCCGGTTGCGCAGGTAGAGCAGGAGCAGGCAAAGCAGCAGCACCCCCGTGGCCAGGCCTATCTGCATCCATTCCGCCTGGGCGGCCCGCACGCTGGATTCCACGTAATAGGGATTAGCCGCATTGGGCGTTCCCAGGCCAAGACTTAGTTCCCAATTTTCCGAATCGGCATTGTCCAGCCCTGGCAGGCTAAGGCTGAGGGTGAAAGCGGTATCCAGGGGCGGCAGTTGGTACGAACAGCTATCGACAGCAGCGCCCAAAGGAGCGTAGAGGCCGAGTGTTTCGGCGCGTTTGCTGAGGCCAAACCCCAGGCCGCCAATGACATTGTAAGCGTGCGGAAAGGTTTCCCGAAATTTATCGGCATCCTTGCAGACCACCAAATAGTCATTGGGCAGCAGTTCCACCTCGGGGAAAACAAATTCGTGGCGTTGGTCCGTCAGAATCCAGCCTTTGAGCTGAACGGTGGTTTCCGAGCGGTTGTAAAGCTCGAGCCAGTCATCCGTTTGCTTACTCTTCGGGCAGATCTCGTTGATGACCACCTGGTCCATCAGCGGGTGGACAAAGGGTTCGAAACGCGCCCGGAAGACGTAAGGCCGGTCGGTTTTGAGGTTCACCACCAGCTCCCGCTCGATTTGTCGGGTATGTTCCCAACCCACAAACTGGTAACCATGGGCGGGTACTGCGCGCAGGGTCACGGGGTAGTTGGCAAAATAGGAGCCGTCAAGCTCCTGCACCGCGAGGTAATTGTTCACCAGCACCTTCCCGCCCACACCCGCACTGACGCGGACGCTGCGCAAGGGACCCGCATTAAAAAAATCAGCCAGGTAGTTGCGCAGGTAAGTAGGCCGCTTCTCGGCGAAGGTCCGCATAATAGCGACTTGCCGCAGCCACTCTTTTTCGGAAAGGCGCCAGCGTTGCAGGTGGCGGGGCATTTCCTGTTGGTACAGCAAGTAAAAAGAGTCCACCATGGCAACAGCCCGCTTTTCGCTGAAGCTGGTATTCAGGTGGTCCGCGAACCGATTAAGGAACTGGTGGCGGAAGGATTGATTCTGCAGGAGCTTGCGCAACAAATAGGTACTCCACGGCGGATTGGGCCAGTGGGGGCCATTGGGGTCGGTATGAAAAGCGAGGCTGTTGTAGCGGTAGGCTACCTCATCGTGCAAACCGAATCCCCAGTCGGTATCGTAAAGGATCCAGCGCCAGCGGCCTTCCGGACGGGCCAGCCGCCAGTACTTGATATTGCCACCGGCATCGCGGTTATCGAAGTAGATCTGAGCAATCTCGTATTGCAGGAAGTTGTCTACTTCCATATAATTAGCGAGATGTTCGTAATTGGCGTCGAGGTCGAGGTCGTAGCGATCCAGGAAATCCAGCATCTCCTGGTAATTGAAGCGCGACCCCCGCTTGCGTACCAGGTAGTGTTCCAACAGGTCGATGCTGTCGCGGTCGACCTCCCGGGCGTGGCTTTCAATGAAGTAGCGATTGACTTTCTCGCGGATGTTGTAGATGCCCCAGTAAATACCGTTGAGGTAGACGTGGGCCGGGCGGAAGGCCTGGGATTCGAGGTCCCAATGCTGGACGAGGCTGGTCATGAGGCCATCGCGAAAGTGGCTCTTGCCGAAATCGCTCCCGCTGTTGCGCAACACCAGGAACTTGAACGACGAGGGCTCATCCGGCCCGAAGATCGGATAGTCGAAGCGCGGCTTCCCGTACTGTTTACGAGCAACCAGAACCAGGGATTTCTGGGGAAACAAGCGGCTCATTCCACCGAACAGGCGCATGCCCGACAGGCAATTGTAGACCGTGCTGCCGGCGGCCTCAAATAGTTCCAGGTGGACGGCGTATTCACTGCGCGACCAGAAATTAGCGCCCGGTTTGTGCCACAAAGAATCGACCGCTCCGTTGCCTTGCACAAAGATCCCCCGTTCGGGGTGAAACAAGATGCTGGGCGCTACCCCGATAGACACGACGGGCAGCCGCGTTTTTGGCTCGCGGATGAAGTAGGTCTGCCCACCGTGAGAGCCTGCCTGGGCGTCCGCATAAGCCCGCGCACGAACAACGGCGGTTTCGTCCAGGTAAATAGGCGTAAAATAACGCTGTGATTGGGGGGTGGGCGTAGATCCATCGAGCGTGTAATAAATAACGGTGGCTCCGGGCGCATACAAACGAACCTGTTGCTGGGCAGGATAAAAGCCACCAGCCGGCTCAAAGATCACCTGTAAGGAGTCCTTCAGCGGTTGTTCCGGCGCCTGGGCAACCAGCTGCCAGGAAATGACCAATAAACCCATTAAATGTAATAATCGCACAATGTCTGGCAGCAATTTAAGCCAACAAAAAAACGCTTTTTTTCGCACTTTAATTGAATGTTAATGAAAAGCATTAAATTGCCATTAGAAAAAAATGAGTTGATAATGGGGAAATGGTTGGCAGCATGGTGGTTGAAATTAATGGGGCTCCGCCTGGAGGCTCCTTACCCGTTGCCTGCTAAGTGTGTAATAGTGGTGATACCCCATACCTCCAACTGGGACTTCCCCATTGGATTGTGCGTCCGCACACTGCTGGGTGTATCCATCAATTTTGTCGGCAAAGATTCCCTTTTCCGCTGGCCATTCGGCGGGCTTTTCCGCTGGCTGGGCGGCGTGCCCGTCAACCGCAGCAAGCGCAGCAATTTTGTCCAGGCGGTAGCCGCTATCTTTGCCGAGCGCGAAGTCTTCCGCCTCACCCTGGCGCCCGAAGGAACCCGTGCCAAAGTCGACACCTTGCGCACCGGCTTCTACTACATTGCCCTCGAAGCCCAGGTGCCGCTGGTGCTGTGTGCCTTCGACTGGGGCCACGGCGTTATCCGAATAAGTGAGCCCTTCAACCCATCCGGCGAGCTGGACCAGGACCTGGCCTACATCCACACCTTCTTTGCCGGCGCGGTAGGCCGGCGGCCAGCAAGAAGTTTTATCCCCGCGAAAAAACAACAACCTGGTATTTGAACCATTTCTCCTGCCAACCGGTTGGTTTCCTGCCCCTACGTATAATGCAGCAGTTCCCCGACATTTGCGTGATTTTATTTTATGCGGCCTGATTTTTAAACTTAATTTGGCCACAAACGTCCTACTTCTGTGGAGCGGGTGCTCCTGTGTTATCAACCAAAGTCAACTTCAATAAACCATTATGCGAACGATTTACATGCTCTTCTTTGCCGTAGCGGCAGGCCTTCTTTTTTTGGGCAATTCCAGTGGCGCAGGTGCCGTACAAAACGCCGACCGCACCGGAGGGCCTCTGGCCAACGGTTACTGTGGCAACTGCCACACCGCAGGCGCTTTTAACCCAACGATGACCTTGGAAATTTTGCAAAACGGCAACGCGGTTACCGCCTACCAGGCCGGAGCCAGCTATACCATGCGCATAACGGTTAATGCCGGTGCCGGTGCCCAGGTATATGGCTTCCAGGCCGTGGCCCTCTTGCCTGGCAATGTGCAGGCCGGCAGCTTCGCGGCCACGGCTGGCACCCAGGTAACGGAGCTCAACAATCGGGAATATACCGAACATTCTCAGCGCAGCAACAGCAATGTCTTCGAAATCCCCTGGACTGCCCCGGCGACCAGCCAGGGAGAAGTAAAATTCTACGCCGCTTCCGTAGCGGCTAACAATGCGGCCGGTAGTGGCGGTGACGGAGCGGTATTCCTCACCAACCCCGTGGTGCTGACCGAAGAGGTCGTGGCCACCCGCGACTTGCCTGAACTGGCTACCCACCTACGGGTATTCCCCAATCCGGTAGCTGACCAGCTCCACCTCAACCTGGCAGTGGAAGCCACCGGAGTAGCCAAGGTCGCGCTCTACAACAACCTGGGGCAGCCGTTGTGGCAACAAACCGCCACCCTCGTCGTAGGCAACAACACGCTGGCATACGACCTGAGCCACCTGCCCGCAGGACACTACGTACTGGAAGTCAGCAATGGCCAGCAGGCGTCGCGTACCGTGGTTCTGAAAAAATAACCACCGCTGGGTGCTATTTGTCTGCTTCGCGCTGAAGCACGAAGAACCGGTGCGCCAAAAGAAATCCCGAATCCTGGAACCGTCCAGCATTCGGGATTTCTTTTAG
>PZPC01000048.1:0-9826 GCA_003045895.1 Bacteroidota bacterium
CGTTGAGCTGGTGTACTGCTTCGTAAACGTAATCTCCTGCGGTGATGCTGAGATTCCGCCCAGCCAGCGTATTACTGATGCCTTGATTGTTGACCCAATCGCGCAGCCAGATGTCGTTGTATTCCTGGGCGGAGATGGTAATGGGGAAGAGTAAAATTAGGAAAATGGTAGAGAGGTAGAGAGGTAGAGAGGTAGCGTTGCGCATGTTTTGAAATTTTAAATGATTATCATTTTTTCAAATTACACGTTATTTCAATAATATTCAAATTTTAAATTCAATAAAAATAAATACTTAGAATATTTAATATTTGGTTTACCCGGTTCTTTTGTTATTACCAGCAATACTAACTTTAAATTTCCCAACCACTAAGTCACTACCTGCCTGTCAGCTGAATTTGCTGACAGGCAGGTTAGTACTCAATTACTCCACCTTCACCAATTGTCCATTTTGGTCCTGCACAATAAAGGCACCTACCCAGCCAGCGGCGCGGGCGCGACTTTGAATGATCCGGGCCTGGTCTAAACTGGCGATATTGGCTACCAACATGGCCGTGAGCGCACCCTTTGGTCGGGAAACGATCGTTCCGAGGCTGGCTGCTTTAGACTGGTCAAAATTTTCGGGCTTAGAGTAGGCGCCCAGCTGTACCAGGTAGCTGTAATTGCTGGTTGGTTGGGTGGTTGGCTGGGTGGTCGGCTGGCTTACCGGGGAGGTATTGGGTACATTGCCGGTGGTACTGCTACCCGCTTCAGTTACGATAAAAGCATCATTATATCCTTTGGATTTAACGCCGCGCAGGGCCTGTTCGGCTTCTTGTCGGGTACCATAAACCCCTAATCGAACTTTGTATATGTTACCAGCCGGAACACCGTAAACTTGTCCCAAATTATTGAGGCTGCTATACCGGCTCAGGTCCAACTTACTCAAAGCCGCCAACTGAATGGCGTACCCAGCCTGAACCGAATTATTACCACTCGTTCCCGGATTGACGGGAGTGACCGGAGTAGTAGGTGTTACCCCAGGGTTGATGCCACTCGTACCAGCCACACCGGTCTGCATACCAATTACCCCCAGCATATTGCGATTCCGGCCATCTTCTACTGGCAAAACAAAGACAATGTCCTGGTAGCCCGGATTGCGGATTGTAAAATCGTAGGTTGTGAACGGTGTCATGGCTACGTAATAATCACCGTTCACATCGGTTACAGCTTCCATAGCTGTACCCGTTTGACGATTGAGCACCCGCACGACTACACCCTGCAACGGAATACGCGTAGCGTAATCCACCACTTTTCCCGGATAGGTTTCATTGATTTTGGTCAGGTTTACCGTGATCTCTTTTTGGTCGCCACTGCCCAGGGTGGCCAGGGGCACGGTTGCACTTACGTAGCCGTCTTTGCGCACAACCAGGTTGCAGTTGAGACCCTGCATGGCCTGGAAGGTGTACAAGCCATCCGTGCCGGCTTGATAGGCACCTTCTCCACACTCTACAAAATCTACAATAGCGTTGGCCAAAGGTGCGCCATCACTGGCATTTTTAATGACCAGGGTAATGTTATCGGCTGATCGGGTAACCCGGTAAACATCTTCGTTACCACTTCCACCCGTCCGGTTGCTGACCACGTAACCAAGATTGCGCGCATCGTTAAAGACAAAACCATAATCGTCACGCGGAGAATTGATGGCGGCGCCCATGTGAAATATTTGAGTCCAGCGGCCATTATCCTGCTGAGAACGAAACACATCTAAGCCCCCCAGGCCGTAGTGCCAATCGGAGGCAAAATATAAACTACTGCCGTCAAAAAACGGCGTCAGCTCATTACCTGGCGAATTTACTACGGGGCCCAGGTTCTCAGGGGTGCTCCACGAATTACCGACGAGGTAAGAAGTATAAATATCGTAACCACCAAAACCATCGGGCCGGTCAGAGGCGAAATAAACGCCGCGGCCATCGGGCGTATAAGTAGCATAACCGGTGGAGTAATCCGATCCGTTGAAAGGAAAAGGACGCACATTGGTCCATTCTCCACTGGCGCTCACGGTAGCCTCAAAAAGGGCCAATTGCATGCCACTAGACGGTATTTGCCGCGTACCATCCACAAAATTGTTACGGGTGAAGATGACTTTGGCCCCGTCGGGAGAATAGGAAACCGGCCCGGCATTGCCACCGTCAACCTGGTAGCCATTGCGCAAGAGGTAGGGAATTGCCAGGAAACGATCCTGGCCGATGGTGGCTACCAATAAGCTGTTACCAGCTTTTCCGGAAAAGGATCCCGGAGCGGCAAGATCGGTGCGGGCAGAAGAAAAGACAACCTGGTCGGATAAGACAAAGGAAGGCCCAAAGTCCGCAGAAGGGGTATTTAACAATTCCGGCCTGACATTGAAGCCTGAAGCCGCTGTGATCTGGGTCTTGGCAAAATCACAACTCTGGCTATACTGCCTCCCAACCATTGCACTTACATCCCGGGCATACGTGTCAAACCATTGTTTGGCCTCATCGTATCGCCCCAGCGCCATTAGCACCTCGCCAAACTCGAGAAAGTGTTGTTTATTGACATCTCTCAAACGAACGGCTTGCGCGTAGTAGCGGGCCGCATCTTCCATCATATTTAAATGCCGGTAGCAATCGGCTAATTTACCCAGCGCTTCCGGATCATCGGGGCGTCGCTCCAGTGCGGACAAATACGATTGTACGGCCAGGTTGTAGGCATTAATGTCATACTGTTTGTTAGCGGTTCGCATCGCTGTTCGGAATTGGGCAGCAAGGGGCGAACTGAACAACAGCAGGCAAGCAATTATTAGTGTAACGGGATTGAATCTCATATTATAATGGCTAGATTAGGTAATAGGTCTTTGTGAAAGAAGAATCCTTGATTGTAAAAGTAGTATTCCATTTTGTTATTTACAAACAGTTAACCCATCTTAGCTTATTACTACCTGACTCTAATAGGTATGTCCGAGTTTTTGATCCGTTACCCGAAATTCGGTGCGGCGGTTGTTTTGGTGTTCGTTTTCAGTACAGGTCACGCCGTCCTGGCAAGAATTGACCAGGCGCTCCTCGCCGTAACCTTTGGCAATCAGCCGACTGCGGCTTACGCCTTTTTTAACCAGCCAGTTCACAATTGCGTCCGCACGCCTTTGTGACAAATGTCGATTATACTCTGCTGAACCACGAGAATCTGTATAGGAACTGATTTCGAGTTGCAGTTCAGGATTAAAGACCATTAACCAGTAAAGTCGGCTCAGCTCGGGAATAGCCTCGGCACGCACACTGGCGCGATCCAGATCGTAGTACACATTGAGCAAGTAAGGGATGGCGCGGTCATTGTGCTCCGGGGCTGTTGGGGTGCCAACCTGAAAATGATCCTCCCCGTGTTTTTCAACTTGAGTCATTTTTTGATTGGCTTCCAGCCGGTAAGGCGCCAGGTAAATGGCAAGGTCGGGGTATTGCTCTTGCTTGCTGAAGCAGAACAGCTGCTCGTAGGGGGTATTGAAATAATTCTCTTTGGTGGCGCTTAACTCATAGCAACATGCCGCTTCCCACTGGTGTACAAAATAGCCGCTTTCGTCGGCGGCCAGGCGCACGGTATCCGCACAATCGGTGCTCACCAATTTCACCTGGGCAAAAGGAATAGGTAGGCCAGTGAGTTTATCGTATACGGTCCCGTGGAGATCCGCTTGACTGCCTTTTGCTGCGTATTGTTCCTGCACGACCGGGTATCTGTACTGAAACGCATAAATATCGTCCTCCCCAGCGCCACCGATCCGGTTGGAAGTTAAAAACCCGTAATTGCCTGCCTGCTCCAGGATAAATCCAAAGTCGTCGGAGACTGAATTAATTGGGGCTCCCATGTTTTCCGGCAAAGACCAGGCACCGCCCCCTAAATCTTCTGATCGAAAAATATCCAATCCCCCTAAGCCCAGCTGTCCGTTGCTGGCGAAGTACAAATCCCCGTTGGGATGTACGAAAGGATATAGCTCATCGCCTTCGGTATTGATCTGTGGCCCCAAATTTACGGGGTCGCTCCAGTTGAGTCCGATCCGCTCACTGTAGTACAAATCCTTACCCCCAAAACCGCCGGGACGATCGGAGGTAAAAAACAGGCGGTTACCATCGGCAGACAGCGCAGGGTGAGCCGTACTAAAACCGGGGCTATTAAAGGGCAATCCTTCGGGAGCAGACCAGGCACCGGTGGCATCCCGGTGAGTGGCCAATATTTCCAGTCGCCTGAGTGGATATTTTTCGGAAACGGGCCGCTCCTGATTATGGGTGAAATAAATTGTGCTAAAATCGGGGCTAAAGGCCACGATAGCTTCGTTGAATGGGGTATTCAACAAGTCTGAAAAGGCCTGCGGGGGTTCGTAACTCAGATCGACACCAGCCGGTTGGTCAGAAAGTATAACCTTGGTGTAAAAGAGATCGTAATCAGCAGGTTTACGGCCTTCAGCAGGTCGTAAAGCAGCAAAAACAATCCCCTTCTGGTAAAAGGCAGGCGCCAGTTCACTGGCTGGCCCGTTGAAACCGGGTAGGGACAAGTGGATGCGTTGTGCACTTTCTACCAGCAATTGGTTTTGGTAGGCACAGACATCCGCCAACATACTTTTTCGTTCATCATCAGGTTTGAGGCGCAGAAAGTGATTAAACGCAGACTGGGCACTGGCACAGTTACGAACCTGCAGCAAGACCTGACCATAGGTGAAGTAAACAGCCGGATCTACGGTGGGCAGGCTCAGGGCTTTCCCATACCAGGAAGCTGCTTCTTCCAGTTTTCCAGATTTCCGATAGGCGGTAGCCAGCCCTAAAACTGCGGGCAAAGAAGCATTGTCTTTTTGGTAAAGTTTCTGGTACACACCAATGGCTTCCTGGTAGCGAAGCGCTTCCATTAATTGGTCTGCTTTTTCCACTTTACTCTGCTGGGCAGTAACAAATGGACAGAAAGAGAGGAGTGCAACAACGAATAATACGGGTGCAATTGCTGATTTTTTCATAGTCAATGTATCAAATAAAGACAATAATTTCCAACTCTCTCTCCAGGTACTTGAACAGTCTTGGTGTAACCTTAGCTGACTAGAAGTCGATATCCCGTAATAAGCAAACAAAACGGCACGGTGAACTGGGCAATCTGAAAAAATGACGGCTACTTTTGGTGTGTTCCGACGAGTGTCGGCCTTTGAAGTGGAAGTGATTGCATTGCACCCTATGAAAAAGGATTACGCCGCAATTCGAATACTAAATTAATGTTTTTTATAATAAGAACATTGTTTTTAGTACGACAAAAAAAAATTATGTTGCACAACGGGGTAAAAAAAAATCACGTATGATCAAATACAATCGAAATTGATACCACTTAAGCAAAGGTTTATATCTTAACGTCCGAAATGAGCTGATTTCCACCTGAAAATATTTGCATGTCAAAAATAGCTGTATTCCCAGGGTCTTTTGATCCCATTACTACTGGTCATTTTGATCTGGTAGAGCGGGCTTTACCCCTTTTCGATAAAATTGTCATCGCCATTGGGGTTAATTCCCAAAAACAAAGTCTTTTCCCCCTGGAGCAACGGCTGGGCTGGCTGCGGCTGGTCTTCGCTTCTTATCCCCAGGTAGAAGTAACGACTTTCGAGGGCCTGACGGCGCACTACTGCAACAAGATTGGCGCCAAATACCTATTGCGTGGACTGCGGAATGCTTCTGATTTTGATTACGAAAAAACCATCTCCCAACTCAACAATATTGTGGGGCAAGGTATCGAAACGATCTTTCTGATCAGCCCCCCAGCTTATTCTCATATCAGTTCCACCATTGTTCGGGAAATCATCAAAGGTGGGGGTGATGCCAGTCCGTTTTTACCATCGGGTGTCCACATCGATCAAGAAAAATTATAACTTGCCGAACGCAAACTTTCAGCGAATTAATACTGCTTTATGAAAAAGATACTGGTTGCCAATCGTGGAGAAATTGCCCTACGGGTTATGCGAACGGCCCGTCGGATGGGCATTGCCACCGTCGCCGTTTATTCGGAGGCTGATCGCCAGGCACCACACGTAAAATTTGCCGACGAAGCGGTATTGCTGGGCCCCCCTCCTTCCAGCCAATCGTATCTTCTGGCTGATAAAATCATTGCGGTGGCTAAGGAATTGGGCGTAGACGGCATTCATCCTGGCTACGGTTTTCTCAGTGAAAACGCCGCCTTTGCCGAAGCGGTCGAACGCGCTGGAATCACCTTCATTGGTCCTAAGACCCACGCTATTGAAGTGATGGGCTCTAAGCTAGCAGCTAAGGAAACGGTCAAATCTTACGGCGTGCCTATGGTACCTGGAGTGGACGAAGCCATCACCGATGTGGAAGCCGCCAAAAAAGTAGCACAGGAAGTTGGTTTTCCAATCCTGATCAAAGCTTCAGCTGGTGGTGGTGGGAAAGGAATGCGGTTGGTGGAACATGTCGGCGAATTTGAGGAACAAATGGAACGCGCGGTGAGCGAAGCGATCTCCGCCTTTGGCGATGGCGCCGTCTTCATCGAAAAATTTGTCACCTCTCCCCGCCACATCGAAATCCAGGTGCTGGCTGACAGCCACGGCAATGTCGTTTATCTTTTCGAACGGGAATGCAGCATTCAACGGCGCCACCAAAAAGTAGTGGAAGAGGCGCCTTCGTGTGTACTCACCCCAGAACTGCGCAAGCAAATGGGTAATGCGGCGGTGCAGGTTGCTAAATCCTGTGATTACCTCGGCGCGGGAACAGTAGAATTCCTGATTGACGATCAACTCAACTTCTATTTCCTGGAAATGAACACCCGCCTCCAGGTGGAGCACCCCATTACCGAATTAATTTCCGGTGTTGATTTGGTAGAAATGCAAATCCGCATCGCCCGTGGAGAGGCATTGCCTTTTACCCAGGATGACTTACAGATCAAGGGGCACGCTTTGGAGTTGCGCGTCTACGCCGAAGATCCACTCGACAATTTTATGCCCAGCGTAGGACGCCTGGAAAGGTATCGCCCACCCACGGGTGAAGGCATACGGGTCGATGATGGTTTTACGGAAGGGATGGATATTCCCATCTACTACGATCCCATGTTGGCCAAACTCGTCACTTACGGAGAGAACCGGGAGGCCGCTATCCGCAAAATGATTACGGCCATCGAAGCCTTCGAAGTGGAAGGCGTGGCCACTACCCTACCCTTTGGAAAATTTGTGTGCCAGCACGAAGCCTTCCGCTCCGGAAAATTTGACACCAATTTTGTCAAGCTGCACTACCAACCAGAAATGCTGCAAGCCGCTATGAAGAACGAAGCACAAATTGCGGCCGCATTGGCCAAGGCTTTGTGGCTAAAAGCCCGTACCCAGCTGGAAACCCCTGCTCCACACCTGGCTGAGTGGTGGGAAAAGCGGTAATGATCTGTCACGAGCAACACCCCGGTTAGTGGATCTTTAGCACCCACAACGTTCCTTCCCTACCTGCTTCGGGATTGACTAAGCGAACGCCATAACGGCCGGTAGGAAGTTCACCTAAGTCAACGGTCAGGGTTTCCTCCGATCGGTCCAAGGACCAACTGCGGAGTGTTCTGCCCTGGTCATCCAGCACCTGAATACGGGTACCTGGCGGAATCAGTGCGTTGGGGAACCCTACGGTTACGGTAGCTTTGGTGGGGTTGGGATAACCGAAAAGTTCGTCACTGCGGGTCGGCAAAGTGCGATTGGCCGTCAGGCTAAAATCAGCCATTGCCAGACAGCCATTGGCATCCGTCAACTGCAGGGAATAAAATCCCGACAACAATTCATTAATCATTTGAGTGGTATCCATCGTAGACCAGCGATAACCATAGGGTGGCGTCCCCCCCGTTCCAGTCGCCAACAGGGAAGGGCTGCCAGCAGGCGTATTGGTAATGACGGCGGTTAAAGCCGGGGGTTGCCCCAACGGAAAGTGTAGTTCTTGTTCGCACGCAAAGGTATCCGTTACCGTCAGCAGGTAATTGGCAGCAAACAGGTTGTCCAGGAAGGGCCCCGTAAGCGTAGGGACCAGTACATCGTTCCTGCGCCAGCGGTAGACATACGGAGGTCCACCGCCCGTAACATTAACCTGAATACGGCCATCCATTAAACCAAAACAACTCACGGAATCCACGAGGCCAGCAATATTAATGCTCGTGGCGGGCTGAGGAACCTGTAAGCTGGGAAAAATGGCCCGGCAAGTATCGCTATCGGTAACCGTTAAGGTGTAATTTCCAGCACCAATGCCGGTAAGATCTTCCGTCATAGCACCGTTGGACCACAAGTAATCATAAGGACCAATACCCCCTGAAATGGTGAGATTGATGGCACCATCCAGCCCGTTGCGGCAGCTAACGGGCCGAATCAGGGTATCTGAAATGATGATCAGTTCGTTGATAGAGACTACGTTGGAATCATTGTAAACCGCCGTACACTGGTTAGCGTCGGTCACCAGTAGCTGGTAAATTCCAGCCTGCGCAAAACGCAGGTCTTGCTGGGTACTGACCGGGTTTCCATTGCGGGTCCAGCGGTAGGTATAAGCCCCGGTTCCTCCCGCCACACTGACATAGATACTGCCGTCGGCACCACTAAAACAATTAACGACGGAGAAGCTGTCGCGTCGAATAGTGATGGGTGATGGTTGTTCACCAGTTACAATGGCTGATTCCACCTCACAATCGGTTAACAAATCGGTTACCGTCACGCTGTAACTGTTGTCATAGCTAAGTCCACCGACCGTCGCCGATTTTGCTGCACTGTATTCGATATAGGTGGGGGTAAAGTGGTAGCGCAAGGCGGATGATCCTCCACTGACGTAGGCTGTGAGTTGGGCATCCTGGCTGTTGAAGCAACTCACCTGGTCTACGACAAAACTGTCCAATACCAGTGGCGCTACTCCCTCCTGTACTTTCACGGTACCAAAGACCGCAGCACAGCCATTGGCATCCGTGACGGTCAGAAAATAATCGCCCGGAACGGGTCCTATCAGGTTAGGCGTTGTGCCGCCGTTGGTCCAATTGTATTGATAAGGCATTCGTCCACCCGTCACATTGCTCAAGAGCAGGTCACGGTCATCAGGGTCGCATACATTCCCTGGTTCCAACTCCACAAAAACCGTCAGCGGCAAGGGGTCGGCCAGCGCCAGCAGGGTATCTACCCGGCAGCCGCGGGCATCGGTAACCGAGAGCCGGTGGGTACCCGCACCCAGGTTGTAAATATTGCTGTTGCTGTTGCCCGTTCCTACCCAGTTGTACTGGTAGGGAGGCGTGCCCCCGGTGGCGGTGGTTTCAAAATAACCCGATTCATCACCCGCACAAGCGATTCCGTCGGAGTCGAGGACCTGCAAATCAAGTGGTGCAGGATATTGAATGACAAAAGTGTCAGAAACAAACTGACAGCCGACCGCATCGGTGACGGTGAACTGGAAATCACCCGGTGCCAAAAACAATTGGTCCACGTGCTGGGTATTGTTGTTCCAGAAAAACTGAAAAGGGGGTTGGCCCTGTTGAATGAGCGTTTGGTCAATGATCCCATCATTGGCCCCAAAGCAGGAAGGCTGAACCACGGTAGAGTTGAACACAAAAACCTGGTTGGCTGCCACCACGAAGGAGGTATCCGCCAGGCAGCCGCGGGCATCGGTAACCACCAGGCCATAGGTGCCTACCGGAACATTGGCCAGCGTAGCAGTAGTAGCTCCCGTTGACCATTGGTAGGACTGGGGTGCTAGCCCACCAGCAGTCACCTGGATAGCGCCGTTGCTAAAACCCACACAACTGGGTTCGGAAATGAGCGCCGTTAGACTCAGATTGGATTCCGGGGTGAGCGTAATGTCCAGGATAT